>JAZDKZ010000001.1:0-139256 GCA_043802485.1 Candidatus Aenigmatarchaeota archaeon
CTTTATTATAACAGTATTCCGTGCTTGTAACACCTTCAGTCCCGGTTTGCGTATACCAGCCGCTGCAGTCTATCGTCCCGCAGTTCGGGTCGTCAGGCATCAGCACCGCGCATGCGCCGTTGGTGTTGCACCTTTCGCACAAGCTGCAGTACAGGTTGTCGGTCACCCTCGAGCAATAGTCTTCGGCACTGTCAGAGACGCAGTCCTTGCACCCGTCGCCGTTCCTGTCGTAGCAGCTCCAGCTGGTGAAGGTGTACCTTCCGCTCTCGTCGCAGGTGCCTGACTCGAATACGCAGCTTCCCTCATTGCTGCTGCAGTCAGAGCCTCCCCCACAAGTCGCGCACGACTCGCAGGCATTGCAATAGGTGCAGACACCGTTTTGACATAAATTACCTGAACCACACGTTCCACACCATAAAGTCCCTCCGCAGCCGTCCGACCATGAGCCACAGTTCTTGCCCAGGGAACCGCACGTGGCCGGGACACATGACAAACGACATACTCCATTATCACAATAAGAATCAGAGCTGCATGTACCACAAGTTCCACCGCATCCATCAGAGCCACAGTTCTTGCCAGCGCAGTTTGGAGTACATGATGTAGTAAAAGTAACAACAGTACTACTTGAAGTATAACCTGATGCAGAAATTGTGACAGTAGCTGTTCCAGTGCTGGACGACTTTAGTGTCACGGTACATGTCCCACTAGATGTAGAACAACCGGTTGATGACAAAGTACCTCTAGTCGTTGTAATGCCTACCCATACTCCAGACGCACCGTTTGACAGAATAGCTCTTATGGTCGATGCTGATGAACCGTCAGCTGGTACAGATGAAGGACTAGCTGAAGCAGATATAGTGGGAGTAGAGACAGTAGTGAAAGTAACAACCCTGCTGCCTGAGGTATAGCCTGACGCAGAGCCTGTTACAGTGGCTGTTCCCGCACTGGATGACCTTATTGTCACGGTACACGAACCTCCAGAGCTTGTGCAGCCAGATGAGGAAAGAGTACCTCTGGTTGTTGTGATTCCTACCCATACACCAGAAGCACTGTTTGACAGTGTGGCGCTTATCGTTGAAGTAGTCGTGCCGTCAGCTGGTACAGACGAGGGCGTGGCCGAAACAGTGATACTGGGGCTAACACAGCCACCACAGTCCTGACAGCATGTGCTCGATGTCTCCCCGCAAGCAGAATTACATGTTTTATCCCCACAAGAATAGCATCTGGCATCGCAGCTGTACGTGGCAGGAGTACAAGAGCAGGACTGGCAAGAGCCAGCACTATTACAAAATCTTGAACACGTAGATGGATAGTCATACCACGTGGTTCCCGAACAGACATCTGCAGTACATGTCGTGGCTCCGCAAGAAGTTCCCGATGCCACATTACAGCTTTGGGTGTATGTCGAGCAGTCTGCTCTGGTACATGTCTGCGTGCCTGTGCAGCTTGTTGATGAGGACTGTGTGCATGTGCCGCACTGTGCGGTGCATGTAGAACCACAAGAGCTGTCATATATACACTCATAACCTCCAGGGGAACTGTCACAAGGGTCATCAATAAGCCAACATCTTTCATTCGATGCACAGGTCCCTGCCCAGTTGCAGTATGCCCCACATCCAAGGTCAAAATATTGAAGCCCACAGCTCACTGGTACACACGTCCCTCCGCTGCATATGTAATTTGACGGACAGCCGCAGTCCTGGCAACAGTTACTCTGGGTCTCCCCACAGTTACTGTAATCACATGTCCCATCACCACAAGAACATGTCGGCCCTCCACCACATGTATATGTTGCAGTTCTACTACCTGAACTTGTGAAAGTGCCTGAACAGCCGCTTATACAATTGCATCCTGAGACGCTGGTGTAACTGTAACTATGAGTGCCTGTCAAACCACTGAATCTTACATAAGCATAACCAAAACCAGAGCTGTATAATGTCCATCCTCCATCCAATGTAACACCCCAGTTTGTATTCGAAGGTAGGCCGTTCTGATAGAAAGTGAAGTCATAAGTAGGAGTACCAACACAACCTGTGACAGTACAGGATCCTCCACTTGGGATAGTGCACGAATTAATTCCGCAAGTGCCATAATAGCAGGTATTGCCGATTGTACACGAAAGTCCAGCAGCCGGGCCTGAGCACATCGCTCCACACCGACCTGCTGTGCATGCGCATGTGCCATATCCGCAAGTACCGCTCTGGCAGACACCAGGACACCATGTCATGGTCCAACCAGACTGTGTGCTACACTTTCCAGGGCATTGAGAATCAACTGAACAACAGTCACTTGGGCAATTCGCTGCTGTTTCCCCAGATTCACAAATTCCGTCACTGTCACATATTTGACATCTTGCATCATTAGAATACGAATAAAATAAACAAACACCTGAATTGCAATAATAGTCCCTCCAGGTGGTTCCCACACAGCCATCTCTGTTATTACAATCTTCTACATTTCTCCAAGCGCTCCAACACCAAGAGCCTGAAACGAGATTACAAGTGCTTTCCTGGACTATACTGCCACTGCATCGCGTTTTATATGAGCTGGCTCCGGGGCATGCCCCGTTTGTACAAAGTATAGGTTCGCAAGTACATGTAGCCAAATCACATTTACCACTAGGACAGTCAGCATGTTCATCACATTGTGAAGAGGGAGTACAGGAACTTTTACATGTACAAGACGCTGGTGTACTGCATGTACCAACATCACAATAATAACCGCTAGGACAGTCGTCATCACTGTCACATTGCGAACCACATGAATTTTTATTGCATGCACATACTGTCTCCCACATTATGTTGCCGCCTCCAGCATCCCAGAAGAATTCATAACTCATTTCATTTGATTTGCAACCTGACCAAAAATAACATTGTGCAGGACCACAATCCCAGCAAAGCCCTAAATAACATATGCTTGAATGTTGATTGCCACATCCTAAAGGAGTATAAACAGGTCCAGGAATACAAGCTGTCGCTGCCTCTGCGATTTCTATAGATGACAAGCAAAAGATAAGTGATATTAAAACTGTGACAATCCAAAGAGGGACTGGAAGAATTTTCATAATTAATACTTATAAATGCCAGTATAAAAATAAATTACCTCTATAAAGACCTCATAACTTTTATCCATCTTCGTTTGTCTGGCTTCTGACAGAGAAATCTCCAAGGTATGTATTATAAGCTATTTTATCCGGGTCGGATATTCCAAATTTAACTGCTTCTTCCGGGTTTTCTTGGAGATACCTTTCCATAGATTTCATTTGCGTGTCGAAGGACTCTTTAACAGATACATAACCATCTCCGTTAATATCGTATGCCCGACTTTCAATGATATCATATACTTTTGGCATTCTTTCTGTTAGATTATAATAATTTTCAGAAGTAGCAAAAAACCAAACAGTTGGCATGGTTGCTACAACGTTCGGTGAAGATGTTATTTTCAAAGAATTGAGGGCATGTTCATCTTGACAGCCAAATAAAGATACTAAAGTCATATTGGATTCTATAGGATTCAGCATCTTGCCAATATCCTCATAAGACATTAATGTTTTAGGGTCATTATTGATTCCTTCACCATCATTAAAAGCGAGACCATAGCTGTTTGCGTGACTTTCAAGTGTGACGATGACAAAAGAGTTTCTATTGGCGACATTTGAAATTTTTGATGACGCTTCCTTAAAATTTTCTATCGTAGCATTCGTATAGCCTAATTTAATGACATTTTCAGGTTCAAATTTCTGCTCGTTTATCAAGAAGCTGTACATTGAGTCTAATCCGGGATGGTTTTCATGTGTATCTACCAATAGTGCATATCTTCCGTTGTATTCCTCATAAGGCAGGCCTACAATCTTCTCAAAACGATTATTCATTCTATCATTGTCCCAGTCGAAATTTAGATGCTTGTTGCTGTCTATAAAACCTACCTGCTCTGATTTTGGAAAGCTATCCAAAAACTGGATTTGATGGCTCTCGTCAAGAGATATCCCGCCTGGCGCGAACCCGTCTACCAGCTTCTGCTGGTGCGCCTCGTCAAAGCCTGACAGATAGTCTATGAAACCCTTCTCACTATCACTCATCTTGCCGTCGTTGTCAAAGGGGCTTAGACCTTTTCTTACACTGTCGGACAGCCCCTTATCCTTGGCGTAATCGTTCGCAGGCTTGTGATTTCCATTCTGAGATTTAAAATAAATGGCTGTGGCAGCACCAAGAGTAATAGCAGCGATGCCTAGAATTCCTAAACCTTTAGATGTTGTAGACCCTGTGGTGGCTTTTATGAACCTGTTCAGAAAGCCGTCCCCGTCATCGTCCCCAGGTCTTACATATTCTGAAAGAAGCGGCACATTTTCTTCGAACTGGTGCGCATAAGCTGGGGCTTTCTGAGAGAATTCTGGCAGAACATCAACAGAATGATAAACCGCCGCCCACTGATCCTGAAGCTTTGGGTTCAGGTCCAGCTCGGCTATGGGCATCTTGCTTATCTCTTCCATGCTCTTCCCAGTGACTTGCTCAAAGGCGCCCTCGATTACGTCCTGCTTCACATATCCTCTGGTTTCCTTCAGCCTTTCATAGACTTTACCGACTGCCTGCTGGGCCACTTTCTCCAGTTTCGGGTCAAGCTGCTCGTATATCACTTTGTCACGAGGCTTGATGACCTTCTCTATCATCCCAATCTGCTTCTCGCTAAGATAGGTTGGCTGGGGCCTGCGCTCTAAATCCAGTGCGGAATCCAAGCCATAAGGCAGCAAAATAGAGGAATACAGGGAATTGGCAGAAACGTGCGTGTGATCAAAAAAACGTGCTGTACGATTAAGAGGACTTGTAGCAGTAGAGTTAAGCCTGTCAGAATCAAGCTTTTTATGAACACATCTTTGGCTCATAGTAAGATTTTGTCAGAAAGCTTTAAAAACCTGTCTCAAATCTGTACTAGCTGAACCTGACTCTTAAAGTCACGTTCTTGTCAGTAATGGCCGTCCTGGCCATGTCCACAATAGTGCCGCTCTCCCCTGGATTATGGTCAAAGACGACATAAACCGTCAAAGTCCTGAAGTTAATCGTATTAAGAAAGTCTATGCCGCCCAAGAGGTTGTCGCCCTGCATCTTGACGCCGCTGATGCCTGTGCCGTTCACCGTCAGCTCGCTGGGGAAGGTCCACATCATCTCGTAGGTGGTTAAATCGTTAGACACGTTGCACCTCTGCCAGATGTGCCTTCTCGCGTCTATCTCTGTCATGACATGTGCGTCGCATATGCCAGCGCTGCTCGTTATGGTGTAGCTCAACCCTTCAGTCTTGCCTGTGAGCGTGCCGCGGTTTATGTTGAAGAAGCACTTGTTGTTCGTTCCTGTACGGGCAGTTTCAAGTATCCTGTCGCTGCACGTGTCAAACTGCGACTTGATAAAGCTCATCTCGACCATGTCCATGGTCTCGTCTATCGTTTTCAAAGCCCAAGGAAAGGCCAATGCCACAGCGGCAACCGAGACAAGCACTATAAGCATTACCTGGAGAATGTTCACCGGCATATTAAACTTATTTTTTTACTTAAATATTAAGCTAACACAGGGTGTCTGACACTAGAAATAAGGGAAAACCGCTTTCCTGATCACATCATGACTAGTTCATCAATAATAAGGCCGCATTTCCTGCAGCTTGTCTCTCCGATAGACCTTGCGAACCTGTCGCAGCCGCACTCGGGGCACATTGCCTTCGCAGCGTCCATTTTCATGCTATTGTTCTTCATAGTATTTTTTACCTTCCCGAAACTTTTAAGCATATTCTTACTCGGAAATATAGATTAAGAAAAATATACGCCAAAATGAGGGTTAAAAAATCTTTTTATATAATTCTGAGGACAACTGCTTCTTATGAAGCAAAAAAGGTTCTGCGTTGACACATCATCCGTGATAAACGGCAAGCTGACGCAGATGATCAAGGACAAGAAGATGGATGGCTCGGAGCTGATAATTCCTGAACTGGTGCTGAGCGAATTGCAGGCCCAGGCATCGAAAGGAAGGGAGATAGGCTACATCGGCTTGGATGAGATAAAGAAGATAATGAAGCTTGCCAATAAGCACAAGCTGATAATAAAGTATCTGGGTGAGAGGCAGAGCTACGAGGACATACTTCTGGCAAAGTCAGGCAGGATAGACGCCATGATAATAGACGTTGCCAAGGCCAACAAGGCTGTTCTCATCACGTCTGACAGGTTGCAGTCGATAATAGCAGAGGTAAAGGGCATCGAGGTAGAGTACTTCAAGGCCTGGGAGAAAGTGGAGAAGATAAAGATTGAGGACTTTCTGACCAAAGACACCATGTCCATCCATCTGAAGGCCGGGGCCATGCCTTTTGCGAAAAGGGGCAAGCCTGGCAAGATTGATTTTGTTGCCCTGAGGAAGAAGCCCATGGAAGAGAAGGAGCTGGACGCCATGGCTACGGAAATCCTGGATGCTGCCAGGTATGAGGATGACTCGTTCATAGAATACGGCGAGCACGGCGCGACTGTTGTGCAATTAAAGGACAAACGAGTCGCGATAGCAAGGCCGCCCTTCTCTGACGGTCTGGAGATAACTTTGGTAAGGCCTATTGTCAAGCTTACTTTGGATGATTACCGCCTATCTGATAAATTAAAAAAGCGCTTGGAGGAAAGAGCAGAGGGCATACTTATTGCAGGACCTCCTGGCTCTGGCAAATCAACCCTGGCAGCCTCGCTTGCAGAATTCTACATGAACAAGGGCAAGATTGTGAAAACCATGGAGCAGCCAAGGGATTTGCAGGTTCCGCCAGAGATAACACAGTACGCTCCTCTTAACGGCAGTTTCGAGAAGACTGCCAACATACTGCTGCTGGTAAGGCCCGATTATACCATCTTCGACGACATCAGGAAGAGGAACGAGTTCCAGATATTCTCCGATATGCGCCTAGCAGGCATAGGCATGATCGGAGTCGTGCATGCCACAAATCCGATTGATGCCATACAGAGGTTCATCGGCAAGATCGAGCTCGGGATAATCCCACATGTGATTGACACCGTAATTTATGTTAAAGACGGGATGATAGACGAGGTCTTCTCCCTGAAGTTGACTGTCCGCGTGCCGACAGGGATGGCCGAGGCTGACCTGGCAAGGCCCCTTGTCGAGGTGACAGACTTTGAAAACGGCAATTTGGAATATGAAATCTATACTTACGGCGAGCAGACAGTGATAATACCGGTCGAGAAAAGGGAGATGTCTGGCTTGCAGAAGCTGGCATCCCAGAGGATAAAGAACGAGATAAGCAAATACGATTCCTCGGCAGAGATAGAGTTCCTTTCAGACAACAAGATCGTTGTCAAGGTCAGCAACGAGATGATACCAAGGATCATAGGAAAGGAAGGCAGCACCATCAAGAAGATAGAGGAGAAACTGGGGTTGTCAATAGAGGTGCAGCCGCTGGTCGAGTCGATGGGCAAGGAGATAGAATTTGACGTGCACGAGACAGGAGCCTATATTGTCTTTACCTTTGGCAAGAACACGTCGGGCAAGAACGCGAATATCTACATCGAGAACGAATACCTGTTCTCTGCCACGATAGGAAGGGCCGGCCAGATAAAGGTGTCAAAAAGTTCCGATTTAGGAAAATCCATGATAAGGACCTTGACAACCAAGAAGCAGATTAAAGTTTTTGTTTAAGACAAAGCGGCATCAAGTCGAGAATCAATAAACAAAGCAATTTATTAAATGTTGGTCTTCTATTTATTCAATAAGCCCTCGTAGCTCAGCTTGGATTAGAGCACTTGCCTCCTACGGAAACGGGGAAAGCAAGGGGTCGTGGGTTCAAATCCCATCGGGGGCGCAATATTTATTTAAAACGGATGGTGTTAATCTATTATGCCAACTCAAGAACGTACAAAAACAGGCGTCCCAGGTTTGGACAAGATAACCGGAGGCGGCTTGATTGCCAAGAACCTGGTTCTTCTGACAGGAACGGCTGGTACTGGTAAGACCACCATCTGCACCCAGTTCCTGTACGAGGGCGCCAAAACGTACGGCGAGAACGGCGTCTATGTCACTTTCGAGGAGCCTGTTGAGAGCATCAAGAGAAGCAGCCTGAACCACGGCATGGACTTTACAGATCTGGAAGCGGAGGGCAAGGTTGTTTTTGTAAAGTATGATCCTTTCCATATAGAGGACATCTATGAACTGATAGAGACTAACATCAAGAGGATAGACGCGAAAAGGGTTGTCATAGACTCGATATCCGCCTTAGGATTATATGTCAAGGAGACATCTGAGATAAGAAGGATGATATTCAACATCGCTTTTCTTTTGAGAAGGCTGAACTGCTCGTCCGTACTGATATCGGAGATACCCCCCGAGTCGCAGGCTCTGTCAAGGTTTGGGGTTGAGGAATTCGTCACAGACGGCGTCATTGTTCTTTATTATTCAAGGATAGGCTCGCAGTTCTCAAGGGCTATCACTGTGTGGAAGATGAGGGGGTCTGCCCACTCGTCCAAGCTTCATCCCTACAAGATAACCGAGAAAGGCGTTGTGATTTATCCTGAAGAGGAAGCGATTGTAAAGTAATATATATAGACTTTTCTAAATTTACTATATGCCTAAGAAAAAGGTCAAGAGCAAAGTGACTAAGGTTAGAAAGAAAAAACCAAAGCCGAGGAAAATAAAAAAAGAAAAGATGGACTATGAGCATTCTGTGAAAAAGCTTGCCACAAGGTGCTGCGGCAAGCTTGCTGACAAGTACTCGAAGGAGTTCACTAACGTCCGAGAGTCTTTGATAATGTCTGACGCAAAGATTCTCTACAGGACCTTCATTTCATTGCTGTTCTTCGCCACAGCCTTGACCTTTGCAATGACTTTTTTGCTCACGCTGGCATTCGTGATTATTATCAGGCTGAATATCCTGTTATCGATAATGGGGCTGCTTGTCATGCCGTCGTTCTTCGCCTCGTTGGTATTCCTGATTGTATACGTCTACCCGCTTTCAGTATCAGAGAGCAAGAGGCGGGACATCGAGGCAAACCTTCCCTTTGCCATTACACACATGTCTGCCATTGCAGAATCCGGAGCACCGCCGTTGACCATATTCAAGATACTGGCGCAGTTCAAGGAGTATGGAGAAATATCGAACGAGGCTGAAAAAATAACCAGAAACATCAAGGAGTTCGGTCTGGACGAGCTGAGCGCGATAAGGGACAGGGCGCTGAAATGCCCTTCATCAAGCTTTAGGAGCGTTCTACAGGGCATGCTGTCTACCATACAGGTTGGAGGCAATATCAGAGAATACCTGAAGGAGGAGGCTGGAAAATCGATGTTCGAGTACACCATCCGAAGAGAAAAGTACAACGAGGTGCTCTCAACCTATGCCGACCTTTACACAGCCCTTCTAGTGGCAGCTCCCATGATATTCATAGTCGTGATATCTACCCTCAGCGTCATCGGAGGAAACATAATGGGCCTCTCGCTGGAGGCAACGATGATATTGGGGCTCAGCTCCCTGGTCATCCTTAACATGATATTCCTTGTGTTCATACAGCTGACGCAGCCAAGGATGTGATGCAATGAAAAAAATAAAACAAGAGTCGCTCGTGATAGTGATCCTGGCATTCCTGGGAATGATACTGTTCCTGGTAAACTTTTTCACAGCAAAGTCAGACATCATGAGCATCGCTTCTATCGTCATGGTGGTAGCCACGCCCATAATGCTAAAGTACAATGACTACAAGGAAAACAAGGAGATAGAGGAGAGGTTCCCCGATTTTCTCAGAGACATAACGCAGAACATCAGGACAGGCATGACAGTCACCCAGGCGATAAAGGCTACAAAGGACAACCACTATGGGGCGCTGACCCCATTTGTCATGAAGATAATAGTGAAGATAGACTGGGCCGTGCCTTTCGAGAGGATACTCCTGGACTTTTCCAAGAGTTCGACGCCACTGATAAAGAAGACTGTGTCAACAATACTGGAGACCTACAAGGGAGGCGGGGACATATCACATGTCCTGACCGCTGCAGGGGACACCATCAAACAGATAAACAAGATAAAGAAGGAGAGGTTCTCTTCCATATACAACCAGATGCTCACCGGCTATGCAGTCTTCTTCATGTTCGTGGGCGTGCTGATAATACTGAAGACGTACCTTGTTCCCAGCCTTTTCTCGTTCGGCGCGACTGTGAGCAGCGTCCAGAACATTGACCAGTTCTACAACAACACCTTCCAGTGGCTCATACTGATAGAGGGCTTCTTCTCCGGCTTGGTTGTAGGCAAGATGGCGCACGGCAGCATAGTCGCAGGCTTGAAGCACTCACTCGTGCTGACGGCAATCGGTTACGGCGTGTTTTACATGTTTTTGTAAAACTTTTATTATATAGGCTTGACCAACTCTTATTATGAAAGGCGTTCATCCCATTCTGTCGCACAGCGTGCTGCTTGTCATCGGCCTTTTTGCCATGGGGATGATTATTGCTTCTATGTCATCATCCCTCTCAAAGACCGAGAGGAACCTTGTTACTGCAGAGGCTGATTACATCTCCGAGGCGCTAAGATTAAGGATTCTGGAAATATACAGCACGGTGAGCCAAGGAGGCAACTTTTCAGGAACCTTCGGCTTGGAATTGCCTGAGAAGATAGGCGACCAGAGATACACCATCTTGTTAGATAATGATATTATCACCATCGAACTGCCTTTTGAGAACGAAATGATTGAAGTAAACAAGACAATAAACATAGGCGTTGCTCTTGGTGGAGAGAAGATGCTGCCAGCGTCGCTCGTTGTCGAGAAGACAGGAGAAACAATAACAATGGATTTGGTTTGATGGCTCAGATAGATTTCGCAGTGGCGTTTGTGGTGATTTTCATAATGATATCGTACGCCACGTTCTTCGTGTCCAATGCCCTGACAGGCGACTTTGAGCATTATGAAACAAAGAAGCTGGAGGCTTCCAGGGATTCTTTGGCGAATCAGCTTTTCAAAAACTTGGACAGCAATAGCCTGATGACCAGCCTGAAGAGGACGCAAATAGTCTTCGAGGATGTCGGAGGCTATACGCATACGGAAACCCTCAACATCTCTTTCGAGCCTGCTGTCAGTGATGTTCATGTTTACAATCTAACGATGGGTGAGATAGCGTCTGATGTTTCAGACGGGGCCGTAAGCTTTGAGCTGGGCTTTGCTCCGGGCATGAAGAGCCATATAACGATTATCCATTCAGGGAGCGCGGAAAACGTCAGCTATGCCAGCAACATCACGGCAAACAACATAACAGCAGTCATACTTTCGGAGAGCGACGTCCTCGTGCTTTCCCAGGAAAAGTGCAGCGATTTACAAAGCATTTCATACAGTGAATCAAAAAGCAATTTAGGCATGGAGAACCATTTCAGGATAGACAGCCATTGCGTATACGGGGAGAACACTCCTGAAGCAGGCAATATCATAGTGAGGAATATTCCTGTGATGATCGAAAACGCAAGCGGCGCGATATATACTGATTACATAACATTGAAGGTGTGGTAATGAAGGCGACTATGTACACAATAGAGGCGGTCATCGGGACACTGATACTTCTGATAGGAGTCATCAGCATCTTCCCCCTGGAGCAGGAGGGAGAGTTCCAGTTCTCCTACCATGGCTACGACTGCCTGAAATATCTGGACGATGCAGGCGTCCTGAGAAGGTACGCCTACAACGGGATGAACGCAGAGCTGAACAGCAGTCTTTACAACTGCCTGCCAAGAACAGCAGGCTATGCTTTCAAGATATGCTCTTCCAGCCCTTGCATAGAGACTCTGCCTGAAAAGGATGTCGTGCTATCGAGCTACCTTGTCAGCGGTGAAACCACTTACGATCCGAGGATAATCAACTTGTGGGTGTGGTCAAAATGAAGGGGCAGGTTTTCGTGCTGATATCAATCTTCGTGCTGATTTTCCTATTCTCCCTTAGGATGGGGACAGAGACCCCTGCTTTGATGGAGGATGATTTGTTCTTGGAAGATTTCGGCAACCTCAAGGCAGAAACAGTCAGGACAATAGACATGTCTTTGCTGAGCCAGCAGAGCATCCAGAGCAATCTTGACAGCTTTATCTCCTTTTCAAAGGACTTTTATACAAGAAAGGGCTACCAGGAGGATGTGCAGTACTCGGTCAGCTCTTCGGGAAACACAACATCTGTTTATCTGAACATCACGCTGCAAAACGGCAACTCTTATCTGAACGAGAACTTAATAATAAGCAGAAGCCTGACGGTGTTCGCATGAAAGGGGTAAGCGTAATAATAGCAAGCACGTTGATAATCGTCATATCCATTACAGTGGTGTACATGGCCCTCCAGATGGGCAGTCCTGCCATAGACAGGTCCAACGAGATACTCACCATGGATAACAGCAAAAAGACTCTGGTCAGGATTGACAATGCTGTGAAGACCGTACTCGGAGAGGGAGAGGGCTCGGCAAGGAGCCTTAGCGTCTCCGTATCAGGCGGCTCTTACAAAATAGACACAGAAGCGGATAATGTGGTTTTCACCATGGAGACATTCTCACAGATAGTCGCTGCAGGAGTCTCAAAAATGGAAGATGGCATCAACGTAACAGCTGAGCCAGGAAGGATATATCTGACTCTGAATCTTGACGATTTCAACGTGACCGGAGGCGGAGAGTTCGGCGACGGCAGCTACAACATGATAATAAGGAACGACGGTTATGATGTTGTAAACCAAAAACAGCTGATAAGCATTGCAGTTTGAAACAAAACTTTATATAAAAGCTTCAATAAATTAAAATCTGAGCAACATGAAAGGAGTATCACCGTTAATTGCATCCGTTTTGCTGATAGCAATAACAATGACCTTGGCTGCCATTCTGGCCAGCTTCGTGTCAAACTACACGCAGCAGGAACTATCCAGCCTGGAGAGCTGCGCTGGAGGCACGATAAGATTCGCTACAGCAGAATACCCAAAAATTGATGGAATCAATATTGTTGCAATCATTGATGTTTCAAACGTTGATCTGACAGGTTTCAAGATAGAAGCCATAAATTCAACAGGAGATGTGAACACAGTTACAGCAACAGGCGCCACTTCGATATCCGCAGGAAGCTCAGGGACAATAAGGGCGGATTTCACTGGCAATGGAGTTGCTGTCGGAGACAAGACAAGAGTTGTCGCTGGAAACTGCCAGGACGTCAGGACAACTTGGGTGAATCTAAAATAAAGAGGTGAAAAAAATGGCATATAGTCACACAAACAGCAAGGGTAAAACATACTGGTTGCATCGAAAGGGGGCTTTGATGTTCTTTTCAAAGAAACCGGAAGATTCAATCGACCTGCCAGACCACCTGGAAGTTTTCGAGAATACCAGGACAGGCTTGCCTATGGTAAGGAAGAAAAAATAAAACTTTTTCTGATTTTATGGCAAAAAAGAAAAAATCCCAACTTTCCTTTACAATTTTTATAATTCTGGTCCTGTTGGCAATTGTCACGGTGGCTGTCATTGACATGGTTCAGCCGCCAGGCTATGTTGTTGCAGATGTCCTTGAGGTAGACGGTTCCATGGTCGTTCTGGGCAGCGATTGCCTGGCAATAGTGGCTGAGACCTCGCCTGAGAGGGCGTACTCGATAGAACTAGGAATAGTAGGCATCATAGACGGCAGGCCAAACACCCATGACATATTTGCAGAGACCCTGAGAAGCTTCAACATAAGCCTAGAGTATGTGACTCTGGACAGCTATGTGGACGGCATCTACTATGCCAACCTTGTCCTAAAGTCAGGTGAAAAGTTCCTGAAGCTCGACACAAAGCCGTCAGACGCGATTGCTTTGGCCCTCAGAACAAACTCTACCATATACCTTAACGAGAGCTTGTTGGAAGAAGTCGGGCAGAACATCTGCTAACAAAGACAGACTTTGCAATCCTTCAGTTCTGGATAAGCCTTCATGTGAAGCTCGCATATTATCTTGCTTTTCCTGATGCTTTTGCAGATGTCGCAGAAAGCTTCCACAGAATTCGATGAGTTTATCTCACCTGAAGCGATTTTGCCGGCAAAGACCTCAATTTCCTTGTAAATCTTTACATCCCTTTCCAATATTTTTGTCTGGGAGCCTCTCAGATTCCTCAGATATTGGGAAACAGCTGACTGGGTCAGGCCCAGTTTCGAGGCAACATCCTGCTGCGTAAACTTGTACTTTTCCATGAGCTCCTTTGCTAGCAATGCCCTTAGATTAGGCAGGACTATCTGGGCAACAGTTTCGCAGTAGGGCTTCATTATAACACTGTTATATTATGTCGATTACAACATTTAAATTGTTAATTAGATATCTATAGTCAAAGAAAAAGTATTTTACGACTCCGTAGTAACTATTTAAATACTTTATCTTTCAATAGTTTATTAACCGAAGAGTAATAAAGTTTAAATATCAAAATCAGATTAATATAGAGTGATAAGATGATAGTTTCACAAGCTGTTTTAGACGAACTGAAGCAAATAGGTTTGAATCTCTACGAGAGAAAGCTATGGGTAGCTCTGCTTTCAAGAGGAACGTCCACCGCAGGTGAGCTGTCCTCCTTGGCAAAGGTGCCTCACAGCAGGACGTATGACGTTCTAGAGTCCCTGACAGAAAAGGGCTTTGTCATGACCCAGTCCTCCAAGCCACTGAAATATGTGGCAGTCACGCCTAGAGAAGCCTTGGAAAGGTCGAAGAAGAAGATAATGGAGCAGTCAGAAGTCATCATAAACAGGATAACAAAGCTGCAGAATTCTGTGTCCCTAAAGCAACTGGAGAGCCTGTACAAGAAGGGTTTCGAGCTGGTAGAGCCAGGCGAGATGACAAGTTCTTTGAAAGGAAGCGATGCGCTGCACCAGCAGCTGGAGACTGTGTTCAAAGGCGCAAAGAAGGACATATCGGTTCTCACAACTGAGAAAGGCGTGCAGGATCTGGAGAAGAATCATTATAATCTTTTGAAGAAAGCATCGGGCAGGGGTGTCAGCATAAGAATAGCAGCACCCTTTAGCAAAGAGACCATGAAGGCTGTTGAAAGGCTAAGAGATGTGTCTGAAATCAGGAACGTCATGAAGCCTGATATCGGCAACAGGTTCGCTATTATCGATGGATCGCATGTTGTCATGGCCTTGACTGACGAGAATGTGCACCCGACACAGGACATGTCCTTGTGGAGCCAGAGCGAGCACATGGCAGGAAACCTCTTAGGTCCGATGTTTGAGATGGTCTGGAAAAAGTCAAAGAACTGATTTGCTCAAAATTCTTTTGTTAGAAGTTTCTACCAAGAATGTTCAGAATATGCTAAATAATAACCTTTTCACTTTTTCCAAATAGCGGCAATAGACGATTTTCTTTTCTTAGAATAGAATAGATTTTCCCTTTCTTTAAATCCTTTTCAATTTCTTCTGACATATTCTCAAGCACTATATTGTCCCCTCCACCCACCGGTCTGAATACATAAGTTTTGGTATGAACATGTGTTATGCCTATCGGATTTATGTCAAAGGGACCATGAAAATAGACTGGAACATGACGCTCTTCGTCAATTTCTCCGCAATACTCAACCTCAACAATCTCCTTTTTAATCAATCTTTTCTTCAGATTTTTCAATTTCTGCATAAAAATCTACCATCGTATAATATAAAGTAAAACTTAAATCATTGATTACACAAAAGTCGGTCTCTTTGTCAAGAGCCTGTTCAAAGAAAGTTTTCTGAAAGGATAATCCTTTGTATTTTCCTTTATTGTTTTTGTCAAATCTTCTGGTGACATGTTGCTTACTTTTCCTGTCTCCCTTAATCTTACAGCTAGGTTTCCAGAATCCTTCTCCTTCTGGCCAATGACAACTATGTAGGGCACCCACTCCATCTCAGCGTTCCTGACTTTTTTCTGGATGCTCTCTGTGTTGTCGTCAATATCAACCCTTATGTTTTTCATCTCCAATCCATCCGCTATCTTTTCACAGTATTCCACAAAGGTATCATTTATAGGACAAAGCCTGATCTGAGTTGGCGACAGCCACAACGGATAAGTGGGCGTCTTCTTTTTCAAGGCGTCCTCAAGAATAGAAAACAACCATCTCTCTATGCTGCCTATGGAAGAGTGGCATATGACACATCCCTTTTCCTTTCCGTCACTGTCCACGTACATTATGTCATAAGTCTCAGAGTCCTTGACATCCAACTGCACGGTTGACAGCTGGCAGTTGCCGCCTGCTGCGTCTATTCCTTGGAACTCATGCTTTACTGCCCAATAATGTTTCATCTCGGATATGGTTTCTATGAAGGCAGGAAGCTTTGAGTATTTCAGCATCTCGATAAACTTGTCCTTGTACTTTTTGTAAAAAGAATTCACAACCCTGAAGACTATGGCATATTCGATTTTTGTTCCCTTTGCAAGGTCGTCATACTGCCTGTACAGTTCCTGGTACTCTTTCCAACCTGCTTCCAAGTCATAGCAGAAACAATGAATATCAGGCATGTGGAATGCCCTTAGCCTTCTTAATCCTGAAAGCTCACCACTCTTCTCGCATCTGAAACTTTTCGAGAACTCGTACATCCTCAGCGGTAGCTGCTTGTAGCTGAAGGTCGCCTTCTTCATCATCTTGAATAATCCAAAGTCTCCAGCAAACCTCAGAACCAGTTCCTTGTTGGGCTCTTCTGGGCAATTGACAATATAGTGCCTTTCGTGGAAACTTCCTCCCTGCTCCCTGATTTCAGGATCGCTCCAATCATACAGAATAGGGGTGTCGATTTGTATGCATCCGAACCTCTTCACCGCTATCTCATACGCCCAATCCACCAGTAGGTTGAATAGCAACAAGCCCTTGGGATAGAGCTTGAAATTACCAATGTCACTTTCAGGGCAGTAGCCCACCAATTCTTGCTGCTGCATCTCCTTTATCGATGGCGGTTCCACTCCCTCCTTGCTCTTGATCTCCTCTGAGAATATGTATTTTGATAAAGCATCATTGTTGATATTTTTCAGAGTTTCTTTCAGAATTTTTTCGTCTTTTAAATCGATTTTGTACTCCTTGCCTTCAGGCGTTAGTATGAAATGCTCCTTTTTGATGTTCTCTACAACTTCTTCTCTTGTCTTTTGTTTTTCTTCCTTCTCAGCTGTTATGACTTTGGACTGCTCTGCCAAAGGATGGCCCTTTATCTTCATGTTGAACTGCTTGTTCCAGCCGAAAGGCGCTCTGTAAGCCTCAAGGCCGATTTCCTTGGCATACTTTTCCATCTCTTTCAGAATCTTCATCGCCATTCCAGGTCCTGAGGGGTTTGTAGAAATGTGAACAAACGGATAGATGAGAATTTTGTTGCATTTTATGACGTCAAGACTCTTCTTTACCTCGTCTATCGCTTTCTTTGCAACAGACTCGTTGTCTGTTTTTTCCACAGCGGTCTGCAAAACGACTATCTCTTCATATCTGACAGTCTTCTTCTCCGCCTCCTCAGCATCCTTTATCTCTTTCTTGATAGGAGTGTACTCTATAAAGTCGGAGTGGTACTGTAAAATCCTCATAAAATCACTTTTAATTTATTGATTTTTAATTTATTAAATCAATTCCCTCTATAAAAATTTATTTTCTTTATTTTCTTGCCTTCTAATTCCAAAAGAACATTAACATCAGAACCAAAACCAGAGTTTATGCAGACGGTTTTTCCAAGCTTGCATTTACCGAGATGCTCATGCATATGGCCTCCTATACAAATCAAAGGCTGATGTTTTTCCACCATTTCTCTTGTAATCAAAGAACCGTAATGATAGCCATATCTGGGAGAACTTTTCATCGTAATCTTATCAAGTCTTGTGTTGAAAGGCACGTTGTGTGACAGGAAAACAACTGGTTTTGAAGCCTTCTTGAAAAGAGAAGACATCTTTTTTGAAATGCCGTTGTAATTTCTTTCCTCTTTTTTCAGTTCCTTTGGTTTCTTTCTGACAATATCCTCTTTGTGCTGAGTTTTTTCAGGCCCGCTGGAAATTCCATACCCAACAATCTGATAATTCTTATGGTTGACTATTCTCTTGTGAATGTCTTTGATGTTTTTCAAACCAGATAGCATCATCTTGTAATGGTTTTGCTCTAGAAAATTCCAGCCCGAATCTTTGTAAGGAGTAAAATCAACATTTCCCGGAACTGTGAACACTGGAACATTGAAAGAATTGATGTGCTCCAACACCTCTCTGCCGCTTTTGAGGGATTCCAAAATTAACCTTTTTGCTTTTCTTTTGCCTATCAGTTCATACCATTTTAGTTTGAAATCATGATATTTCTGCCTTTTTCTAATGACTTCAAACTCGTATTTCCTTATTTTATCATAAGAGCAGAAATTACCTGGCGCTATGATTAAGTCAAAACCTTCAAAGTGTATTTTGGGCTTGCTTCCATGCAAATCACCCAAAACCAGAATCTTCATGCTATAAGTTTAATAAAACATTTTATAAACCTTTACTAGGCAATATTAATCATACAGCCCCGTCGTCTAGCGGTCAAGGATGCAAGGCTTTGGAGTTGTCTCTAAAGAACTGATTAAAGGATGACGAAGTAACCTTGAGACACCAGTTCGAATCTGGTCGGGGCTACACTTTTTAACCAAAAGGCTTTTAAAGTATTGTTTCTAATGTAAATAGTTAGTGATTACATGGGTTTATTCAGCGGAAGAGAACTAAAAAAGAGAAAGAAAAAGTACAGGTGGAAGAAGACCAAATACAAGGTCAGGACGCTTGGGCTTAAAGCGAAAAAGGATCCGATGGAGGGAGCTCCGAGCGCCAAGGGTATAGTTCTTGCAAAAAGGGCCATTGAGCAGAAGCAGCCTCATTCAGGATTAATCAAGGTCGTCAGAGTTCAATTGCTGAAGAACAAGAAGGAGATAACAGCCTTTGTGCCAAAGTCCGGCGGCATCGGCTTCATCAACGAGCACGACGAGGTCATAGTCGAAGGAGTCGGCGGTTCCCAGGGAGGACCTGTAGGTTCCCAGCACGGCCTTAGATGGAGGGTAATCAGTGTGAACAAAGTAGCTTTGTCCCAGCTGCTAAAGGGCAAGGTAAAGAAAGATGGTAAGTAATGTCTGAAATAAAATTGTTTGATAAATGGGATACAGCTGGCATAGCTGTCGAAGACCCAGGGCTGAGAAAGTACATCAACCTAAAGCCAGTCATAGTTCCAAGGTCATTCGGAAGGCTCAGTGGCAAGCAGTTCCACAAGTCGCAGATGCACATCGTGGAAAGGCTGATGAACAGGCTTTTCGTCGCAGGTCACAGGGGAAAGAAGCACAGAGTGACAAGTGGCATGAACGTTGGCAAGACCTTCAGTGTTATAGACATTGTGATGGACACCTTCTCGGTGCTTGAGAAAAAGACTGGCAAGAACCCTGTCGAGGTTTTTGTCAGGGCAATTGAGAACTCTGCGATAAGGGAAGAGGTCACTGCGTTTCAGGTCGGCGGAATAATAGTCAGAAAGGCTGTGATAACATCGCCCCAGAGAAGGATTGACCTGGCCTTGAGATTAATAACACAAGGCTCATACCACAAGGCTGCCAAGAGCCCCAAGAAGATGAACGCATGCCTGGCAGACGAGCTTCTTGCTGCTTACAACAACGATTCCCAGAACTCTTTCGCCATAAAAGGCAAGGAAAGAATCGAAAGAGAAGCTGGCGGCGCCAGATAGTCAGATTTTCTTTATTCTGTTTTTGATAAGCTGTTCGTCCCTTTTGATAATCTTTTCCTCTTTCTGGACAAACTTTTCTATCTTTGGCTCTTCCCTTTTGAATATGTATTCTGTCACCTCTGCTATTATTGTGAATATCGTTGCTACTACAGTGACCGTGCCGAGAATCATCATATTGAACTCTATCCCGTGCAGATACATGGCGCTTATGTCCTCTATCACGCCGAACGCTATAAGAAATATGAAGAACGAGATGAACCTGAGGGTTCTTTTCTTGTGCTTATGCTTTCTGTGGTGCGGCTTTGTCTTGGATTGCATAATATTAATTAATGGTCCTGCATTTTAAGCTTAATAAAAAAGCTTAAATAATATTAATTCTTATTATTCAAATCACGTGATTGGATGGCTAAAGAAGAATACTCTGACGATATACAAAACCTGATGAGCAAACCCAAGAACATCAGGAATATTGGCATTGTCAGCCATATTCACCATGGCAAGACGACGCTGACAGACAACCTTGCAGCTGCGGCTGGGCTCATGGCGAACCAGCTGGTCGGGGAAAGGATGCTTACATGGGTCGATGACCAGGAGAGGGAAAGGCTGATGACCATTTATGGCGCCACAGTCACGATGCCCCACGATTATGAGGGGCAAAGATACCTGATTAACCTTCTTGACACGCCTGGTCACGTTGACTTTGGAGCTGACGTCACACAGGCAATGCGTGCAGTGGACGGTGCGGTTGTAATGTGCTGCGCAGTCGAGGGCATAATGCCTCAGACCGAGACTGTTCTGAGGCAGGCTATCAGTGAGAGGGTAAAACCGGTCCTGTTCATAAACAAGGTTGATCGAGCCATAAAGGAGCTGAAGCTGACGCCAGAGCAGCTGCAGAAGAGACTGGCAAAAATCGTTATCAATGTTAACAAATTCATCCAAAGATATGTGGAGCCCCAGTTCAAGGACGCATGGGTCGTAAAGGTCGAGGACGGTTCTGTCGCTTTCGGTTCTGCATTGAGGAAATGGGCAATATCAGTTCCGTTCATGCAGAGCACGGGAGTCACGTTCAATGACATTATCGACATGTGTTCACAGGACAAGGACGAGGAGTTGTATAAAAAGGCTCCTATGAACATTGTTGTTTTGGACATGGTCATCAAGCACCTGCCGTCCCCGAAAGAGGCTCAAAAGTACAGGATAAAAAGGCTTTGGACAGGCGACCCTGAAAGCGAAACAGGAAAACAGCTTGTCAACTGCGACTCGAACGGCAAGCTTGCTGCTGTAATAACCAAGGTTGTTTATGATCCGCATGCAGGTATGATATCCACGGCAAGGATTTTTTCGGGAAAGCTGATAAGGGGCCAGAGTGTTTATCTGGTTAACAGCGGCAGGGAGGTAAAGCTGCAGCAGGTGACGACCTTTATCGCATTAAAGAGAATGCCTGTTGAAGAGGCCTTGGCTGGAAATGTTGTTGGTATTGTAGGATTGACAGATGTTGTTGTAGGAGAGACTTTGTGTGATCCTGAGAACATAATTGAAAAGTTCGAGGCCATAAAACACATCTTCGAGCCTGTTGTCACAAAGTCCATCGAGCCAAAGTCGCCGCAGGACTTGCCAAAGCTTATTGAAATCCTAAAGACTCTTAGCAGGGAGGACCCTACTCTGAAGGTCAAGGTGAATCAGGAGACTGGAGAGACTCTGGTTTCTGGTCTGGGAGAGCTGCACTTGGACGCAAAGGTAGAGAGAAAGATAAGAGAAAGGGGAATAGACATAATTGTCTCGCCTCCTATCGTTGTCTACAGGGAAAGCATATTCTCCGAATCGCCTATTATCGAAGGCAAGTCTCCAAACAAGCACAACAAGTTCTACATATCTGTCGAGCCTGTGCCTGATGAAATACGCAAGGCCATGACAGAAGGAAAGATAAGGGACGGGGAAATAAAGGGCAAGAGCCTGGAGTTCAGGCAGATGCTTGTCGACCTTGGCATGACCAAGGAGGATTCTAAAAGCGTTGTTTTAATTCATAATCACTGCATGTTCTTGGACAACACCAAAGGTATCCAATATCTGAACGAGTCGATGGAAAACGTAAAGAGCGCATTCATCGACGTTGTGGAGAACGGTCCTCTTTCAAAGGAGCCGTGCTCTGCTATAATCGTGAGGCTGCATGATGCTGCATTGCACGAGGACGCTGTGCACAGAGGTCCTGCGCAGATCATGCCGGCAATCAGGCACCCGATAAACCAGGGCATGCTAAAGGCAGGAGTCAGCTTCCTTGAGCCAAAGCAGATAATGAGGATTGACTCCCCGCAGGACTATATAGGAAACGTTGTCGCAGAGTTGAGCAACAGGAGGGGCGAGGTCCTGAACATAGAGCAGGAAGAGTTCTCAGCGATAATAACAGCCAAGATCCCAGTAGCAGAGATGTTCGGCTTTGAGGGGGCCCTGAAATCTTCAACTGCAGGGAAAGGCTTCCAGTCCTTGGTCGACGTCACGTTCGAGAAGGTACCGAACGAGCTGAGGGACAAGATAGCCCTGAGGATAAGGGAAAGAAAGGGTATGACCAAAGAGATTCCAAAGGCAGAGTAATAGCTCTAGCTTCTTTTCCATGATAAACATTTAAATAGATTGCTAATGTAATTAGCTAAAAGGTGAAATTATGGCAAAAAAACCACATTTAAACTTAGTAACTGTAGGACATGTTGACCATGGTAAGTCTACTCTATTAGGTAGAATCTTGTATGATACAAAGAATCTGTCAGAAGATCAGATGAGGAAGCTAAAGGAACTGGCAAAGGACAACAAGAAGGAAACCTTTGAATTCGCTTACGCCATGGACAGATTGAAGGAAGAAAGGGAAAGAGGAGTTACTATTGACGTAATGCACCAGAGGTTCGACACACAGAAGTATTACTTTACAATTATAGACGCGCCAGGACACAGAGACTTTGTAAAGAACATGATAACCGGAGCATCACAAGCTGATGCAGCCATACTGGTCTGTTCAGCAAAAGATGGAGTACAAGAGCAGACAAAGGAGCATGTCTTCTTATTAAAAGTTTTGGGAGTAAAGCAGATTATTGTCGCCATCAACAAGATGGATGCAGTGAACTATGACGAGGCAAAGTACAAAGAGACAGTAGACAGCTGTGGAAAGCTCTTGAAAACTGTGGGATATGATGTCAGCAAAATGTTGTTTGTTCCGACATCTGGTTACAAAGGCGACAACGTTGCAAACAAGTCAGATAACATGAAGTGGTACAGCGGACCAACACTGGTAGAAGCACTCGATACATTGACCATGCCTGAAAAGCCGACTGACAAGCCTCTAAGGCTTCCAGTCCAGGACGTGTATACAATCACCGGAATCGGTACAGTTCCTGTAGGAAGAGTTGAGACAGGCATCTTGAAGACAGGCGATAATATAGTCTTCCAGCCATCCGGCAAGTCCGGAGAGGTAAAGACTATAGAGATGCACCATGAGCAGGTAGCACAGGCAGAACCAGGTGACAATGTAGGCTTCAGTGTGAGAGGTGTAAACAAGACAGACATAAAGAGAGGAGATGTTGTAGGGCACGCTTCAAACCCGCCAAGAGTTGCAAAGGAATTCACGGCGCAGATAATCGTTCTGCAGCACCCCAATGTCATAACAAAGGGATACACTCCAGTTTTCCACTGTCACACAGCGCAAGTTGCATGTAAGGTAATCGAGATAGTAAAGAAGATCGATCCAAAGACAGGTGCAGTCGTTCAAGAAAACCCAGACTTTATCAAGACCGGAGACGCTGCAGTAATCAGATGCGTTCCAAACAAACCATTTGTTGTAGAGGCTTCAAAAGACATACCTGAGCTTTCAAGATTTGCTATCAGAGACATGGGACAGACAATCGCAGCAGGCATCTGCTTGGAAGTAGTACCTGCAGAGTGATTTCTTTAATTTTTCGTTTTACTTTTTCTTTTTATTTTAAATATTTATCTATAGATATTTCTAGTATGAAGGAAGAAGTCCGTTATTATAAGGTTGGATCCCATCTTTCTATGATTAGTCATTCAGGTCCAGGAGGATGTGTATCTCATCCTATTATGAATCCTGAAGGTCATGTTTTTTATTTACCTAAAGAAGGTCTGATGATTAGTAAGAGCAAAGTGAGTGATTGGCTTCCATGTGATATAAGAGGAAAAATACCAGAAAATATGACCAAGATAGAAATTGAAGGGTATGAAATAGAAAAAATTATGAATTCTTACAAAGAACTAAAAACTGCCGAAAAGAAATTTGCCGTGGATGCGAAGAAACAGTCAGGTAACTTGAGACCCGGAACAATGAGGATAATTAAATCAAAAAATTATCTGGAAAAATTTTCCAAGAAATGTGAAGAAGTATTTGGAGAATATTGTAATTAATTAAACGTCTTCTTTGTGATGCAATAGATATTTAAAAATTAACTTTGCTCACAAGCAAATATAGGGAACCAATTTTTATATTGAGAAACGACATATAATATCATGGCATATGATGGCATATTTTACAACAAGAGTTCGGAATTGTTATTCAACTCTTTGGATTTTGACATACTTTTGGTATCAAAGGATTTTAAGATACTGTTTGCTAACGACGCATTCCTCAAAAGGTCTGGGATGAAAAGGAAGGATGTTATTGGCCGACATTGCTACGAAATCACTCACAAACTGACCAAGCCATGCAAACCTCCGAAGGACCCGTGTCCCATCCAAAAAGTCATTAGAACTGGAAAGACAATTATAGTCACCCACACTCATTTGACCAAAAAAGGGAAGTGCCTGGTGAACGTAACGGCATCCCCATTAAGGAACAAAGACGGGCTCTGCTTCTTGCACATATCCATGCCTGTTAGCGAATCGAAGACCGCAAGCATGAAGAAAGCCATGAAAAAAACAAAGAACATTCTGAATGTCTTAAGTCTGTATCAGCGCCAGCTGGACGATTTGAAGAAGACAAAGGACATACTCGAGGAAAAGGTGGATGAACTGGAAAGGTTCAACAAATTAACGATTAACAGGGAGCTTAAAATGATTGAACTCAAGAAGAAGATAAGAATGCTGGAAAATGAATCCCGCTCCGGCATTCATACCACAAAATAAGAGTTACAATATTTCCTATTATATATATGAAAATAACCTGGTGAAACGCCCGGGAGGCATTTTCTGTTAAATTTTATGGTTTCTAAGTTTTAATGATTGCTGAATATATATGCTTAAGTCATCAGTCATTTATTTAAATACTTTCACAAATAGTTAGAGATATGCAAAAAGCCAGGATAAAATTGATGAGCAGAGACACGAAGAAAATTGATGATGTCTGCACTGAGCTTAAGATGATAACGGACAAGTTCGGCGTAGCCATGCATGGACCAATTCCTCTGCCAACCAAAAAACTTCAGATAACAACGATGAAGACACCCTGCGGTGACGGCTGCGGCCACGGCAACGCCACATGGGACAGGTGGCAAATGAGAATACATAAGAGGGTCATTGACATTTCTGCTGACGAGAGAACATTAAGACAAATAATGCGTGTCACAATTCCTGACGGAGTCTCTATTTCTATCCAACTAAAGGATTAGCGCAACCTTAACAGACTGTTCTTGTACTTTACAAACCACTTTACGAAAATGCCGAACACCATGCCTAGAAGCAATGTGAAGAGCATCAAGAATATGATATTCATGCACTGCACATTCTTGTTATTAACTCCTGACAGGAACGGCATCATCAAGAACACCACAGAAAAGAGCACCAGTATGATGCACACGCTAAATAGGAACTCTAGGAACTTTGTATCAATCTCATACTGCGAAGCCATATAATTAGTTAAATTTCAAGATTTAAAAATCCTTTCAAACAACTATTATCTTAGCCGAGATCGCATAATCTGGTATTGCGCTAGATCTCAACCTGAGAGGCGAACCTGGAAAGCTAGTTTCCGCAAGGATATGGGGGTTCAAATCCCTCTCTCGGCGCTCCTTTTTTTAAATACCAAACATAATTATTCTTTCATGCTTGAAGAGACGATTGCTGTCATAGTCGCTAACATACTTCCTACCATGGAGCAGATAGGTGGTATACCACTTGGCATTGCTTTGGGTCTGGATCCTTTGTATTCATTGATGGTGTCTTTGACAGTCAACTGTCTTCTGTTCTTCCCCGTATACTTTGGTTTGAAGGTTTTCTATGACAGGGTATTTTCCAAAATAAAGCTTTTCAACAGGTATCTGGAAAAGGTGAGAAGAAAGGGCCAGCCTTATGTCGACAAATACGGAGTTCTTGGTTTAACTTTGTTTATTTCATTGCCAACCCCTTTGACAGGGACCTACACTGCATCAATTCTGAGCTGGTTGTTGAACTTGGACTGGAAAAGGTCATTCATAGCTATAGTTATCGGCTCAACGATAGGCGGAATTATAATACTTTCCTCAGTTTTGGGTTTCTTGGAAGTCCTGAAATTCATCGTTTCTGTCTGAATAAGATTTAAATATCAGTTCTTCTATAAAATTTAAGGAAAGATTTACTCTTTCTTTCGAGTGATAAAATGGCTACAAAATATAGAAAAATAAGACAATTACTACATCGACACGAACCCGTTTTAAGCACAGTAATACCCGATGATTTTCAAGAATATCATAATAGATATGGTGGAGAGAACTCAAACAGGGTTTCAGCCAAGACATGTAATAAAGATTATGATTTTCTTTGTCAAGTGCTGAAAAGGAAATAAATCTTTAAATACATTCTCTTCCTATTAAGATAGGAAAGTTTTCGTGGTAACGTGTTCTGATAGATTTAAATATATTCAAAAGAGAAATTGGTTTTATGCCAGCAGTAAAAAGACCGAGAAGAGGAAGCAAAGCATTTTACCCTAGAAAAAGGGCTAGTCGTATCTATCCAAGAATCAGCAACTGGAAGCCTTCAAAGGATGTAAAGCCGCTGGGTTTTGCAGGCTACAAGGCAGGCATGACGCATGTTTTACTTGTTGACACCAATCCCAATACCAAGACAACTGGCCAGCAAATTTCAAGGCCAATAACAATTCTCGAATGCCCCCCTCTTTCTGTTTTCGGTTTTAGATGCTACTCAAAAAATAAAACTTCTTTCGACGTTCTCTCAGAAAAACTTGACAAAAATCTGTCAAGAAAGATGAAAGTTCCAAAGGAGCCCAAGAAGATGGAAGAGCAGTTGAAGAAACTGCCAAAAAACGTCACCAAGGTAAGCCTAATCTGTCATACTAATCCCAAGTTCAAGAAAAAGCCAGAGGTCTTTGAGATGGCCATAGGTGGAACATCTGAAGAGCAAATGAAATACGCCCAGGAGATAATTGGTAATGAGATAAAACTTTCAGACGTGTTCAAGGAGGGCGACATGATAGATGTCGTTGCTGTCACAAAGGGAAAGGGGTTCCAAGGACCTGTGAAGAGGTTCGGTGTAGCATTGCATGGAAGAAAAGCACAGCAGATGCAGAGGCACATGGCGCCGCTCGGACAGAACGAACCTGGAAAAGTCAGATGGACGATTCCGCAGGCTGGACAACACGGTTTTCACAGGAGAACAGAAATCAACAAAAGAATCCTGAAAATATCCGAAGGCTTTGAAATCAGCGGTGACTTTTTGAAATACGGCAAGGTCACTGGTGATTGTGTCGTGCTTGAGGGAAGCATCCCTGGCGCGAAGAAGAGAATGATAAGAATGAGGTTTGCCATGAGGCAGAAGAAATCCTATCCTATTGATATAAAATATGTTTCAACAAAGAGTAAGCAAGGTGCATAAGATGAAAGCCATTGTTATTGATGTAAAGGCCAAGCAGAAAACAGAGATGACTCTGCCCAAAGTTTTCGCTACAGAGTTCAGGCCGGATCTGATAAAAAGATCAGTCTTGGCTATACAGAGTCATAACAGGCAGCCACACGGCGTCGACCCGTTGGCTGGACATAGGACGTCTGCCCATTACCATGGTGTCAGAAAAGGGCCACATCACATGATGAACACTGAGACAGCTAGAATGAAGAGAATACACGGCGGCCCGCCAAATCTTTCGATGAGAGCAAGGTTTGTCGCGCAGGCTGTAAAGGGAAGGACTGCGCACCCGCCGAAGGTGGAGAAAGTATGGGAGCAGAAGATAAACAAAAAGGAAAGAATCCTGGCTTTAAAGTCTGCCATAGCAGCAACGATAGTGAAAGATATTGTTGTCGGTAGAGGGCACATCATTAATGGCGTCACCTTGCCTATCATTGTTGAGGATAATATTCAAGATTTCAAAAAGACAAAGCAGATGCTCGAGTTTTTGGAAAAGCTTGGCTTGAAGGAAGAGATGGAAAGGGCAAGCATAAAGAAGGTGAGGGCAGGAAGGGGAAAGACAAGAGGAAGAAAGTACAAGAAGAGAAAGTCTGTCCTTTTTGTTGTTTCCGAGGACAAAGGAATTTCAAAAGCAGTGAAGAACATACCAGGTTCTGACTTCTCTCTTGTCAAGAACCTTAACGCCGAGCTGCTCGCGCCAGGAACGCACGCAGGCAGGCTTGTCGTATGGAGCGAGGCGGCAGTTAGGTCATTAGGTGAGATTTATGGCTGATAAAAAAGAAGAAAAAATATCATTGGTAGATCCGTGGACAGTTTTGCTTTACCCTTTGCTTACCGAAAAGTCGATAGGAAGAATCGAAACCGAGAACAAACTGGTATTCATTGTCAAAAAGAAAGCTAACAAGAGGCAAGTCAAATGGGCCACTGAAAAGGCCTTTAACGTCAAAGTCACTGCTGTCAAGACTTTGATTGACAGGAAAGGAAGGAAGAAGGCGTGGATACAGCTTGCAAAAGAGTATCCGGCAGCAGACATCGCCACAAGATTGGGAATGTTGTGATTTTATGGGTAAACGAATAATTCAGAGAGCAAGGGGAAAAGGCGGGCCGCCTTACAGGAGCCCGAGTCACAGGTTCCCGGGAAAGATTAGCTACAACTTCAATAAAGCAGAGGTCATTGACTTGATAGACGATCCATGCAGGGATGCTCCTCTGGCAAAGCTGATGACAGAGGAAAAGGGAGAAAAACTCATAGTGGCTGCAGAAGGCATGAAGGTCGGAGACACATTGGACAAGAACGGCGAGGCCAAATCAGGAAACATCTTGTCTTTGAATAAAATCCCCAAAGGTACGTTCGTCTTCGGTCTAGAGACAAGACCTGGAACAGGACCTAAATTATGCTTATCGGCCGGAACAAAGGCTTTCATAGTCTCTAACGATGAGAGCAAGACCGTGATACAGATGCCTTCAAAGCAATTCAAGCATTTCAATCCCAAGTGCCAGGCAACTGTAGGGGTTCCTGCAGGAGGGGGCATGAGGGAGAAGCCTTTTGTAAAGGCGGGCCAGAATTTTTATTTGAAGCATGCAAGAAACAAGCTCTGGCCAAGAACGTCCGGTTGTAAGATGAATGCTGTTGACCATCCTTTCGGTGGCAGGACAAAGCCCGGAACTCCAAAGACAATTTCAAGGAACGCTCCTCCAGGAGCAAAGGTGGGTTCAGTAGCAGCTAGAAGGACGGGCAGGAAGAAAAAGTGATACTATGGCTAAAATAATTACATACAGAGGAAAGACAATTGAAGAACTAAAAGCGATGAGCTTGAACGAGTTCATCAAATTGATTCCTTCAAGAGAGAGGAGACATATCAAGAGAGGCTTGAGCGACAAGGAGAAAAAGTTTTTGGAGAAATTGAAAACGTCTGACAAGCCGGTTAGGACCCATTTAAGGGACACGGTAATCATCCCAGAGATGGTTGATCGTAGCGTGATGCTTCACAGCGGCAGGGAATGGCTGCTGGTTACGATAAAGCTTGAGATGCTCGGTCACAGATTGGGAGAGTTTGTGCTCACAAGAAAGAGGGTCATGCACAGCGCACCTGGTGTGGGTGCTACAAGAGCTTCAAAGAACCTGCCATTAAAGTGATTTTATGAAATATGCAATAGACTCAGGAACAAAGGCAAAGGCTTCGGCTACCTTGAAGATATCACACAAGGATGCTGTAAAGTTTTGTAGAGTCATAAACAGGAAAAAGTTCGCTGACGCAAAAAAGACCCTGGAAGATATTGTGAACAAGAGGGTGACCCTTAACGGCAAGACATATGACAACATAAACAAGGAGATGATAATGATGCTCCACCAGGTTGAAATGAACGGGAGGAAGAATGGGCTTGACGTGGATAGCATGTTCCTTTTCGTTTCAACGCACAGAGGGCCGACGATGCACAGGAACAGGAGAAGGTGGAGAAAGTTCGGTTCAAGGATGAAATCATGTCATGTTCAAATGGTATTGAGCGAAAGTAGCAGCTTCGCAAAAAGACCAGTTTTCAAGAAAAAGGAAACAGTCGAGAAGAGTGAATGATATGGCTTTGGAAAGAAAGTTCGTAAAGGAAGGCATAAGGAACAGGGACTTGGAGGAGTTTCTGTCAAAAGAGTTTGACAGAGCCGGCTACAGCCATAGCATTATACAGAGGACACCGCTGAGCATAAGGATAACCATCTTCGCAAGAAAGCCCGGCTTGATAATAGGCAGGGGTGGAAAGAACATAGAGATGATAACAGGCGTGCTCAAGGAGAGGTTTGGATTCGAGAACCCGCAACTGGATGTCCAGGAAATTGACAATCCTGACGTTGACGCTCACATAATCGCAAAGTGGATAGCTTCCTCTATTGAAAGAGGGCTGAAATACAAGAGGGTTGCCAACATCGCATTAGAAAGAGTCATGAACTCTGGTGCTGCCGGAGTTGCTATTAGAATATCAGGAAAGGTCGGTGGCGACATGGGAAGAACAGAAAAGTTCTCATCAGGCTACATTAACTATTCGGGCGAGCCGGCAGAGACTATGGTCGACACCGCTTATGCTCAGGCCATTGTCAAGCTGGGAATGATCGGCATTCAGGTAAGAGTAATGAAGGAGATGCCCAATGATTTGAAGATAATCGAAAGGGTTTTCAAAGAAGCTCCTGCTGAAGAGGTTGTCGAGACAGAAGAGGAAACAGAAGCTCCAAAGGAAGGGGAAGCACCAAAAACTGAAACTCCTAAAGAGCCAAAGGCAGAACATAAACCTGAAGAAAAGAAGGAAGAACCAAAGCAGAAAAAGAAACCTGTGAAACCAAAGCCAGCGAAAAAGAAAAAAGAAGCAAAACCGAAAAAGGCAAAAAAGAAAGAGGTCGAAACGAGTGGCGATAATAAAAAAGAAACAATTAAAGGAAATGAATAATAATGATTTGGCTTCAAGGCTGAGCGAGCTAAGGCTAGAGCTGGCCAAGGAAAGGAGCCAGATTGCTATCGGCGGAAGCGCTTCGAATCCAGGAAGAATAAAGGAAGTAAAGAAGACGATAGCAAGGATACTTACCGAGAAAAATAGGAGGGGTGAAAAAACTGTCTGATGTATGCTCGATATGCGGTTTGCCCAAGGAGCTTTGCATCTGCGGAATAATAGCAAAGGAAGAGGCCAAGATCAAAGTCTTCGTCGAGAGGAGAAGGTTCGGAAAAAAGGTGACGGTCGTCGAAGGCATAGAGGACAAGGCCAATCCGAAGCAGCTGACAAAGAAGCTCAAGACAAAGCTTGCGTGTGGCGGGACCTTCAAGAACAACAAGATAGAACTCAGGGGGGACCACATAAGGAAGATGAAGCAACTGTTGATCAACGCGGGCTTCCCAGAGGAAAAGATTGAAGTTGAGTGAGATGATTTCGGCGAAAAACCTGATACGGCACGAGCTGATTGGTTTGGCTGTTGAGGTCGCTGAAAGCGCGAACAAAACTCACGTAGGGATAAAGGGCTTGGTCGTTGACGAGACAAAGAACATGTTAGCAATCGAAACCAAGGAAGGACTGAAAAGGATACAAAAAAAGGGATCGCAATTCATATTTAAGATTCCGGACGGAAAAAAGGTAAAGGTTGACGGCAAAAGAATCATGGCAAGGCCGGAAGACAGAATAAAACTAAAGGTGAAAAAATGGTGAAACAAAAAGTAAGGAACATTGGAATAGAGGCAACCGCTCCAGAGGCGTTTTGCGAAGATGCAAAATGCCCATGGCACGGCAAGCTTCCAGTAAGAGGCATAGTGCTAAAGGGTACTGTAGAGAGTTCCAAAGCCAGCAAGACAGTCGTTGTCAGATGGGACTATCATAATTATATGCCAAAGTACGAGAGATACGAAAGGAGAAGCGGAAGGGTGGTGGCCTACAATCCGCTCTGCATCAACGCAAAGAAAGGCGACGTTGTAAGGATTGCAGAGTGCAGGCCGTTGTCAAAGACTAAAAAGTTCGTTGTTATTGAGGTAGTAAAATGAAACCAATTTCAGCCAGGGTGACCAAAGGTCTGCAGGTAGGCAGCTACATCGACTGTACTGACAACAGCGGAGCCAGTCAGCTTCAGATAATATCAGTAAAGGGCTATCATGGTGTAAAGTCAAGATCGCCTCCGTGCGGAGTCGCTAGTTGGGTCATGTGCGCTGTGAAACAGGGAGAACCAAAGCTGAAGCACGAGGTGGTTTTCGCAGTCATCGTAAGGCAGAGGAAGGAGTACAGAAGAAAAAACGGGATGAGAGTAAAGTTCGAGGACAATGCTGCTGTACTAATAAATGAAAAAGGAGAGCCTAGGGGAACAAAGATAAAAGGACCGATAGCAAAGGAAGTTGTCGAGAGATTTTCCCTGGTAGGCAAGATAGCAAGTATGGTGTTATGATGGTAACAAAAAAACCTAGCAAACAGAGAAAGGCCTTGTATCAGGCGCCTTTGCACAGGAAGCACAAGCTGCTTTCTGCGCATGTGTCAAAAGAAGCAAGGGGTGTTGTCAAAAAAAGGTCTTTGCCTGTCAGAAAAGGTGATGAGGTAAAGGTCATGAAGGGCAAGTTCAAGGGAACTGTTGGCAAGGTGTCAAGGATCAACATGAAGAGGCTGAAGGTTTACATCGAGAATGTAAAGACCAAAAAGGCTTCGGGCGAGGAAGTCGCTGTTCCCATCAGGCCTTCAAACCTGTTAATACTTAATCCTGTCATGGATGATGGCAAGAGGATAAAGAGAAGGAGTGAAAAGAATGAAGATAAAAAGAATGTCAGCGCCTAGATGGTGGCCTATCAAGAGAAAGGAGAGAAAGTTTGTAATCTCTGTTAGGGGCGCCCATCCAAAAGAGTTTTCACTGCCGCTATTGGTCTTGGTAAGGGACGTGCTGAAACTAGCAGAAACAAACAGGGAGGCAAGGAAGATAATCAAGGAAGGACAGGTGCTGGTTGACAAGAAAAAGAGAAAGGACCCAAAGTATGGCATAGGCCTCTTTGATGTAGTGGACATACCTGCCACGAAAAAATCCTGGAGAGCTGTCCCGATAAATGGTCTCAGCTTCATCGAGATACCTGAGAGCGAATCCAAGCTGAAGATATGCAAGATAGTCGACAAGAAAACTCTGAAAGGCAACAAGAACCAGTTGAACCTGAATGACGGCAGAAACCTGTTGACAGACAAAAAATATGCCACTTATGATTCGTTAGTATTGGAAATGCCAGAGCAGAAGGTTGTCGACCACCTCAAATTCGAAACAGGTTCAACAGTGGTGGTTGTCGGGGGAAGCAATGCTGGCAAGACCGCAAAGATAAAGACGATAGAGAAGGATAGGCTCTGGCTTGACAATGGAAGCGTCTTCGAGATACCAAAGGACTTGGTTGTTGTTGTCGGCAGAGAGGAGCCGCTGATAAAGATAGAGTGATGATTATGAACGCTATGAGGAATATCAGAATTGAAAAAGTGACCATAAACATAGGCTGTGGAGAATCCGGGGAAAAACTAGACAAGGCCATAATGCTGCTTGGACAGCTGACCAGCAAAAAGATTATTTCCACAAAGACACATGGAAGAACAACTTTTGGTTCTGCCAAGGGAAGGCCGATAGGCTGTAAGGTCACGCTGAGAGGAAACGGCGCCAAAGAGTTTTTGGTAAAGGCTTTCGAGGCAGTAGAGAACAAGCTTTCGAAGAAAGTTTTCGACGCAACAGGCAACTTTTCCTTCGGCATAAAGGAGCACATTGACATTCCTGGGATGGAGTATGATCCTGAGATCGGCATCTGGGGCATGGACGTCTGCGTCACTTTGGAAAGGCCAGGATACAGCGTGAAGAGAAAGAGGCTTTCCAGAAAGGTCGGTAAGAAACATCTGATAAAGCCGGAAGAATCCTTGGAATGGGTCACAAAGAATTACAAGGTTGAGATTATATGAGCAACGTAGTTTTCATTTCAATAATACTTATTGTAATCGGTATAGTTTTTGTCATACAAGAGTTTAGTATGAAGGAAGACGAGAAATATGAATTCTCGTTTACAGATAGTATAGAACCAGAGGAGCGCTTTGTGGCATGCGACAATGTTGACGATTGCTTCAAGTTCAAGGGATCAGCATGCCCAGCATATGCTGGCGGTACAGAGGTTTGTATCAACAAGAACTTTGTACAGGAATACAACTCGGTGATAGAGGAAAAGACAGGGCTGAACCTTGAGATAAAATGCCCTGGAACAGACCTTTCAACCGACATGATATGTGAGTGCATAGACAAAAGATGCGTATTGACTGATGTGATATTATGATAAAGAAGGAAAGAAAATTCGGCAGAGGAAGCAGGTCCTGCAGACGCTGCGGTAGGCACGGAGGCCTTATAAGAAAATACGGCTTGCTCTATTGCAGGCAGTGCTTTAGAGAAGTCGCCAAGGAGCTAGGGTTTAAAAAATATTCGTGATAATTATGAAATTCGATTTACTATCAGACGTCATGTCTGCAATAAAGAACGGGGACAAGGCTGGTAAGAGCAAGACTATCATGCCTTCATCAAAGTTGGTGAAAGAAGTCTTGCTTATTTTGCAAAAGCACAAGTACATCGGGGACTTTGAGTACATCGATGACAATTATGGAGGCAGATTCCAGATACAACTTATCGGAAAGATCAATGACTGCAATGCCATAAGGCCGAGGTACTATGCAAAGGTCGAGGACTATGAAAAGTTCGAGAAAAGATTTTTGCCAGCTGCAGGCATGGGCTTCATCATAGTCTCTACGTCAAAGGGCATGATGATACATTCTGATGCAAAGGAGAAAAACCTTGGAGGAACACTCCTTGGTTACATATACTAGTGATTTTATGGAAAAAGCAGTAGAGATACCAGAAAAGATAGAAGTTGAGATTGAGAACTTCAAAGCAAACGTAAAGGGACCAAAGGGTTCCATGGAAAGAGACTTTTACAGCCCTCTTTTCAAGAAGGACATCACGATTAAAAAGGAAGACAGAGTGATAATCATAGCCACGGATTCCAAGAGAAGAAAAGTAAAGGCAATGCTCGGGACGATTGAATCGCATTTGAAGAACATGTTCGAGGGCCTGACTGACGGCTATACCGTTAAATTGAAAATAGTCTACATGCACTTTCCGTTTACGATGAAGATGGAGGGAAAGGAAATATACGTGAACAACTTTTTGGGAGAGAAAAAGCCCAGAAAGACTAATATTGTTGGCGACTGCAAGGTCGAGATAAAGGGAGACGAGGTGACTGTGACAGGCATTAACAAGGAGGACGTTGGCCAGACCTCAGCAAATCTGGAGAGAGTAACCAAAATAAGGAAAAGAGATAGGAGAGTCTTCCAGGACGGCATTTTCAGATTAAAGTGATTTTATGAACAAACTAAAACTCAGGACAAAGCTAAAGAGAAAAAAGCCAAAGTTCGAGAGGCCGGGCGAGAAGACGTTCAAGAGGGTAAAGCATGGGTGGAAGAACCCGCACGGCAACCAGTCAAAGCTCAGAAAGCACAAAAAGTCTAGGGGCTATTTGCCAAGGCCTGGTTACGGCTCGCCGAAGGAAGTTAGGAACCTTCATCCTTCCGGTTTCGAGGAAGTGCTAGTGCACAATGTAAAGGAATTAGAAAAGATAGATACAAAGAAGCAGGCATGTAGGATTGCGTCCAAAGTCGGCAAGAAGAAGGGCTTTGAGATAATGAAAAAAGCCGGAGAAATGAAGATTAAAGTTTTTAACCCTTTGAAGCAAGAAGCTAAAAATGTCGAGAAGAAAGAAACAAAGAAGGAAAAGAAAAAGGTGTGATTATGTACCTTGTCGGTAAAAAAAGATGCCCGCATTGCGGTGTAAAGGGGAACTCCTGGAAGAAAGGTCTAGATGTTCTTGTATGCCCGAGTTGCAGCGTCTTTTTCAACGAGTTCGGTATAGTGCTTCAGCCCGAAACCAGCAAAAGGAGTTTATTTTTATGAACGTCCAAAAGAAGCTTGCTGCAAAGGTAATGAAATGTGGGGTTGAAAAGGTGTGGCTAGACCCGAAGAATGAGAAAGTAAAGCAGGCCATAACCAGAAGGGACATTAGGAGATTCATAAAAGAGGGAGCAATCAAAAAGCTGCCATCAAAAAAGAAAAAGAAGTTGTCCTCAACGTCCCAGCAAAAGATGGGCAGCAGAAAGGGGGCAAAGGGAGCAAGAAGGGGTAAGAAGAGCGCTTGGTTAAGGGTTATCAGGCCGCAGAGGAAGCTTATCCGAGAACTCAAAGACCAAAAGAAACTCGAACCCAATACTTACAGAAGGATTTACAGGCTTGTCAAGGGAGGCATGTTCAGAAGCAAGACACACTTGACAAACTATTTGAAGGATAAAAAAATGCTAAGGGGAGAAAAATGAAAAGATCAAGATACCTGATGCCTTTCAAAAGGAGAAGGGAAAAGAAAACAGACTACAAGAAAAGGCTAGCCCTGCTAAAGTCAGGCAGCACCAGGCTTGTTATCAGGAAGAGCCTGTCGAACATAACCGTTCAGTTCGTCAGCTATGTGCCAGAGGGTGACAAGACGCTTGTCTGTGCCTTTTCAACCGAGCTCAAAAAGTTCGGATGGGAGAAGAACGGCAACGTTCCGGCTGCCTACCTTACAGGTCTGTTGGCAGGCAAGAAGGCAAAGGAGAAAAAAATAGAAAGCGCTGTATTGGATACTGGTTTGCAATCATCAACAAAAGGCTCGAGGATATATGCTGCACTAAAGGGCGTTTTGGATTCAGGCGTGTCTGTTCCTCATTCGGAGGAAATCCTTCCAAGCGAGGACAGGATAAAGGGACAGCACATATCAGATGATACTGTTAAAAAATTTGAGGAAGCAAAAAAGAAGATAGTTGGTTAACATGGCAGAAGAAAAAACAAAAGAAAAAGAAGAGAAACCCAAGGCAAAGTCTGAAGTAAAGAAAGAACAAAAGGCTGAGAAGAAAGCCGAACCTAAACCTGAAAAGGCAAAAGCTAAAAAGCCAGTTGAAAAGAAAGAAGAACAAAAGGTCGAAGCTCCTAAAGAAGAACCAAAGAAAGAATATGTGCCGTCGGGTAGAGGTGGTAGGGACAGGAGAGGCAGAGGAAGGAGCAGAGGTAAAAGGGAGTATGCCAAGGAAGAGGTCAACTACACTTCGTGGAAGCCAAAGACTGTGCTGGGCAAGAAGGTACTGTCAGGCGAGATAAAAGACATAAACATGGTCTTTGCAGAGGGTATGAAGATTCTCGAGCCTGCTATTGTTGACATACTGCTTCCTGATCTGGAACAGGATGTCATATTCATTGGTGGTTCAACTGGAAAGGGCGGAGGCATAAGGAGAACCCCGTTCAAGAGGACTTCAAGGATGCACAAGAGCGGAAGAAGGTACAGGATGTCTGTTATGGCCGTAGTCGGCAACAAGAACGGCTTTATTGGGATAGGAGTGGCAACAAGCCCTGCAGGAAAACACAGGGAAGCCATACAAAAGGCCACGAACAAGGCAAAGCTCAATATAATCCCCATAGCAAGAGGCTGCGGTTCTTGGGAATGTTTATGCGAGACAAGACACTCGATACCGTTCACAGTGGATGGCAAGAGAGGTTCTGTCATAGTAAACCTGATTCCTGCGCCAAAGGGAATCGGCCTTTGCGTTTCCAACGAAATAAAGAAGGTGATGAAACTTGCCGGCATAAGCGACATATGGTGCAAGTCCAGGGGAAACACCAAGATGAGGATAAACTTTGTAATGGCAGTCTTCAGCGCGCTCAAGAAGCTTAATACTTACAAGATAAAGCCAGAGTTCGAAAAGAACGTCGGTATGACAGTAGGAAAGGTAGAGTAAAATGTACGCTATAATCAGACTAAGAGGCTCGATAAATCTGAGAAATGAAGTCAAGGACACCTTCAAGATGATGAGGATGCATAGGAAGATGCATTGTGTTGTCCTGAAGGAGACTGACATAGTCAAGGGCATGCTACAGAAGGTAAAGGACTGGTCTACATGGGGAGAGATAGACGATAATGTTTTCAAGCATCTTGTCGAGAAGAGAGGCAGAAAGGTTGGTGATGTTCGACTTTCAAAGGAAGACGCTGCGAACGTAATAAATACTCTGAAAGAAAAAGGCAAGGTTCCAGAGGGAATAAAACCTGTCTTTAGATTATCACCGCCGTCCAAAGGTTTCAAAAAATCGATAAAGCAGCACTATCCCAAAGGCGAGCTTGGCTACAGGGGCAAGGAGATCAATGCTTTGTTGAAGAGGATGATTTAGATGGTTGTAAGAAGAGACAGGAAAATCAGAAGGCAAAGAGCCACAAGAACGTGCGGCTACGGCAGCACCAAGAAGCACAGAGGAAAGGGCTCAAGAGGCGGAAGAGGAAAGGCAGGTCTGCACAAGCAGAAGAAGACATGGATGATTAACAACGATCCCAACCACTATGGCAAGAAGGGCTTTATCATACACACAGACGCAAGGAATGCGGTAAGGTCCATAACGCTGAGGGACTTGGACGTCCTTGCAAGGAAGATGAAGAAGACCGAACTTAATGTTTCTGAATTGGGTTTTGACAAGGTGATTTCAAAGGGCAGTTTAACTCAGCCTTTGACGATAAAGGCAAACAAGATAACAGAAAGGGCAAAGCAGAGGATTGAGGAGTCAGGTGGAAAGGTGATCGTGGATGTTTGATTGGGTCGGACTTGCAGAAATGATACCAACAGTCATTAGTCCTACAGGAAAACTGACTTTCAGAGAAAAGGCCAAATGGACGCTGATAATACTTGTCATGTTCTTCGTTTTAGGCTCCATAACCGTATGGGGCATAAACCCTGACGCAGTCGCCCAGTTCGAGTTTCTGGAAATCGTCTTCGGTTCTAAATTCGGTTCGATAATAACGCTCGGTATCGGACCAATCGTAACATCATCTATAATACTTCAGCTCATAGTGGGCAGCGGCATAATAAACTGGAACCAGCAGACAGAGGAAGGCAAGAAAAAGTTCAGCGCAGCGCAGAAGATATTGACTATTTTATTCTGTATTATACAGGGAATCGCATATGTTGTCGCAGGGGCAGTGCCTCCGGTAAGCCCCGACATGGTCACTACTGCTTTCGTCATACTGCAGCTAACAGTGGGTGGAATAGTGATAATGTACATGGACGAGGTCGTGTCCAAGTGGGGCTTTGGCTCAGGAGTTTCCCTGTTCATAGCAGCCGGTGTGGCCAAGACGATAATGCTCAGGACTTTCAACCCGTTGAGCCAGGCCGGAGCCTTTCCAGACCTGAGCATCGGCGAGATTCCTGCAGGGATAATACCTGGTTTCATAGCGTCTTTCATGGACGGCAACCCGGCATTCCTGTCGCTGCTACCTCTGGTAGCTACTCTAGTGGTCTTCATTGTTACTGTCTACATACAGGACGTGAGGGTAGAGGTGCCCATGGCATTCTCAATGCCTTTCGGCAAGTTTGCGGCAAGAAGATGGCCCTTGAAATTCCTTTACACGTCCAACATACCGGTCATTCTTGCGGCTGCTGTGATTGCCAACATGCAGGTGCTGGGCAAGATACTTTCCCAAAGAGGCATCACTATTTTAGGAACATATGACGCGCAGGGCTCTGCCACAGGAGGCATGATGTATTACCTGTCCGCGCCTTCTGGCGAGGTCGGATTAATCATAGTCACAGTATTGGCAAGCATATTCGCGCTGGTTTTCGCCATAATGGCAATAAAGAACCTGAAAAAGTACACAAAGAGGATGAGCGCTCTGGGCGCCATTACAGGCATAGTCCTAGGATACATCCTGATTTCATACATGGGCATGTCAATACCTGCCACAACAGTTGTCAGAGCCATGACATACATGATGGTTTTCATAATAGCTTCGGTCATATTCTCGATATTCTGGACCAGCACTGCCGGGATGGACGCAAAGTCTGTGGCAGAACAGTTCAAGTCATACTCGATAATGATTCCAGGCTTCAGGCACGACCCAAGAATATTCGAAAAGGTCCTGAGCAGGTACATACCTGTTCTTACAATTCTAGGCGGAGCATTCGTTGGGTTCCTAGCCACGTTTGCAGACCTGACTTCTGCCATAGGCTCTGGTACAGGTATCCTGCTTACAGTTATGATTGTCTATCAGTTCTATGAGCAGATAATGCAGCAGCACGGCGACGACATACCGCCTTCAATAAGGAAATTCCTAGGTGCCTGAATGAGACTGATTCTTTTAGGGATAAGATGTTCTGGCAAGGGTACTTGCGCCTCAAGGCTGAGCTCCAAGTTGGGAATACCCCACATATCAACAGGCGAGATATTCAGGTCCAACATAAGTAAGGGAACCCTCTTGGGGAAGATGACAAAGGAAATTTACAACAAGGGAGGGCTCGTGCCGGATGACATAACGCTTGAGGTTGTTGGGAAAAGGCTGAAAGAACCTGACTGCAAAAACGGCTTCATACTGGACGGTTTTCCAAGGACAGTTAATCAGGCCAAAGGTCTAGAGGAGATGGAGAAGATAGACCATGTAATCTATCTTGATGTTGATGAGGACATTGTTTTGAAGAGGCTCTTGTCAAGAGTTGTGTGCAAGGAATGTGGTGATATTTACAACACTGAACTGATGAAGCCCAAAAAGGAAGGCGTGTGCGACAAGTGCGGAGCCGAACTGCACCAGAAGGCTGACGACAAGCCAGAAGCAGCAAAACACAGGATTGAAGAGGATGATAAAAATTTAAAACCCTTGATGGAATACTATAAAGACAAGGGAATACTTAGAATCATCGGATGCGAGAAGGTGGATCTGGACCCTGATATTTTAATAAGCAGAATAATGGAAAAAATAAAGGTGGAATGATATGGAAAGAACATTTGTGATGGTAAAGCCTGACGGCATGAGAGGCAAGCTTGCAGGCGATATAATAAAGAGATATCACGAGGCCGGTCTGAGGATAGTTGGCATGAAAGTCGTTTTTCCTGACAGGGAACTGGCAGAAAAGCACTATCCTTGCCATGACGCGCAAATCATTGGCATGGGCAAAAGAACGAAAGAGTCTCTGGAAGAATTAGGCAGGACAGAGGACATGTATGACATGTTCAACAGCGACAATCCAAGGGAGATAGGTCTTATCCTCCGCCAGTGGCTGATAGAGTATGTGACATCCCATCCTGTAATTGCGATGGTTCTTGAGGGGGACAATGCGATAAAGTCGGTCAGGAAGCTTACAGGTTCCACCATACCGGCAAAGGCGGAGAAGGGAACCATTAGGGGCGACTTGGGATGCGACACAGCCGAAAAGGCCAACGATGAAAGGCGCGCCATAGAAAACTTGGTCCATGCATCAGGAAGCCTTGATGAAGCGCAAAGGGAAATAGATTTATGGTTTAGGGAAGAAGAGATAATAAGCTACGAGGGTGCAAAAGAATGAGTCTTATAGGTTTGCCGGTCGCGATAGAGGAGCTTTTGCTAGTTGCTGGCATACTTTTCATGTCATCATTGATTTACAAGTTCCTTCTGGATCATGAAAAGCTGAAGGAGCTAAAGACCAAGCAGAAGGAAAAGCAGGACAGGCTGAAGGAGATTCAGAAGACCAATCCCGAAGAGGCTAATCAGGTCATGAATGAGATGCTGAAGCTTTCGCAGAAGCAGATGAAGATGACGATGAAGCCCATGATAGTGAGCCTTGTGATATTCATAATCGTGCTTCCGGTGATGCCCAACCTTTTTCCAGGTATTGTGGTCAACCTGCCGTTCACCCTGCCCTACTTTGGTAGCGATTTCGGTTGGATGGCATGGTATTTTATACTTTCATTACCATTAAATTCAATCTTCAGAAAGATGCTGGGTGTTGAACTATGAGAAACAACAAATCGATTAGAAAGATAAGCAGAAAGGCTTCAGGCGGCAGGACAGTCGTGCACACGAAGAAGAAAAAGCCAGAGTATGTGCTGTGCTACAAGTGTGGGGCAAAACTCAACAGGCCCAAGCTGAACAGTGCAGAGATAAAAAAGCTGCCCAAGACCAAGAGAAGGCCGCAGAGGCCGTTCCCAGAGTTATGCTCAAAGTGCATGAGGAACAAAATAAAGAGTATGGTGAAATAAATGCTGAACGAAGGAAGGATTGTACTAAAGATAGCAGGCAGGGAAGCCGGCAAATATGCTGTTATAGTTGAGAATTCTAACGACGGTTTCGTCATGATAACCGGGCCAAAGGCCGTCACAGGCGTGAAGAGAAGGAAATGTAATGTCGAACACATCGAGCCGACCGAGCATGTTTTGGAAATCGGGGCAAAGGCTGATGACGCTTCTGTTGAAAAGGTCTGGAGGAACTCTGAGCTGATAAAGACGCTGGAGATAAAGATTCCGGAGAAGAGAGAGTTCAAGAAGAAAGAGAAGCCTGTTGCGAAGAAGAAATAGAAGTTTTTAATTCTAAACTTTTGTTAGTATCTGTTTTATTGATGCTTCTAATAATTTTCTATGTATTTTCATATACTGACTTTCCAGTGCGTTATATTCTTTATGATATTTTGTTGAGATTCCATTTTTCTTGTCGATGAAAAGAGAGAAATTGCCATCTATATTCATTATGTTCACATTATTCGGACAATAATCCTCTTTAAAATACAATACATTTACTTGATGGAAGGGGGCCACGTCTACTCTCGGAATAATAACACCTTTTACAAGTTGCCATCTATCTTCAAGTATGAAGCCAGGTCTCCAACTTAGGTTATAAGGATAACATATCATTTTTCCTGCATATTCAAAATTTTCTATTTCTTTCTCATCAAACATGTGTTTATTTTTTAAAGCAAAGTCATTTAATACTTTTTTGGCTAGTCCCATTTCTTGATTTTGTGAAAGCTCCTGTGCTACATTGAGTACAGGTTCTAGTCTAGGATATATTTCTCGAGTAAACTTTGAATAGTATTTTTCATCTGCCATAAAAAGTATAAGTTAGAAAATAATTTAAATGGATACAAATTGATAGTTCTATTATGAAGTTCGAAGAATTCGAAAAAAGGATTCGAGAGATGGGCTACGGCATAGCCGCCATGAACCATTACATTTTTGGAGGCAAGAATTATACTTATTGCGTTGTTCTCGGCAAGAATGACAAGGCCTTCCAGGCCGAGGGCGAGAGTTCTGAAAAAGTTTTTGAAATGATAATCAACAAGATAATGAAACACAGAGAATCTACAAAACTGAATTAATCTATTGGAATTAAACAACGTGCTTACAACCCATTCTTCGCATAGTACCGGTTCAGCATTCTTTCTGTTGCCTTTAGAGCTGAATTTGTTTGGTCGGGATCCACCCCGGTAGTCTTGAGTATAACACCACTGTTGTCTTTCCATGTTATCAAGGTCTTGACCAATGCGTTTGTGCTCCCACCTTTTGGTATGGAGGATGAATAGTCTACGAGCTTTGGCATCTCCCCCAGGTTAAAGGGTTCCAAGGCTTTTTTTAATGCGTTCATCATTGCGTCAAAGCCACCGTTCCCTTCCCCATATTCGCTCAAATCATTTCCATCATAATTGAGATTCAATACACCCTCGGCTGTAACACCCTTGCCTGTAACAGTCATGTTAAAATATATATCGAACATCTTTTTCTCGGGCTCGCCGATGACGTCGTCCAATATGAAAGGGAGGTCGTCTTCGGTGACATTCTCCTTCCTGTCAGATATATCTTTTACCTTCTCAAGTATCTGGGACACTAGCCTTTTGTCTGGGTCAACGCCCATTGACTTTAGGTGCATCTCTATTGTGGCCTTGCCACTGTGCTTGTCCAGAGCGTAACCATATTCCCTGCCGAATCTTTCGGGGCCGAGTTCGCTTGCATAGAGGCCTTTCTTTGCCATGCCGTCAGCATGAACGCCGCAATCGTGCATAAAGGCGTTCTTCCCGACAATAGGCATGTTCCTTGGTATCTCGACCTGCGACAGTCTGGACACCAGCTTGCTCAGAGGGTAGAGTTTTTTCTCGTCAACGCCTGTCTCCTTTTTGGCAATGTCGTGAAGGCCTACAACAACCTCGTGCAGTGGGGCGTTTCCCGCCCTCTCGCCCATGCCGTTGACAGTGGTGTGGACGCCGCTGCAGCCTCCCTCCACTGCCGCCAATGCGTTCGCGGTCGCAAGGCCATGATCGTTATGTCCATGATAGTCAAAAAATAATTCAGGATATTTTCTGGCCATACTCTTGGCGTTTCTCTTTGCGGTGGCCGGGCTGTCTATGCCAAGGGTATCGCAGAGCATTATCCTGCCCGCTTTTCCTTTCACGTTTTTGACAAGGCTGTCAATATAAGCCGGGTTCTCTTTTATGCCGCTGCTAAAGTGCTCCAGGTAGAGATTTGTTTTCATGCCGCTGTCTTCCGCATAGTCGAGGACCTTGAGCACGCTTTGCTCGTGCTCGTCCGGCGTCATGTTTAGCTGCGAGAGCTGCCTTTTCGAGCCCTTTGACAGTACGTTGACTGTCTCGAGTCCGGCATCATTTGCCCAGTCCACTGAATCCTTTGACAGAAGGACCAGGCACTCCAGCTTGTTGACGGGATACGACATGTCCTTGAATTTTTTCACAACGTATCTTGCCGCCTCAAACTCGCCCCTGGATACATTGGCGCTTGCTATCTCCTCCCTGTCCACTCCCGCGTCTATCGCTGCCCTAGCTATCGCGAGCTTGTCCTTCGGGTCGTACGAGACGCCCTGCATCTGCTCGCCGTCTCTGAGGGTGGTGTCGATGATAGTTATCCTGCTTTTCATAGAATCACTTTCGAAAAGAAGAGAGCAATGGAATTTCTACTGTATAATAATGCGTCTGGTTGTTTCAAAGAAGGTTGGTATTATTGCTGTCTTCATAATGAAATATTGTAGGGAAAAGTATTTATTGATAGTTTTTTGGTTATATGAAAATAACCCTATATAACATCCGGATAGTCTTAACTGGGTTCTGAAAAGTGCCAATTGACTGGAATTTTATACAAATTTGTGGGATTTTTAAGGTGTGTTCACAAAGTCTGTTTATGAGATTACTAGTAGTTTTTATGGTTTTATCAGTGCTTCTTGTTTCTGGTTGTATCTCGTCAAACGATAAGGCATATTATGATAAGTTCAAAGACCAAACTTGAGTTATTCTTGGGACTTTAATGAGACTCTTTGTAATGATTGTGGAGGTTACACGATTAATTCTACATATTTTCAATTAAAAAAGTATAACAAAATAGATGAATTTGGAATGTATTTTTATAATTGGTTTTGCGGGAAAGTTCCTTATAAAATACAATACAAGCATGAAGAAGGACATATCTATACTAATCAACTGTTAAATGTAGAGAATTATGTTGGTACTTCTGAAAATCCCCTAGACAATTTTTGTGAATTTCAACATGATAATTCTAATCTTTCTATTACTACTAATGATTTTTTAACAAATTTTTGTGTACCTGTTTCAGAAGGTATAGCAGATTATCACTTGAAAACATATTTCAACAATAGCACAAGTGATGATTATTTTAAGTGTATTGAAAAAATATACAAACAACATTACCAAGGGCTCAGGTTCGTTGAATATGCCTTGGATAAAAAGCTATACTCTAATCTTACTGATTTAATTCTGGACTTGTTCTCAGTTATACAATACGACTATTATAAAGAATTTACGAATACTCTTCCAGACAGTCTTACTATATACTAATTCCAACACCTTCAACCTTATTCTGCCCTAGGCGGAGGCAGTGAGAAATCAAGCATATAAAAAACAAAGATAATTCTATATCATGGGCTGGCTGATAAAAAAGCACGAGGCGTCCCTGACCGATTATGGATGCTATCCTGGCGCAAGGCCGTTGAAGGAATACGTAAACAACGGCATAACAGTTCTTGACAAGCCGTCGGGTCCGACGTCCAACCAGGTAGATACTTGGGTCAAGGAGATTCTGAAAATAGATAAATGCTCCCACGCCGGCACCTTGGATCCGAGAGCGACGGGCGTCCTTGTCATTGCATTGGAGAACGCGACAAAATTGATGCCCATTATGCTTTCGGTCAAAAAGGAATACGTCGGCATAATGTATCTGCACGAGGACGTTGATGAGAAGAAGATAAGAAAGGTCTTCAAGGACTTTGTAGGAAAGGTAAAGCAGCTGCCGCCACTGAAATCGGCGGTCGCAAGAAGAGTAAGGGAAAGGGAAATTTATTATCTTGAGATTCTGGAAATAGACGGAAGGAACATACTCTTCAAGGTCGGTTGCCAAGCAGGCTTCTACGTGAGACGCCTGGCAGTGGACGTGGGGGAGAAGCTCGGCGTAAAGTCCCATCTCAAGGAATTGAGAAGGACCAAGAGCGGCAACTTCTCGGAAGATGCTGCCATAACCTTGCAGGACCTGCTCTATGCTGTTGAAGATGACAGAATCAAGGAAGTGGTCCAGCCCATGGAGATAGCCATGGAGTCGGTCGGCAAGGTAATTATTTCTGACACTTCCGTCGACAACGTGTGCAATGGATCGCCGCTATACACCGGCGGCATAACAAGGCTGGAGGACAGCATCAGGAAGGGTGACTGGGTCGCTGTTTTCAGTTTGAAAGGGGAGTTAATTGCAATAGGAAAGTCAACAATGAATTCCAAGGACATGGCCAAGAAAAGAGGATTAGCCGTCAAGATAGACCGGGTGCTGATGAAAATGGGAACCTACCCTAAAGCCTGAAAAGCTCGAAAGCGCTGAAAACCCATTGTAACAACAATACGACCGAGGACACAAGCACGATAGCCAGCCATATGTAGAATATTATCCTGTAGTTGATATTCTTGTCAAGTACGTAGATGGTTGACGAAAAGCCTAGAGTTATTAGAATGAATACAAAGCCGATATAATAGTCCTCGGTAAAAACCGCGAGATACGAGGAATACAGCAGCCCGAAAACAACTAGGAACAATATCAGGATTTTTTCAATGGTTTTCATCTCATCACCCATCCTTGGTATAGACGTAGACAACCTTATGCGTACGCCTTGGTTGGTCTTTGTACATAAGGAATACAACGACAGCTGCTATTATAGCGACAATCACTATTATCAAAGGAACCGTGTAGTCTAAACCGACTTCTGACCTTATTTCCATAAAGTTCTCTCTGGATTCCGACCATGCTCCGTTCGTGTCGTTGGAGTAGACCTTCCATGCGACTACTCCGTATGCGTTGTTGACAGCATCCTTCATAACGTCTATGCTTCCGTCCGTTCCTTCGAGGGAAATCCATGAGTCGTTCACCCAGCTTCCTGTGTCGTTCATGGAGAATATGTAGCCGGAAAGCCCCCTGTCATCAGACAGGACGAATGAAAACACGACAGGCTCATCCTCCTTTACTGGAGACGATGAAAAGTCATAATATGAAGGAGGCTGGTTGGCAGCAGGCTCGGCTTTGTTTATCGACAGAGGCATTTTGCCTGTGGCTGATACAGTCCCGTTGGCAGTCTTTCCATTAACCTTTATCAAGACATCAATGTATTCTGGATTGCTTTCAGATGGGATGTCAAAATTTATTTTGATTATCACGTAGCCTCCCTTGAGAAGTGCGCTAGGCACGCCCTTGACCGAGTACCAGCTTGTCTGTACATTCTCCACGACAACTTCAAAGTTGGTGACAGTCTCGTCCAAGGTGCTTGACAGGTTGAAAGTCCCCTCTGCGCTCTGGCCGAGCTTCACATAGACCGAGGACACGTCGGTTATCTTGAACTCCTTCTTTGCTTCAGTCGGCTTCTTTTTATACTCTGTCACGACAGTCAAGTTTTTTCTCAACGTCTGGTTGGTGTAGTTCTTGTTGCCGTCCGTTTTGCATATGTACTCGTAATAACCGACCGGCAGCATTGATACATCCATCCTTTCAGACATGCTGGTGTTTTCTATCTTGGTGGAGTTCCTGTGGAAATCGAAATTCTTTATGGATATCTGGTCCGTCAGCGACCAGCAGTTCACAACTGAAGTCGTGCCGTTGAGTATCTCATCAAAAGGAGCGTAAAGATTCAGCGCGAAGGCTTTGAACAGCCTGTAAGACCTTTGTTCTGTACCTGTCCAGCTGCCTGAATCATCCTTGGCGTACCATCTGTAGACAAAATTTGCTGGGAATATATCTGTCAGATTTATCCAGAATGTGCCTGATTGGTTGTAAACTTTGGGGTTGGTGCTTGTCGTATAGTTCTTTTTGCTGCCCGTATGGTTGGATTCAAACCTGACTTCTGTCAGGGTCACGTCTGTCCAAGATATGTTGAAATAGTATGACTGGTTGGGTGCATAGGTCGCATAATCTAACGGATTCGTGTTGATGTTGTAGTATTGCGGTGGGGTGCTGTCGAAATAGAACGCCTTCCATGCTGCATTATAGAAATCATCCCCGTTCCATGAAGCGTTCAGAACAAATACGCCTTCGTAAGTCAGGTTCGCCAAAGCGTATATGACAGAACTGTCATTTTGTACATCCAGACCAGGATAGTCTGAATCAAGAAAAACGGTTTTTCCAGGGATATTTAGTTTTGCAGTGAAATTCGCGGCAGTGTTCTTGCTATAGCTTCGATTGCCCTCTGTACCGTTCAGATACAGGCTGAAAGCAGCAGAAGTGTTTTTGGTCACGCTGTACGGAAAGTAATCGGTAACATTGGTATTAGACTCATTATCAACGGCAAACCATCTGTAGGAATAATCTGTTGGAAATAAGCCGGTAAAATTTATGAAATAAAGATTCATGACATTGGAAACTGTCGAGTTGACAATGGTGCCGGATGAGTGATTGGTCAGCTCGAAGAGGACACCTGAAATCAACTTTCCATCACCGTTCCATGTTATTCGAAAGTCGTAGCTTCTCTCAGGGCTGTACTGGGTTCCAGAAGTTGGTGAAGCGTAAGCATCCGACCATGACAATGCATATGCGTTCGTAGACAAAAGTAACAGAGCAATAATTACAATCGACAATTTCATATATAATAGATATAACAGTCGAATTAAAATATCTAATCTAATTTTTCTTGTTCAATGCCAAAATAAACTTAATAAGCAGGTAATACAATTTAGTAGCAGGTGATTAAATGGTATTTGGAATAGGAAGAAAAAAGAAAACAACGAAAAAGAGAACAGTAAAGAGAAAAGTAACAAAGAAAAAAACAGCAAAAAGAAAGTCAGCCAAGAAGGGCAAGGCTTTCGGTGGTTACATGATAAGGCCAAACGCAGACTTGGCAAAGATAATCGGCAACAAGCCGGTTTCACCTTCTGAGATGACCAAGAATATCTGGACCTATATCAAGAGAAGAAAACTTGCGGGCAGATAATTGTTTTTTTCAGCACAAGATAGAGCATGATTTCTATAAGCTTTAAAAGGTTAAAAACATTTAAAGAGTTTATGCCGACGTGGCAGAACCAGGTTAATGCGCTAGACTTGAGGACATATGATTAGATGGCTTGACTCCGAATGCGGCGAAATGAGGAATGATAGGCGAAATGATGTCTAGAAATCTAGTGCCCGCAAGGGCTTGCAGGTTCAAATCCTGCCGTCGGCGCTTTTTCTTTAAGAAACTCAAAAACCAATAAGGTCTATGAAGAAAAAATGTAGACATGATATCAAGATAGAAATTATGGTAAAACTTTTCAAGCCTATGACAAGCGGTTCTCTAAATCAAGAGGTGAGATTGAGTTCCATTAAATTGAAAAAAAATCTGGACGAACTCAAAGAAAGAATGTTGATAAGTGAGCTCAGGAACAAGGACGGCACAGTCCTCTATCACACGACCCCAAAAGGTAGGAAGCTGGTCAAGTTCTATAAGGATTTGTCAGACCATCTCGAAGGCAAGGATGCACTTCCCCACATTTTTGGCGTTTATAGATAGACTTTTTTATCAGTTAAACGAATAGAAATATATGGTGTTTTTAGCTCAAGTGTTGCCGTTCTCGGTTGGTAACATAGTGCCTATAGTCATCAGCATCTTGTTCGGAGCAGTCACTGCATGGATAAGCGCTCAGATAGTCAGCAGGCATGCCTCATTGCAAGGAGCCTTGTTGTTCTCTGTTGTGTCGTATGTTGTTATCATGATATCAGTCTTCATACCCACCATAGCAATCCCTTTCATCAGCACGATGTTCGCGATAGAAGCTGTGATAAAGAGCTTGCTTGCGATGAAATTCTTCAATACAGACTTTCGCAGTGGCTTGGCGATAACAGGCGTCCAGATGCTTCTGGGCATGATTTTAATAATTCCCTATTTCTAGCTCTTTATGCTGGACAGCTTCTTGGATGCCTTCTTGTCCACACTTTTCAGCTCGCTGTCGCACCTTTTCATCCTTCTTCCTATGACAGAAACACCCAAAGTGGATACCACAACGCTGGAGATTATCACCACAATTATCGTGTCTGATAACAGCGAGGCCCCTATTATGTTGGAGGACCTTATGATCTCTGCAAGAACAGCTGCTGCCAGACCCCTTCCAAGAACAATGCTCATAACCATCTTGTTGCTTCCTAGAATCTTGTCCTTGAATGAAATCAGGGTGACAGACATATACCTGCCCACAAAAAGTATCAGGGTTATCACAATTCCGTATATGACCGGCTGATAGCTGTTGACAGCGAATATCAGGCCTATGAAGACGAAGAAGAACGTCCTTATGAAGAAGGACATCTGAGAGTGGAACTTTTTCATGACCTTGCTTGCCTCTATCCTCTCCTTTATGCCTATCACCCTCAGTATCCTTATGCCGTTGCCAAGGACAAGCCCGAAGGTCAGGGCGAATATGGCACCGTTGCCTCCAAGCATCTCTGTTATCGAATACAGCAGAAGCACTATAGCCAAGGTCAGTATGTCATCGTATATCTCCTTCTTTATCAGCTTTAGCACCTTCAGCCAGAGAATGCCTGCCGCCAGGCCGATGACTATAGCTATGGAGAAAGCTGCGGCTATCCTGTTGCCTGCCTCATACACGCCACTGGACAAGGGGCTGATGAGCAGTTGCAGAATGGTCAGGCCGAAAACGATGACCAGAGCATCTGTAAAGGCCGACTCTAGACTGAGAACCGTGGAAACCTTTTCACTTATCTTGAGCCTGCTTATCAGCGGTATCACAACAGAAGAGCTTATGCCTCCCAGCACAGCTCCAAGCAGCAGGCCGTTGAGAAAGTCCCACCTTAGCACAAAGTAGGTGAAAGACGCTATGAATATAACTGAAACGAAGAAGCTTGTCAGCGTGAGGGCGGTTGCTTTCGGACTGTCCTTTAGCACTTTTTTTATGTCCAGGTTCAGGCCGGCATCAAAAAGTATTATCAGCAATGCCAGGGCGGAGAACAGCTCTGAAATGGGCATCAGGACGTCCGGGTCAATCACTCCGAAGAGCGGTCCTAGGACAATACCCAAAGCCACCAGAATCAGGATGTCTGGTATACTTGTCTTTTTAAATAGATAATTTCCTATAAAACCTAAGATAAGGATTAACGATGCTAGGGCAAACGTTAAAACAACAGACATAAATAAAATATCAAGTGATTAACTTATAAATCTTGATTTTATAAAGATTTATAAACATTGATTTTTATAATGAAAAAAGTGATGATATGGGTTCAAAGAGGTTAAAAGAAGCAGGCAAGCAAAAAAAGCCAGAGGAAGAAAAGAAGGCAGAAACTCCTAAACCTAAAAAGGCCAAGAAAAAGATAGAGGGCATGAGGGAAATAGTCAGAGTTTCTGAGGTCAACCTTGACGGAAACAAGAAGCTGGGAAACGCATTGCTGGGAATCAGCGGGGTTGGCAAGACGCTGGCGAACAAGATAGCTATTGCAGGCGGCTTTGACCCCAACAGACCGCTCGGGTTTCTGAAGGAGGAAGACGTAAAGAAGCTGGAAGACGCGATAAACAACCCTTCAAAGTACGGAATACCGACATTCATGCTTAACAGAAGGTCAGAACTCCTGACAGGGGAGGCTCATCATCTTGTCAGCTCCAAGCTGAGATTCGCAGTAAAGTCTGACATCGATGCGATGAGGAAGATGAGAAGCTACAAGGGCATCAGGCATGAGACAGGCCTGCCTGTAAGGGGGCAGAGGACAAGGACAAGCTTCAGAGGAGGAAGGGCTGTCGGTGTCGCAAAGAAGAAGGAGCAGAGGAGCGCTGCAAGAAAGGACGCTGCTGCGGCACCTGTGGAAAAGTCAGCAAAAGGTAAAAAGTGATTGAATGGCAATAAAACCTATATGTGATAAATGCGGTGACGAATTGAAAGAATTTGGGGGAATATTATTATCTCCGCCAGACGATGACATGGTAAAAAAATGGCATTTATGCAAGTCATGCTGTGAGAGTATAATTGATGATTTAGAGTGATTGAATGAGAAAACAAAATAAAAAATACGACATGCCGCTAAAGCCTTGGGACAAGACAAGGATTGAAGACGAGAGAAAGCTTGCCCAGGAATACGGACTCAGGAGAAAAAAAGAGATATGGAAGACAGAATCGGTCCTGAGAAACTACAGGAGACTGGCCAGGGGCTTGGCAGCAAGGTCGAACAAGGATAATGAAAAGATACTTTTAGACAAGCTCTTCAAGATAGGCCTTATCGGCAAGGATGCTGATCTGGACGATGTTCTGGCATTAACAATAGAGAAACTGCTAAACAGGAGGCTGCAGACACTTGTCTTCAAGAGAGGCATATGCCCGACAGTGAAGCAGGCAAGGCAGATGATTGTCCATGGCCACATAGCGGTCGACGGCAGAAAGGCGAGATGGCCTAGCACGATTGTAACGATAGCAGAAGAGGACAAGATTTCTATTTACGAACTAAGCAAAATGAAGGGTGGAAAACAATGAGAGGGCCTAGCCAGAATTTGAGATGGGGAATAGCGCACATATTCAGCTCTTCGAATAACACCATCATCAAGATAACTGATATCACTGGTGCGGAGTCGATAGCAACGATATCCGCAGGAATGATGTCCGACAAGGACAGGGAAGGGGGTTCTCCCTATCCGGCTTTGTTGGCTGCATCAAAGGCCGCAGAGATTGCCATGGAAAAGGGCATAACCGCCGTTCATGTAAGGATCAGAGCCCCTGGCGGGATAAAGTCAAAGAATCCTGGGGCAGGAGCGCAGCCAGCGATAAGGGCCTTGGCCAGAGCCGGTCTAAGAATAGGCAGGATAGAGGACACGACCCCTATCGGTCATGGTTTTATGAAGTCAAAGGGCGGAAGAAGAGGAAGAAGAATCTGAGGGAAATCTTAATAAACAACCATTACAATTGATTACTAAAGTGATGACTTGAAAATAAAAATCTTGAAAAAAACAGACAGGGAAATGGAATTCTTATTGGAAGAGACCAACCCCCAGTTCGCCAACGCCCTGAGAAGGATAATGATATCTGAGATACCTGTGCTGGCAATCCAGACAGTCGACTTTTCAACCAATGACTCTGTTCTATACAACGAGATGCTTGCCCACAGGATGGGTCTGATACCCATCATGTTCAAGTACAAGGACTTTCATTTCAAGGACAAGCATGAGGAAGGCAAGACATGCTCTGAATGCGAAGTGGCTTTTGCCATAAACAAAAAAGGACCATGTATGATCTACACGAAAGACATGAAGTCCAGCAATCCTGACGTAAAGCCACTCTTTGATGACATACCGGTAGTCGAGCTGTTCAAAGGTCAGAACCTGAAGTTTGAGGCATACGCTTCTTTGGGAGTGGGCAAGGACCATGCAAGGCACCAGGGAGCCATAGCAGCCTACAAGTACTTTCCGACTGTAAAGGTCAGCGGCCTGAAGAATGCTGATGAATGCGTCAAGGTCTGCCCGAAGCATGCCTTGAAGACAGACGGCAAGAAGGCGTCCGTTGAAACGACATGCGACCTTTGCGGCGAGTGCGTCAAGACGGCTGATCCAAAGGGAAGCCTTGAGATAACAGGCGACCCGACAAGCTTCATATTTTCTATCGAGTCTGTCTCGGGGCTTGATGTAAAGGACTTGGTGATGCAGGCGGTCGACATCCTCAAGAAGAAGGTCAAGGACTTTGAGAAAGAAGCCAAGAAGATAAAGTAAAGCTTAAATTCTTTTCTTACTATATTTATTTTTATGTCGACTATAATGTTCAAAAGCGATGAAATAAGTCTGACAAAGAACAAAGAGGTTTATAGAATAAAGGTAGCTGATAGTGCTAAATATCGTGGTATTGAGCTTCCTATAAGTTTCGATGGAAAAGAGTTGTCACAATTCTCAGAAGAAGTTAAAAAACTTTACGATAATATAAAAGTTGGTACATGGTTTGGTGTTTTGGAAGTTGAAGCTAAGAAAGGTGTTTTTTCCCTTTCAAAAGAAAGCAAAATATGGGTTGTTATCCAAAAATGGTAAATTAACTATAAGGTCTGAACGCTCGATAACAAATAGAGCTAAACCATATGATTTATGTTTTATTGATAAAACCCTAAGAGAAACTATATTAGGTAAGAAGTTAAAGGAATACTGGATAGTCAATGATGAGATTTCTGTTGATGAAGCGCAAAAAAGGTTAGAAAAAATAACACTATCTCCAAACGTGTTTTGAAATAGTAAATTTATAAGCTTCTTAACATATTTTTTAATCACGCGGAGGTAGCCAAGTCTGGTCAAAGGCGCAGGACTTAAGATAACTTAAGTTTTGATGCAAGTTCGTCTTGCGGTGATAAGAAATCCTGTCTCTTAGTGGGTTCGTCGGTTCAAATCCGGCCCTCCGCACCATTTTTTTCCAAATAATAAGAATTTAAGTTTTAACCTACAACTATATTCATGCCAGAAGAGGTATTAAAAATCAAGTTCAGAGGAAAGGCCGCAGAAGACTTGGAAGAACTCAGAAAAGCTAGAGGATTTTACTCAAACACCCAGGTTGTTGGCGCAGCTCTCAAAACATACAATGCTCTTCTAGAATATGCAGAAAAGGACCCATGCGGCACAAACCTTCTTACAGTAAAGGTTGTCAAGCCACAGACCTTATTGGACAAGATAATGTCTAGGGAGTATACAGTGGAGTTACCACTTAATTTGAGATAAAGAAAAAAACGTTTTGCTAATTTCTGTCATCGGAAATACTATTAGAATTAAAAAGAAAGAAAGCTTTAAAAGTTTGAGAAATAAAACTGATTAACATGTCTAAACCAACAGGGCCTACAAACCCTTTGATGAAGAAGCTGATAGAGGACATCCGCAGCCAGGGCTACAATGAGAAGATACCCTTCCTGCTTGAGATGGCCAAGAGACTTGAAAAGTCAAAGAGGAAGAAGCCAGAGGTTAATCTGTCCCAGCTTAACAGGGTCTGCAAGGAAAATGAGACTGTTGTTGTTCCGGGCAAGGTGCTTTCCTCAGGGGTTCTGAAAAAGACCCTGTTCGTTGCCGCGGCAAGCTTCTCGATGACAGCTGTCGAGAAGATAAACGAGGCAGGCGGAAAAACTTTATCAATAAAGGAACTGATAAAGAATAATCCGAAAGGAAAGGATGTCAGGATAGTGGTTTGATGAATAATTCAATGTTATTAAGAACTGCTTTACAACTTACAAATGCTAAAATAGAAATTGTTAGTGCTTCAACACACGAAAGAAGTGCCGATTTTCGTGTTTATACTAAAACAAAAATACCACAGAGCGTAATAACGGAAATACGGATGAAAGAAGGAATTTATCTGGATACTCATCCCATAAAAGCGAGCAGATATCCAGATTGTTTTAAATATTCGGGCGTTTCTGTGACTAGATATAGCCCGCTAGGCAATTGTGAGGTATTAGGTGATTAAATGATAATCGATGCTACAAACGCAATACTGGGCAGGCTCTCGTCAAAGATTGCCAAAGAAGTCTTAAAGGGCCAGCCAGTGACTGTGATAAACACCGAGAAGATCGTGGTTTCAGGCAATCCCAAGGCTGTTATAGCCAGGTTTGTCGAGAAGAGAAGCAGGACGGATCCGCACAAGGGACCCTTCTTTCCAAGATACCCGGACAGGATACTGAAGAGGACTGTCAGGGGCATGCTGCCGTACAAGACCGACAGGGGAATGAAGGCCTTTCGAATGTTAAAGGTCCATATCGGCAACCCCAACAACCTCAAGGGAGAGCCGCTGGGAAAGACTGCTGATGATTTAAGGTTCAAATACATAACATTGGAAGACGTATGCAAAAAACTGGGTGCTAAAATTGACTAAGAAAAAAGGACTGCTTCAGGAAACAGGCAAGAGAAAGAGGTCTGTAGCCAGGGCCTTTGCCAAAAAGGGAAGCGGCAAGATTTTGATAAACAAAAAACCTTTGGATATAGTCACACCAGAAATGGTAAGACTTATGATAAAGGAGCCTCTGATCATAGGAGGCGCTGCTGCCAACAATCTTGACATAACGGTTAACGTAAGCGGCGGTGGCGTTTTCGGCCAGGCATCCGCTGCAAGGCAGGCGATAGCAAAGCTCCTTGTTGATCATGACAAAAACCTGAAGGAAAAGTTTTTAAATTACGATAGGTCATTATTGATAGCTGACTCCAGGAGAACCGAGCCGCACAAGCCTTCACGAAGCAGCGCCGGACCCAGGAGACACAAGCAGAGATCGAAGAGATGAAAAAATGATTATACCTGTTCGTTGCATGAGCTGTGGAAAACCCGTTGCCCAGCTATGGGAAACCTTCCAGAAGAGGGTTGGTCTGGGCGAGGATACGAAAAAAGTCCTGGACGAACTCGGCCTGAAAAGGTACTGCTGCAGGTCGTTGTTCTTGACGCATGTTGACACCTACAAGCAGATAGCAAAGTACAAGAGATAATGATGATTGAGACCTGGGTTTACAGCCTGATGAGCGTTTTTCTAATAAGCCTTATTTCCTTTGTCGGTGTTGCGACCGTTCTTTTCAAGCAGAGAGGTCTGAACAGGATAGTTCTCTATCTGGTAAGCTTTTCCGTTGGCGGCCTTCTCGGCGACTCGTTCATACACATACTGCCGGAGGCTATCGAATTGAACACCAGCCTGACTTTGGGTTCTTACATACTTTTAGGTATTATGACATCGTTTGCAATAGAAAAGTTCATTCACTGGAGGCACTGTCACGTGCCGACTTCAAAGAGGCATCCACATCCGTTTGCCCTGATGAATCTGATAGGCGACGGCGTCCACAACTTTATCGACGGCATGATAATAGGTGCAAGCTATCTGACATCCTTCAATGTGGGCGTTGCCACCACATTAGCAGTGATGCTGCACGAGATACCCCAGGAGTTCGGGGACTTTGGCGTGCTTTTGCATGGCGGCTTCAAGAGAAGGAAGGCTTTGTTCATGAACTTTGCCACAGCCCTTATGGCTGTTGTGGGCACCTTTACCTCGCTTCTGCTGTTTTCGGTTGTCGACGGCTTGACAGCTTTCCTGCTGCCCTTCACGATAGGCAGCTTCATTTACATCGCTTCCTCTGATTTGATTCCAGAACTACACAAGGAAACAGACCCAAAGAAATCTTTGATAGAGTTGTTGATGATTATTGCAGGTATTTCTTTCATGCTGCTGATACTGCTTATCGAGTGAATAACATTTAAAGCTTATTTTCTAAATATTCCCATGAAATTAGATGTCATGAAGCCTAATATCGTGGTAAGGAACACAAAAACAGGAGAAATAGGCGTTCTATATACAGGCTTCCCATATCCTGAAGGAGGAATAAAAGCGTCGGAATGTGATGGATTCTGCATAGTGTATCAAGGTGATGATAATAATCTTAATTTGACAATGTCATTTGATACTGTTAAATTTACAGATGTTGAAGAATACAAGTTAAGACCGGAGGATTTGCTGACCCCAAAACACAGAAAGGAAGTTTGTAAGAAGGGTCAGGACGGAGCGTGTAGATATCTGATTAACCATGAGGATTACGGCCACGTATGTGCCAAAGTCTTAGGAAATCCTGATACGACTAGACAAATAGACTTTAAAACCTTTGTCAATAAAGATCCACACTACAAAGCGAGAGGAAACAATTGTGGTGGAAGATATAACAAGAGGGCTTTAAACATCTAGGTTCAGAATATTATAACAGTTATGAAAATAAACGTTTTCGTCAAACCGAACTCGAAATATTCTCAGGTAGAGAAAATTTCCGACTATGACTACAAAGTGAGGGTCGACGCCCCTGCCACAGATGGCGACGCGAACGCACGCCTGATAGAGATACTGGCAGAGCATTTTGAGGTTGCAAAGACATCTGTTTCTATTGTAAAGGGTTTTAAGAGCAAGAGAAAGATTGTCAGCATAAGCATGTGATATGAAAGGTCCTTTGGATATCTATTAATAATATTGAGAACATAAAGGAAAATTGAGGGCCCGTAGTATAACTTGGTCAGTATTTACGCTTGGGGTGCGTAAGATCGGAGTTCAAATCTCCGCGGGCCCACTTTTTTATTCTTAAAACTAATTATTCTTATGAAGTTGATATCATTTTCTCTGGGCACACTACATAAATGGATGGACTGTGTAAACAGGGCATCCCTGCTAAAGTTTGTAAAAAAGTTAGACATTCAAGGATTGGAGATTACTCTTGCAACATGGGAACAAGTCTACAATCTAAGTTTTTCCAAGGCTGATTTGAAATACATCAAAGGTCTGGAATATGTGTCAATCCATACACCCTTTAAAATAACAAGAAGGAGCACTGATAGAAACGAAATTAAAAACCTTCTCACAAGAATAGAAAAAATATACAATGAGACCAATTCAAAGGCAGTCGTCATTCACCCGGCGGACATTCCAGAACCTAGAATTTTGGAGAAATACAGCTTCAAAATTATAACAGAAACAGTTCCACAATCTCACAAAGAATACAGAAATTTAAAACTTAAGAGTGTGTTCAAGAAATATCCGAAAGTCGGCTTGTGTTTGGATGTTGCACATTCCTATAGGAATTCAAAAACAGAGACTGAATACGTTGTTAAAAATTTCAAGAAAATAATAAAGCAAATACACCTTAGCGGCGTCTACAGAAACAGAGACCACATATCTTTGAACTCTGCTACAGAGGATTTTATGAAGTCGATAGAGCCAATAAAGTCTTTAGATGTTCCTATAATAATAGAAGAAGGATTTGAGAAAGGTAGCATAGAAAGTATAAGAAGGGAAATCAAGCTTGTTAGAAAATTATTTTTTTAAAAGAACGACCCTGCTTTCTTTTTTCTCGTCAGCAATCTTATAATCAGAGCAGTCTGCAATCTTCTGAGAGAATTCCTTTATCTCTTCATGTGTTGGCATCGCAGAATAAGGAAGCCTGTTTCTTGAGAAACCTACAGACATGAAAGCTTTGCACTCTACAAAGTTGGGCGAGGCTTTCTGGATAAGCTCCGCATATTTTTCAGGTTCGATCATGTTCAGACCTTTGACCATAGTAAGTCTTATTGCCCTTCTTGTCTTGATTGAAGGCAACAGTTCCAAAGTTCTCTGGTATCTTTCCCAAGAGTTCTTTATCATGGGTCTGTTGACCTTGTCCATCATCTCTTTGCTGAAGGAAGACATTGAAACGTAAAGCTGAGTTGGCAAGTTGTCTAATGATTCTATAGCCTCAGGAAAAGTGCCGTTGGTAACCACAAACGTTTTCATCTTTCTTTTTTCAAAAACTCCCAGCAAGTCGGACATTCTGCTGTAACATAATGGATCTCCGCTCAGGGACAGCGCAACGTTGGAAGGTGTCTGCGCCTCCTTCAGATACTTTTCATCATGGGGCACACCGCCCAATCCAGTAAGCAAAACTCTTTGCGCATCTAAAAGACCCTCTACCAATTCCTCTGGCTCGTCTTCATTAGGAATCTTCTGGCCTAGTGTAAGCTCGGTCGCCCTCCAGCAGAACTGACAGCCCAGCGAACACCATGAAACAGCTGGCGTGCACTGTAGACAGCGATGTGACTTTATGCCAATGTCCTTGTAGAACTGCTCCTTGTAGCAGTGCTCCCTGCCGCTGGTCTTTATCGACCTTCTTGTCCATAGACAGAGCTTGGCAGCCGAGTGGTTGCCCACTAGCTTGTACCTCTGCCTCTTCAGAACCTTTTGCACATTTTCCGGGAGCATTTAATCACAAACTTTAATAAACGGTTTGACCAATAAATCCTTATGTCTAAGGATATTAAAGTTCCTGATGATAAAAAAGGTTTAAAATACACGCTGGTTTCTCCGTTCGTCGAGATAAACATAAAGTGGGAACCCAAAGAAAACGAGTTCATGTACCTTGTTAGCGAGCCCAAGCTTACCAAGGAGGACGAGAAGATAAGGGAGAAGATTGTCAACGGGCTTTTAGAAATCCTTGACATTGAACTATCTTCAATAAAGAAGAGGAGTGAGGCTCTGGATTATCTGAGGAAGCAGGTCAAAAAAATCCTGGACGAGTACGACATCAAGCTTCCGGAAAGCAGGCTCTCGAAAATAATATATTACATCTACAGGGACTTTGTCGGTCTGAATGACATAGAGCCGATGATGCAGGACCCGAACATAGAGGACATATCATGCGACGGTATTGGTGTCCCTCTTTTCATAATCCATAGAAAATACGGATCGATAAAGTCGAACGTAGTATTCAAGGATGAGAAGCGTTTGAAGGATTTTGTCGTGAAACTTGCCGAGAGGTCTGGTAGGTTCGTTTCATACGCAGAGCCTCTTTTGGACGGGACCTTACCTGGGGGCTCAAGAGTTCAGGCAACCTTCTCAGGGGATGTCACAACCAGAGGTCCCAGCTTTACCATAAGGAAGTTCGTACCAGAGCCCTACTCGCCGGTCGACTTGATGAACAAGAAGACTGTGACTCCGGAGATACTTGCCTACCTCTGGTTAGCTGTGGAGAACGGAGCATCAATCCTGATATCAGGCGGTGCTGGCACAGGCAAGACCACTTTGTTAAATGTCATGCTCATGTTCGTGCCCTCACAGGCAAAGATAATTTCCATCGAGGACACCAGGGAATTGAACATACCACATGAGAACTGGGTACCGTCTGTGACAAGAGTGGGCTTTGCCAAAGGCTACGGTGAAGTTACCATGTTCGATTTATTGAAAGAGTCGTTCAGGCAGACTCCTGACTATGTTGTAGTTGGAGAAGTCAGAGGCAAGGAGGCTTATGTGATGTTCCAGGGCATGGCCTCGGGAATTCCGGCCATCGGTACCATGCACGCAGGGAGAGTCGAGGATGTGATATACAGGCTTGAGACCCCACCCATCAATCTGTCTCCGTCCCTGATTGATACGTTGGATATGATCATAGTGATGATACATGCCAGGGAGAAGGGCGAGTCAGCCAGAAGGGTCAAAGAGATAGTTGAGATAGAGGCTGTTGTCCAAGAGACTGGCAAGGCCAGGACTAATGCTGTTTACAGATGGGCGCCAAAGGAGGACAAGTACAGCTTCAAGGGCGTTTCATGGTACCTGCAGCAGCTGGCTGTGCAAAAGGGCCTAGAGACCAGCGACCTTCTGAAAGAGCTTGACAGGAGAAAGCAGCTGCTGGAGTTCATACAGAAAAAAGGGATATCGAACTACAAAAAAGTCGTGTCTCTGATATCAGAATACAGAAAGAACCCTGCAGAGGTTATTGAGAAGATAAAATCAGAGGCCGAAAAACTTTAGGGCCTCTTCTACGTTCCTGACTTCTATGACAGCAATGCCAACATCCTTGCCTATGTTGACTGTTACCTTATCGTAAGTTGTCTCACAGAAGATAAAGCCGTCCCTTCTTGTGCATTTCTCATTGGGCTTTAGGTAGGTCTCTTCTCCTTGGCCGAAAGGCACAATGAATATCTCTGCGCCCACATCCTTTGCAGCCTTGGCCTTTTCCAATATGCCGCCCACCTCGCCTATAGTACCGTCGCTTTCCACTGTGCCTGTTATTATCACATTCTCATTTACAGTCTTGTTCTGTAGAGCTGCTATGGTTGCTATCGCGATGGCTGCTCCTGCTGACGGGCCGCCTATAACAGATGCGTTGGACTTTATGCTGTACATCAGGTCATAGTTGCTCAGGTCTATGCCGGTCATGTTCATTGCCACATACCTTGCAGTCTGTATCGAGAACTGCGTGTCAGTCCAGAACAGGGGCTTGTCGATGTCCACAAGAACCTTGCCGCTGCCAGGCTTTGCCTCCACAATGAGGGGCGTCATCACTCCGTTGCCGTCCTGGTCTACTGCCACAAGGCTCAGCTCTGAATAGAACGGCTTCAATGACGACTCAGTGTACACTATGGTCCTTACCTCGGGTTCTGCTGTCTGCATAATGCCCAAGGAAAGGCCGATCAAAATTCCCAAAAGAAGAACGAATACGTAAGAGCTGTAGTTGGTCTTTCTGTAGCTGTATCTTGCCATAGTTATCATCTAAAAATATGCAGAGGAACGCCTTCAGTGGGTGCCAAGAAAACCATGAAGCTAACCCCATCAATCTTCTCCACTTCGCGACCCTATAAACGTCACTACCATAACTTAGTAGTGCTCGGTTCCCCGCCTCCTACGGTTCGCTATAACAGTAACTCTACAGGACGAAGCTTCTCAGTCGATCGACAGGACCTCACGGATCCTTGACATCGCCTTTAGGCTTCGATTGCGCCATGAACCGGATTTGCGCTTATAGGGAACCGGTAGCTCCCCAATCTATCCCCTGCAAAAATAGTTAGAATTCGAATGTATTTAAAACTTGAAGAACTGTCAGATAACAAATCTGTATATAGTACGCAAACCTTGCCTCACACCTTTTATGTTTGGTTCATATGTCTGGAGCAGCTTTTCTATTGAAGATCTTACACCTGGCCTCATTTCTATAAACGAGGGGTACTCTAGTTTTTTTATGACGTTTTCTTTATCAAGATGCTTCAAGTCGTATATGGTAGTGCATGTTCCCACTTGCTTTGCTGTTTTTGCGTCACTGAACCCTACAAAAGGTGTTCCTTTCTCCTTTGCCCACTTTATGTTCCTTAAATGGTGCAGTCTAAAAAAAGGAACACTATCTACTGCCCCTGTTACAGCGTCTACTGCTACTATTTTTTTGTTCCTGTACAGGTCATGAACCTGCTTCTTTGACAACGAGCCTGGAATGCTGGGATGAGTTGCGACCGCCTTGCCTCCCTATGCTATTATCTCATCAGCAGCCTCGTAGCAGCTTAACTTTTTAGGATTTTTAATGACCTCAGTAATATCAATACCAAGCATGTCACCATCCCTACTTGTTACTTCCTGTACAGGAAAGGTGACCATGCCATATTCTTCACACAGATTTTTTATCATCCTATAAGCTTCTATTGGTTTTTCCTTTTCTGATAATGCAAATATGCTGATTTCTTTTTTCTTTGCTGCTTCGACCATCTGTTTCGGACTAGAATTGTATGGAAAGTGGCTGCTGCTGCCGTTCAGACTGTGCGCATGTAAATCAGCTCTATATATTGCCAAAAAAATCACTTGTGATTCGAGAACAAGAGTCTCGAGCGATGTTGATACCTTTATTGGTACCAATGTCTGTACTTATATTGTAACTAACATATTTAAATATTCCCACAAAAATAAGAGTAGATAACATGAAGAACCTAAATGTAATCAAAAGCTTGGCTGAGAACAAGACCATAAAGAACATTTTCAAGGCGCTTTTCAAGGAAAAACAGGAAGGAAAACTAGGGGTATCTATAACGAAACTTTCGGAAAAGACGGGTATTGAAAGACATAGGTTGGTTGGTATACTCGAGGTTTTGGTTGTGCTAGGAATTCTAGTTGCATTTGACATAGGTATGGCCAAGGCATTTGCACCATCTCCTATGTTGTTAAAAGTAAAGAACCTAATCAGATTATAGAACAGTTACATACAAGCTATTGCAGTGACATTTCTTCTATTTTTTGTTAGAAAGCAAAAATACCGTCAAATTTATATAGCTAAATGCAAAACTCATAATCATGGCAGACCCAAGGTCGATAACATTCTGGATTATAGGGGCTATATGCGTCTTTGTAGGGGCGTTGATAGCAGGTAGTGTCGATCCGTCTGTTATTGGAGCAACCACGACTTCTGTGGCAGTGTCCTACATAATATCATTCGTCCTGATACTGATAGGCGGCATGTTTTGGATATCCACTGCCATAATACAGGTGGAAGAGTCATAAGCGAATCTCTTCATAGCACATTTTCTTGAAAAATCTCTCAACTATGACAACATCGTCCTCGCTGTTCAGGCTTATGGTGGTTATTATAGAACCGCCTTCTGGGTTAGTCAGGTTCTTGAAAAAAAGTTCCTGACCGTCCTTTGCGGTTATGCTCATGCCGTAGTACTCTAGCCTGTTCCTCGACGAAGAGATTATGAACCTGTATATCCTGGTCTTGCCGTACAACGATCCGTCCGGTTCGAACTCATATTCTATATTGCTCATCACGTCACCGAAGGAGTACTCCACGTAGCAGTCGAACGAACCCATGTTTTGGTAGATATAGATAAAGCTTGTTGCAAGTATTATCAGAAACAGAACCAAAAATATGTCTCCCTTATCCATAAAATGATATGGAATCGGAAAATTATAATACTTTTGCTTTGTAATGTTTGAAGAATAAAATAAAACAAGGGAAAAATCCCTTAAACTTGGATATCTATATTGAACTGTTAATCAAGCACGCTTTCAGAATCTTCTGGGTTTGTGCTTTCTGTAACAATCTTTGCAATAGACAGGTCTGTCTGCTGCAGGCTTGAATGGAACTTCACACTCATTTCCGCAGTCGCTACATTTTGTCTTGTGCATTTCTCTATCAAAACCAGTGCTTGCTTCTGCCTTTGGCTCTTCAGCGACTTCTTCGTCTGTGTCCTGATCTTCTTCTACTTCTTCATCAGACGTTTCTTCTTCAACTGGTTCTTCTTCTATCTGTTCTTCTGTTTTTGTTTCGTCCATAATATTATCTCCTTAACAATCTTTTAACATAATCCTCTAGTCTTTAAATAAACGACTGAAAAGTGATATTTCAGGTCTATATAATTTTTTAAGCCTGAGTGACTTCTGTCTTCCTGAACTCAAAGAACCTCAGAGGATACACCTTGCTGACACTCTTCTTTATCTTCATCTGTAGCTTGCCGTCTATTATCTCCCTGATGAACTCTTCCGTCTTCAGTTTCTGGACTTCACTTATTATCATTTCCCTTACTATCCTTCTGACCTTGACCGCGACAGGATGGCTCACCCTTCTGTTAGAGATGGCTATTGACTTTATCCTTATCTCGTTGTCCTGGAGCTTTATTACATCGTTCGTGTCTATTCTTGTTTTTCTTCTGCTCACAATCCTTGATAAAAAGTCCTTTGTGCAGTCATGACCCACAAACTTTGTTACAGCCCTCTTGTCCTTGACATCGTCTATCTTGAAGTAGAACTTTAGATAGTACTTGTTCGGGTCTCCTGTTATGTCGGTCAGGCTGGTCTCTATGACTCTGCCCTTCAGCAGGGCCTGCTCAAGCGCCAGAGTCTCTCCTATGACAAAATCTCCGAAAAACTTTGGTGCTGTTATCTCGTACCAGTCTTTGCCCTTCAGCTTTGAAGCCATAGAGATTAAATACCATTTATAACTTTATAAATCTTAACGAAACGGCTACATGCTATCTACAAGAACAAGGTCTATCCAATAATCTGTACTGTTTTCTCTTGTTAGATTGTTTGTGCCTTGGTATACGCCATCATGGTACAGACTTTTCTGCTATCGCTCCCTGTACTGTAGTTACCTTGATGACAACGCCCGAACCTGGGAGTGATGAAAGAGTTATTGTTCCAAGCTGGCCTGGGGAAATTGATGGGGGAACTGTTGCTCCGTTGTCTAATGCGCCGTTGACAAAAACAGCAAACTGTGACACGTCCACCTTTCCGCTGTTCCTGACAGAAACCTCGCCGGTGACAGGAGAAATGGTCTCTATTTTTATTTTTGAAAGTATTGATGTTGAAGCCTGGTCAACTGCCTCTGAACCTGTTTCCGTTGTCTCTGTTATCACCCGTCCGAAGAAGCTGTATGCAAGTGATACCAGAGAGACTGATATCAATGTTAGCAATATTACAACAATGATGGCAGATACTCCCTTCATACACTTTAATTCGGTTTCACAGATAAAAAATCTATTAGTTTATCATACTTTTGCACGTTTCTATGAATTTTTCCTTTGCATCTATCGGTATGGTTGCGCCTGCCGCGAACTCGTGCCCTCCACCCCTTCCGTTGCACACTTTCGCTGCTTCCATCACAACCTTCTGGACATCAAAGTCCTTGGACCTGACAGATATCTTTATGCCGTCCTCGGCGTTCGCAAAGCCGAATAACGTCTTTTCCTTTGGCTTGAAAAGCATCGAGACTATGGTGCCAATCAAATTCTCGTTTATGTTGTCGTCTGCTATCAAGTAATCAGCATTATCAGTCTTCTTGATGCTTTCCGGATTGCTCTCTACCCATCTCATGTAGTTTCCTATCAGCCTTCTGTAGCCACGGAGGACGCCCCTAGCCGCCTTTAGTGCCTTTTCACTTCCCATACACAGCGCCAGACCAACAGCAGGCTCGTTCATATTGGCGCAAGCATTTAGAATGGTGGCAAACTCTTTCGGATCCCTCAATTCCTCCTGGAAGCCATTGAGGGTTAGGTTGTTGCTGAAAAGAGAATGTGCCTTGAACTTTTCTGATTTCAATCCCTCTTTGATAATGGCGTCTGTCAGCTTTTTCTTATCGTTTTCATTGAGATCGTTGAGCGTAACCCATTCTCCATCTTTCTGTGGGCTGATGCCTATCTCGGACAAGAACTGTATGGCCTTGGAAGAATCGTTGATACTTGCTATGCCAGAATACTCTAGGGACTTGTACAAGGGCCTAGTATACCTGCCGAACAGGTTCAGGCCCATCTCCGCCTCTATGAAAGGGTTTTCGAATATCTTCGAATCTGTGGAGTAGCTCACATCTCCTATTGTTCCCACGACAGCCAAAGGCGCCAAATAATTGTTCTGCAAAATCTCCTTTGCTAGCAGGTATGTTATTCCTGCGCCTGAAAGTTCCAGGTCAAAATCCAGTGGGTTTATGTGTATCATCCTTTCTGTCAGAGTTCCTTCTATTTCGTGGTGATCAAGAATTATGATATCAGAATCTATCTCCTTCAGAACATCCAGATAACCTGAGCCGACGTCAGTGAATATAGTGAGTTTGGGCCCTCTTTCGTTTAATGTTCCAACTATATCAGGTTTTATCATCTTGACGAAGGTTACCTGAAAGTCCTTCTTCAATTGGTAGAGCACAGAAGCTATTATCGCGGCAGAGCTCACGCCGTCAGCGTCCAGATGCGACACCACCTGTATCATACTATCAGTGCCTTTGATCTTTTCAATGGCACTTTCAAGAAGATTTGCAAGCTCTTTCATTAGCATATAATGTAGCTAACATAATTTATTGCTTTGTGGTCTCTACCAACAGCTTGGCCTTGTCAGGTTCGTACTTGAAGCCTTTTGGCAGCTTGTTGTTCTTGGCATAATACTTTATCAGCCTTCTTATCTTGCTTTCCAGCAATTCAAGGCCGTGCTTGGAAGTATAATCCTTCTTGTTCTTTCCCATATGGTCCCTGAGGTTCACCGCCCTTTCATAGAGATTCAGCAGGTCCTCAGGTATCTTTGACAAGAGGTTGTTTTCCTCGATTATCTGCATGACAGTCTTGCTCGTTATATCCTTGACAGAAGGTATGCCGTACTGGTCCCTTAGAAGCAGGCCTATTTTTGAAGCCTCCATACCCTCTTTCCTGAACTTTACCACCAGTCTCTCCACTTCCTTGTCGCTCAGAGTGACCCATTTAGCTGGCGTTGCCGGCTTCTTGGAGCCAGACCTTCCCCTTTTCCTGGAGTGCATCTTAGCCATTGTTAGCACCTATGAACTGTGATACGATGTAAACGGTTATACCTACCATTACAAACATTGAGCCGAACGAGGCTATGAATATCGTTCCCTGTATGAAGCTTCCTAGGAATATGCCAGAAGCCACCATCACGCTTGACAGAACTATAATCATGAAGCTTATGTTCTCTATGTATTCCTTTCTGCTGTTTCCCTTTATCCTCTTGTGAATACCACTCTTATTTGTTGTTGGCTTTTCCTCTTGTATTGTTTCATTCATTCCTTCTCACATACCTTCCTCGTTTTTCTATATCATTTAAGGTCTCCAAGACCTTATTAAAATTATCGTTGGTTTGCTTATAACCTTTTATAAAACTGTCCCATAAAAGATTTAAATGTTTAAAATGGGTTGATTTGAAGGCTTCCTTCAGGACAGACAGGTCAGTTGCCAGGTTTTCTGCTCGTTTGGTGTTCTCTCCTAGACCAAAGTCGATGAAAAACACTTTTTCATCCTTGAGAATCATGTTGCTTGTCGTCAGGTCCCCGTGGGCAATGCCGTTCGTATGCAAAAGGCCTATTGACCTGCCAACAAGCTCCGCCACACCTTCCATTTCTTTTTCTTTAGCTTCGTTGAAGAACTCTTTCAGTCTCTTGCCTTCGATATAGTCCATCTTTATCTTAAAATTCGATTCAGACACAATTGTGACATCAGGTGTATTCACCCCTATTCTCTGCGCTTCCAGAAGCAGCTTGCCCTCTTTCCTTGTTCTGTACTTTCTCAGCTTCTCGTCTATTTCCGGGAGCCTGTAGCCTTTCTTGATTCTTTCCTTGACTACTTTGCTTCCGTCAAGCCAGATTATGGCTTCCGCGCCGCGCTTTATTTCTTTCATCTTTTATTCCTCTCATTTTTTAGATGATCATAAATCTTACCAAATTCTATAACTTTTTCGTTGTCCATAAAAATCAGAGTGGGCGGGAGGAGATTCGAACTCCCGACCTCCACGTTATCAGCATCGCCTAATCAGATGATTATGTGGCGCTCTACCAGGCTAAGCTACCCGCCCATGAAGATAAATATTGTAAGAAGACTTTTAAATAATATCTAGGCCTTGCCATTTGTCTTTATCCTGGACAGGAAGTAGGTTATGACCACGGCCATGATGGTGACAGACACGGCCACATAGAATTTGTACACCACGTCGCTTTCTGTCGGGAACAGTGCCGCTATGGCCGATTTTATGGCGTCGTTCCAGCTAAGGGCCGCCACAAGACCCATGGCGGAGATAATCAGGGTTATAAAGTTCTCCTTGAAGGCTCTTGTGAACTTGGTCATTTCGTTGTTCAATATTATGTTCCTCCTCTGCTGTCTCCAGCCTACAGGGCTCTTGTACTTTGCAGGACTGTTGTGGGAGTCTTTTTTGACCATCATAGAATCACGGTTCATCTAATTTGACGAGCCTACTCTTAAAGATTCATCTATGCCAGAACGAGAAAGTATAAGAATGGACATAGCCTCATATTCCGTTGAAATGAAGAAGGACGTCATTTAAGAACTCTTTCAGCTTCGGGCTCTTCTCAGCGTCTTTTTCAAAATTATGTCTAGGTGAATGTATAAGTTCTTGCGGATCATAGAACCCAAAACACCTATGATTTCCATTTCTGGTTGTCTTGCTTATACACATGTAGGTTATTCTAGTCGGGTCCTTATCCGTTCCATTGTATCCTTCTGAAGTTGGCCAACTTTCTCTTCTGAGAGAGGCTTCATAATCACCCCTCTCCACTTCAACAAAAGCTCCTGACTGACCATAGTTTCTACTATACCGTACGAAATCAAAAATGCCCCTTTCTTTAACTTCTCTACATATACCAATCGTTGACCGGCCTTTCATCTTTGTATATCCTTTTATATGCTTTCTCCTTCTTCTTGGCATAATTGAATTATGTTAAAAAAGAATAAGAATGGACTGGCTGGGAATTGAACCCAGAATCTCTGCTGTGCGAGAGCAGCGTCTTACCGTTCGACTACCAGCCCTTATTATAAATTATAATCCAAAAGATATTTTATATGATTATCTCTGCTATATCAGACCTCGATATTCTGGGTGTTGACCTGGAACCGCTGTGGGACATCTTCAAAAAAGCCCAAGAGCCAGACCTTCTGCTGTTTGCAGGCGATATGTACGATTTCAGGACACCTGAGACATACGGCTTAATACTAGATTTCATCGAGATGATAAAGTGGAAGTGCCCGATAGTCGCGGTTTTCGGCAACCATGAGTTTGACGATGAGATAAAGGACATAAAGAAAATAACTAAAAAAAGAATAAAATTTCTTGAAGACGACAGCACTGTCTTGAATATAGGGGGAAAGAAGGTTGGTATTGTCGGTTCCACAGGCATTCTTGACTCTCCTACTTGGTGGCAGTTCAATAATAGTCCTGATATGGACGATGAGTATAAAAGTCTGAAGGAGAACATAAGGAAGATGATGCTTGCCTTGAAGGGTGACATAAGAATTCTCTTGACCCATTACGCCCCCACATACAAGACTCTGAAAGGCGAGAATAGTAGATACTATTCTGTCATAGGTTCCAAGAAGATGGAGAAGGTAATCAAAGAGACCAAGCCCACTTTTGCTGTTCATGGCCATGCACACTACGGTCTGCCGCTTGCATTTGTTGGTTCAGTGCCAGTTTTTAATGTCTGTTTTGAGGTAAATAAGAAAATAATCGAGATAGACACTGACAAGCTTCCTAGACGGAAAAAGACCAGATAAGACAAAGCAAAAACATTTATCTATTTACAATCATAAAAATCCTTCTATGCAGAAGAAGTATGACCCAAAGGAAGTCGAGCCTAGAATACTAAAGTTCTGGGAAGACCAGAAAGTATTCGCTTTTGACAGAGATTGTAAGAAAACCATATTTTCCATTGACACGCCACCGCCTTACGCGTCTGCAGACCATCTTCACGCGGGGCATGCGATGCACTACGCTCAGTTCGAGTTTGTTGCTAGGTTCAAAAGAATGAGAGGATTCAATGTTCTTTTTCCGATGGGCTTTGATGACAACGGGCTTCCTACTGAAAGGTTTGTTGAAAAAAAATACAACGTCAACAAGTCAAAGACAACTAGGTCCGAGTTCATAAAACTGTGCTTGGATGAGACCAAAAGAATGGGCAAGATATACAGAGAAATGTGGACCAAAGTCGGTCTGAGCGTTGACTGGTCCCTGCTTTATACTACGATAAGCCCTTTCTGTCAGAAGTTGGCACAAAAATCTTTCATCGAACTTTATAAAAATAAGAGACTGGAAAGGGTAGAGGACCCGATAATGTGGTGCATTCAGTGCCAGACCGCCATATCGCAGGCTGATCTGGAAGACCTTGAAAAGAGCTCCATGTTCGTTGATGTAAAGTTCAAGTTCAAGGAAGACGGTTCAGACATAATAATTGCGACAACAAGGCCAGAGTTGATTCCTGCTTGCGTTGCATTGTTTGTTAATCCCAATGATGAAAGGTACAAGAATCATGTGGGAAAGAAGGCCGTCATACCATTATTCAATTACGAGGTTCCCATATTGGTAGATGAAAGCGTTGCCATGGATGTTGGTACAGGCTTCATGATGGTCTGCACATGGGGGGATGTAGAGGATGTTGAGAAATGGAGAAAATACAAACTTGACACGAGGCTTGTCATCAATGAGAAAGGAATAATGAATGAACTGGCAAGAAAATATGAGGGCATGCATATCAAAAAGATGAGGAATGCCATTCTGGAGGATTTGGAAAAGGAAGGCCTGATAACTGGCAAGAAGGACATAACACATGTCACTAATGTTCACGAGAGGTGCGGCACTCCGATAGAGATATTCAAGACTCCCCAATGGTTTATCAAGATTCTTGACAAGAAGGAAGAACTGATCAAGCAGGTCAATAAGGTGAACTGGTATCCTGACTATATGAGAATAAGGGCAGAGCACTGGATACAAAACTTGGGTTGGAACTGGTGCATATCCAGGCAGAGATTCTATGGCATTCCTTTTCCTGTCTGGTACTGCAAGAAATGTAACAGCGTGATTCTTCCGGACGAGAAGGACCTTCCGGTGAATCCGGTCGAGCAAAAACCCGGTAAGAAATGTGTTTGTGGTTCGGAAGATTTCGAGCCAGAGATGGACGTCATGGACACTTGGATGACTTCATCGCTCACGCCCCAGATAGTTCTCAGATGGGGTGAGAAGGACAGCTTGATGGAAAAGGAGTTCCCGATGTCTCTGAGACCGCAGGGTCATGATATAATAAGGACATGGGCCTTCTATACAATTGTCAAGGCCTATTACCACGAGGACAGCGTCCCGTGGAAAGACATAATGATATCAGGTCATGGCCAGGACCCGAAAGGAAAGAAGATGTCGAAGAGCAAGGGAAACATTGTTACAGTAAATGAAGTTATCGATAAATATTCTGCAGATGCTTTGAGATTCTGGGCGGCTTCGGTCAAGCTAGGGAACGACCTGCCCTACAGCGAGAAGGATGTCGTTACCGGTCAGAAGCTCTGTACAAAGCTATGGAACGCCTCCAAGTTTGTGAGTCAGTTCATATCAAAGATTGAAAAACCAGAATTGGAAATAATTGACAAGTGGCTGCTGAGCAAGTTGACTAACCTTGTTGAAACCTCTACAAAAAGCTTTGAAATTTATGAATATTCTGACGCGAAAAGGGAAATAGAAAATTTCTTCTGGCACACCTTCTGCGACAACTATCTTGAGATGGTGAAGCACCGCGCGTACAACGGCGATGAGTCTGCAAAGTATACGCTGTATAAATCACTGCTGACTGTTCTCAAGCTGTTCGCACCAATAATACCTTTCATTACAGAGGAAATCTACCAGAACCTTTTCAAGGAGAATGAAAAAGATAATTCTATTCATATATCATCTTGGTCTGTTGTCGAGAAGGAATTGATTGACAGTGAGACAGAGAGCACAGGCGACATGGCGGTCGCCATAGTATCTGCCGTCAGGCAATATAAGAGCAGCAACGGTTTGGCGCTCAACTCAGAGGTTCAGAAACTTGTGATAGAATGCGAAGATAAGGAGACGCGGCAAAAGGTGGAGCTGGTTTCGGAAGACATAAAGGGAACCATGAACGTCAAAGAGATTGCTTTTGAAAAAGGCGACGTGGAAGTGGAAGGATACAAGATTAAAATCAGTGTAAAATAAAAAATCATTTATATAGTTTGATAATAAAATCTAGTTGTGAGAGAAATGGAAGCTTCAAATCCGACCAATTGACTAGTTTCTTTATAGTGATTTAAATGGTAGACCAAACTACATACAAACTGAAAAAACTGCTTGACCAACTTGACGAGATCAGGGGAAGGCACACAGAGATGGTCAGTGTCTTTATTCCTGCAGACTACAACCTTCAGGAGATAGTCAACATGCTCAAACAGGAATATACCCTGACAGAGAATGTCAAGAACAAGACGGTTAGGAACAACGTGCTTGGCGCCATTGATAAGATTCTGTACGAGCTAAGGTCATACAAAAAGACGCCAAAGAACGGTTTGGCTCTTTTTGCTGGCAATGTTTCTGAGAACGAGGGCCAGACAGACATACAGCTCTGGTCGATAAATCCTCCTGATAAACTGAATGTCAAAAAGTACTGGTGCGACAAAAAGTTCGAGACAGAGCCGTTAAGGGAGATGGTCGCGGAGAAGGAAGTGTACGGGCTATTGGTTCTTGACAACAAGGAAGCTGCCATCGGTATTTTGAAAGGAAAAAAGATAGAAATGCTAAAGGAGATGGGATCCATGGTTCCAGGCAAGTTCAGAAAGGGAGGGCAGAGCGCATCCCGTTTCGAAAGGGTCCGTGAGGGTTTGATTAACGACTGGTACAAGAAGATCGCCCAGACTGCAAGAGAATATTTTGAAAAGACCCCGAATCTGAAGGGAATACTTGTTGGAGGTCCTGGTCCTGCCAAGAACGACTTTCTTGATGGTGCTTATCTTTTGACTGAATTGGGAAAGAAGGTGCTGGGGTTTGAGAATACTGGTTACACAGACGAGCAGGGCTTGGAGGAGCTGGTGCAGAGGGCCGAGAGCATACTGGCAGAGGCTGCTGTGGCAAAGGAGAAGGCCCTTGTGCAGAAATTCTTTGAGGAATTAAAGAAGAGCAGCGGCTTGGCTGCATACGGCAAGGATAAGATAATGAAGTTCATGCAGATGGGCGCTGTTGACATTGTCTTGATTTCAATGGGAAGCGAGGACGACGAGATAATAGAAACAGCAGGCAACTATGGCACTACTGTAGAAATAATATCAACAGAGACCAGGGAAGGCGAGCAGCTAAACAGCCTGGGCGGCACGGCCGCCATTCTAAGATGGAAAGTGCAGTAATCATTTCAGCAGTTCCACATGGTCTGATGCGTGCCTCAATGATATCGCAAGCCCGCTATCAACTGCTATCAATAATGTTACTTTTCCCTTTTCCTTTGCCTTCTGAATCAGGGGAAGAAAGTCCGCGTCCCTTGACGACAGGGCTATTATGTCTATCTCAGGGTTGTATATGGCTTCCATGGCATGGACTGCCACCGAGACATCGACGTCAGTCTTCTGCTCAGGGTCTCCCAAAGCTATCACAGTTTCAAAGCCCTCGTTGGCAACAGCCTCTATCAGCTTTTCTGAGGCGAACTGGTTGAGAAACACCTTGCCAATTGTGATTCTTCCATATTTTTCAATCCTTTTTCTCAAGTCCTTGAGATTAAGGTTGAACTCCTTTCTTATCATGTTGGGCCCGTCTATGAAAAAAGCCACCTTGGGCCTTTCAGCCATCTTGCTCCTTATTTTTTCCAGACCGTCTTTAACCCCGCCGAAAACCATAAATTCACCTACCCTTACTGTTTGTCTAATCTTTTTAAGTGATGCTACTTGCCGTCCCCGATTTCAGGCAACTTGGGAGTTGGGGGAGGATTTTGCGCAGATTTGTCCGGTGTAGGCGGATTTTCAGAATATCTAGTGTTCTTAGAAGACATCTCCTTCTCGATTGAGCTTCTAATCACAGGAGAAAACCTTATGCTTTTGAGCAGAAACCTTACCTCTTCCAATTGCAGGGTCAGGTCCCTTCTCAGCTTTCTCAGATCCCTGAGTTCTATCATTGAAAAAATTATGTAAAACAACATAGCAATGTTCAAAAACAAAAGAAATTCTGCTACAGGCAACTCGAATCCCAATACTTCAAGACCTAGCACAAAAACCATCTAAACACCTATACCTTAATTGCATGAAGGGGTTAATAAAATTAGCCCATGTCCAAATTGAAGAATTTTATCGCGTTTTCCCCACATTGCTTCCAGACCTGCTCGAAAGGGATGTTTTTTACCTCTGAAACCTTTTCAGCGACTGTTTTGATTGATAGCGGGGTGTTCCTGACATCCAATCCTTCCAATAGCCTTTTAGGAGCCAGCCATGGCGAGTCTGTTTCTAGCATCAGTCTTTCCAGGGGCGTTTCACTGACTATTTTCTTGTGCTTCTTGCTCCTGAGCATGATTGTATTCATGGATATGTTCCAGCCGTTCTGTAAAATTCTTCCTACCAGCTTATCCGCCCCCCACATGTGAAAATTGACGTTTTTGGCGTCCTGGCCTTCCAAAATCTGGATGGTCCCTTCAAACACTTCCCTTGAATGGATGATCAAGGGTTTATCCAGTTCCTTTGCCAGCTCTATCATCTGTATGAACAAATCCTTCTGCTTCTTTCTCCAGACCTCTTTTCTAATGTACCAGTAATCAAGACCAGTTTCTCCTATGGCTGTTATTTTATCCTTATTTTTAACAATAAGGTCCAAAAAGTTGTCCCTTTCTTTTATTGACATTTCTTTGACATGTTCTGGGTGTATTCCACATGAGGCGAACACAAAGCCCTTGTAATCGTCAACCATCCTCATCGTGAGCTCAAAATCCCTTGGATGGGCGCAAGAAGTTATAACAGCCTTTAGTTCCTTTCTGCAGGCCTCTACCACTTCATCCCTGTCATTGTCATAATCCTTCTGCTCAAGATGGCAGTGTACATCGATCATAAGAATTATTTACAGTTGTAATATTTGAAAATAACACAAGAAGATAATCAAGAAAACTTGTACCTTTCACAGACGTACTTTAGCGCATTCTTTTGGTTCTTATGGGTAAGTATCTCCAGAGCCTCTTCCTTGCTTACCCACATGTACTTGTCGTGCTCCCTCTTATCCAGCTTGATACTCTTGCTGAATGCTTCGATAACGAATACATACCCCTTTGCTCCGTGGTAAATGTGTTTGTCCTTGACAAAGCCTTTAGGGAACTTGAACCTTATGTAATGCCTTGTCTTGGCAATTATCTTAAACTTCTTTTTTCCAGTCTCCTCTCTAATTTCCCTTTTCAGGCAATCTATGATATTCTCATTATCCTCCTTGCCGCCTTTGAGCAGCTCCCAGCCATTCCAGTTCTTTATTCTGTGGAGTATCAGAAACTGCGGATACTTTCTCCTGAGAAAGACCACACCAAAGATGCATCTCCTGTACTTTCTCTTCATGTTTCTCAACTATTTTTATGTGCAAACTGATATGTATAATTTATGAGGGTTGTTCTTGACACCAATTTTTTTGTTTCAGCTGTGAATTTCAAGATGGATTTGTTTTCAGAGCTGAGAGGACATGAGATTTATGTCACAGAACCTGTTCTAATTGAATTGGAGGAGATTGCAAAAGGGAACGGCAAGGACGCCTTTTCTGCTAGAGTATCCCTGAAACTGGTCGAGGAAAAGGGTTTAAAAGTATTGGAACCCAAAGAAAAGGAAGCTGATGTCTCCCTTCTGGAGCTGAGTAAGCAGGGATATGCCATAGCAACGCAGGACAAGAGGCTCAGGGAAAAGCTTAAGAGAACTGGGTCAAAGATTATATTTATAAGACAGAGAAAATATGTTGTTTTTGAGTGATTTTATGGATATTTCAAAACTAGAGCCGGGAACAAAGGATTTGGTGAATGTTTTCGTCGAGTCAGAGAAAGGCTCGAAGAGCTATTACAAGTACGACCAGAAGACAGGCTTTTTCAATCTGGAAAAGGTCCTCAAACTGCCGTTCACAGGCTCGTTCGGTTTTGTGCCCAAGACGCATCATGTTGACGCCAATACATTGGATGTCATGATACTGGCTTCAGACTCGATAAAGCAGGGCATAGTCGTGCAGGCAAGGCCTATCGGCATCGTGAGGCTAAAAGCCCAGATACCTGATGATGTGCTGATTGCAGTCTCCATAGCAGACAAAGAGTATGAAAAACTTAAGGACATCTCGGAAGTGGATGACGATACGGTGAAAAATTTAAAAGCCTTTCTGGAAGAATTTAAAGAGCTAAAGGTGGAGAACGTCCTTGACTCGGTCCATGCCAAGAATTCGGTGAGAAGGTCCATGGAGCTCTACCAGAGGAGCGTAAACAGATGATATTGAAATCATTTTCGCCGAGCGGCGGAAAGATACTCGGGCTTATCATAATATTCGCCTTGGTTGCGTCATATGCCTTTGTTCCTGCGTTGACAAACCCGCAGGCATGTACTAGTGGCTGCACAATAGAAATAGGATACCCGTTAAAGTTCCTGTTTTACGAGATGGGAACGCAGACACAAGGCTTTATGAATTACAATATCGTTAATTTTATAATCGATTTAGTTATTGTTTATTTTTCATTATGCTTATTGTCGTTGATTTTAAACTTAGGGAGGAGAAAAAATGTACCAAATAATAACAGCGGAGGACGAGGTAGCAGTCCCGCCGACCAAATTGGGATCTAACATAGAAAAGGCTGTCAAAGAGTCCATAGAGGAGAGTTTTGAGGGCAGGATAGACAACACTGTAGGCGTCGTGCTCTCTGTCACAGAAATTGATGATATCAAAGAGGGAACAATCATTCCAGGCAATCCTTCTGTTCTTTATCCTGTTCGCTTCAAGATGCTGACATGGATGCCCAAGCAGCATGAGATTGTCGAGGGAGAGGTGGTTGACATAACAGAGTTCGGCGCCTTCATCAGGTGCGGCGCTTTGGACGGCTTGGTGCATGTCTCCCAGATAATGGACGACTTTGTCAGTTACGACGAGAAGAACGCTCAGCTTGTCGGCAAGCAGACCAGGAGAGTTTTGAAGGAAGGTGACAAGGTCAGGGCAAGGATAATTTCCGTTTCTTTCACAGAGCAGAGCAAGCTCGGCTTGACAATGAGGCAGCCTTTCCTAGGCAACATAAAGTGGCTCACAGATGAGAAGAAGGAAGAGAAGAAAGCTGCTCCAAAGAAGGTCGCGAAGAAGAAGGCAAAGAAAAAGTGATTAGATGGTTGAAAAAGCGTGCAGGGTCTGCAGAAGGATTGTAAAGGGAAGCATGTGCCCCATGTGCAAGAGCACGGATCTTACAAAGAGCTGGAGAGGCTCCCTGATAATCATAAACGCAGATTCTGATATTGCAAGGGAAGCCGGCATTACTGCTCCTGGCAGGTATGCTGTGAGAGTAAAGTGATTATTTCTTCTTTACTTTCTTTAGAACCATTCTTTTCTTTGACCATCTTATTGCGTATTCTGCTACCACAAGAGCAACGCCTATCGCTATAAGGGCTATTGATATCAAGGCCATCTTCTCAAGGCCGCTGCCAAGATATTTGGATATCATGTTCTCGGCAGAAGCGCCTGAGAACATCAGAACAAGCTCAGGAGTTAGCAGGGAAATAAGAAGCGTTATCGATGAAATCGATATGATGTCCTTGCCAAGGGTTGACAGCGGGCTCTCTGAGACCACAAGTATCATCGCAGCCGAGACGACCGTCAAAGCAAAGAATAGAAACGTTTGGTTCATTAGGGAGACAGCGTCGTCCATTGACTGGCCCATAATCTCTCTCTCGTAGAGATGGTCGATAACGTTGCCAGTCTCGTTAATCCTCAGTTCCACGCTTTCCATGCATTGGTCGACGCACCTTTCAAGCACATCCTCTGTTATCCCCTCAAAGTTCTGGCACTGCGCCCTGCACTCGGGCTCCATTATATCAGGCCCCATTGTTGATTGGGCAAATGCCTTCAGGTTCTCCTTTTGCAGGGAATCACCTATGGTCTGCGTTGTAACAAGGGTCAGAAGCGCAAAAGTGAACAACGACGAAAGCAGGAAAACTCCCACTCCTCTAAGGATTGACATAAATTTATATAGATTGCTTATATAAAATAAGTGTGATTATGATGGACTTCAAGGTACTTGAGGAAAAGGACAATCCTGTCCTGAAAAGGAAAGAGATAATTGGTTCTTTGGACTATGGCAGGGGCTGCACGCCCAGCAAGGCGGCTCTGCAGAAGCTTCTGGCAGACCAGCTGAAGGCCAACATAGAGAACATTGAGATAACAAAGATACTTTCCGAGTCAGGTATGGCAAAGGGAACTGCTTGGATAAAGGTGTGGCAGGAGAAGAAGGTGCCTTTGTACAAGACAAAGAAGGAAGCCGAAGAAAAGGTAGAGGAAAAGCCAATAGAACAATCAAAAGAAGCTCCAAACGAGGAAGCAAAAGTGCAAGAGAAACCGGCTGAGCAGCCAAAAGCAGAGGCTGAGCCAAAGAAAGAGGAAACTCTATCAGAAGAGAAAGGTGAGCAATAATGGGAAAGAAGAAGAAGTCAAAGGAAAGAAAAGGAAAAAGAGCTCCAAGCAAGAGCAAGCACAAAAAAATTGTAATGCACAAGAGATATAATGGTGCAAAGATAAAGGGAAAATGGTGTCCCAGATGTGGACCAGGTGTTTTGCTAGCTAAGCACAAGAATCGCGTGACATGCGGCAAGTGCAACTATTCTGAGATTGAAGTTGTGAAGAAATAATTAATTATTATTTAACTTATATTTCTTTAATTCTCCCATCTGTTTTATTACAGAAGGCAGATAATGTATTTCTCCTTTGTCTATGCCAAATTTATCATTCATCCATGTTATAATATTTTGTTCGTCGTCTTCTTCACAACTTTCCCTTCTTTTATTACAGAAAGAGCAAATATCATCTATGTTTTCCACAGTTTCCAACCAACCATCCCCATTATTCACAACTTCTTTACAATATTCTATTACCTTGTTTACAGTTTCTTCATCGTATTCTACTTGTTCAGAATCATTTTTTTGATCTAACTTGGATAGATAAGGTTCATTAATTTTTTTTCTTATTGTTTCCTCCCCCTCTAGAATAAAACCATATAAAAAATTTATATGATGAGGTCTCAACCTATAGAGCTTGGCTTCCATTTTAATATATTGAACAAAAAACTTTAAATTCTTATTTTTAAACACAGTTAAAAAAATAATAAAGAAAAAGATAAATTAAAAAATCATCTTCTCCTTCTCTTAGGTTTTCTTCTAGCCTTTATTTGGAACTCGGGTTGTTCTTCATAAGACCAAATGTGTTTCCTTGCGGGTCTTTGAAATAAGCCAAGTAACCTACACCTGGAACAGTCATCTTTTCTGTCAATAATGTACCTCCAGCATTCTTTACATTTTCCAAGGCCTTGTCAATGTCATCAACGTCTATCGTATTGATTGCAGGATTGTTCTCCTTGTTCAGACCGCCGTCAATTCCAGGACCTTCGCCCGTTTTAATCATCCAATAATTCATTGGTCCCCATTTTTCAAATTTCCAACCAAAAACCTTACTGTAGAAGTCGATTAAATTCTCAGGTTCCTTGCCAAATATTTCGAAATGTACTACTCTACTCATCTTACCACCCCATATCTTAATAAATTTTGATTTTATTTATATCATTATGATCTGCTTAGGTATTGAATCAACTGCACATACTTTTGGCGTAGGTATTGTCAAGGATAACGAGGTTATAGCAGACGAGAAGATGATGTACATCCCTCCAAAGGGTTCTGGTATAATTCCAAAGGAGGCTGCTCAGCATCACATTGAAAATTTCTCTTCTGTTCTGGAGAAATGTCTGGAAAGTGCAAACATGAAGATGAGTGACATTGATACTGTCGCCTTTTCTCAGGGACCTGGATTACCACAATGTCTGAGGGTAGGTGGTGTTGTTGCAAGGACTCTGGCACTAAAGCACAAAAAACCTCTTATAGGCGTCAACCATTGCCTTGCGCATATTGAGGTTGGAAAGATATGTACCAGTTGTAAGGACCCTGTTGTTCTTTACCTTTCAGGAGGCAACACACAGGTGATAGCCTTTACAGAAGGCAGGTACAGAGTCTTTGGTGAGACGCAGGACGTGCCTATCGGCAATGCTCTTGATATGATAGCCAGGAGCTTTGGTCTGTCGATGCCAGGCGGCCTACACATCGAGCGCCTGGCCAAAGACGGAAAATACATCGAGCTTCCCTACGTTGTGAAGGGAATGGACCTTTCATTCTCCGGTCTGGCTACAGAGGCCATAAGGAAATACAAGCAGGGTGTAAGCAAGGAGGATGTTTCTTATTCTTTCCAGGAGACGTGTTTTGCCATGCTGGCAGAGGTTGCTGAAAGGGCAATGGCCCATACAGGCAAGGAGGAGCTGCTTCTGGTTGGTGGTGTTGCCGCCAATATACGATTGCAGGAAATGCTCAAGATAATGTGCGACGAGCGCGGAGCGAAATTCTTTGTTGTTCCTATGAAATACTCCGGGGACAACGGCTCCATGATAGCTGTGACAGGGGCGATATACAACAGACCCATAAAGATCGAAGACAGTGACGTCAGGCAGAAGTGGAGAGTGGACGAGGTCCAGATAGACTATTAATATTTCTCCTTGTCATATCAACAATTTGAAACGGACTAAACAATATAATTTCTTTATCATGACTTGTTCTGTAGCTTATGATAAGATCTTTTCTGAAGGCTTCTTCTATCATATTATCCCCTTCCATGATTAACTCGCCTGGGTTCTTCATTAAAATCCTTGCGCACTTTGTTGACAAGAGATTATTTTTAGAAGCTATAGTTGTTGAAACGGACAAATTAGATGATTTTAATCTGTTCTGTAGAAATCCATCTAACGAATCATGGTGGGAATATACATTGACACGATCATATCCTCTTTTGTAGCTAGCAACTCTTGAATAGTTCTCTGGTTTTATTTTCAACCTTTTAGAATAGTCCTCCAAATCTTCCAAAGGCACGGTTTTGTTGAAACCTTTTGGCTTGCCCCCAAAAAATATATCCTCATAAATATCGCTATAATATTGGTTAATTTTTGCGGTATCACCAACTTGTTTAAATCCCTTACAATCATGTAGCAAAAAATACATTCCCATCTGAAAATTCCTAGCCGATAACGCTTCAGGTTTACTTGATGCTATCATTTCAAAGTTTCTTTCTACCTCTTCTATCTTTTGATTAAAGTCCATGAAACTATTAGAAGAGAAAACAATTTAAGCAGTTTGAACATTGATCATTTTCTTCAGCTGCTTTCTATCTTCAAGGAGCTTTTTATAGTCGTCATAGTTCCTCACCGCCCTGAGGAAAACGATATTCCTTTCCTTTGTCACACAGTAGACGATATGCTTTTTGCCTCTTTTTGCCCTGAATATCAAGTTGTCATTGATGTTCTCCTCGAACTTGTGCAGTTCGTGGAACTCTGTATGTGAGCAGTTCAGGACATCCTTTACTATCGAGTCTATCTCCTCTTGGTCCTTCAGGTCCCTTTCAAAGTGCTTTGATATCACAACTTCTTTCAGCAGGGGTCTTACTCTCATGAAGTGGCTGTTGCAGCTGTCGCAGAAATCCTTTCTTACAGAGCATGAGTTTTCCACCTTGTGCATAAACTGAATAATGAGGCTTGAAATTTAAGTCTTCTTGTCCAATATTTTACAATGGGTGTGTCTGACATGGAAATTGAAAAAATGGATAAAGATATAGAAGATTTGTCTTATGTAGTAACATTTAACGAAGAAACAAGAGAGCTGGCCAAGCATTTCAAAAGGAAGCCCAACCGAGCGATAGAAGTTGTATATCTTAGGAAACTTTAATGAATTACGTAAAGACTACAACTTCATTCTTAAATATTTAATAAATGAAAAATGTTCTATGAAACACAAGAAAGAGAACCTTGTTGTTCTAAAGTACGCAACAAATGAATGCTACACAAATGTTGTAAAAGTCGATAAAGTAGATCCCAAAGATTTTTCGATAGACCTAGAAAAAGGCACTTGGTCTTTTGATGAATGGAAAAATAATAAAATCGGGAGTATGAGAAGCCTTTACGGTAATCCTTTGGCTGTTCAAAAAGAACATATGGTGTGATAGGTGTATATGACAGAACAATCACAAAACACCTTGACAGAATGGTTCATGCTTCTAAAGAAGCAACGACTGACTACAGTAATGCAGATTAAATTTAAAATCAATAAATGTGTTTAAATCTTTTTCTAACCCTTTATTGATATGGTGAGAAGAACAGCATGGTCCGAAATATATAAGACGACAAAATTCGTGGAAAGCATTGTTGACAATGTTCTCAAAAACAAAAAAGTGCAGATGAGCAGAAGGGATGCCACTAAAATATTGTATTCCATAGTTAATTCAGGAAATCAATATCAGAACTTTGCTAAGATTGTAAGAGGAGACGTGCAATACAAAGAACATGTAAAGGAAGAATTCTTCAACAGAAAATAGCAAAAACTTCCTGATAGTAATTTACTTCAGCCTGATTGTTTCCAGATTCTTCGGGCACAGTGTCTCTGTTCTGAAGAACTTGTGTAGAGTCTTTGAAAGGTCCAAGCACTTGGAGCTTTCTCCATGATCAACGATTATCCTCTCAGGCTTCTGTTTCAGCCTTGACAAGTAATTCAATATCTGTTTGTGATCAGAGTGGCCGCTCAGGCCGCGCACGTTGAATATCTCTAGGTTGACTGGCACGGCAGTGTTCCTGCCGTTCTTGCTTTCCATAGGCACTTCCTTCCAGCCTTTCTGTATCCTCCTTCCAAGGCTTCCCTCTGCTTGGTAGCTGACAAAGACTAGGCCGTTCTTCTCGTTCTCTGCCAGGTTCTTTAGCCACCAGACGCTAGGCCCGCCCACTAACATTCCAGAGGTTGCGATGATGGCGCACGGCTCGCCTGCTTCCAGTATCTTCTTTCTCTCCTCTGCAGAACCGATCCTCTTGAATATCGGGTTGGTGAAAGGGTTCTCTCCTTTCTGAAGGATTAGAGTTTGCAGCTCCCTATTAAAGTACTCCGGATAGGCTGTGTGAATAGCGGTCGCGTCCCACACCATGCCGTCAATGTAAATAGGATAATTGAAGCCTGATCTTGACAGCATTGCCATGACGTCCTGTGAACGCTCGACAGCAAAGCTGGGAACAAGAACAATGCCTCCCCTGTCGCATGTCTTCTTGCACGCTTCAACTAGTTGCGCCTCAGACTCTGCCCTTTTCGGACTAATGTCTTCCCTTGCCCCGTAAGTCGATTCTGTTATAACAGTTTCAGCCCTTGCAAAGTTGGTGCTTGCTGGCTCGAACAAGGCTGTTCGATCGAACTTGTAGTCAGAAGTGTAAAGCACGTTGTGGAAGCCGTTGCCCACATGAATATGAATCAGAGAGCTTCCCAGTATATGTCCAGAGTTCAACAAGGTAAGACGCATGTCAGGAGTGATGTCGGAAACTTCGCCATAGTTCAGGCATATCGAATGCTTCACAGCTTCCTTTATTCCCTTTGTTGTGTAAGGCGGCGTCTTGCCTTCCCTCTGTGTCAGCTCGATATAGTCCATGCACAGAAGAACCATCAGGTCCCTTGTGGGAGCTGTCAGGTATAGAGGGCCGTCAAAGCCCATCTCGTACAGCAAGGGGACCATGCCGCAGTGGTCCAGGTGCGCGTGAGAAAGAACTATGGCATTTATCTTTGAAAGGTCTGCCTCGGAAACTGTCAGATACGGAAACTCGTTTGAACCAGGCTTTATGCCGCAGTCCATCATGACCCTGCTTTCTGGCGTCTGAAGTATCAGGCACGACCTGCCAACTTCCCTGAAGCCGCCCAATGCTGTCAGTCTGACCCATTCTGTCTCCTTCCAACCGCTGTGTATGTGCTTGCCCACCTTGTCCAGGAAATCCTTCCTGAAATCAGACTCTTTGTACATCAAGTCCCTCAGGACTTTGACAATGTCCGACGGTATGACCGGAGCCCTCTTCACTATCGGGAGCCATGAAGTTTGCTTCCTTATCTCCCTCAGCGTCTCTCCGCCTTTGCCTATCACCAAGCCAGGTTTTTCTGCCTCTATGGTGATAGAACCGAAAGCAGGCTCAAAGTCCATGTCCACCAGTCCTGCTTCTTTGGGAACCAGCTTTTCTATTATTATCTTTGAAGCCTCGGCGTCCAGGCATATGGAAGGGTCAGGTCTTAGAATCACCCTCTTCTTGAGAGTAGAGACAAGCCTCTTTATTTCCGGCGGGTCTGACGTGAAAAAGTCCTTGTTCTTTGTGTAAAGGACTATCTCGCATCCTTCATACCTTATGTCAGATATGTCCGCGTTGCTTGGCAGACTCTTTTTTACTTTTTCGAATAGTTCACTTGTTTTTTCCTCAACCATAGAGTCACTTTAGAATTCTGTCAATAATCAAATAATATGAAAATAAAATTACATGTACTTTTTGAGTTCCTGCTCGCTCAGTTCTCTGAAGCCGCTCTTGTCAATTACGGCGACCTGTAAGCTGTCTCCGCCGGATGCGATGTCCCTCTGTATTGCGGCTTTTACTGCTCTTACTGCCAAGGCGATTGCCTCTTCAACAGTCATGTTCTCCTTGAACTCTGCTTCCAAAACACCGTAGACGAAAGGCGAACCAGAACCTGTTGATTGATAGCTATCGTTGCAGTCATAAGCACCGACCGGATCAAAAGAATAGATACGCGGTTCTGTATCAAAACCAGCCATTATGAACTGGTTCATATAAGGATAATACTTGGAACCCTGCAGAATGTTTGACAAAAGGGCTGCAGCTGCCTTTAATGTTATCGGACCCCTTTCCAGTTTGTACAGTTTGAATTGGGCCTTTAGCAGCCTTACCATTGCCTGTGCGTCCCCTGCCATGCCTGCTATTGTGAAGCCGATGTGGTCGTCCAGTTGGAAGAGCTTTTGAGACCTTTTCGAAGCTACCATGTAGCCCATGCTGGCCTTTCTGTCCGTAGCCAAGACAACAGCGTCTTTAGCAATCATTCCCAGTGTTGTTGTTCCTTTTTTTGTTTCCATTAGTTCACCAGAATTTGACAATTATGATATTATAGAATAAATGTATATAAAGATTATGGTGATTAGTATGATTTCGCCATGTAGACGACTTGATTTGCCTTTTTGCCGCATAGAGCGCAGTTTCCCTTGGCTTGCTCTTCTTTGCCGAAAACAGTTCCTCTTATCGTTCCCCCACTGGTCTCTGCCTTTGCCGCATCTGCGCATTCTACGTTGCCGCACCAGCTGACTTTTACAAGCCCGCCCTTGTTTTCCAAAATATCCTTCAGTTCTTTCATGTCTTTGGCTTCTCTTATGTTCTCCTTGAATAGTTTGTCCGCTTTCTCTGTTAGATACTTCTGCACAGAATCCAATAATTTGTCTATCTCTTTCTTCATTTCCTTCTGCTTTACCATCAATTTCTTGCCAGTATCTCTTCTTACCAGAACAACCTGCTCCTTCTCAATGTCCCTTGGGCCAATCTCTATCCTTATCGGAACTCCCTTCAATTCCCAGTAGTTGAACTTCCATCCTGGCGTGTACTCGTCCCTTTGGTCGAATGTTATTCGGAAAGATTTTTCAAGTTCTTTCAGAACATCCTGGCATTTCTTGTAAACGTTCTCCTTTTCCTTGTCCTCGTAATATATCGGAACTATGACAGCTTGCTGTGGCGCTATGGCAGGTGGTAAGACCAAACCCTTGTCGTCTCCATGTATGGCTGCCAGCGCTCCCAGTATTCTCCAAGCGGCAGGGCCGTAGCATGTCTGCCAGCCGTGCTTCTTCTTCTCGTCCTTGTCTAGGAATTCTATATTAAAAGGCTTGGAAAAGTTCTGGCCCAGCAGGTGGGTTGAAGGCAGTTGTATCGTCTTTCCGTCAGGCATAAGCGTGTCTGCCGCGAAAGTGTCAACCGCGCCTTTGAACTTGTCATGCTGGGGCCTTTTGAAGAATATGAATGGAATGGCGAATTTCTCATGCAAGGTCTTTTTCGTTGTTCTCATGTCCTCCACCACCTGTTTTTCTGCCTCCTCCTTGGTGGCGAAAACATCATGAGCCTCTATCCAGAAGAACTCCCTGCCTCTTAAGAAAGGTCTTGTATAGCTCTCGTATCTCCAGACCTGGCAGTTCTGATATGTTTTCAAAGGCAGGTCCCTCCAGCTTCTCACCCAGATGGAGAACATGGTGTACATGGCCGTTTCCGAGGTAGGCCTTAGAGCCAGCTTTTCTTCCAGTTTGTCATAGTTGCGGCCGCCCTCTGTTATCCAGAAAACCTCTGCTGAGAACTTTGCATGCTCCTTCTCCTTTTTCAAGAAAGACTCAGGAATGACAGCCGGGAACCAGACAGGCTCGTGCCCGTTCTTCTCCAGCTCCTCCTCTATGAAGCTGTTCATTAATTTCATTATCTTCACAGACCACGGCCTATGAACAAGAAAGCCCTTTATGTTGTACCTCATGTCTGCCAGTTCTGACTTTTGGACTATCTCTGTGTACCACTCTGAAAAGTTATCCTTCTTCTTGAATGTTATTCCCAGTTCCTCAGACATTTGACTCACTTTAAATTTCATTTGATACAATTTAAATCTTTTAAGAAATCACATATTTTTTATTATTTCATAAAGCTCTGTAAAATTACTTGCTATCCTGTCGTTATTAATACTTCTCAATACGCTTGGTTTTTGACATCCCCAACTAACGCCCACAAATTTCATGCCTATTCTTTTAGCAGCTATGGCATCCGCATCAGTATCCCCTACGTAAACACAGTTTTCTATTTTTGACCCCAATTTTTTAACAGCTAGAAGTAAACTCTCTGGGTCTGGCTTTAGTAATTTGACATCGTCTGAAGAGATTATTACCTTAAACGTTTCCGACAGACCATTCTTTTTGATTTCACAATCTACAATATCGAATCCAGTGGATGTGACAATTGCCAGCTTGTAACCATCGGCTTTCAATTTTTTAAGGTAATCTTTTGTTCCTTTAAACAGTTCTGTGCCAAACTTTTCTATAAGACCTTTCCATACACCGTCTTCAGGTTCTTCCTTGCCCTCTTTTTTCAAGAACGCCCTCCAATCAGAATCATAGTTCTTTATCACATATCCCAACGGTTTGCCAAGGATCACCGTATACGCATTATAGACTGCTTTCATGCTATTTACGAGAGTTCCATCATAATCATGAATAACACATGTGATCATAAGTAAAGTTCGATGGTTCAGAAATTTAAACCTTTATTAATTTTTAGTTACATTAACTATTATTCGTGGTTCTATGCAGATAGGTATATTTTCTGACTGCCACTGTGGCTACAAGTACGGTGAGGAGAGAGGTGAGGACAGCTTTATCGCTTTAGAAGAGGCCATCGACAAGACTCTTGATTGTGACCTTATTCTAATAGCCGGTGACCTGTTCGACACGAGGATACCAAAGCCGGAGGTTTTTGCCAAGACTGCGAGGATACTGAGCAAGGCCCAGCACTTTCCGTCAAGAACGAAATTGGTGGAGATAATAAACAAGGAGAAACATGAGCTTTCTCCGCTGGCTTTCAGGGGCATACCCGTCGTGATGATACATGGCACGCATGAGAAGAGGAGCAAGTACACCATAAATCCCATACAGACACTGGAGAATTCGGGTCTGATAGTCCATCTGGACTGTGCCACAGCTGTCTTTGACATTGATGGCGAGCGCGTGGCAATACACGGCATGAGCGGCGTCTCAGACAGGTATGCCATGGACAGATTGAAAGAATGGGACCCAAAGCCTGTGGAAGGCGCAAAGAACATATTCATGATACATCAGTCCATTGACCCGTACATCTACTCGCCGCTAGAACCACCGACCATAAAGATAGAAGACCTGCCCAAAGGCTTTGACATCTACGTTTTAGGGCACATGCACTGGAACGAGATAAGGGACCTTCATCAGGGCAGGCTTATACTTTGCGGCAGCACGACGCCGACTTCATTGCACAAGATAGAGGCTGACCAGCCCAAGTGCATCTTCAAGTACGACGGCAACATCATAAACAAAATAGAGCTGGAGAAGCAGAGGAAGATATTCTGGAAGGAATTCGACTTTGAGCCCAACATAAAGGAGAACATAGAGAACTATGTCCAGACCATCTCGATGACAGACAAGAAGCCAATAGTGAACATAAAGGTGAAAGGTCTGGTGAGGAAGGAGAACATGCTACCCAAATTCTCCGAGATAGAGGAAAAGTTCGGCGGCAAGTCAATCCTTAACATAAACAAGAACCTGGATGTGGAGGGACTGCAGGAGCAGATCGAGATGCTGAAGACTTTCAAAAGCAACAGGCTTTCACCCGAGGAGCATGGCTTGAACATACTCCAGAAGAACCTGGAGCAGATGAACTGCAAAATCAAAATTGATGATATTTTCGAATATCTGGTCGAAGGTAATATTGATATGATATTCAATCTTTTAACAGGCAACCAAAAGAGATTAGAATGATAACCAAAGTAAAGCTGAAAAACTGGAGAACGCATTTGGACAGCGAGATCAAATTCGCGGAAGGCACCAACTGCTTTGTCGGGCCGATGGGCTCTGGCAAGACCTCTGTTATGGATGCCATATGCTTCGGTCTTTTCGGCACGTTCCTTAATCTGCAGCAGAGGAAGGTGAAGCTCGAGGACGTTGTCATGAAAAAGCCTGTGAAGAAGGACAATGCAAAGGTCACCATCAACTTTGACATCAACGGCTCAGAGTATAGTGTAAAGAGAAACATAACGAACGGCAGGTCTACCGCAGAGCTAAGGAAGAACGGTGAGCTCATAGAAGGTCCTCAGGCCACCAAGGTGACAAAAGAAGTGGAGAGAATCCTGAAGATGGATTATGACCTGTTCACCAGGGCCATATATTCTGAGCAGAACCAACTGGATATGTTTCTTACTATACCCAAAGGGCAGAGGATGAAAAAGATAGACGAGCTGCTTGCGATAGACAAGTTCGAAAAGGCAAGGCTGAACACAAAATCGCTGATAAATAGATTTTCGGACCTAACGAAGGAAAAGAAAAGGCTGATAGAGTCCTTGAAGAATGATGAAGGCTTGATGAAAGTCGATACAATAAAGAGAGAGTTCTCCGAGCTCAATGAGAGAGGAGCCAGGATGAGGCAACGGCTCAAAGAGGTCATAAGAAATAAAGAGATTATAGAGAAGGAATTGGCTAATTTAAAGGGGCAGCAGAAGGCTGTACAACAAATAGATGAGGATGTCAAAAAGTACAAGGCGCTTCTTGAGGTAACAAATAGTGACATTGACAAACTGAAAGAGGATCTGATGGAGTTTGCGGAGGCGACCCCTGAGCAGATGCGTAAAGATTATGATTCTGTAACTGAAGAAATAAAGAAATACTTTTTCCAGATAGACGCGGAGAAGAAGAACTTTGACGAATTGAAGGGCGAGTATGCAGAGGACAATGCCAAGATAATTCTAATAGAGAAGGAGCAGCTGCCCAAGCTGGAGAAGGATGTCGAGGAGTTGGCAAGAATAACAAAGGACATCAAAGCCAGTCCATTGAAGAAGCTGCAGTCCCAGCTTGAAAAGGACAAAAGTAATCTGGAGAAAAAGCAGCTGAAGCTGCAAAAGGCCAGCATTAAGATTTCTGAGTTAGAAGAGTCTATCAAAGAGCTGGACAATGTTGGTAATGTGTGTCCCATTTGCGACGGCAAGATGACAGAGAAGAAAAAGGCTAATCTCTTGACAAAGAGGAAGGAAAGCATCAAGGACATGAAGAAGGAGATAAAGACGCTCCAGCCGGAGATAATCAAGATGCGCAAGTCGATAAACAATTTGGAAGAAAGGATAAGCAACGCGAGAGTGATGGAGCAGAGACTTGAAGAGATAAAGGATTCTGAGAAGAAGCTAAAGACTCTATGTGACGAGCTTGGAAAGTCCAAAGCAAAGACCGCTGTTTTTGAGAAGCAGAGAAGGATGTTTGAAAAAAATCTGGAGATGCTTGAAGCAAAGCACAGGGAAATGCAGGAAAAGCAGAACGATATCAGGCAGATACTTTCCAAGGAGGAGGAGGCTAGTGAGAAGCTTGCAAGGTCAAAGGATTACGAGCAAAAGATATTTTTGTTGAGGAACGAGAGGGAGAGATTCGTCTCGTTCTCGCCCTCCATACTGGAAAAGTACGAGTCAGATTACAGCTCTGCTATCGGCCTCAAGGCTGAGGTCGAGACCAACATAAAGAACTTTTCCGAGATAGCTGACGAGAAGAGAAAGCTGTTGCAGGAGATAGAGAGCAAGATGAAGATGCTGAAAAAGAGCAGGCAGGAGATTGAAATTGTCGAGGGAACGTCAAGGCAGCTGGAGATGCTTGCCAGTGCTCTGTTGGTCACGCAGGAGCAGTTGAGAAAGGACTTTGTAGAGTCTGTCAACAAGGCGATGAGCACCATATGGTCCGAACTCTATCCTTACAAGGACATCTACGACATAAGGCTTGGCATAGAGGACCGCGACTATGTTCTTCAGATGCAGGACTCCACTGGTTGGATTGCTGCTGACGGTATCGCATCGGGTGGTGAGAGGTCGATGGCCTGCCTGGCCCTGAGAATCGCCTTTTCGCTAGTGCTTGCTCCGCAGTTGAAATGGCTGGTTCTTGACGAGCCGACCCATAATCTGGATTCAAGGGCTGTTGATGAATTATCTAACGTACTAAGGGAAAGGATAGCCACGTTCGTTGATCAGATATTCCTAATAACACACGACCCTTCATTGGAGAACGCCGTGTCCGGCTATCTTTACAGACTGGACAGAGATAAGGAGAAAGACGGGCACACCAAAGTCAGTCTTGTTTCAGGGCCTGATGACTATGAAAAAAATATTTGACGTAGTAAAATTGATAGAATCTGTTCTGAGGAAAGAAAATATAGAATGGGTAATAGGCGGAAGCACTAGCCTGCTGCTGCAGGGCATCGAAATAAGTGTTAGTGATATAGACATACTCACCGATAGGGAAGGCGCTTTCAGGATATACGAGATACTTGGAGAGTACGGCACAAAACCTGTCGCCTTCTCAGAGAAGGAAAGAACTAAATCCTATTGGGGCAAGCTTTCGATAGACGATGTTGAGATAGACCTGATGGGAGACTTTTGCAAAAAGGTCGATGGTGAATGGGTCAACTTTTCCATGAAAAGGATAAAAGACAAAGAGACTGTTAATCTAGATGGTGTCAATCTTCCTGTCACAAAACTAGAGAGTCATCTGGAACTATACAAAATAATGAAAAGGGAAAAGGATATAGAGAAGATTAAACAAATAGAAAAGATACTTTCAAACAAATAGTAAACAATAAATTCTTGTATTTGGTTTAAAAACTTCTGTAAAGCAAATAATTTTATGAAGATGAAATTTCTCACTGAGCCTGCCTTGCTTTTGGATAGGACTCTTGTTATAACGGATTTGCATATAGGGCTTGAGCACGAGATATACAAGTCGGGAATAACCGTGCCTTCCCAATTGGAGAAATTGAAGGAAAGACTGGATAAAATCATAACGCGGACAAAGGCAAAGCATCTAGTCATCCTAGGTGATGTAAAGCACCAGGTTCCCTCAATCTCTGTGCAGGAGCACAGAGAGATACCAAAGTTTTTTGAGCACTTTTCCAAAATAAAGATTTCCATTGTAAAGGGCAACCACGACGGTGGTATAGAGAGGATTGTTCCGAGCAAGGTCAATGTCTATGAGCCAGCGGGTTTCAAAATGGGTGACTTTCTGCTGACGCATGGTCAGGCATGGCCTGACAAAAACGATTTGGATGCAGAACATCTTGTGATGGGGCACGTCCACCCGGCAGTTGAGTTCTGGACAGGCAACTTCAGATCCATCGAGCCGTGCTGGCTGAAATGTGACATTGACACGAAGAAGCTTCAGAAAAAATACAAGACTGAAACAAATCTTGAACAAGGAATAGTTATGCCGTCTTTCAACCATCTCATAGGCGGCATGGCCTTTAATTCAAAGGATTTTAAGCCGATAGGTCCACTTCTGAATAACAATATTCTAAAATGGAAGAAATCAGAAATCTATCTACTAGATGGAACATTTTTAGGCAATCTGAAAAATTTGAAGAAAAGTTAGACGTATTGTGTAGGCATTACTAAACTTTGGAATTCATGGAATTCTTTCGGTACATTCCTTTGTGTCAGATCCGCTTCTACGACTTTATAGTCGCTCTTTATTACTTCTAGTGATTTTTTCTTAAACTCTTTCTCAGCAGCATCAGAAGCTTCTTTTAAATTCTCTATGTTTTGTAAAAGAAAATCGAGTATTTTAGCATCTTTTTTATTGAGCTTTTCCCCGAGCCTGTATCCGGCTTCTAAATCAAATTTAGTTAAATCTATTTCAGGATGTCTTTCATCTGTAATCTCTCTTAAACCAGGATCAATCCTGAGCCTCATAACATATATGTCTGCCATTTTAATCACTATAATAAAATAACAGAAATTAAATATTTAAACTTAACCCAAGAGAACGAGTAAACTACTCTACTGACTTTGCTGAGCCGCCCTTGCCGATTCCGAGTTGAATGACGTCCCTGAATTCCTTGGTAAAGGCGTTGGTTACCTCGACTTCTGTGCCGTTCTTTATTTCCTTAGACTGGTCTCCCCAAAGAACTAACTTTATGGAACCCGAGTCGTCTTCCAGGTTTGCCTCGGTTAGAGTCGTGACAGACCCGAACTTTGTCATGATTTCTCTAGGCTCTGTTAAATCGGTAACTTTTGCTTTCAGATTTATGCCGTTCATACCGGTTTTCAATTCACTTATTTTTACCATGCTATCAATTGTCAACTATTATTTATAAATCTATATAATGCCCCCGACCCAGTAAATCATGATCAGCAGAATTAGGATTATCAGGTACTCACCGAAACCACCGGTCTTCACAGGTCCGTTGAATTTGGGCCTCTCCAAAGGCCAGAGAGGCATTATTCCCCTGTGCGTCAACGAATCGGCAATCAGATGGCTTATAAAGCCGATGGAGAAAACGATTGCAGTCATCCTGTCGAACAAGAAAAACCTGAAACCTATGAAAAGCAATATCATCAGGAACCATATGTTGTGAAAAACCTTTCTGTGGAACTTTTTGAACTTTGTGTCTATATCGGGTATGAGCACTCCCACGAATGCAAATAGCGACATGTAAACGGGAAAGTTGAGAATGAAACCAAATATCAGCAAGATGAAGAAAGCGAATATGAGATGCGTCACTTTTTGCATAAGAATATATGTTGAAACCCATAAATCAATTTAACATGAAGCCCAAAGCCATACTTTTCGACGTCGACGGTACCTTGGTTCCGTTTGACGGGATAATAAAGCACATACAGAAAGCTTGCAGGCATTTCAATGTCCGCGTACCTTTGAAGAAAGAGCTTATGGACAATATAATGGGGTACAAGATAAGGGAAAGCATTCCTAAGCTGATTCCAGAGACAAAGAGCATAATCAAAGAGTTTGAAAAGTATTATGGAGAATCCTACAAAAAGGATGTGGAATCAATAAAGCCCTTTCCCTATGTCAAGCCTATTCTGGACTGGGTTGAGAGTGAAGGCATGAAAATAGGCATAGTAACCACAAAATCCAATCTCATGGCTAAAACAACTCTTGATCATTACAAGATTCCTTATGACGTTATCATAGGTTTTGATGACGTGAAGAACAGAAAGCCGCATCCTGAGCCTGTTATCAAGGCTTGTAAATTATTGAAAATCAAACCAGATGAAAGCATGTTTTTGGGCGATCATCCGTTTGATATACAATCTGCGAAAAGTGCTGGTTCTGTTGCCGTGGGAGTTCTGGATGGATGGGGCAACGAGACCAATCTGAAGGAAGCCGGGGCAGACTTTGTTGTGGAAGATTTAAGAAGCTTGAAAAAATTATTAGAATAAGGTGATAAGGTTCAAAAAATTTTACGTGACAACGGCAATAGACTATCCTAATGCAAAGCCTCATTTGGGCCAGGCCTACGAGAAAATTATCGCAGATGTCATTGCAAGATTTCATAGAGCTAGATGTGAAGATGTCTTTTTCCTGACAGGTATGGACGAGCACGGTCAGAAGATAGAGAACGCTGCGAAAAAGTCAGGCAAGTCACCGCAGGAGTTCGTTGATGATATGTCCGTCTTCTTCAAAGATTTGTGTGAGAAGCTAAACATAAGCAACGACGACTTTATCAGGACAACAAATAAAAATCATGAAAAAAATGTGACTGAAATACTTGAAAAAGTTTCTGAAAAAGAAGATATATACAAAGACCATTATGAAGGTCTTTATTGTATTTCTTGTGAAGCTTTCTATACTGAGAAGGACGCTGTCGATGGAAAATGTCCTGTTCATAAATCGAAGTTAGAAGTACTAAGAGAAGAGTCGTATTTCTTTAGATTGAGCAAATATAGGGAAAGTATAATAAAATATATAAAAAACAATGAAAAATTCATAATTCCAGAATTTAGAAGAAGTGAAATTCTAAACAGACTTCAAGAAGACCTGAGAGACCTTAGCATTTCAAGAACCAACTTCAGTTGGGGAATAACATTGCCAGAGAAAATAACAGGAACAGAAAAAGGTCATGTTATTTATGTTTGGTTTGACGCACTAACAAACTACGCTACAGCTCTTTGTGAAGGAGCTTCTTTTACCCCGTCTAAATTCCAAGCTACTCAGCCGAATGAAGGAAGTAAAAACGAAAAATACTGGCCTCCTGATGTGCAAGTCATAGGAAAAGACATTTTGTGGTTCCATACTGTTATCTGGCCCGCAATTTTAATGTCTCTTGGTATACCTTTGCCAAAAACAATTCTTGTTCACGGTTTCATAAATATCGGCGGAGAAAAGCTTTCAAAAACAAGAGGGATTATTGTAGACCCAGATAAAATTGTAGATAAATACGGGGTTGACAGCTTGAGATATTTCCTAATGAGAGAAATTCCTTTCGGAGAAGATGGAAACTTTTCAGAAGAATCTCTGATAAACAGGCATAATTCAGAGCTGGCAGACACATTAGGAAACTTGGTTAACCGTGTATTGGTTCTTGTCGAGAAGAACTTTGACGGTCTTGTTCAAGAGCCTGCAGAAAAGGACGGACTGTCAAAACTGGCTTTGGAAACTGTTGGCAAAGTCGAGTCTTCCATAGAAAATTTCCAGTTCCACAATACCTTGAATGATATTTTCTATCTTATTGGTGAGGCAAACAAGTACATAAACGAGAACAAGGTCTGGGAAATAAAGGACAAGAAAAAATTAGGTGGAATTTTATACAATCTTCTTGAGACACTAAGATTCTCAGCAATACTTTTGTATCCTTTTATTCCAGAAACATCTGAAAAAATAATGGAACAACTGGGATTGGAAAAGAATTTCTTTTTCAAAGATTTAGAGTGGGGTTTGCTAAAGCCCGGAACCAAAACTAACAGGGGTAAGGTCCTATTCCAGAAGATAAAGGTGTGATCATGAGAGTCAGTACACCAGACAGGATAATTCAGCTTATAAGAGAAAATTCGGATATAGATGCTGGTCAAGTAACCAAATGGCTAGATATAACTTATGAGACAGCATCCAAGCATCTAAGAAATCTAGTAGAGGATGACCAGCTTGAAAGATATCCCAAGGGGGACCCATGGAACTATTACTACAGGATAAGTTCCAAGAAGAAGCCGGTTACTCCGGAATTAAAAACATTCTTTTAATAAAATTAAAAAATAATCTCCTCTCAAAACAAGAGGAGAATTTTGTTAAAAAATAAAACAATCACATTCTTGCTATATGGGCAAATGATGGTGTCACAACGACCCAGTCTTCATCGATTCCTGCAATGTCGCCATTGATTGCCACACAAGTCTTTCTCAGCTTGTCAATTGCTCTTTTCAGTTCTGAAACATCCTTTCCTCTCAAAGCCTTTATCTTTACAAGGACAATCGCGCCGTCCCTTACCTGCTTTTGTATCCTGTCAGAATCTGCAAAGTCCTCTATCTTGTCAACCCTTATCGGTATCTTGCCTTGAGGCTTGTTGATTTCGCTTGTGTCAAGCTCGATGAATTCTTCTCCGCTCATCTCTCTGAAACCTTTGCCGAACAGTTTTTCAAAAACCATCCATATCTACCTCCAAAATTATCATAATTCTAATTATATCTTGAAATATAAATATCTATTTCTGCATGCTCTCCATGATGGATACAATGTTCCATATCTGGGTCCTGGTGTACATGGGTATGTTAGGGTCGTTGGAGACCTCGTCCATGGTAGAAACAACAGTGTTTACCCTCACGGCAACGTCTTCCTTCTCGTCTGCCAGAATGCTTATCGAATCCTCGCACTTTGCCCTTATGTTCCTGGGCACAGTTCGGTCGTTAGCGACCTGCTGGATGAGATTGATAACTTCTTCGAACATTGAAAACACCTTGCCATGAGCATCATACTAAGGATAAGGTTGGTCTTGACCTTTTAAATTGCTTTCTGTTTATTAAATAAGATAATGAAAAGGCACGCGTTCAGACCAGCAATTGACAATGTTCTCAGAGAAAGACTTTCCGGATATCTTGGTTTAACTAGTTATTCTAGAGGTCCTGATTTCAAGACAATGGATAGAAAATATGTAATAGAAATGAAATGCAGAATGACTAAAGACCCTAAAAAGAATGACCATTTCAGTATAAGACCTAGACAGTTTATCAATTACAAGAATGCCATGAAACAGGTCGTGCTCAACCCCTCTAAAAACAGTCCTATATACGAACCAAACCTCCTATTCTTGTTTCTTAGATACTCTACCGAACAACCTGTCAAGAAGATAAATGATCTTTGGCAAGAGCAAATAATAATACATCCCAGCTATTTGGTCGACTATAAAGTGATAAATCCCTGCTACAAGCCGGAACTAAAGTGGATGACTGTGCAGACAGGATTACTAAATAAAAAAATAGATAATGAAAACATAGAAGCAGTCGAAATCAAAACCCCTGAATTAATGATATTTCCCATAGGAAAAAACAGCAAAGAATTGGTAAAACGATGGCTGTGATTACTCTGCAGCCGACTTTTTTTCATGACCCTTGAGGATTTCTTCCAGTTTCTTCTGGTTCTCTTCCATCCTGTCCTTCATCCTCTTTTCCTGCTTGTTAAGGCTCTTCAGCCTGAGATCGATGGTCTCCTTCCTCTCGTTCAGCTCGATCTTCAGCTTCTCCTTGTCAGCCTTTATCAGGATCGGACCCACAGCCTTGAACACGTCCTCGTCCTTCACCTTTCCCAGCTCAACTAGAGCCTTGTCCATCTCCATGTTCTGTATGCTCAGGCTCTCTTTCTGGATCAGAACAGTCTGCATCTGCTGCTGGTATGCCTGTAGCTCCATCAGAATCTGCTGTGTTTCCGGTGTTATTTTTAGTTCGCTCATTCAATCTCCTCCGTATTTATCGCGGTCCTTATCAGCTTTATGTAAGAGTTTATACCCGCAAGCAGGCCTGCGATGTCCTCTGACTTGACTGCCAGAAGCACCTTGCCGTCCCCTGCCTTTAGCCTGACCTCGAACCTTCTAGAATCCATGTCAGGCTCTATCGCCTTCACGACCGTTTCAGGATTCATGCATTCTATCTCTATCTGAGCCTTCATTCTAATCCGAGCTTACTTTCACGACAGTCTTGGGGGTTTCCTTTGTTATTATCTTGTACCCACAGTAAGGACATCTTATCTTTTCCTTCACTTGCTTCATCTCTATCTTTTCGCCGCAGTTAAGACATTTATACATTTTTCTCACTCTTTGGGAAGTAGGCTGCCCCTGCGAACTTGGTCTTGCATTTCTTGCAGTACCAGATTCCTGATGAGACCCTTTTCAGGGCGTTCCTCTCGCAGTACGGGCACGTTTTACTCTGTCTCTGCTTCTCTTCCATCTTCTTTATTATCTTCTTGGTTTTGGTTCCGTACCTTGGACCGAACCTGCCTGTGCTACCTACTTTCTTTGTCATTTAATCAACTTTCTTAATTCTTTGCCTTTCGCAATTGATAAATCTGCCGCCTTTGCTATCTCGTCTATGGTGAAAAAGCCGTTGCCGCCCTTCTGTATGGAGCAGATGTTGCCGTTTTCCATTGTTGTTATGGTTATCCTGGCGTCAATGCTCTTCTCTTCCTCTAGGTTGGTGTCCAGCATAAGGGTGTTGCCTATCTTCACTGTTGTTATCGCTATCGGCGTGTCCCTTATGGGCAGCTTGCCTGCCTTTTCTTCGAAGACAATCTTTTTATCCTCATACTTTGGTAGCTCTGCGGTTTTCAGGGCTGCTATTGCTGCCAAGGCCGCTGCGTCCTGGAGGTTCCCGTCATAGTCCAGCACATGTATGTCAACGTTGACCATCCAAACAGCCTCTTCAGGAGTTATGCACAGCTTCTCAACATCAATACACTTGCTCTCTCTTATGCCGCGGTCAGTGACCCTTGCTATCTCTATCGAGTCCTCCCTTGGAGGGCCTGCCTCGAATTCTGGCGACGCCACTGGCGACAGCTCTGCGTTGACAATGAGAACGCCCTCGTCCGGTGTGTCAGGGAATGGTGTTCCTACGGACATCTTGACACCTGCAAGCACGTGCGTGTTGCCTATCCTGACTCTTGCAGAGCCTTCCGCGTTCCCTATCACGTTGGTCTCTACGCTTATCTCCCTGAACTCTTCCGGCTTCCTCTCGTCCACCCTCAAGCCCTTTTCTGCCATCTTTCTTACATAATCTTCACTCATCAACATCTGCATCACCTGTATTGTATTTTTCTCTTAGTGCCTGCCTCTGCTTCTCGCTTATTTCTGAGCAGCCTTTTCCAGCAAGCTTCAGCATTGTTACCATCTCTTCCCTGGTTATTATGCCATCCATCTGCAACAGGACCACCTTATCCTCGTTGCCCACCATTGCTACAGCCATGTCCACGTCTCCGTAATTGTCCTCAATGCCGTACAAGTCCAGAGCAATCTGGCCGTCGACCTTTCCCACGCTGCATGAGCTTACCATGTTGCTCATTGGCACGCCTGCATCCACCAAAGCCAGGGATGCTGCGTTCAGAGCCGCGCACCTTGTCGAGGCGTCAGCCTGCAGTATCTCCATGAAGACGTCTACGGCAGTCTTTGGATACTCGTTGAAGAACACCACGTTTGACAAAGCCTCCTTTATCACCATGGATATCTCTGTTGCCCTGCGGCTTCTGCCAGGTCTTATCCTCTCCTTTGTCGAGAAGGGCGCCATGGCGTACCTGCATCTTAAGATAGTCTTCTGCGGATCTTCCATGTGCCTTGGGTGCACTTCCCTCGGGCCTTGAACAGCTGCTAGGGCGTACGTGTTGCCGAACCTGAACGTTGCCGAGCCGTTCGACTTTTTCAGCACTCCAATCTCAAGTTCCATTGGCCTGAACTGGTCCAGAGTTCTTCCGTCAAGTCTTTTGCCGTTTATTATCATTTTTTCCGGTTTTCCTGCTTTTCCCATATTAATCACCCTTCTCCAAAAATTGGGATATCTTATCTGTCAGACCTGACACATGCGACTCCCTCTCTATCTTCAAGACGGTCTTCGCAGCCAGGCTCTCCTTCTCTCCCTTTATCCAAATAATTCCGTTCTGACCAACGATTATCTGGCACTTTGTCTTGTCCTTTATCAGCTCTATCATGGAGCCGGACTTGCCTATGACCCTCGGCACCTTTGCCGGCGTTATCCTAAGAATCCTGCCGCCGATCAGCTTTCTTGCCCGGTGGTCGTTCATGGTCAGCTGTATCCTCTTTGATTTCGAGACGTTCAGGACCTTTGCATAGACAATGTCCCCGATATCAAAGTAGACTGAAATGTCAGTCTTGTTCAAATCAACATATTCTCCCACAGCCTCGCCCAAGGGCAGTATCGCGTCATAAGGCGAGTTTATATCAACAATCCATATCGTGGTCTGCATGTCGAAGACAAAACCGATTATGCCGTCCCCCATCTTGGGATTATATACTCCTGACAACGGTATTGCTCCTACAAATCTGTCCTTTACCTTTGCTAAGCCTAAAATTTTCGACTTTATCTTGTTGTCCGATCTAAAGCTTCCTGAAGAGGGCAGAAAGTCCAAGCCGGTTGCCAAAGTATCGCCCGGAATGACCAGCTGCCTCTCCTTTACCAAAACCTCTGATTTTGTTTCATTCATATTAATCACCTACTTTTTTAATTATTTTAACCTCAACCTGACCGTGCGTCAAGTTGTTCAATCTATCATAAACTTCCTGCTGTATGCCTGCAGGAATCTCTATCAGCGACAGCAGGCTGCCGTCTGAGGTCCAATCCTCTTTTAATAGGGTCCCAAAACTTCTTATAATATTGCCAGCCTTGCCCGCGAACTGGGGCGTTATCTTTATGGCCAGCTGTATCTTCTCTATCCTTATTGGCATTACCTTCTGCAGAGCTCTTACCGCAGAGTCCACCTGCTCTTCTACCCTCTTGTCCAGTTCCACCTTTATTTTTGCCTCTTCCATTGCCCTGACAATCCTGTCCATTGGGTGTGGCAGATTCGTTTGCGGGTTGATGCCTCTTTTTGAGATGATGCTTGCCAAGGCCTTTGTCTTGTCCTCCATCATCTGCCTTCTCTGCTCTGTCGTGAGCTGGACCTCCCCATCCTTTATTATGGTCTTTGCGATCACTTTGAAGTCAGTTGTGCCAAAGGCCTTGTTGATGCTTTCATTTGATGCTCTGAGACCTTTCTTCGAGTCCTCAAAAATATCCTCAGAAGCAATCAAATCATCCAGAGGTATTTCCTTGCCCATCCTAACCTCTAACGATTTGTTCGGGTCAACCAAAATCTCAAACCTGTTCCCAAACTTTACCAACTTAGCTATAACAGCTTTTTCTACAGAAATCATTTAATCGACCTTCTGAATTAACCATAATTACCAGTACTTTTTAATGAATTTTAATCCTTCGCCGCCATGATACTTTGTAAAACCTTTACCATTGACAACAGCCAACTCAACCTCAGTCGGCTTTATGTGCTTTTCCCCTGCCCTCAGCGCTTGTATCGCAAGCTTGACAGCGTCTTCCTGCTTCATGTTCTCTTTCCAGCTCTTTCTCAGTAACTTTAACGCTTCTGGCGCTCCTCTGCCTATCGAATGCGCCTTCCAGCCATAGTATGCTGAAGAAGGATCGACCTCGAAAAGCTGCGCGCCGTTCTCGTCAACCCCTCCGAACAAGAAAGCAACTCCATAAGGCCTTACTCCACCATATTGCGTGAACAGCTGCATCCTGTCTGAAATATCTTTCACAGCTCCCAGAACATTCAGCGGCTCGTCATAAGTCAGCCTGTAGACCTGCGCCTTTATCCTGCTTGCATCAATAAGCACTCTTCCGTCAGCCAGAAATCCTGAAATCGCTCCACCCAGATGGTCGTCTATTTGGAAGATTTTTTCTCCGCTTCCTTCAGGCACTGCCAGCTCCACAACAGGCTTTGAACCCACTAGAACAATTCCTCCGTCGAATATCAAGCCTACAGATGTTGTCCCTCTTTTGACAGCTTCCCTTGCGTACTCTACCTGGAACAATCTTCCGTCAGGAGAAAATGTCACTATTGCCCTGTCGTATCCCATCATTTCTGGTATCGCTTGTATAATATCACCTTAGATGTTATTACTTTTCAGTTTCTAACCTTATAAAGGTTTTTCTTATCATGTGAACTCTGTCAGCTTAGTTTCTCCGAAGAACTTCATCTTTGCCGCGTTCATGGTTCCTGATATGCCGAGCACTTTGAAGACGACTCTTGCGTCTCCTATCCTCTGTATCAGCGCTAGTGCCGTCCTTATCTCTTCCACGCTGTCGTGCGCGCATCTTATCAAGCCTGTCTGATTCTCCTCGTTGAACGTGTCCCTGGCAATCCACATATCTGTCTCTGATGTCCCGTGCTCCCCGAGGAAGTTCAGCACAGAATGCCATATGGTGTTGGTTATGTCGTCCAGCAGGACCTTTTCCTCTGATATCACCTGGTAGGCTATGTACCTTCTCCTGCTTCTCAGGCTTGACGGCAACGGTTTTGGTCTTTTATCTTCCATATCATCACTCTACTATCTCCACGCCTTCTGTTATCTTCTTCCCCTCCAGCGTTTTCTTGTTGTTCTCAACCATCTCCTGCGGAACAGTCGTCATACCTAGGAAGGCCTTGCTTATGTCAAGGCCGAGGACATTGGCTACTGACACCAGCTCCCTGGGAGCTCTCATGCCCCAGATGCTCTGCGCTCCTGAGCAAATTAAAACAGGCGTTCGAAAATGTTCGGCAAGGCTCATGTTTTTTTCAATGTGATTGAGGACGTATGACCTCTGCTTTCTGAAAGATTCGAGTATTTCTCTAAAGTTGATCTGGATGGCAACGTTGTTTCTCATGGCTGCCTGCATGCAAACTTCGTCAAGGCCGCTGTCAATCCTTCCCAGTTCCGGGTGCGCCAGTATGTCGACCCTCGGGTCGTCGCATGCTGCGCGGTTTATCTCGTAACTGCCTCCTGCAACAATGACTATCAACGCCTTTTCGCGGACTTTGGTTATTTTCTCCTTCAAGTCACTGACGTTATCTGCTTTTATCAGAACTCCTGGATAGACTTCCAACTCTGTCTCCAGTTCCCTGATTTTGTTTATCAGCTCTTCCAACTTTTCCTTGCTCTCGTAATCGTCGCATATGGCTATTCCTGTGTAGCCCAACCTCTTCGCAAATCTTGCCATCTCCTCCACGGCGTTCTCTCCGTCAGAGAGCTTGCTTTTGACATGCAGGTCGTAAAACTTCATTCAGTTCACCATGAAATGCTACTAATAGAATATTGGAATATAGCTTTAAAAAAAAGGATTTTTTTCAAGAAAAATTACTGCTTCTTGCCGGGTTTGTTCCTTCTCTCAAAGCCTCTCATAAGGCTTCTTGAGCTCTTGCCTGAAGATGTCAGACCCCTGTAGGACCTTCCCTTTGTGCTGCATATCCAGTTGAGCTTCTTGTCTCTTTTTATGCACGGGTGTTGTGGATCGACCAGAATGATTTCGAACCATTTCTTCTTGCCGTCCTCTGCAACATAATAGGAGTTGAGCACTTCCATGTTGGAGAACTTTTTGTTCACCCTCATTTCGGCGATGTGCTGCGCGTTCATCTTGGGGTTCATTTTCGTCTGCCCTGCGTGTATGGGCTTCCTTCCACCAGACATCTTTTCTCTTTTGGAGGAACCCTTGCCAATCTTTACTCTTGCTACAACAAAGCCCTGCTTGGCCTTATAACCCAAAGCATGAGCCCTGTCAAGGCGTGTCGGCCTTTCCAGCTTTACAATCACAGGCTCTTTTCTCCAAGAAATCAGTCTTTCCTTGATTATCTCTTTCTGTTGCGGACTCTTCCAAAGTTTCTTCATATATTTTTGATAACCCATCTCACATCACCTTTCGGTTTCAAGCTATTACTACTATAGATTAAATCAAAGGTTTTTATAGCTTATGGTTTCGGGGTTGATGATGAATGCTTGAAAAAACAGCGAAAGATTTTTATATGCCTGATTCCATAAGGACAGTAGGTGAAACTATGGGTATAGGAAAAATACTGATTGGATTGATTTTCGTTATAATTGGCATATGGGCGGTAATGCCTGAACCTTGGGGCTACGGATTAATAGACCATCTAATAAGGTTGTTAGCAGGTATTGTCCCGCTATTACTGATATTCATCGGTTTGATACTGGTCTGGATAGAGGCAGAGGAACTAAAGATCGCAAAGCCGAAGAAGAAAAGAAGAAGATAGGATTTGCCAAAGTTGTTTTCTTTTTTATTTTTGTATTAACTTTTTCTTAATTATTTAAGCAGAAATAGCAAAGCTATTATTATGAAAAGGGCCCTTGGCACTGGTTTCAGCTTTGGTCTGACTTCTGGGATAATAACCACACTTGGCTTAATGGTGGGTCTGCACGGCAGCACAGGCTCTTCACTTGTTGTAATAGGCGGCATACTGACGATAGCAGTTGCCGATGCTTTCTCCGATGCACTCGGCATCCACATCTGCCAGGAATCTCAGAACCATGACGCGAAGGAGATTTGGGAGTCGACTGTTTCCACGTTTTTGTCAAAGTTCTTTTTCGCGCTGACATTCTTGGTTCCTGTGATGATGCTGGATATCGGTACGGCCATTTTGGTCAGCGTTGCATGGGGCCTTTTGCTGATTGGTGTAATCAGCTTCAAGATAGCTAGAGGAAAGAAAGAGGCTGCCTGGAAGGTCGTTGGCGAGCACCTGCTTATAGCCCTGTTGGTTATAGTGATAACCCACTATGTCGGGGACTGGGTAGCCTTTACTTTTGTCTAAGCAGGTTTTTTAAAAGCTTTTATTTTCGGCTTGTATTTCTGTTTCGGTCGTCCGAAGCTTACCCTTTTTTCATAGAGGGGTACCTCTTTGATATCAACAGGTTTCTGGACTATGATGTCCTCCAACTTCATTGTAGTTATTTTCTCCCCCCTTAGGTCTGTGACAGCAACGTCGCTCATGCTCTCTTGGGCTAAATAAACAGCAGCCCTGCCGAACTTTTCGCCTGTGTAGGCGTCAAAACAGCCGCATGGACCGCTTCTTGGTATGTGTTCTAGCGACATGTGCTTGGTTTCAATACTCAATCTATCTCTTATTTGATTAGCTATTTTCTCACTTATTCCGCCCAGTTTTTTATGACCGAATTCATCTGTTTCGCTAGAGGTGTAGGTTTTTTCCTTTTTCTCGATAGGCATTGCCCCTTCTGCTGCTACAACAATTGCAAACGGACTGGTATCTTCCCTTTTTCTCTTTTCATATATTTTCTTTACATCATTGCATACAACATTTATGTCATAGGGTATTTCTGGGATCAGTATTACGTCTGCCATCCCAGCAAGCCCAGCTTCAAAGGCAACATGTCCCGTGTTTCTGCCAAAGACCTCTATTACGAAAACTCTTCTATGGCTGCTTGTAGTTGTTCTGAGGTCTACGAGATGATCCCTAACACGCTCAACCGCTGTGTCGAATCCTAGGCTGTAGCCTTGAAGGTCATAGTCCATGGTCTTTGGTATGCCGATAACTGGAAATCCTAACTTGTCAAGCTTGCAAGCAACACCAAGCGTGTCCTCCCCACCAATGGCTATTAAAGAATTATAATTATTTTTTTTCAAATTTTCCAAAACAATACTTGATTTGTCTTTTTCATCATCACACTTGAAGGGATTTGTCCTACTAGTCCCAAGTATGGTGCCAGACTTTTCGCCTATACCTTCCACATCTTTAGAGTTTAGACGCATTTCTTTATATTTTATCAGGCCTTCCCAACCATTTTTTATTCCGTAGAGTTCATGGTTCAGCTCTTCTGCTGCGAAAGTCGCACCCCTGATGGCGCTGTTTATTCCCGCGCAGTCCCCTCCGCCTGTAAGAATACCTATTTTCAAGCAATCACTCTTTTTAATATGGCAGGTAAAAATATAAAAACTTGCTAAATGTTGAATAAAACTGGGTTAATCCAATTCGCGTTTCATTTGATATTAAAAACTTAAATAATTCTGAGGACAACTTCAATTATGCTTTTTTCTGGCGAGTCCGGTTCCCTTTGTGCAAAGTGTAAGGGCAGGCTCTGGTGCGGCAAGGAACGCTGTCCGATAGTCGTAAAGTTCTATGCCCAGAACAAGGCCAAGCCCTTGATTGATTCTACTCATCTTGAGGGTTCGTCTCCTCCGTCAGTTTTCGTGGGCAGGTACAACTATCCCAAGGTCTTTGTCGGGCCCATGGTGCCGCCGCAGCACGGTGACACCAACTTCATGGACACGCCCGAGATGTGGACAGGCAAGTCTATAGAGGAGATAGTTGATTTCCGCTTCAGGTTGGTTAGGGGCAAATTCCTGACAGGCGTCAAGAACTTTGAGGGAAAAATCATCGAGAGGACAAGGGAGATTGCCCTTTCAGAGCAATCACCAAGCGCCGAGGTCGAGTTCAAGTCAAAGCCTGTGGGAAGGATTGCCCTCAGTGACGATGTGCAGCCCTTCGGTCCGTCCGCCCCTGTTATAGACCTTAACATCGAGAACCAGCCTTTCAACAAAAGGATTGAAAGGGCTTTCTATGACGCCGACCTGAAGGCTGTCGACGCTGTCAACCGGCTGTACAAGGACGGCGTCCTCATATCAAAGATACAAAAGGCCTTTTCTGTCGGAGCCTTCGGCATCGGCAAGAACAGGATGTTCGTCCCGACAAGATGGTCGATAACAGCTGTCGACGACATGATATCCAAGAACATGATAGAGTATACCAAGACCTACCCTCTGATTAATGAGTACAGAATCTATGAATACAACTATCTGGATAATCGATGGATTATTCTTATGCTTCCAAGGGAGTGGAGCTACGAGCTGATAGAGGCCTGGTATCCTAAGACACTGTGGAACCCAGACAAGGCGAACATAGAGATATTCGCAGACCACGAGTTCTATGATGGAAGGAAAAAATACCCGGATATAGGCGGCTGCTACTTTGCAAGTAGGCTTGCCGTTAATGAGCTGCTGAACAACGAAAGGAGGCAGGCTGGGGTTGTCGTGATGAGGGAGGCTCATCCTGGCTACATCATGCCTGTTGGCGTCTGGAATGTTAGGGAGTCTGTCAGGAAAGCTTTGGAAACCAGCCCAATTAGATTCTCTTCACTCGACCAGATGCTGGACTATATAGCAAAGAAGCTTGACATACCCATGAAAAAGTGGATTGAGACCAGCGCTGTTTTAAGAGATACCATGCGTCAGAAGAGGCTGATAGATTTTATCAAGGTGAAACCATATGTTAGCAAAGGAAGTACTTTGTAAAACCATTTTGAGCAAGTCTCGCTTGGAGACAAAGTATTCTATTAATCCGTACAGGGGGTGCTCGCATGCCTGTGTCTACTGCTACGCGCCTTATGTTCTTAGAGAAGGCAGAGAATGGGGAGCATTCATGGAAGCTAAAATTAATGCTCCTGAAATCCTGGAAAAGGACCTGAAGCGAAACAAGCCTGGCACGATCTTCATAAGCTCTGTTACTGATCCTTACAACTCCTGCGAGGAGAAGTATAAACTTACCAGAAAAATTTTGGAGAAGCTGAAAGGCACCGATTATTTCGCCGTTGTCCAGACCAAGTCCAAGCTGGTCCTCAGGGACATTGACCTGCTGAAGCATATCAAATGCGAGGTCGGGATGACCATAACCACCTTTGACGAGGACGCCAGAAAGGTTTTCGAGCCAGGAGCGTCCCAAAGTCTTGAGAGATTGGAAGCCCTCAAAATGTTGAAAGCAGAAGGGATAAGGACCTACATATTCTTCGGTCCAGTTCTGCCAATGATAAGCGATATAGACTTGGAAGAGACTGTCAAAAAGTTCGCTTCAGCCAACCCGGACTATGTGATTGTTGACAGGTTGAACATCAAGCGCCCTGCCCACTGGAAAAAAATAGAAAAAATTCTGGAGAAGAGCTATCCCCAGTTGGTTGACAAATGGCAGGAGATATTGTTTTCCGATAAGGACTATTACAAGAACATTAAAGAAAGGCTTGCGGAGCTTTTCCAGAGATACGGGCTAAAGTACGAAATGTGCTATTAGATGCTATATGTTCAATAACATTGCAAGGGATTCTGAATCATATAACATGAAATTTGTTCTAGGCCATTTTTTGTTTTGCTCTTTCTTGATTCTGTTCTGAATGCCCGTGTTAAATGAAATGTAATCGTCTGATATCATAGGACATCCTAGCTCGACCGAGACCGCTGCTATCGAGAAGTCACCTTCCTCTTTAAGGCTTTCTGAAATAACCGGATACTTTCTTCGATAATAATCAGTTTGTAGAAGGACTGTACAGAAATTCCCTTCCATGCTTTCTATCAGAGAATCTATATTTGTCGCTCCGCTCAGACGTTCAAAATACTTCAACTCGGCATATATTTTATTGGTTATAATTGGGCACAGCCCCTTGTTGTTAAAATAACCATCTTCCATGGCATTAACTATCTTTATTCTTTTTTTGCAATTTCTCTTCTCTTTAACAAGAGTTCTTCCCCCAGTCTTTTCGTAGGAATGGTTATGGTTCTTTAAGAATGCACGATTCTTGTGCTTTAAGAATTCATATAGAGTTCTTTTTTCTCTTGGAAGAACAGCCGACATTATTATATTGGCGTCTACAGCGATTAAATTTTCTGCAGGAAGCTCTATTATTTTTTCAACACCGGGTTCATAAAGTCTGATGAATTTTGGGAGCTGCCTTTCTAGCGTCTGCATAATTAAAAGTTGTGAACTAAGTTTTAAAAGCTTTTATTTGGCCTTCTTGAAGACAACCCCTATCTTTTCCAGCCTTTCCTTTACGCCTTTGTATATCTTTAGCTCCTCCTCCTCAAAGTCGAAGAAGCTGGGATTGATGGTTTCCAAACGACTCCTCAGATTTTCCAGGGTCTCTTCCTTGGAGAACAGTGTCATGACAGCCGGGTTGCACGGGACGCCTGCCTGGTTGAGGTTCTTTAGCGCCTCTATCTGATACTCGAAGAACTTTGGCTCTGCTCCAGTGAGCTTTGAAAATTCAGTGGGGCTGGCGCCTTTCAAACTAACTCGGACGCGGACAAAGTCCTTGAACTCGGCCAGCTCCATGGCATAGCTCAGGTCGCAGCCGATGATTATGCCGTTGGTCTCAATTATGACGTCCAAACCGGAGCCCTTGAGATAACCGAGCACCTTGAGCAGGTGCTGCCATCCCAGGGTCGGCTCGTTGCCTGACAGCCTGACGTGCTTGAAGCCGTTCTCCCTGGCGATCCTGATTAGTTCGTCTGCCACTTCCTTGGGCTTGCAGAACTTGCCTGAATCCTCCGGTTTCTCAAGGGTCTTCCAAGCCCAGCAGAAAGCGCACCTCAGACAGCAGCCGACGCAGTCCGCTGTGGCAACGCCGCCGTAGAACTTGGCAGGCCTGAACCTGTAGAACTTTTTCTCAGAGTTCTTGCATATAATCTTCTCGGTTTCCTTGGCCAGTTCCACAGGATTGAACATATTATTAATATAGGGCATTAAAATATAACTGTCGGTCCATTAAATAACTTTTTTGTTATGGGTCACTCATTTTATCACTCCAATCAAATGGACACCTAAAACCATTCCTTTAAAAGGTTGAAAACAAAAAACTGAAATAATAATAGGAGGTATTAAGATGGTAACAGGTATTGTAAAATTTTTTAATCCGAACAAAAGCTTTGGGTTCATAACTGGTGATGACGGAAAGGATTATTTCGTCCATACAAGTGGATTGAAAGAAGGCGTTGACATCACAGAAGGCGACAAAGTTTCCTTTGAAGTTGTTAAAGGCGACAAGGGACCAAAAGCTGAACAAGTTGAAAAAATAAAAGCTGCAGATTCAGACGATTCAGACGATTCAGACGATTCAGACGAAGATGCAGAAGAAGATGTAGAATAATAAAATCTATTCTAAAAAACCTTTTGTAATTAATATTTGTAGCAACGGCTTTAAAATTAAGATTTGTCTATATTTGAAAAAAGCTTGCATTGAGAGTGCTATACTGAAATGGGTAAACCCCCCTAAAGCATTAAAAGCTGGTTTTTCTATAGTTTTAGTATGGCAAAGTTCGATAAAAGGGGCGGTGTGATAGGGGCAGTTGTTGGAGCTACAGTAGCAATAACGATGGGTATGGTAAACCTTCCTATAGTAGAAAAAGTAGCAGTATCATGTGCTGTTGGTTTTATTGTGGGAATAACAATACATCTTATTTGGAAATAAAATCTCTTTGATTTAGAAAGAAAACCTATTTAACTCGGCTTGCACCAAATAAGATATAACTAAGGTGAAAACATGAAAAATCTAATTGTATTAACACTGCTGATTCTGCTTTTGAGCACTGTGGCTGTTTTGGCAGCGCAGGAGCAAATAGGCGTGGCAGCAACAGCTACGGCGACAAAGGTAGCAGCTTCGCCAGGAAGGATAACTGCTGTCCAGAAGAACCAGTTCAAGGAGACGCTCAGGAACTATTTTTCCACGGTTCTGCACGGCTACGGCATAGGCTTCACTGAAGAGAACTATGTGACGGCAAAGTGGCACATTAGCAATGTAAAGATAGTTCCCAAGGTCAACGTGAACCAGATGATAAGGGAAGCAAAGCAGGGCGAGGATACTGACTGGGACGCTGTCCGCGAAAGGGTAAGAGAGGCTTTGAGCACAGGAGCGACGACCGTGAAAAAAGGCAGGATAAGGATAGCTGGAACAGACTATGCCTTGACCAATATTGTTGTCTCGGACGGCTCTGCAACAGCTGACATCAACCAGCTGCCAGACTATGTGGCTTGCAAGGAAGCGGAACTGTCGGCAGAGGAATGCGAAACTAACGCGGCAAAAGTTGGTGAGTTTTCGCTGACAAGAAAAACAAGCACAAGCGATGCAAAAGAGCCAAACGTATGGGCAGGAACCTTGACACTCAGCGACATAGTCTACACATTTGTCACGTTCTCCTATCCAAGGTGATTGAATGAACAAGACAATAATAGCTGCTTCGGTCCTGATAATAGTAGCAGTGGTGGCGATATTGGTGCTGCCGATGCCGTTTAGTCAGGAGACAGGTCCAGCAGGAACAGAGCAGGAAGTGGTTATAGGGGATAGCGTACAAGTGACCATTGACGAGGAGTTTGCGCTTCAGGACATGTACATCGAGATGCTCAACGAGGAGATGGACTCTTTGGACATGGAGCAGACTGACTTTAACGAAGAGATGGAAGACAGCATGGCAGAAGACATGAGCCAGTTCTACTACCAGTAATTTTTTATTTTCCCTTTCTTTTTATTTTATCTATGCAGCCTAAGCTCTCCACGTCTCACATAAGAAGAATCAGGCTCTATTTTCATCGCGTTCACAAGTTCTGGTTCTAAACTAGGGTTGCTCAAGGCCCCGCCATAGATGCCTTTTTTGCATGCTATCGTGTGGCCAGCGTTTATTGGGCCGAAAAGAGTGCACACAGTCCCTTGGGAACGGATGTCCCCGTCCGCTTCTAGAAGGGTCCCTGCTATTATGTCTCCTCTGGATGATATTGAGCCTCTACACACCAACTTTGTAAATGTCTCTATTCTTCCAGAGGATTTCAGGTCACCCTCCACAAGCATGTCCCTGATACTTGTGGTCCTCCCGACTTCCAGGTTCCCACGCACCTCTACCTCTACATTGGGAGCCAACAGACTGGAACCTACGACCAAGTCGCCATTAAAAACAAGATGTTTCTCTCCCTCATAGATAGTCATGTTGTTGTCGACTCGCGTATTTCCTTTAACACTCAGGCCCTTTGCGGCGATAATCTCATAAGCATGTATAGACGATTTCACTTCGCAGTAATTTTCGAATATGACCCTTTGGAAGGGAAACATGAAAGAACTTTCATAAGATTTTTTGTTCAATTCACTATCTTTGATTATCTTTGTTTTTAAAGAAACCATAAGAATCAACCCATGAGCTCTAATCGCCTGACAGCGTCCCTTACGGCCTCTGACCTGTTGGGATAGATGCCGCTTTCGATTAGAACGTCTATCTTTTGGATCAATTCCCTTGTTAATCGTATTTGTATTGGATGCACATTACCACTGTCTATTTATTGAAAGCAAAAAGATTTAAGCTTGTTTCAGGATTTAGTACAAGTGTTAGACAATTGTAGTTGATGCGTAATGCTAGTAAAGCAATAAATAGTTTCAAGTTCTATTAGGATTGTGTATTTTCTTAAAATGCAACATAAAAAAATTCTGTGTGAGGTGAGTAAATGAAGCTATTCGGTAAAAGATTAAAAGGAACTTCTGGCGTCGCTATCGGCGCAATGGTCGTGCTCACGCTCGCGTTTTTAGTTGCTAGCGTCAGCTATATGATGCCTGGTTTGGCTGCTCACCTCAACTCAGCTGAAATACAACCAGAATGGTCTCCATCGGGTGATACAATAGATTATAGTGTGGAGATATGTAATGTTCCTGACGGTGGAGATTCGATTGATGAAGTTAGAATTTATGAGACAACGGGTTATACTATAGTAACCGCAGATGACAAAACAGGATGGTATAAATCACCATACAACCCTGTTAAGAAATATTACCAATATACTGCTGAAGATTCTTCCTATTATATTGATGAGGGGGAGTGTACTACTTTCTATTTTAGAGCTACAACACCATTAACACCTTATTGTGATTTGCAATGGAAGTTTGAAACAAGAGATGTGAATGATGTTTGGAAATTTGCTTATGACTATACAAGCGTTGATGATATGGAACCCGTTATAATAAAAACTTTAGGTGAACCTAAAATAGAAAACGGAGAGACATGGATAACTCAAGACACACAAATAAGGATTGAATTTTATGATCAAGGAACTTGTGGTGTAAGTGGCTTAGATTACTGTGATTATAGGTATGACATCGATGATGATACATCGATGCTATGGACAAGAATTCAGTGGCAAAGAGTCCAGCTTGGTAGCCCGCCACACTATTTCTTCAACTTTACCTATAATGAAGACTCTCTGCATCATTTGGAGATAAGATGCTATGATGTAGCTGGTAACATGGCTTATCATGAACAAACTGAGAGAGTTGATGACACACCACCTGCAACAACAAAGGTTGTTAGTGAACCCAAGAAATTGGTTCCAATACCAGGAACACCATGGTTTGTTGAGTATGTTGACACAACAACAACAATTACTTTGAATGCTGTTGATGGCGGTCCAATCTGTGCAATAGACGTTGACAAGACTTGGTACAAGAATGAAGTTTACACAGAACAAGTTTTAGCATCAGTTACCAATGGAAATGGTGGTCCTCACGGGTACGACTATTGTTATCATCCTGATTTGTACTGCAATGACAATTACTTGCCGATGCCTACACCATACGATGCTCAGGATCCTGGTTGTATAAATGCAGGGCAAGAATATTGTACTGAATTTTGGGATCAAGTAACAAATGGAGGACCTTATCCTAGCTGGGAAGCATGTGTAGAAGATTATGCCCACAAAAAATGTAGTGTTGATTCATCATGGAAACTTTATGATGGAACGCCAATAACAAAGGACGAAGAATCATGCCACATCCTATATTACTTCAGTATTGACCATCTAGGAAACATGGAAAATATGCAATATAATTGTTTCTTTGTTGACAAGACACCACCAGTTGGAACAAAAGAAATAGGAATACCAAGGATACCAATACCAGACAACGAATTCCAAACTATAGGTGAAGGGACTGCTGAATGGACAGACTCAAAATATTATTTTGGGAACTATTCTGTAAGATTATATGTTGTAGATGGTTCAAGTGACGTAGCTGCAGTTGAGTATGATGTTGACATAGCCTTGGAAGATATCGATGAATTATCATTCTGGCAAAAAATATCCAACACATATGGAGTTAATGTAATATTAGGGATAGATGCAGATGCAGATGGTACCTATGAATCTCTAGACAAGCCATGGCATTTCAGCCATGACCCAAATGATTTGGGAGATGACTCATTCATAGAAATGGATGGAATGTATCTGAGTAGTGGAAGTTGGGAAGAAGTAAATGCTTTATCTATTTCACAATGGTGGACTCCAAATGACGATGGAAACGGTTTCTGTGCAGATTTTGGATGGAACTACTTGAGCGATATTCAATCAACAACTAGGTGTCGTGTGGAACCAACAGACAGAGTTAAAGTAATTAGGTTACTCATCGGTGGTTCAGGTACTTGGACAGACAAGGTTGCTTTTGTGGACGATATAACGTTGAACGGAGAAACAATTAGATTAGAACCACAAAATTATTGGGTAAGAGACGATACTTTAATAGCTGGAACACCAATAACATTGACTTGTGTAGACCCAGAACCACACCCATCAGGTGATGAAGAAGTTTGTTTCAGGGTTTCATATGATATTGAACCTTGGTTAACAACAGATTATTGTACTGATGTGAAAGGTACAATGCAAGGTGGATCAGATAATGATTGGTGTTGTGTAGATAATACTGCACAAATAGTCTTCCACGAAGACTCCTTGCATGATTTGGAATATTATTGTATAGATGCTGTTGATAAGCAAAGTGAAATTGATTTAGAATACTTTAGAGTTGATTCTCTACCACCAATAATAACTAAAGAAATGATTGGCGAAGACCATCTAGGATATAGAGATGGTGTATTAAATGAAGATGCATGTCCACCAAAACCAGGACAGCCAGATGAATGTTTTGTGAGAGATCATGAAGAGAATGGAGTAAGAATCATAGTTGCTGATGACATGACTTACCCAGAATGTGCTGTTGGTGACTTAGATTGTTATTATGAACTTTGGTGGCAGACTGATTTGGATACGTGCATCAATGAGTTGGGTCCAGAGCACCTATACAACTTTGAAACAGATCAATGCTTTGTCGAAGGTGGCCAATTCGGAGAAGGAAAGGACATAATTTTCACAGAAGATTCGACGCATGAACTGTATATAGAATGTGAGGATGCACTCGGAAACTATGTTGAAGATACTGAAATTTTCAAAGTTGATTCAACACCTCCGGAGACAGAAAAAACTTATGGAGAACCTTCAGAAGTTGATCCAACCTGTGAAAGTGAATGTATCAGCACGTGTACAAACTCTCTATTAGATAATGAATGTTTAGAAGATTGCTTGCACGAACATTGCTTATGGTGGATTAGCTCTTCGACATTAATAACATTAACTCCTGGTGAGGATGAGAAAGTTGGTCTTGACGAGACGCAATATAGAGTAAGTGGTGCATTAGCAGACAGCTTCTGCCACAATTGTGCAAACTGGATGCAATTATTGAGGCCAGACATGGGACCATGGCAAACATATGTAGATGGTCAACCATTCACAATACCACAAGAATCCTGTCACGTCATAGAATATAGAAGCGTTGACTTGCTAGGAAATCAGGAAGATATCAGGTGGCAGTGTGTATTCGTAGATAACACACCACCTGAAGTGAACAAAACAATAAGTGGTACACAAGAAGAATGGGAAGGAGACGATACATTCTATGAAAACTTAATAGCAAGATGTGCTGCAGGCGATATAGAATGTTGGAAGGTGACTTTAGGAACTACACTATCATTAGAATGTAGCGAACCGACTCACTCTGGTGACAGAAATGATATGTGTTTCAGATTAGAGTTGGATGGAGAACTTGAAACAGAGAAATATTGTGTTTGGTATGGAGGAATTGGAGTAAATGAAGATGATGACGAATATGATGAATGGTGTTGTTTAGATGGAGGAATAGAAGAATTCCATTTCCTTGAAGAATCACAGCACGACTTGGAAGTAAAGTGTATAGACCCACTATACGAGAGCGCGATTGACGAGGAGAAGTTCAAAGTTGAGGGATGCCCATTCGATATATGTCTGAACAAGAAATGGAACCTAATATCAGTGCCATTTGTATTGTTCAATAGTGATCCAGATGTGGTATTTAATGAAGTAAAAGGAGACATAGCCTCGGTTTGGACATACGATCCTTCACAATGCCCGAGCGATGGTTGGTGTGTTTGGACACCAGATGGAAGCGGAAACTTAAATAATATCAGACCCGGTTGGGGATATTGGGTACTTTCCAAAGAAGATCAAGTATGTTTTGAGATAGCAGGAAGTTTGATGAGCCCAACGGAGGTCCCACCTTCAAGAACATTACAATCGGGATGGAATTTGATAGGTTATTACGGAAATACAGGATTGAATGAAGATAAATGGTGGTTTGAATGTGGTGACGATTTGGATCAGTGCTACATCGCAAGTAGACCAGTTTACTGCGCGCTGAACTCATTGGTTGACACACATATAGGCTTCCCGAGATGGAGTTCATTATATGCATACAATAACTACGGAAACGATGATGCAGGATGGGATCCGATGGATGCATGCGTAGGTGGATTTTGGAATACAGAATATATGAATCCAGGTCAAGGATACTGGATAGAAATGGACGTTTCAGATGGCTATGCACCAGCTACTAACTGTATTTGGAACAGTGACTTAAAGTGTGTACTTGAATGGCCTGGGGCTTAATTTTTTACCCCGACTTTTATTTTTTTGATTTATAACCATAAACAAAGAACGTTTAAATAGTTTTTTGTTTAATTATTGCTGTTGAGTAAAATGAATATTAAATTTTTAACAACGATGATTATTGCTCTAATGCTTTTTGCTAATATTGTTTTAGCAATACCAGCTATGTCACACAAGTTCTATGGAACCGTTACTATAAATGGTCAGCCAGCTCCTGATGGAACAACAGTCACAGCAAAAATAAATGGTGTAGATGTATCAAGCACAACGACTTCTGGAGGTAATTATGGGGATGACTATTCTTTCGGAGTGCCTGACCCAGACGGAATTAGAGTTGGAAGCGAAATAAGGCTTTTTGTAAATAATGTTTATAGTGGTGTTTCAGCGGTATTTTGCAATGCTTGCTATAATCTTTGTGGTACTGATTCAGTAGGTTGTGCACCATTGAATTTGGCTGTTACAATCCCGACAACCACAGGTGGCGCTTCGCCTTCAGGCGGAGGAGCATCCACAACAACAAGCACGACCGGAACAACTGGAACCACAGAAACAACCAGCGCAATCACTGAGACAGGTTGCCAGGAGAAATGGACCTGTTCGAATTGGGGCGAGTGTGTAAACGGCATCCAGGCAAGAACCTGTGAGGACGAGAACGCCTGCGGAACCAACAGCAGGGAGCCTTTTGCGAGCCAACCATGCTCAGCAGAGGAAAGAAAGGAAGCGGAAGCATCTGCAGGGCCAATAGGATTCTTTTTGCTGTCATCAACCGACTTGGCAGTTGCCGCAGCGGTCGGAGCTGTGGCCTCGGCAGTGATCATATTCTTGATAATGAGAAGAAAACCCAAGCCAGTGCCTGTAGTTGTAGTTGGTTAGCACTACTAGTTAAGGATAAAAAGCTAGTCAAGTATTTATTGCTTTCTGTTCTAATAGAAGTAGCATGTCCAAAAAAGTGAAATTTTTAATAATAATGTTACTCTCAATAGCAATCTCTGCTGTAGCAGCCCAAGCCATGATCAATTTCCCTGACTTTAAGGTCTTCCCGATGATATATGACGAGAGCATGCCTGGCAAGCTGCTGGACAAGCTTGCTGACATAGACAGGCTGTCCTTTGTCGAGCTGGCGCAGCACGGCTACGCGCACAAGACGAACGAGACGCTCCTGGAGGTGATGCAGGGCTACGGCATACTAAAGTACAACTGCTCCCTTGACATAAAGTACTACATACCTCCTTTTGACGACCTTCCCGACTATCCTATCCCTGAGAAACTGTTCTACATACCGAAAAAGACCGATGGTTTGTACTATCAAAAAGAGAGGATGGACTATGGCGAAAACAATGTGGACGGAGGAATGACCATGGCCATCCACATACAGGACCCGATAACGTCCGAATGGCTGGACTTTATAACAGAGGGCAGGACTATAGACTATCTCCGCGTCGATGACATAAACACGGACATTGTGGATGTGGACACGCAGATCAACAAAATATACACCATGATAACATTCTGCGGCAGGAATAACTGCACCCTTGTGATGGCAGTGATACCGGTTGTTCCCAGGCTCTACAAGTCTGACCAGAGCTATCTGTTCTACAACAAGGCGATGATAGCCCTTGGCGTATTGCTCATACTTCCCATATACCTGTTCTATTTCCTGAGCTATTACCTGAGGCGGTGGGTCGAATGAACAAAGTGTCAACCATCATAATACCTGTCTACAACGAGGAGGGCGTCATAGCAGAGACGCTGATGAAGAACGCAGCAGCTTTCGAGAAAATGCGAAGCAGCATCCAGGAGATAATTGTTGTTGATGACGGGTCGATAGACAACTCGAAAAGGGAGATAAATAATTTCATAAGGAACTACAAGGGCAGGCTGAAGATAAGGCTTGTCCCGCACACCACGAACATGGGAAAGGCCCAGGCCCTTAACACAGGCATAAGGCATGCCAAGGGCGATTACGTGCTGCTTTCCGACTCTGACTCATGGATGGACAAGGACACCCCTGAAAAGATCATCCTTGAGATGGCAGAGTCAGGAGCCTCGTGCATTGTCGGCCATGTCGTGCCTGCGCAGAACACCCTGCTCACCAGGCTGCAGAAGATGGAGTACGACTTTGACCAGAAGATAATCAGGACAGTGCAGTCCATCTACACCAACGTCATATCCATACCAGGCCCGCTCTACTTTACCAAGAAGAGCATAGTTGAAAAGATAAAGTTCGACAAGTACAGCATCGTGGAGGACTTTAAGATAGGCATAGAGATGAACAGGAAAGACCAGAGGATATTGCCTTCTGACGCCATCGTCTACTCCTATTCGCCCACAAAATTATCACAGCTGAGAAAGCAGAGGCTGAGATGGTTCGGCGGCATACTCAAAGAGTCCATAGTCAACAGGGCAGTCTGGAAAAAGAACCCGTTCTACCTTTTCAATGTCATAATGTGCTTTGCATCCTTCCTTTTCACCATAGCAACAATGGCGCTGTTCAGCCTCATGATTTATTTTGCGACCAATCCGGCCAACCTCATGGTGAACTTTTTCATATTCTTCCTTTTCTTCTGCTTTGCCATATCCGGCATGTACGCCTTTGCCGTGAGAAAGTTCGAGCTGGACGCCTTCATAGCCTTCCCCATGTACCTGACCTTCCTTTTCCTGATCAGGACAGAGGTGGTGATAAAGGTGGTTCTGGGAAGGAAGTTCACCTGGGGCACCAGGGAATACCGCTAGCACTTTTCAGAATAGGTGTTGGTCATGACACTCACAAGGTCTGGCAGCATCTCTAGGCTTTTGGCAATGCTTAACTTCAGGACATCCTTGAAGACGTCATAGAAAATGACAAGCTGCTGGTTGAGCATGTCCGAGACCCCAAAGTCCTGCATCAGCTTTAACACATCTATTCTAACGGTCTGGTTGAGGGTGATGTTGGGCATGTTTGTGGCATTGATCGCTATCTTGGGTATCATTATGGTCAGGTTGCCGACGGTTATGTTGACTGCAAGCACGGGCGTCACAGAAAGCAGGAAAATAGCCGCCATTATGAGCATTTTCATGAGAATAGATATTTTCGCCAAGCTTATATAGATATATTTCCTACGTGCCAGTGGTCAAGTATTTATTGCTTTCTGTTCAATAAAAGCCTATGAATAAGATTTCCCTTAGGCTTATCGAGCCCATAGACGAGAACAATGATGTTGACATAATAGCAAGATTCATGCCTGAGATTGGGTCGATATGCTCCAATCAGACAAGGGCAGGCATAATCCACCTCATGATAAACACGCCCCAGACCATGCATTCCTTGAAGGTCGAGGAGATTTGCTTTAAACTGGGCATAAGGCAGTCTGTGGCAATCCATCATCTGGAGAGGCTGGAGGACTGGAAATTGGTTGAAGTTAAAAAAAACCAGTCGTACGGCAACAGAACCAGGAGAAGCATATGGGGTCTTAATCTTAAGCATCCTACCTGGATATCTGAATGCTATAAAAGTGTAAGGGCTCACTTCTTTTCCGAGAACGAGCTGGACAGCGTAACCAATGTCAACAAGAGCCTGAGATTCTGCAGCTAGAAAAGAATTTTGCAGCATTTTTCTGCAATATCAAAAATCCTTGTATGACTGATTGTCTTATCTTTGTACAACAAAATCCGAATAACTATTTAAAGGAATGATGTTATGTAGCATTAATGTAATAATTCTGTACTAGTTTTGTGCGTAATTTGTCTCAACACCTCTTAAATACTTTTTTTCATTCATTCTGTTTATGCTTAACTTTCTAAAAGTTAGAGCGCCGAGGAGGGGCGCTATAACAAGCCGAGGTTCACCGCAAAGCTTGGGCTTTCCTAGGGGAGCAAAATACCCAAAATATTATGGTGAAAAAATATGAATAAAATAATCGCAGCACTAGTTGGTTTGATGATGTTGGCAACACCTGTTTTAGCATGTCATGGACCTCAATGTTTACCAGACGACGCAACAATATCAACATTCTTCTTCGGAAGCGGAAGGAATGTATGGTTTAATGATGTAGTCGGTGTAGACGAAAGAGTTGACGACGATTATGTGGTTGAAGACATGTGGACAATGAAGGGAGACATGACTGTTGTTCAAAACGTAAACATTGACTTGCACGGATTTTCATCTGCAGAAGTAATAATGAACAAAGAAGCATGGATAAACCCAGCATACCACTACAGTGCAAACGTAGAGAAGGAAGTAGTCTGGGATGAAGAAGGAGAAGTCTACAGAGAAGCGATAACTGGTGGTGTATATAGCATATTTAGCGCAGGTGCTGATGAGGGAATTGTACAGGATGACATCAGAAGCGAAGCAAATCTATACATATTCCAGTCTGTAGGTTTGAACACAGGAACAAGATGTGAATACCCAAGCATGCCAGGTTTACCAGAAGGGCCAACCTGTTCATGGTGCCAGTAATATAATGAACCAACCTTTATTTTTTTCTTTCCTTTTATTTTTCAAGGAGAAACGGAAAGCATTTAAAGCTTTATAATTAACTACAAGATGGTAACAAAATGAAGACAATAAGTTTGACAACGATTTTGATGATTATTCTATTCAGCACTGTGGCGTTCGCCACATCTGTTAACACAGACTATGAGGGAATGGGCGACTTTTACATGGAGACAACAATCATATCCCCTGTAGCGCCAGACATAACCGACACAGTCGATATCAACACAGGATGTGATGGTGGTTGCTGCTGCTGCCCAGACTGCTTTGGCGAGTACTCTGGCAACCAGTACATGACAAACAACCCGTTCTCCGCATCCGTTCATACTGCCGAAGTTACAGAGGGCTGTGTTGTCATAGAGCAGTACTATACTGATTACATCGACGGCCATACCATAGAGAGCTACTATTATACTTACTTTAATGGGACAGGAACTGCAGAATCATACATATATGTTGTTCCAGGATTAGCTGAGAGCTACCAACTGGCAAACGGAACCGGTTCGTCCTATGTTTCATTCAGCCAGATAGCCTACATAGGAACTGAGTTTGATTTCTCAACAACATACGGCGGAGCCGTGTGGCTCTGCGCACCAGGCTATGCCGGTCTGTACAACCAGTACTATTACAGCGGCGGCCAGATATACTACAACAGTGAGATGGGGCTGTACTGCTCGCCCACAGATGGGAGCAGCATGGATAACTTCCTGTTCGCCTCAGCCACAGACCACTTTAGTCTGAATAGCCAATTGGAAATTGGCGACATTGAAAGTACCCAGAATGTTGGTGTGGGCGAAGGAGAGGCAGAGTACGGCTTTACAGCCATTTTTTACGACATGTTTGATGATCTTTATTTCGGTTTCGAGATGGAGTTAGGGTGAAAAAATGAACAAAATAATAATAGCAACAATAATGGGAATGATTTTGATAGCTCCGCTCGCATTAGCAGACCAGGTTAACTTGGACATAAATGTCAACGGAACAGCCAACCTCAACATAACCGTTGACGCGGACGACACCTTGGCAAGGGAAATGATTACTGATATGCAGGAAGACGCCTATGGAACAATGACTGGTTCAGGGCCAAAAGACATGGTATTGGACGAGATAAAAGCAGGCGGGGGAAACCCAATCGTGACCACAGACGACATGGGCACGATATACAGTCTTTGCGAGGACCCGTTCCTGAAGCAGTACCTGAACAACATCGGCAACCTACCACCTTTGGAATTCGTCGACTATGTGAAGGCTTTGGGTTATGACGACGAGGCTCACATAACCCTCATTTGGACCATATGCCAGCAGCTGTACATAACTCAGCAGGAAGCTGCCTGGTCTTCTGACTCTGGCGTGAAGCTGCCAGACATGGTGAGGTACATCGCAGGCGGTATAAGCTGGCTGATGGGCAAAGAGGTCAACCCGCCAGAAGGCTACAAGCAGATTGGAACAGCTTTGGACAGCTACTTTGCAAGCGACAGGGACGTGTGGATTCTGGTGAACAAGATAAGGGAGCTGGAAATAAGGCTGGAGACGCTCGAGAAGACCATGGAAAGGGTTGACACTGATACCTACTGCGACGCAAAGTTGGAGGCCATGGAAAAGTACAACCTAAGCTATGTGAAATGCGGCGAGAACTCTACCATCTATGCACAGGTCAATCCAGACATTTTCGGATATGACATCTTGGGTTATACCAATGATGACAGATGCGAGGAAGACTGGACCTGCACAGAATGGGGCGAATGCGAGGACGGAGAGATGAACAGAGTATGTACCGACGTTAATCTGTGCGGCACAACAAAGGACATACCTTTGGAGAGGCAGGGCTGCGTGGTGATAGAGATGCTGGTTGAGAAGCAAGTCGAGCCTGAAACACCACAGTTCTCTTACGTGGGCGTGTCTGATGCTCTTTCAAACCTTCAAGGTTTCCTTTTCCCATTGTTTATTGTTTAGATGGGGCAACTGAATTTTTTTGTAGCTTCTATGTAATTCGGCTAGGTTTAAACGTGGGCTATTTATCCTTTGGACTACAGTAGGATTCGGCTTCTACAAGCCTTAGAATTTTTTAATTTCCTTTCTTTTTTCTTTTATTTTTATCAGAGATTTAAAGTTTTGTTTTCTATATAGGACTATGAGAAGACTAACAGAGCAGATCACCGGTCTACCAGTTTATAAAAAACAACTTGGAAAGTTTACAATATTACACCCTGTAGACCAAATAAAGGGAATGATTATAAGCGCCAACACAGACTCCAGCACAGAGAGCCTTTTCCCGCATCTTTCACAAGAGGATTTAACAAAAATTTTTGAAAGATCAAAAAATTACAGTGTCCTCAACTCAAAAATTATTAAGCATGATACGAGATTTACAGGCGTATATTCTGCAGAAATAGGCTCAATGTCAAACCAAGATATCAATATTCACATCCCCAACATAAGAAACGTTCGTAATCCAGAATTAGTAGAACATTACTGTGATTGTAAAAAGATATCAAAATTAAGATTCAAAACTGATATTAACTTCTTACCTATTTTGGATGATTGGAAACTATCATATGATAGAAAATACTATGCGGATTGGACTTGCCCACATATATGTGGTCTTGATTTCTATTTACGTAAAAAACTTAACGTTCAATCACTGGGAATAGAAGACAGGATAGAAAAGGGAGATTTTCATAATGACTATGTAAAACTTCTAGAAAAATACCCCGAATATCCTGATAGTGTTTTTAATTTTGTCTTTACCCATTATACGCCTATCTACGTCAGTGCTGTGGACCATATTAATGAAATCAGAAGTTCTTATGGCTTGAAGGAATCATCATATCTTTCTGATCCAAGAATTAGAAATGTCATACCAAAACTAAACGTTAGTGAAGTAAAATTAAAAGAAATGGCTTCTCATATCGGTTTCTAATTCATTTCCTGCTCTGAATAGGCATCAACTTTATATTATTGCTGTCAGAATTATAATAATGAAAAAAGTTATTCTATTTTCCATATTGGCAATAGTCTTGCTGAGCTCAATAACACTGGCAATAACAGATGCGAAAGCGTCAAAAATTAAGTCTAATAGAGTCATAGCGCGCACAAATTCTATGGCAGATAGGATGCTATTCAAAATGCAGGGGTGCAAAATAATTCACGAGCTGGAAGATGCGACTGCAATGAATTGCCCGGAGGCGATCGCTTCGAGATTCGAGCAGGATGAAGTTCTTTATATAATGGATTTACAAGCAGACCAACAAATAGGGGCGGACAAGGTCTGGGCTTTGGGCTATGACGGTACTGGGGTAACGGTCGCGGTTTTGGATACCGGGGTTGATTATAGTCATGTAGAGCTTGCGGACAGCATAGCTGGAGGGATGAGCTTTGTCTCATACACAACCAGCTATTCTGATGACCATGGGCATGGAACGCATGTCTCTGGAATAATAACCGCCAATGGTGTTGTGACCGGCGCAAAGGGAGTTGCTCCAGGAGCAAGGGTATGGATGGCAAAGGTTTGCGATTCTGGCGGTTCTTGCTATACAAGCGATATAGCAGCTGCGATTGATTATGTGGTTAATGGGCCTGATGGTGACCCAAGCACAGAAGATGGACTAGCAAAAATAATGAGCATAAGCTTGGGCGGCGGAGGAACCTTTAGGGCAAATTGTGATAATGACTACTTGGCTTCAAAAGTCAACTGGGCAGTAAGCAAAGGTGTGACGGTTGTAGCAGCAGCAGGCAATACCGGAGGAAAAGTCAGCAGCCCTGGTTGCGCAAGTGGGGCAATAGCGGTCGGGGCGGTCGACAAAGGCGATGTAAGGCCGTCTTGGTCTGGCTCAGGCAGTGCGTTAGATATAGTTGCGCCAGGGGTGAGCATTTATTCCAGTCTGCCGGGCGGCACTTATGCGTCTTGGAGCGGTACTTCAATGGCAACACCGCATGTTTCAGCAACAGTGGCTTTGATGAGGCAGGTGAACCCGAGCTTGATGGATACTCAAATCAAAAGCATGCTTTATTCGACAGCCAAAGATTTAGGAAGTGCAGGATGGGATAGATATTACGGCTGGGGAAGAGTCGATGCTTACAACGCATACTTAGCTGTTAAACCAATAGAACCTGAATGCACAATTGATTCAGAATGTGATGACGGATTATACTGTAACGGAGCTGAGGTATGTGTTTCAGGAGTTTGCCAATCAGGAACAGCAATTGTTTGTTCTTATCTAGATGACCAATGCAATGTTGGAGTTTGCGATGAGGGTTCAGATAGTTGTGTAGCTCAACCAGTGTCTGATGGAACTTCATGTGATGATGGTTTGTTCTGTAATGTAGGAGAAACCTGCCAAAGCGGAGTTTGTACTGGAGGGAAAGCTTACAATTGTGGTGTTAATGATTCTTGTTCCATTGCTTCTTGTGATGAATCATCAGATAGCTGTTCAAGTTCACCAGTAGCAGACGGAACAATTTGTGACGATAATTTGTTCTGTACAATAAATGACGTTTGTACAGTTGGTGTTTGCGGTGGAGAACAAAGAAACTGTGACGATGTTATAGGTTGTACTGCTGATTCTTGCAACGAGGGAACAGGCTCTTGCGATAATACGCCGGACAATTCAATATGCGACAATGGTTTATTCTGCGATGGAACAGAAACCTGTAGTGCTTTAACAGGATGTCAACTTGGAAATCCAATAACTTGTAATGATAATAATGAATGCACAATAGATAATTGTGTTGAAGGTTCAGGAACATGTGAAAACATCTGGCCGGCATGCGGTTTGGCGGATGAATGCTGCGGACCAAGTTGCATAAATGACTCAGACTGCGCAACAGCTGTTAAATGCTGGAGCGGAGATTATCAATTTCTCTACAGGAATTCGAATCAGATGAAAAAATTCTGCAAGTGTGCAATGGGTACTTATGGATACAATAGTTACAGTTATAGTTGGGGAAGGAAAACAGTTTATTATTATTTAGACTCAGAAAACAATGAGAACTGGGTTGTGAGTTCAAGGTCATCATATCTTCCAGTAAACAAAGTAGTTTGTGCAGACAATGTAACATACCCTACTGACGAAGATTACTACTATGGTTAAAAATTCTTTTTATTTCCTGCTATGTACGGGAAGGTGTTTCTTTACAAGCTCTTTTTTCATGGAAAAAATCTTGCTTATTATTTCCTTTCCCTGTTTGAATTCAACCTTTGTTCCGTAATAGTTTATGCTGTTCCTTATCCACCTCAGCCTGTCAAACTTCTCATAGTCAAAGCCCTTTAGCAGGTCTTTCAGCAGCTCTCCCGCGCAAGCGTGCGATAAAACCTTAAAGCCCCTGGAGACGCAGACCGCTTCCATAACTTCCCTTAAAGAATCGTAAGCGAGCGAAACATACGCGGAGATGTTTATGCTGTCGACCGGAGCCTTCCTTACCGCCGCCTCCTTTATGTCAGACATCTCCACCAGCGATTTGATGAGCCCTTTGTTTATTCTCGTCCGCTTTATCAGCCCGTTCTCAAAGCACTCTTTCAAATCCATCAACAGCTCCCTCCACGACTATGCCGTTCAGCGCGCTGTTGATAAGATGTTCGTTCTTCAGCTCTTTAACATTCCTCACCACAAAGAGTTGTATGGGCCTGTTGATACTCTTCTCAAATCTCTTGATGCCGGAAAAATCCTTTGCTTTTTCAGAAACAATCAGCAGGTCAAAGTCGCTCGTCTTTGTGTCAAGGCCGCTTGCGGCAGAGCCGAAAAGCACGATGGCAGGCTTTAGGTAGAAACTGTTCAGGGCGTCCACTAGGCCTGACTCTCTCAGCTTCCTTATGTTGTAGTAGGTCTTTAGGTCCCTGTAGGAGGCGCTTTCCAAGTCCGACCTGTACAGGTTGAGGTTCCTCTCCTTCCTCTCCTTCAGAAGGCCGTCCTTTGCCATTCCTTTCAGTTCCTTGCTTGCCGTTGCCGGGGAAACGCCCAAAATCCTGGCGGCTTCCCTCACATTGAACTCCCTGGCAGGGTCCTCAAAAAATATCTTCAGTATGTTTAATTTTATGAACATATGTTTAATTTTATGAACAACTGTTTAAATAATTTACTGTCAGCGGGCCATGATCTTTATTATGTCCCCATTCTTCAGCTCATAGTCTGCGGAAACCCTTTTCTTCGTCCTTGCGTCAACAGCGCCGATGATAATTACAACTATAGACAGTGAATAAATTATTTGTATCCGAATGTTACAATAAAGAACAAGATGAAATTTAATCTTCTTAGCCTCCATAATCCTGCCATAGATAAAGCCCCGATCACGGATAACTCTTAACGGAAAGAATTTAGCAAAAATAATCGACCGTATGATAGATGATGTTTGCAAAACAGAACATATAAGTAAATATATGCTTGGTATTAGAATAAGCAAGATTATCGGTTGTAATATTGATACAGTGTATAAAAGACTTTGTCACTGCAACGGATACGAATGGTATCCAATCCCTTTGATTAATGTTATTTTGGATTTATGGAAAAATACAGGTAAAAATGAGGTAAGAGATGTAATTAAGACTATTAAACTATTAATGATGAAACTCAGTTTCTAAAAACAGGTCGTTCTTACACCTACAAAGCTGTAAAAGAAGTTTCCCCTTCTATAGCAAAATTGTGTGGTTCAATCGTAGCGGATGGCCATATTACTAATGACCGAGCTTCCAAGATAGTCATTATAGATAACTACCCGAAAGCCATTATCAAGTGTGCTAGATGGTTCAGGGAAGTTTTCGGTTTCCTACCGCGTGTTAAAAAGAGCAAAACGTTTGATGCATGGTACTTTAGGGTAAGTAGCAAACTGGTAGCAAGAATGTTAAATGTTTTTTTCGAGATTCCCACAGGTAGAAAATCTAGTATAGTGAAAGAACCTAACTGCATTAAAGAATCACATTACAGAATAGACTTTGTTGAAGGTGTTCTGCTTATGGACGGTTGTGTAGAGACAGATAATATCATTTCCTTTGGTACGACAAGTGGAAGATTAGCTAAAGATGTCTTTGAAATCCTCAAACAAAACAATTTTTCTGTAAAGCTCTCTTACAAGCCTTCAAATAAAATATTCGTGATTAAAACAGGTGTTTTGAACAAAGAAGAAGCTAAAAAATGGACATCTGTTTTTGACAAAGATACAGAAAAAGGTAAAAAATTATATGAAATGAATTTTGGTTTCAGTGAAAGGGCGAGAAGTTTAAAAGAAGTTATAGAAGCCTTTGATTATTTCTACTCATACGGAAATTCTTATAAAATAAGCTTTAAAGAAGTGATCTTTGCAATAAAAAGGTTAGAAAAAACTAGCAAGAAAGTTTTGGCTTCAGAATTACATATCAAGATAAGTACATTATACAAATACCTATGTCTGTTAGAAAAGGCTAAAATAATAAAAGTTAAGAGAACATATCATGGTTCACATATAGAAAACGAATATGCTTATAATCCGAATATGGAGGATTGGAGAGTTCCTTCAACGGGTTAAAATTTTTATAATATCATTATTCTTCAAGACATAGTCTTCTCCGATCCTCTTGCCGGTTCTTGCGTCTATGGCACCTATGAACTTTTTGGCCAATTCTGTATGTATCTTTTCCGCAAATTCTCTGGCCGTTGTCCCATTAGGAACTAGATGTGCGTCTGGAAGAACGCTGCCAGCCTTGTCTGTTAGTTTGTTGGAATCCGCAACAGGATAGACAGCAATGCAGTCCATGAACTCGAACACCGCCTTGTTCAAACATTCTTGGACGCCGGTCGAGCCGTACTTTTCAAGAACCAGCCTCCTTATCAGCTCCAGCCCACCTTTCTGCTGCTCGCTCAATTCCTTCTTGATCTCAAAGGTATTTTTGCCTGGAATGTAATTAATGAAATCCATCTTGGAGGCAGTCCTCAAAGTTATCTCTGCCGCCGCAGAGCATGGGACTATGGTCAGCTCCGGGAACCTTGTCCTGATTTTTTCCAGGTTCTCGGCAGAAGCAGGCAGGTCTATCTTGTTGGCTGCAATTAATATCGGCTTGGACAGCCTTCTGATCTCCTTTGCCAGCTCGTCTGGATTCAAGCCAACCTTGTTGATGGCCTTCTCAACATGCTCAGGCCTTATGCCCAGGCCTGACAGGGCTTCCGAAGCCTTCTGCTTGTCCCTTATCTTTACCAGGTTCTTTTTGATTATGCCTGCGAACCACATCTCAACCTCCTTCTCTAGGAAGCCTATGTCCTGCGAAGGGTCGTAGCTGTCAGTGGCATTGCCCTCTGCGTCCGTCTTGCCTGACGCATCAACGATGTGTATCAGCATGTCCGCGTGTATGATGTCGCTGAGAAACTTGTTGCCAAGGCCCTTGCCCTCGTGCGCGCCAGGTATCAGGCCGGCGATGTCCCATAATTTGACAGGAATCATCCTTGTGCCGTCAACACATTGGGAGTTCCTCGGGTTGCACTTGACCTTCAACTCTTGGCAAGGGCAGGGAACAGTGACATAGCAGATTCCCATGTTCGGCTTTATAGTAGTAAACGGACGGGAGGATATCGGCACGTCTATCATGGTCGAGGCCTTGAAGAAGCTTGACTTGCCTGACGACGGTTTGCCACAAACAGTTATTTCCATAGTATCACTTTACGAAAATTATCCTTATAGAAAAGTTGTAATCCAACACTTAAAAAACAGAATAAAAAAATTTATATATCAGGCTTTAGTTAATAATGTTATGAAGTCTCCTATCTGCGAAGAGTGTCTGAAAGCAAACGTCCTGTGCGACACGTGCAACAAGAAGCTTTTGAATAGCGGAACGAGCGCAGAGGAGATTGACGTTCTGAGGTTCATACACAAGCTGAGCGAGAAGAACGCCAGCCTAAAGGACATTAGGATTGTCCGGGTTCTCGACCACAGCGCCCTGCTTATAATAACCGGAAGGGGCGACGCTGCCAAGCTGGTGGGCAAGGGCGGGGCGGTCGTGAAGATGATAGCAAAGAAATACAAAAAGTCCATAAGGATCCTGGAGCAGGCCTCCAACTTTAACGAGTTCGTGGAAGGGTTGGTTAATCCAGCCGACGTCAGCGGGATAAACACACTGTACAGGGACAACGAGGAGATAACAAGGATAAGGGTGCCTGAATTTCAGAGGAACCACATGATACTAACGCCGGACGACTTTTCTCAGGTTGTCTCCTGCTTCTTCAAGAAAAAGACCGAGCTTATCTTCGATGTCTAGACGCTTTCAAGGCTTTTCTGCAGCCTCTTGTAGGGGAAGGTCAATGCTGTCATGCCTAGCAGTATGCCGTTGATTGCTCCTGCAAGGACGTCCAGCGGAAAGTGAGCTCCTGTGTAGATCCTGCTTATGCCGACCAGAACGGCTATTATGATTAGTGGAATTCTCAATTTCTTGAAGAAGGTTCCGAGCACAACTGCTCCGGAAAAGGCGCGCTGGGTGTGGCCGGACGGGAAGCTGGGCCCCAGTTCTATGTCAAAGTTCAGCAGTTTGATGCCGGAAAGGCTTTGGCTCGGCCTTGGCCTGTAGAACAAGGACTTTAGGAGCGCCAGCGACAGCGAGTCTATGGCAAACGCTATCAGCAGGTACATGGAGACCTTCTTTTTCTTTTCCGTCCACATGAGGATGATTGCCAGCAGCCAGAATACTGTGGAACCCGTGAAGGTTATGAGGAAAAATGCCGAGTTCAAAAGGCTGTTCGTAAAAGAGTTGACGGCCAGAAAGATGAACTTGTCCAGAGCGATTACTTCTCCTAGAAACAGTATCGCCAATAAGGAGACTGCGGCGTAAAGAGCAACACCTACAGTTATTTTCTTAAAGAGTTCCATAAAAATAATAGATAGGAACGCAATATAATGATTCTTATGAAAAACCTGCTCGTCTCAATCGTGCTGGCAGCCTTTGTGGCAGCCATGGCCTTGTTCACTTTCTTCCTGGAGAGGTTCATCGGCATAGGGGATGACTACAACATCCTAGTCTGGAACTTTGTCCTGTCCATAGTGATAGTCGTCATAATAATCAACATCGTGCTTTACAGGCGCAGGAAAAAGAAGAAGAAAAAGAAAGAAGAGAAGAAACAGGTATTCGTTTACGCAGAGCCAAAGGAAAAGTACAGGTCGGAATATTATTAAATTTCAAAACCAAATTCTAATTCATGCCGACGAACGTCACCGTCTACTATGCCAAGGCCCAGGAAAAGTACATCAACGCCAAGACCCGCGAAGAGAAGATCAAGGCCTTGGAGGAGATGATCAAGGAGGCGCCTTCCCACAAGGGAGGGGAGAACCTTAGGAAGGAATTGAAGCAGAGGCTGTCAAGGCTGAGGCAGAAGAAGGAGGCCAGCACTTCCAGAAGGAGCTTTATGATTCCCAAGAAGGGGGACGCCCAGGTGTGCATGCTCGGCTTGACTCAGACAGGCAAGTCTACGCTTCTTTCAAAATTGACCAATGCCAGGCCCAAGATATCTTCCTATCCATTTACTACTGAAAAGCCTGAGATAGGGACCTGCGACTATCATGGTGTCAAGATACAGATGATAGAGATACCCTCCACCTTCAAGCCTGTCTTTATGAGCATAACCCACGGCGCAGACGTCATCATACTCCTGTACAAGAACAGGGAGGAGCTGAAAGAGGTGAAGGAGGCCTTGGCAGCCTTTAGGATAGAGAAGCCTGTCTTGGAGATAAGCAGGGACGAGGAACCGGATGAAATAAAGGAAAGGCTCTGGAAAAGACTGGGTCTTATCAAGATTTTCTGCAAGGAGCCTGGCAAAAAGCCGAGCAAAAAGCCCATGGTGATACCTCGGGGATCAACGGTTCAGGACGCGGCAAGAGTTCTGCACAACGACTTTGACAACTATTTCAATTTCGCAAGGGTCTGGGGCTCGTCCAAGTTCCCAGGAGAGAAGGTTGGTCCTGAGTACGAACTGGAGGACGATGACATCCTAGAGGTCCACATAACTTGACGTTTATAAATATTTGCCGGGCCAAATAATATTATGAGCATTTCTGTTCCTGAAAGAAACATGCCTGAAAAGTGGTATTCTTCCATAGAGAAGAGCAGGGAAAAGGCGAACAAGCTGCTCAGGCAGGTGATAGCAGTTGACCTAAATACCTCTGTTCTTGTGGGAAAGCTTGATGACGTTTCTTTGGACAAATTGTTCAGGATACAGTATCCGTTCTGCAAGCTCACCATGAGCAAGGCGAAAAAGTACGATTCCAACAGCAGGCTGGAGACCTCGCAGGAGAGCGACCAGATAGCTTTCGTGAACAAGCCGCAGATGATACTTGATATGCAGGAGCTGTCCTCAAGGTTCCCGGAGATACATGCTGACACTCATGTTGACATAAAGCGAGGGAGGTTCGACTAGAATGGCTTTGAAGCAGATAAAAGACAAGGGTGATGATGACAAGGTCACCTGCCCCAAGTGCGGGGAGAAAGCTTTGCTGATAGAGGCAAGGTTCATAAGGTGGCTCACATGCCCGAGCTGCAAGTTCAGGAAGCTCATAGCAAAAGAGGACGATTCGACAAAGGTTAGGATAGTTTCTTTAAAGTAATTTTTTAAATAAGGCTCGTTATAATTCTATTATGCCTAATAATTATTCTCAAAAATTGAACAAAGTTCTGGAAGGCGGCAAGGTCGGCATCGGTAGCAGGATTGTTGTGAAAAAGGGCAAGCAGGCCTACGAGGGCTTGCTCATGCCAAGGAACGAGACAGGGGACGGCAATTTCCTGGTTCTAAAACTGGACAGCGGCTACAACATGGGCATAAGGTTCGAGAAAGGCGTCAAGATAGAGAAGAGCAAGCACAAAGAGCCGAAGAGAGCCAAGGAAGAGGCTGCCTTTGAGATGGGAAAAGAAAAGGTGAAGAAGATGGACTTTGATCCCAAGAAGCCCACGATAAGCTTCATATCGACCGGAGGTACCATCGTTTCCCGTGTCGATTACAGGACAGGCGGGGTCGCGCCTCTGGAAAAGCCTGAGGAGCTGCTGGCCAATGTCCCTGAGCTGAAGGGCATTGTCAACATAAAGGAGGTCATCTCCCCTTTCAAGAAAGCTTCAGAGGATATGGGTCCAAAGGACTGGCAGAAGCTGGCAAAGGTCGTTGCAGAAGAGTTGGAGAAGAGTGACGGAGTGGTCATAGCACATGGAACCGATACCATGCACTACACGTCAGCTGCGTTGTCATTCATGCTAAAGGACCTTTCAAAGCCTGTTGTCCTGGTAGGATCCCAACGATCCTCGGACAGGGGAAGCAGCGACGCGGCGATGAACCTGATATGCGCTGCCTATCTGGCTGTTTCGGACATTGCCGAAGTAGGGATATGCATGCACGGTTCTACAGACGATCATTATTGCAACTTTACAAGGGGGACAAAGGCAAGGAAGATGCATTCCACAAGGAGGGACGCCTTCCGAAGCATTAATGAGCCTCCCATAGCAAAGGTTTATCCTGATGGCAGAATCGACATTCTGAACAAGAACTACAACAAGAGAGGTAAAGGCAAGACAGTTGCCGATGCAAAGTTCGAGCACAATATCGCTTTGCTAAAGGTTTGTCCTGGCAGCGATCCGAGCATTCTGGATTGCCTGGTAAAGAAGGGCTGCAAGGGCGTTGTCATCGAGGGCACAGGCATGGGGCATGTTCCTACTAATTCCGAAAAGTCATGGATACCTGAAATAAAGAAGCTGACAAAGAAGGGGATACCGGTTGTCATCGCCACCCAGACTGTTTACGGCAGGGTGAACACCAAGGTCTATACGAACCTGAGGATACTTTTCAACGAGGCAGGGGCCATTCCTGCAGAGGACATGACATCCGAGACAGCTTATGTGAAGCTGGGCTGGGTGCTTGCTCATGCCAAAGCTTTGGACAAAGTCAGAGAGATGATGCTGACAAACATGGTCGGTGAAATTACGGAAAGGACAGAGATTGAGACTTTTATGGTGTAATTATGTTGGAAAACTTTGTAGACATATTGGCAATACTAGCAACAGTTTTTGGTACTATAATGTCCCTAGGTTATTTTCCCCAGATAATTAAAATAATCAAAAGAAAAAGCTGTGCCGATGTATCCATTATGACATACTTGATTTTTGCTCCAGGAATCCTTGTCTGGTTCTTGTATGGAGTTAGCCTCAACAATAGTGCAATGACCATAAGCAATTTGATAGGGCTTTTTGGAGTAACAGCTCTTATTATAACATATTTTGTCTACAAAAAGTGATTGAATGGCTGAAGTAAAGGTTCTGGTCGAAGGCTATGCCAAGGAAACAGAAGAAGGATGGAAAGCATCTTCGACAACTACTTTGATTAAAGATAACGGAATAAATGTGATTGTCGATCCTGGTTCGAACAAGGAATTGTTGATTGAAAAACTGATGGAAGAAGGATTGAAGCCGGAAGACATAGACTTGATTTTTCTTACGCATTATCACCTAGACCATATAATAAACATCAGATTATTCCCTGATTGCGACGTTCTTGATGGCGGAGAAGTCAACAGGGATGATGAATCGTTCAGATATTCTGGAAAAATACCTGGAACTGATATAGATGTGATTTATACTCCCGGACACGCTGATGAGCATTGTTCTTTGTTAATCAAAACAGACAAGGGCAACATTGTTATTGCTGGAGACCTTTTCTGGTGGAAGGATGGAGAAGAGCAGAAAATCGACATCGAAAAGGACGACCAGGCACATCCGGCTGATATGAAAAAAATAATCGAGTCACGCAAAAAGATATTAGAAATGGCAGACTATATAATCCCAGGGCACGGTAAAATGTTTAAGGTGAAAAAATGAGACTGATAGCAAGACCCATCGACCTGGAAGCAGGCGGCAAGTTCATAGTTATTCTTAACAACGACGACGCCGCTTACTTGGGAGTAAGATCTCTGGACAGGGTATGTGTTAACTATAACGGAAAAGCTTTGACAGCAATAGTCAACACGACCAACAAATTCACACTGAAAGGCGAAATCATTGCCAATGACGACATAACCGACTATTTCGGATTGAAAGGCGGTGAGCATCTGAATGTAGAGCCGCAGAACGGTATAGAGTCGACAAAGTACATCAAGCAGAAGCTGTGCGGAGCCAGATTGGAATACGACAAGATAAAGACGATAATAAGGGACGTTGTGGACAACAAGGTCTCGACTGTCGAACTGGCGGCTTTCATAACAGCCCTGCACACACAGGGCATCTCCATAGACGAGGCGGCAAACCTGTCAATGGCAATGGTAGAAACTGGAAAAACCCTGAAGCTTAACCAGAGTATAATCTGCGACAAGCATTCGATAGGAGGCATACCAGGCGACAAGACCTCTTTGATACTTGTTCCGATAGTTGCTGCAGCAGGGCTGACTATTCCTAAAACATCCTCAAAAGCCATAACATCGCCTTCTGGAACAGCAGAAAGGATGGCGACGCTTGCACCCGTTAACCTAACGCTTGAAGAAATAAGGGAAGTAGTCAACAAGACCAATGGATGCCTGGTATGGGGAGGCGCTTTAGATTTGGCTCCTGCTGACGACATGTTCATAAACATCGAGTATCCTCTGGGAATAGATCCCATGCTACTGCCTTCGATAATGTCCAAGAAGAAGGCCATCGGTGCCAACTATGTTGTCATCGACATACCGATAGGCAGGGAGGCGAAGATTAAGACGGCCGACCAGGCAAGGGAGCTGGCAGAGGATTTCATGGAGCTTGGCAAAAGGCTGGACATGCACATTGTCTGCGGCATAACCTATGGCGAGCAGCCTTTGGGGCATTACATAGGGCCTGCCTTGGCTGCCAAGGAGGCGCTGCTTACCTTAAGGGGGAAAGGACCAAAGGACGTTGTCGGCAAGGCCACCAGTCTTGCAGGCCTGCTTTTCGAGACAATCGGAAAGGGCAACCGCATGACAGCCTTGCAGTTGTTAAAGAACGGCAAGGCAGACAAGAAGCTGAGGGAGATAATAGAGGCCCAGGGAGGCAACCCGAACATAAAGCCGGACGACCTTCCGATAGGCGAAAAGTACGCTACTGTCAAGGCAGAGAAGGATGGCAGGGTGCTGTGGATAAACAATTCTTTTATTGTTCTTATTGCAAGAAGGGCAGGAGCTCCTCTGGATGCTGGTGCAGGAATGCACCTTAACGTAAAGACCGGTGACAGCGTCAGGAAGGGCCAGACCCTGTTCACCATATTCTCCAACAACTACAACAGGCTCAACGAGGCCCTGGAGCTGGCAGAGGAGCTGAAGCCGCTCACTGTAGGGAAACAATGCGAGGAGAAGATGCTTCTGGGACAAATGAAGGGAACAAGCAGTAACAGCATATTCGTTCTGGACAGGTAGCAATCACATTATTATTCCCACTTGCGCAGTTGTCAGGAAGCTGTCATAGAAGCGGACCTCGTCTATTCTTCCGTCGAAAAAATCGGTGGGTGTATTTCCGTCCCAATCCTGCCCTACCGAGACTCTAAAATTAGATGCTATGTCCTCAAAGAGAGTAAACGATGTGCTATACTCTATGTCGCCATCAACATAGACTGTTATACTGTCGTGGGTAAAGTCAAAAGCATAGCCTACATGATGCCACGCACCGTCTCTTGTATCAGTAGTCGGGCTGCCTATCCATGATACTCCGTTGTGCACGTCCATGCCGTAGACACCATCTAAATCCCCATCCCTTATCCTGAACAGCAGCCTGTTGTTTCCATAACTGTCATGTATTGATATTACCTCTTGATCTTCTGCTGTACTGCTAGTCCTTATCCAAGCGAAAGCAGAAAAGTTCTTGCCCACTATGTCGTCTGCTACAGAGTTTATTGTCACATAATCATTAATGTTGTCGAATCTAAGACTGTAACCATACCTTCCGCTTGCAAACGATGGCGCCTCATCGTCTACTGGGACGCCGTCGCCCAGAGTTGCATCATTGCTGTCAGCCGAATCAAGTATAGTTTTGTCAGACGAGCTCAGATACATCATGAGTTCGCCGATTTCAGTATCCCTTATAGGATTTGTGCCTTCGCCGCAGTCGCTGCACCAGGCTGACCTTGAATAATCATTGTTCGTATCAATGCCGATATTCCAATTAGCACAGTCCCATCTACAAACCCCACCCCCATCCCAGAAATTGAACTTGTTCTCGCCGTTTATCAGCCATGCCTTTGGAACATCCATCCTTATCCATTCCCATAAAGAGCTTACCAGGGGCGTGCCTGTGTCAAGGCCGAACGCATCACACCAGTTAAAATTGATAGTTTGAGCAGAGACATCGTTTATTCTCAGACGATAGTCAGTGCTGGCGGTGGAGTTGCAGCTTGTCGCTCTCCCATATATGTACAACGAGGCGTTCGCGCCAGGTATGGTGCTGGGATCCACGATAAGCCACTTGTTAGCACCGTCGTCATAAGTATTTCCGCCCGTGGAACCATCTCTATAACTATCATCATCCCTTGCAAGGTTTTCATCAAAGCTCCAGAATCCCACCAGACCATTTGAGCTTGGTGCGTTCAGCTGGTACTCTTGCAAAATATCCGCTGGCGTTAATGCCACGTCCCACAGTTTTACCTCGTCTATGGTTCCGTTGAAAAAGCCTTGGCAGTCACCGCTACCCATTCCTATGTAAACATTCTCTGCAGAGGCTTGCATGCCTGTGCTGTGAGCATCGCTGCCTGCAGGCTGCCCGTCAAAATAGTAGTAAACATTACTGCCGTCCCAGACAGCGGCAACATGATGCCATTCGTTCAACGGGACTCGAACATCAGCATAATGATTGAACTGCGTCCCGGTGCTATTCCATATCTGCAACGACAGCGTGTTTGCGCCTGCGCCGTTTGTCCATGTACCTCCTGTCACGAACCTCCACGAGTATTCTTTCATTGTTATAACAATCTCGCAAGTGTCATAATTTTTGTGATAAATCCAAGCCATCACCGTAATCTCCTCTGTCATATCTAAAGTCGGATTGTTAGGAATGTTAACGTATTCGTCGGCACCGTTCAAAGCTAAAGCCAGATTCGACACACCCCCAACCCATGAACCACCTATCCTTGTTCCGTCGTTGGTGTTTGTGGAGCTATCTGTGGCATCTCCATCTAACTTCCAGAAACCAACCAAACCAATACTTCCGGGCGCTACGCAGCTGCTACTGCCACTGTCCCAATTTGTTCCTAATGGACAGCAACGGTCGGTGGAACCCAATTCCTCACAGTACATGCCTGCTGGGCAGTTCGCATCACAGTCACAGTCGCCCTGGCCCTCTAATAATAGAACGTTACATGCGTTATTTGCAGATCCTTCGCATGTGTGAGTACCGTCGCTGTATGCATACGCTCCGCTGCTGCAAGGGCTACCGCAGTTTGTTCCAGAGATGCATGGCGCACAGATTCCGGAAACACAAAAACCGTTGCAGCATTGGCTACCTGTTAAGCACGGGTCACCGTCTGCCGTGCAAGGCGCCACACAGTTGTTGTCGTTGCCAGAGTTGCAGCCTGCCGCCGCGCAGCAAATGCCGTCATTGTCTTGGCAGCCGCAGTCAGGGTCCTGGCTAGGCAATGTGCAGCCGATGGGGCATACTCCGTTGCAAGTACCGTCAGGCACGCAGCCAGTCCCGCCTGGTATAATTTTAATTGCTATCGCTCCCTGGCCTGTTGATACCTTGATGACATCGCCTCCGACTGGGATAGCCGAAAGGGTTATTGTCCCGATATATCCTGGCAGGATAGAGGACGGAACAGTCGCTCCGCTATCAGCAATCTCGTTGACAAAGACCTTTAGTTGGGTAACTTCAACCCTG
>JAZDKZ010000002.1:0-37598 GCA_043802485.1 Candidatus Aenigmatarchaeota archaeon
CGCGAACTCTCACATTTGGCGGGTGCGTTCACACCCAATCTTGTCATCAAACATATATTTCACATCACATATATTACAATAATACTAACCAATAACATATAATTAATCAGTCATTACACCCACTATCCATTACAATATATATTTAATTAAACAATCATCCTAACATATATCATCCAAAGAACAAATTACACATTATATTTCAGATTATAATTTTCAGCGATTTCTCACTTTACATTACCGTAAAAGTCATCCAAAACCCTTTTCATATACCCATAGAAGGCGTCAGGATTGAAGAAATAAACTGTCTTGTACTTCTTCTTCTCCTTGTCCTCAAAGATCCTGCGGTCCTGGATCAGCTGTATCTTCTTTAGCGGATTTATCACAAAATAGAAGGTCCTCTTGGGCTTTTGGTACTTGTTCATCCCTATTCCCAATGCTTTAGCCAGCTCCTGGTACTCCATCGACCCCTCTTTTTTCAATATTTTGATGGCCTTTCCAGCCATCTCACGTATGTGGGCATTCCTAGCCGACTTCCCATAGAGCCAAAGCAATAATTCGTTCATATTATCCTTATGTAACCAGGAAAATATAAAGATTAACGTCAAATGTCCCATGCTCCCATAGGGGCAAAATCACCCTCCACAGATATGTCCATGAGCCATACATCTGAGCGTTTGAGCCTGATGGCTAGCCAAACGTTAATTGAAATAGTTAGAAATCAACATCAACTGTCCGACCATGAAAATGGGTACCAATGGGTGTACCAAAAGAACGCTTCTATTACTTTTTAGCAGTAACTACTTTCGGCTTGCCAGCCATTTTCAGGAACTTTCTTCTTATGCCCTCAAAGTCATGGGCTATATCCTGCCCCTCTTCGGTAAGCCTCACAAGCTTGATCCTGCCCTTCCTTTCAAAGACCACCAGGCCCAGATTCTTGAACATTTCCAGCACTTTGACAGTGTGGGAGTAGGTGCAGTCGACCTCTTTTGAGACCTGCGTCGCGTACTGCACGTCATCGTGCTTCAGAACTGTCAGCATTTTGACAGGCTTGGGATGCAGAAACAAACTTTCAAAGATGTTTTTTTGGACTTTATTCATTCTACCACCACACTCTCTATACTTTTTTAGGTCAAAGTTTTATTTAAGCATTTACTGTCTCTTATGATATATATTTTTTGTGATATATAAAGCCAAATATATATCATTTCCTATTGTTTAGTGGTAATCTATTTAATAATATATTTCTTATGATATATTATTAATAATATATCTTGTAGATTAATGGTTTCTTGGTTTGAATTTTTAACCCTCCCGCTTCCCATGGAGAGAGTGAGAGTTGGCTTAGATGGAGAAATGGGTGAAAATGGCAGAACTCTCGCAAAAAGTGAGATTACCTTTAGGGAATTTAATAAATAGGGAGCTGCAAAATAATGTTATAGATGGTTTTATGGAGATTCCCCTGGCTGTAGCAGAGAAGATACTGAAAAAGACCAATATGAGGGTCAGCAAGGACGCTATCGAAGAGTTCGCCAAGTTCCTTGAGGAGACTGCCACGGATTTGGCGTCGGAGGCAGTGGCCATAGCCAAGAGCAAGAGGCGCGCAACAGTGCAGCTGGAGGACATCTGCCAGGCAAAAAGAAAAGTTCTTTAGCTTTTAAGAACGTTTTCCATCGAAAAGCCCTTTATACCGTCACTGTTTGTTTTTATTCCCATCCCATTTGCCACCTTGTCTATGAAATTCACCAGCATCGGGTCTAACAGGCATTCCGTGGCATAGCTGAGCAACGTAAGCCCGCCTCTGTAATTGTTAAAAACCGTGACAAGCTCCTTGTCAAGACCCTCATAAAAAGGGATTTTTGTATACCAGAACGCTTCTTTGAAAGCGGCTTCCTGCTCCAGCTCTTCCAGTTTCACCGCTGCGAACGACATGATAATATTTACAATCAAAACTTTAAATTCTTGAATTCCAGTTCCGTCAGTGGTTAAAAAAGAATATAAATTTCAGATAACAATTGGTTTCATGGACTTTGAAGAGATTCTGAAAAAGATAATGGATAAGACCAAGCTCTCCGACGAAGAGGTCCAGAAGAGGATTCTTGAAAAGCAGCGCGAACTGTCAAACCTGGTGTCAAAGGACGGGGCGGCGTACATAATAGCGAAGGAGCTGGGCATCGAATTGTTCGAGAAAAAGGCGGAGAGAAGGCTGCAGATCAAGAACATTGTGCCGAAAATCAGAGTTCTAAACATCATTGGCAGGATTGTGAGGATCTTCCCTATGAAGGAGTTCGAGAGCAAGGGCAGGAAAGGCAAGGTGGCATCAATAATACTGGGGGACGAATCAGGGTCAGTCCGCCTGACGCTGTGGGACCAGCAGACCAAGATTATTGACAGCATAAAGGAAGGCATGGCTGTGGAGGTTTTCGGCGGCTACACCCGCGAGGACCAGAGGGGCGGGACAGAGATAAGGTTGAGCAAGACTGGCGGTTTGAAAATATTAGAGGACAGCGACCTGCCGGAAGTCAGCAAGATGAGCAGAGCTCCTACAAAAACAGGAAGCACCATCGCTGATTTGAAGGAGGGTGACATGACCGAGATAAGGGCTGCGGTCGTCCAATTATTTGAAACAAACTTCTTCTATACCGTTTGTCCCGAGTGCGGCAAGCGCGTCACAAAGGACAACAATTACAAGTGCCAGGACCACGGGGAGGTGGAGCCCAGCAAGAACATCGTGCTCTCAGGAGTGGTGGACGACGGAACCGGAAATATAAGGGCAGTCTTCTTCCGCGACAATGCCCTGAAGCTGATAGGTATGGGCATGGACGAGGTGCTTGAAAAGGGCGACTCGTTCTTCAATGATTTGGACGTCCTGGGCAAGGAGTTCATGATAACGGGAAGGGTGAGGAGCAACAAGATGTTCAAGCGGCTGGAGTTCGTGGCGAACGATGTCAAGGAAGTGGACCTGGAAAGCCAAGCGAGTAAACTAATAAATAATTTGAAACCGAACATGTAGTATGATTCTATGGCAAAAAAGAAGATAACAGACGTATCCGATCTGCCCGGCGTGGGCGAGAAGATAGGGGAGAAGCTGAAGGCAGCAGGCTACATCGACCTGATGAGCATTGCCGCTGCCTCGCCAAAGGAGCTGGGAGAGCATGCCAGCGTCGGTGAGTTAACCGCTACAAAGATAATCACCACTGCCCGCGAGGAGCTTGACATCGGCTTTGAGAAGGGATCTGATGTTTACGAAAGAAGAAAGCAGATCAAGAAGATATCGACCGGCAGCAAGAACCTTGACACTCTCCTGGAAGGCGGAATCGAGACCCAGTCTGTTACTGAACTGCATGGCGCGTTCGGCTCTGGCAAGACCCAGGTGGGATTCCAGGTAGCCGTCAATGTACAGAAGCCCATCGACGAAGGCGGCTTGGACGGGACCTGCATAATCCTGGACGCAGAGAACACCTTCCGACCAGAGAGGATAAGGCAGATTGCCGCAGGCTCTGGCATGGACCCGGAAAAGATTCTGGAAGGCATCTATGTCGCGAGATGCTATAATTCTGACCATCAGATGGTTCTGGCCGAACAGATCGGGAGCATGATAAAGGAGAAAAATGTAAAGCTGGTTATCGTTGACAGCGTCACTTCTAATTTCCGTGCTGACTTTTCAGGCAGGGGCGAACTGGCCCCAAGACAGCAGAAATTGAACAGGCATTTGCACACCTTGCAAAGATTGGCTGACGTCTACAATGTCGCAGTCTACATAACCAACCAGGTCATGGCTAATCCGGCCGTTCTGTTCGGCGACCCCACAATGCCCATAGGCGGTCACATATTGGGACATTTCTCAACGCACAGACTGTATGTGAGAAAGTCAAAGGGCAACACAAGGATAGCAAGGATAGTCGACTCGCCGAACCTGCCAGAGGGTGAGGCAGTCTACATCATAACACCAGACGGCATCAGAGACCCTGAAGAGAAATAGTCACATTCTTTTGCGGTTGATTACCAGCAGATGGGTTTCTGGAAAAGACAAGTGGTAGAAGCTGTCAAAGAAGGCATTGTCGGTTTCCGTGAACTTCTTTATGTCCTTTATCTTGCTGCCAACAGGCCTTATCTGCTCGTAGCACAACAGCTGCTTGTCAGACATCAGAGCTATCCTCATTCCCTTTTTGCAATAGAGGGAGCACCATTCCTCTGAATTGAGAAGCCTGTGCTTCTTTTCAAAAAGCGTCTCCGGGACGCCCTGCTTCTTTATCTCCCAGCCCCCTTCCAGCAAGAATTTTTTGCCGCCCTGTTCCAAAGAAAGGTTGTCCACTCCTATCTCGACCATCTCTTCAGAAGCGTCCTTGTATTTGGCATGGCAGCCGACGCAAGGAAAGGATTGGACCTCGCCGGAAAGTTCTGCCTTCTTGTAAGAGAGCAAAGCCTCAGAGTTTCTATACTTCTCTAGAGAATCCTTACAAATGGAGAGCATTTTCCTACCGTTCAGACAATGTCCTTCTCGGCAACAATGATAAAGTCACCAACAGACCTAACTGCTGAGAACGGTATGAGTATCCTTCCCTTGTCGTCCTCGGCAAGTTTCAAGTCCAAAGCCTGCCTTGTTGGCTCAGAAACAATAATGTTCATCAGCTCTCCAGACTCTGTGATAAAATTAACATCGCCCACGACTCCGAACTTCCTACCAGTGTCCTCAGAAACTATGACCTTACCGACCATCTCTTTGGCTCTTAGTTTATCGCGCACAAAATCACCTTAAAATTTTCCTTAAGTATATTTTTAAACCAAGATATTTAAACTTATGCGATATTTTTCACGGTTTTTATTACTTCTCTTCTGAACTGGGGCATTGTGAGGCTGTTGTTGTCTATGGTGTGGTCGGCTTTCCTGATCAGGCCCATTATGCCGTGGCTTCTCTCTAATTGGTCGCGGAACCTTATGTATTCCGCGGTCTCGGTGGACCCGAATCTCCTTCTTTTCAGCTCCCTTCTTGCTCGGGACTCGAAGGAGGCCTTGATGTAGATTATTACGGGTTTCTTCTTGCAGCATTTCTTCAGGTGCTTGAGCTGCTCGACTGACCTGAGGCCGTCCAGAACGACAAGCCTTCTGTTTGTTTTTCTCACCTTGTCAAAGAGGCGCCTTATCAGCAGCTTCTCCCTGCCTTCTGAGTGGTACCAGCGGGCAATCCTGGCGTCAGTCTCCGGCGTGTACTTCCAGCCGCGCCTCTTGATTTCGTCCCGTATCAGGTCGCCTGTGTTGAAGGCCCTTGCCTTGAACCTCTTCCTGATGATGTCCGAGGCGAAAGACTTGCCAGAACCAGGAAGTCCCACAATCACTATAAGGTTCTCCATAGAACTAATTGGTTGAAATTAAAATAAAAAGAAAAGGAAAAAACATCTCACTGAGTTACATAATGTGCAAATTCTTGGTTTCTTCCTCTATACGAATTCCCTCTACTTCCTTCACGAGGAGCAAATGCATTCATGTCATGATTTTTGTTCAATTTTCTTACGATAAGTTTTGTATCTTGATTCATATTATCACCTAATAGTAGTATATGTATAACTAGTATATAAATATATCATTTTATTTACTATTCTTTAGTGATAACTTTATATAGCAGCTCAAACAATAGAATATTATGACGATTTACAAACTTGATGCTAAAGATTTGCCTGAAGTTTTCATGGAATCTGATAGTATAAATGTGAGTGGTGGGATATTGAAATTGACTAAAGGTAAAAAGACCTATTACACACAATTAGAGAACGCCATAAACGGCTATCTACCATTGGAAAGGGGAATACAGCCAGAGCTTGCTGTGACAGACTTGTGGTCAAGATCTAGACTAAAAACTGGTTATAGTACCTCCAGAGACGCTTCTTATGGCTCTAAAGTCTCACAAACGAAAGTAGAGAAAAACTACGATTCTTACAAATCAAAGAAAGGAAAGGTCAATCCTTTCACAATTTAGTTCTCAACGAACATGGTCTTTACTTTAGGCGTCAGAGCGTACATGAAGGCCTTGCCTCTGCCCTCTCTTTGGACATAACCGTCCAGCATCAGCCTTCTGAGGATGTTGTTCACAGACCTTACAGCATGGCCCTTTGACTTGTAGCTCTTCATCTCCAGCTCCTCGACAATAGTGGTCGGAGTCAGCCAGTCCCTCTTGGAAAGCAGCTCTAATATCTTCCTCTGCTTGAAGGGCAGGTTCCTGATCTGCTCGTCTGAAGGCGGCCTGGGCATGAAAGTGACCTTTGGCTCATCAACTCTCACTTTTGGCAGCTCGATTTCCTTATGCTCTTCAATGTCTTTCAGGGTTATGGCGTCCATGCCCTTTTCCAAAGCTGAATTGACCAGCCTGTCACACAATTTCAGAATCTCCCTTGGGAAGCCGCCTGTCTTGTCGTAAATCCTGCCAACAGAATCCTCTGTGAAAGGCAGTATCCCCTTGCCCCCGACACTCTCTATTCTCCTCTTTATGAGCTCCTTGGTCTCAATTTTATCCAAAGATATCAGGTTTATCCTGGTGGTTATCCTCTGGTCCAGGGTCTGCAGCTCTGAAAGCTTTTCCTCGACAACAGGCATGCCGGCCATGACTAGGCTTATGTTGTCTATCTGGTCTACTAGAACCCTTAACCACTCGAGAACCTCCTTGTTGGTCTCATGTATCTCGTCCAACAGGAACACCAGATGCTTGCCTTTGAGCTTCTTGTTGACGTATTTGGGAAGGTTGTAAAGTGAGGGTTTGTTGCCAAAAAGCCTCTCAAGGAAGCTGATTCCGAAAAGGTCGGTAAAAAGCGTGACAAACTCGTCCGGGTTCTGAGGCGGCTTTGAAACGTAGAATTTTGAGGCGTCATAATTCTTTTCGACCCATTTGAGGAAAGTGGTCTTGCCTGCCCCTGTCCTGCCTGTTATAAGGGCGATTTTGTGCTTGTTCTCTATGTGCTTCAAGGCTGCCTTGACTTGGTTGTCGTAGCCGACGAAAAGGTTTGGGTCGATTCTAAGAACAAACGGGTTTTCAGTCCATCCCCATTTTGAAAAATTATCATTCATAATGTTCATATAATATTCACGTGAACTAGGTATTTAAATTTTACTGAATTTCACGTGAACATGAAGTTCATATATGAAGATTCTGTGAAGATAAAATGAAGATTTTCGTGTATTTTTGATTCATGACGTGAAGGTGATAAAATCTTCCCGTTTTTTACATGGTTTTTAATCAACTTCATATGAAATTTGAATTTGTGAGTTTTGCCACGTGAAGGTTTTGTGAAGTTCATGTGATGTTCACAAAATGTTCATGTAGTTCACGTAATATTCATGTGAAGTTCACATGTTCACATGTGAAGTTAACGTGAAATACGCATTATGTTACATATTATATATATTATTCACGTGAATATTTTAAGAGATTTGGAGAGATGTGTGTAGAAAGTGTGAATAAGGTGTGAATAAAATGATTTGAGAAATGAAGGATATATGAACATTCACGTGAATCAGAAAATCGACTTTTAACGTCTATTTCAAGGTATTTTTACGTCATTTGACTTAAAACTCTCTAAGGAACATGTTTATATACATGCTATACCATTATATATAACAGGTGTTATAGATGGGTCAAGAAATACACAAAAAAACCGTAGTAAACATAACCAAAATATTAGATTTGCTCAGGGAAAATGGGGAACTACACATCAGAGGTATTTCCAAAGCACTTGACTTAAACCCTTTCATAGTCTCCAACATAGTTAACAATCATATAGATTTTTTTGTTAACTCCAGAGCCATAGACCAGTTCGGAATAAGACTAAGACTGATAGGCCTAAAATCTGGTAAGGAAGAAACTACTGTAGAGGACGTGCTAAAGTACATCAAAGTCAAGCAGAGAATCAGGGGCAAAATATGATAAAAATAAATACCACCAAAGAGTAATAAATATTATGACGAACTATAGAAGTCCCACACTCAACAGACTGATGAGATTAGGGGTTTTTAACGATGATCAAAGCGCATTAGAAGCCTACACAACACTCAGCAACCTAAAGTCTGGTGTTGTTGAATCCCATTTTATGGCAGGAATAGAATATACTTATTACAGAAGGGGTGAATTTCTTAAGAAACGTTTTGGAATAGAGTATGAAGAAAAACTACAAACAGCAATGGACGGAATAGAGAAGGAAATAATTCGTGCTAGATCTTCCTAATTTCGTTGGCTATTATCTCCAATTCTCCCTTATACTCATCGACCCTTCCTAGGACTGTCACTTCCTCACCTATCTCCAAATCATAAGCTTCGTCTATGTTAGAGTTCTTGAAGGCTACTACAGTGACCTCTCCGGTGTTGTCAGCCACCTTCAGGAAGACGTGGCTGTCCCTGCTCACATACACAGAGGTCACCATACCGTTTATCTTCTCTATCTGGCCTATCTTTATCTCGGAAACCTCGGTTATCTCCTCTTCAAAAATCATGGTTATGAAGAACAATGATACTATGCCTATGATTGAGACTGCTATCGAAATCTTCAGGATGTCCATGAAATTAAAGGGCTTTCTGTTGAATTCAGTGTTGTTTACCACCTCCTGTGGTGATATGTTTATATACTACTTACAAGTAATAATATATTATGGAAAACTATAGTAATCGTGACGCTGCTACATCAGAACAATACGACAATACATGTATCAATTTAGCTATGGAGAAGGCCTGTCTTAGAGGAGATGTAATTGCTCTTGTGAACGGTCCTGATTTTGGAAAAAGAAAATAATTTTAAATTTTAACACTAAAAACTTCTTCGTAAACAGGCCCATTAGGCGACAGCTTTGACTGAAACAATGTTATTTTATCAACCATCATGCTGCCGACTTCTATATTTTCATAATTCCTCAGGAAAATCAGCAGCTCGTTGCTGTTGCTGCCTGATCTGACACGACCAAGCGTCATATGTGGCACGAATTTCTCTTCCTTTTCTGTTCCAAGGGAAGCCAACAATGCGCTGTCAAGGGCTTCTCCAAGAACCTTGAACTTGTCATAGCCTTTTCTAACACCTAACCATAGAACTCTTACAAAGCTCCTGCTGGGAAAGGCGCCCATACCATGAATTTCTATCTCAAAGGGACTGGCCTGACCGCAAACATCCTCAACAGCCCTCTTTAACTGGTCTATCTTGTCGTTTTCAATATCCTTGAAGAACTTTAGGTTGAAATGCAGGTTATCCTTCTCGACCTGTTTCACATCAAACTGGTCAAGGGCGTCCAATATATGCACTATTCTGGGCTTTAGACTGGGCTGAACAGATATTCCAAGAAAGGCTCTCATAATCATATTATAGGTCTGTTTTTATTTTAAATAACTTCATATTTCATTTATTGTATGATTTTAAGGCTTTCTACAGCAGAGATAATAGGAATTAAGGAAATAGAAAATATGGTATTGTCAAGAATTAAATTAGATTGTGGAAACCCTTACTTACCGATAGGTTGTTTTTCTAGGGCGCTTTTCCTGGTTCCAAATGAAATGCCTGCAGTTATCTCCAATTATGTTCTGTCTTCAGAGAATTCAACATGTTATTTCAGTGATTTAAGAAAAGGAAGTAAAATTCTTTCCGTAGATGGGTATGGAGAAGCAGCAACATCCACAGTCGAAGAAAATATCATTCTTCGCGGCCCTTCTCTTCTTGTAAAGGCTAGATGTAATGACCTACATAACGATGATTATTCACATTTCTACAAGCGTAACGAGATTAATGTCTTTATACAAGACTCTGAAAAGTCCGGTTTGGTGGGTGAGAATGAGAAATTGATAGGAGCAAACAGACTAGATGACAGCGACTTGGTCAAAGTCTTCATTGGATTGAAAGAATATGGAACACATTTCGGCTCATGTGTTGAGGATATAAGATTAATTGAAAAGTGATTTCATACAACACAAATCATTATAAATAAAAAATGTGTATTTTTGTTACCGGCATGAAATTGTGGTCAAAATTTAGAAATACACAACATGTTGTGGTTTTTCATATGATTTGCCCTTACTGTAGTTCATCTAAAACAAGGGTTGTTGACAAGAGAGACACTGATGAGAACAAGGCGATAAGGCGCAGAAGGGAGTGCCTGAAATGCAAGAACCGCTTCTCTACATACGAACGCATAAAGTCGCCCATGATAGTGATAAAAAGAAGCAAGAAAAGGGAGAACTACAGCAGGGAAAAGGTCAGGAGCGGCATAATAAAGGCGTTCAGGGACAGGCCTGTCAACGAAAAAAAGATAGAAAAGATGCTCCAGGAAATCGAGGCAGAGATAAAGGCTATGAACTGCATGCAGATAAAGAGCCAAGTTATAGGGGACATTGTAACAGAAAAACTGAAGAAGCTGGACAAGGTTGCCTATGTCAGGTTCATGTCGCACTTTAAGGATTTCAAGGACGTCAAAACATTCAAAAAAGCATTAAGGTGATTTTATGGTCAAAAAAATAAGAAAAAGAAACGGGATGATTGTCCCATTCGAGCAGGAGAAGATAACAGTCGCTATATGGAAGGCTGCTCAGGCTGTTGGTGGAACAGATCAGGAGCTTGCCAGGGAGCTTTCCGACAAAGTAGTTGCCGTTACAGAGGAAAAGTTTACTGAAAAGTTTCCAACAGTCGAGGACGTCCAGGATATTGTGGAGAAGGTTCTTGTCGAATCCGGGCACTATAGAACAGCCAAGGCCTACATACTCTACAGGGAAGAGCACAAGAAGCTGAGGGATGTCAAGGGTGTGCTGTTGGATGTTAGCGACGTCATTGACAATTATATTTCCGAGAACGAGTGGAGGATAAAGGAGAACGCGAACATAGGCTTCTCCTATTCTGGGCTGATGTGGCACGGCATAGGCACTGTCATCGCCTACTATGCCTTGAACAACGTTTATCCGAAGGAGATTACAACTGCCCACACAGAAGGGGACTTTCACTTGCACAACCTAAGCATGAGCCTTTGCGGCTACTGCGCTGGTTGGAGCCTAAGGCAGCTTCTGATGGAGGGCTTCAACGGCGTGCCAGGCAAGGTGGACGCAAGGCCGGCAAAGCATCTCCGCTCCGCAGTTGCCCAGATGGTAAATTTTACAGGTGTTCTACAGAACGAATGGGCAGGGGCGCAGGCCTTTTCATCTTTCGACACGTATCTTGCACCGTTTGTAAGGTCCGACAACCTGAGTTATGATGATGTCAAGCAGTGCATGCAGGAGTACATCTACGGCATGAACATCACCTCAAGATGGGGCGGGCAGACTCCTTTTTCCAACATAACTTTGGATTGGACAGTACCTGAAGACTTGAGAAACAGTCCTGCGATAATCGGCGGCAAGCCTACCGGCAACACGTATGCTGACTATCAGAAGGAGATGGACACCATCAATAGGGCGTTCATCGATGTCATGACAGAGGGGGACAAGAGCGGGCAGGTGTTCACCTGGCCGATTCCGACCTATAACATAACAAAGAATCTTGACTGGAACAACGAGAACATGGATGCTCTGTTCAACATGACTGCAAAGTACGGCCTTCCATATTTCCAGAACTTTATCAAGAGCGATCTTAAGCCTACTGATGTTAGAGCAATGTGCTGCCGTCTGCAGCTGAATCTCAAAGACCTGAGGCACAAGACTGGAGGTTTGTTTGGTTTTGGCGAATCAACGGGAAGTATAGGCGTTGTGACTATAAACATGCCTAGAATCGGCTTTACTTCAAGCGAGGAAGGTCAGTTCTTTGAAAAGCTTGACAGACTGATGTATCTTGCCAAGAATTCCCTGGAACTGAAGAGAAAGGTAGTCAACAGAATGATGAACATAGGAATGCTCCCATACTCGAAGAGATACATAGGCAACCTGAACCACCATTTCTCAACAATAGGACTGATAGGAATGAACGAGGCTTGTGAGAACTTTTTAGGCCAAGGCATTGCCACAGAGGATGGAAGAAATTTTTCATTAAAAGTTCTGGATTTCATGAGGCAGAGGATAACAGAATACCAGGAAGAGACGGGACACATTTATAATCTGGAGGCGACTCCCGGCGAGGGGACTTCTTTCAGGCTGGCAAAAATAGACAAGAAGAAGACGCCAAAAATAATAACCTACGGAAAGGACGTTCCATACTATACCAACTCCACACAGCTGCCAGTCGACCACACATCAGACGTTTTCGCTGCACTAAATCACCAGGAAGCCTTGCAGAGAAAATACACTGGCGGCACAGTGTTCCACACGTTCCTGGGAGAGTCTCCTAACGGAGGCGAGGAAGTCAAACAGCTTGTGAAGAAGATTGCTTCAGGTTTTGCAGTTCCCTACTTTACAATAACCCCGACATTCTCTGTCTGCAGCAAACACGGTTACATCAGAGGTGAACATTTCAAATGCCCGACATGCCAGGCAAAGACGCAGGTTTATTCGAGAGTTGTCGGCTATATTAGACCTGTGAACACATGGAACATGGGCAAGAGAGAAGAGTTCAGACAAAGAATGGAATACAAGATTCCTATCGCCAGTAGAGTAGCATGATCATCAAAGGTTTGGAAAGACAGACTGTTCTGGACTATCCAGGAAAGCTAGCATGCACTGTTTTTTTATTTGGCTGCAACTTTCGCTGCAGCTTTTGCCATAATCCTGAGCTTATAGTTGATGACGGAAGGGCAGAAATAAAGCTGGAAGACGTTCTAGAATTTCTAAAAGAAAGGAAGGGGTTCATTGACGGCGTCTGCATAACAGGTGGTGAGCCTACCCTGAACAAGGATTTGCCTGATTTCATTTCAAAAATAAAGGCAATGGGTTTCTCCGTCAAGTTGGATACGAACGGCTCCAATCCTTCTATGTTAGAAGAGTTGATATCTAAAAACTTGATTGATTATATTGCCATGGACATAAAGGCGCCTCTAGAAAAGTATGATGATGTGGCCAAAGTTTCTGTGAACAAAAAAAACATTCAGAAAAGCGTCGATATTGTCAAGGGTTTATCAGACTATGAGTTCAGAACGACAGTTGTACCTGGCATGTTTGATGAAAGTGATGCCAAAAATATAGGTGAATGGTTGAAAGGGTCAAAAAGATTCTACATCCAACAGTTCAGGGGAATAAAAACATTGGATAAATCATTGGTAGGAAAAAAGTCCTTTTCAAAAAATGAAATAGAGAATTTCCATAATATTATAAAGCCTTTTTTCGGGAGATGTGAAATAAGAGGTCTAGACTCTGATTAATTTGGAATGTGTTAGAGCTTTCAGTCCTTTTTCTGTCATGATAAAATCATTCTCCAGCCTACAGCCATACTTGCCTCTGACATAGATGCCTGGCTCTATCGTGAATACCATATTCTTCTGGAACTTCATTTTCTTTATCCTTTCCCATCTTCTCCGTGCTTTCGGCTTTAACTTCTTCACGTTCTTAGGAATTACGATAACAGGATCCTCATGAATTTTCTTGCCAAAGCCGTGGCCGAGTCCGTGCATCATCCTGAATTTGTTCTTCTTGAAATACTCGTTAACCTTCTTGAAAGGCTTCCAACAAGACTCGTTCAATTTTATGGCAGCTATCCCGACCTTGTATGCTGCAATAGTGCCATATACTACACTCATCTCTTTTTTTCCTACATTGCCTTTGATGAACGGAACTGTTATGTCAGTCTTGTATCCTTTGTAAGAAGCACCAAAATCAACATATCCTATACCAGATATTAGCTTGTTCGTGGCATGAGGCTTTGGATGAATCATAGCAGACCTCTTGCCACAGGCCACTAGTGTACGGAAAGACAAACTGGCTCCCTGCTTTCGTATGTTCCTTCCGATTCTTCTTCTTAGTTCTATCTCAGTTATGTCTTTCTTCAAAGAATCCTTTATTACCTTGATACAAGAGTCTGTTATCTTTGCAGACTTTTTCAGAAGCTTTATTTCCAAAGAAGTTTTAATCATTCCCATCTAAAAACCTAGACAAATTTGCCGTTCTTCATGACAAGTTTGCCGTCAGCAAACATCTTGCCGTTCTTCATATCCTTGAAGAAATCCCAATGTATTGTGGAGTCGTTCTTACCACCATAACCCTTGTTCCAACCAATTGCCATATGTATTGTGCCCGCTATCTTCTCGTCAACTATTGTCATGCCTCCAGTTGGTTTTGCGTGTGGATTGGTTCCTATACCCAATTCGGCTATTCTATACTTTTCACCAGTCGCATGCTTCATTACATCCTCAAAGTTTTTTAGTCCCTTCTCTATTTTGTAATCGACTACCTTGCCGTTCTTGAACTTGAACCAGACGCCTTCTACCCTTTTCCCAAAATGCCACAAACAAGGCAAATCAAAATATATTTCTCCGTTGGCAGATGTTTCGACTGGAGCATAGAAGACTTCGCCTGACGGCAGGTTCAAATACCCAATCTTGTCCTTTGTCCAGAGACCACAATCGTTCATTGGCTCTCTATCTTTCACAGACAGCTCGATGTCAGTACCTTTTCCGGTGATATGAATTTTATCTGCGTTCTTTAGAATTCTTATTATCCTTTCGTTTATAGCAGAAAGTTTGTATGGGTCCATAGCTAGGGTTTTCCAGAAGATATCATCAAGTCTTTTGAAAGACGTTCCGATAAATTTAGCTGTCTCTTTCGTAGGATAACCCAGCAAGACGGATTTTATTGTCTTGTTGGCAACTCTCTTGTCTCTTATGTCTCTAATGGGTTTGAACGCCTTCTGCCTAATTTGTATCTTCTTTTGTGGCAGTTTGTTTTCAATAAAAGGATCAGAATCGTCAAGGTATATCTGCACGTCAATGTTCTTTGCCAAGAACCTGGATAGCTTGGGTATTCTCGTCAGATATTTCATTTTAGTGTCATTGTATATTTTCAAAGAAAGCTCATCACTTCCATAGTTTATGGTTGGGTTGGCGCCTATGATTGCAGCCTCATACGCCAGCATTTCTGCGAATTTTAAAGATTTTGAACCAGCAGAAATAAAGACAGACTCTTTTTCCTTGACAAACATGCTTTTCCTGATGATGTTTCTCGCTATCTTCTGCATCTGAGCCTGTGAAATCATATTATCTATATGTAAAGACCAAATAAAATGTTTTTGCTTTAAGAAAAATTAAAGAGGAGACAAAAAACAAAGTCTCCTTTTTTAAAATCATTTCAAATCTTCAATCGTTATTATGGTGACGCCCTCATTGTACCTGATCTTGCCGGTCTTCATGCCGACAATGTACTTTACGCCGTTGCTGGCGCACTGGTTTATCAGCTTCTGGTCAATGTCGCCGTCAAAAACCAGAGCGTCTGCGTCAAGGCCACGCATCGCGGAGAACATCTCCTTCACAGGAACCCTTCCCAGGATTTCCATTTTCGAGTTCAGAAAGCATGCTGCTCTTGTGCCGACCAGATCGCTTATGGTGGACTTGAACATGTCAAACTTTTCCTTTTCTAGTTTCAAGGGCTGCTTTTTTGGCGCCTCTATCCTTTCATTTGAACTGGAACGCCTTTTGGGTTCTTTGACATCGGTTTTTCCCAGCTTGTCTATTGGCACCTTGCTTCTCAAAGATTTGTATATAAGCTTCTTGCTGAGTTCTTCTACCTCTTTTCCCCTTGGAGCCCTTGCCACAAAATCAACATCGCAAACAGACATCAACTCTTTCAAAATAAGGTCCCCACCTCTATCACCGTCCAAGAAAGCCGTAACGTTCTTGTCCTTTGAAAGCTCTACTATGGCAGGCGGAACAGACGTTCCCTCGATAGCGATGACGTTTCTTATACCGCTTCTTAGAAGGGTTACAACATCCGCCCTGCCCTCGACAACTATGATGGAATCATAGCTCTCAATGTCAGGACCGGCTGTCAGACCCTGGTATGTCTCTATCTCGCCGCCACGTATGGCTTCCTTTATCTGCTCTGTGATAGTTTCTGTGTCCGGGGCTCCTTCGTCAAACATTCTTTCCAAGAGTTCCTTTCCCCTGTCTATGACGTATTTTCTTTTGGTTATTCTGACGTCGTCTATCTTCTCTATGACTAGCTTTGCGTTGCAAGGACCCACCCTCTCTATGGTCTCAACCGAGGCTGCTATCAGGGCAGTCTCAGAGCTGTCCAAGGATGATGGTACCATGATAAGACCCGAAGTCTTGCCGTTGACTGTCTTCAGGTCGACATCTATCCTTCCTATCCTGCCTGTCTTCTGCAGTTCCCTAAGATCCATGTCTGGCCCTAACAGACCCTCTGTCTGGCCAAAAACAGCACCGATAACGTCCGGCTTTTCAACCGTGCCTTCAGCATCAAATCTAGCATATATGACGTACTTTGAAGTTGATTGAGCTAATTTACTCATTTATAACACCTCTTAATTCCTCTATTTTTCGTATTTTCAGTTGGGTAAACAGAAAACCAATCTTGCTTCTGGTATTCTTTTCTACCTTGTATCCAAGAGGTGGAAGAATTAGGTTGAACTTTTTTGCTATTTCTCTGCCTTCGTTGTCGTAATCTGTCAGTATAATTACTGTCTTTTCATTGAGTTTTTCTGTTGTCTCGTAAATTCCTTCATTGAGTTCGACTATATTCCTGAAACCTAATAAACATAAAGCAAGTCTGTCCCTTTTTCCTTCAACTATAACCTGCTTTTCCTTGATTTCTTGAAGTAATTTGAATAATTCTTCCTTGACCTCTTGTCTAAGCATATTAAATCCTAAAAGTATTTAAAATTAATCAAAGTGCCCTTTCAGACGTTCTCTTTGCATGATTCACAGACCCAGCTGTCATTGACCTTGAGCAGCTCGTCAGACTGGTTGCCGCACGACTCACAGATGCCTTCAGTGCTTTCGTCCTCATTTTCCTCTTCAACATTCTCTGGTTCATCTATCCTTATATGCTCTGTCATGATTTCCAAGGCTGCTGGAGCCACTTTGGCTATTTCTCTTGTAGAAATAATGCCTACCAGCTTCCCTAATGAAACAACAGGGAGCCTTTCATACCGGTGCTTTGACATTATGGTTGCTGCTTCAGATATGTCGCAGTCAGGTGTGCAGACAACAAGCTTTTTTGACATAATGTCGCCCAAAAGCACTTCGGACGGCGACTTGCTGACAGCAACAACCTTGTTTATGATGTCTTCTCTTGTGGCAATGCCTATCGGCTTGTCCTGTTCGCATATTATGATGCTGCCAACATCTTCTTTCTTCATGGTCTTGGCGCCTTCAAGCACTGTATGGTCAGCTGTCCCTGTGACAGCGCCCTTTATCATGGCGTCGCTTACTTTGATGCCTGTTGTCATATTCTAGTTTAACTCTCCAAAACATTTAAAATCATATGTATTAGAAAAGTGGTTGTCAACACATTAGTTTTAAAAAGATTATACGACAGATTATTAATATGGATACACAATCTCTGGCAAAAGAGAATCTAGCCAAGAGAATAGCTGGAGAGATAGTGTTGAGTTCTGAAGCTGGGAAAATAATACAAAAATGGAGAAATGTGTTCAAGATTCCTCAAAGAAGGCTTGCGGACGAGATGAAGATAATGCCTTCTGTGATTTCTGATTATGAAAACGGTAGGAGAAAGTCCCCTGGCATAAAGATGGTCAAGAAGATGGTAGAAGCCATGATTACTATAGATGAGAGGCTTGGTGGTAAGATAATTCATGAGTTTTCTGACTTACCGACCCAGACAGCGCTCTCAGAAGCTGTTCTAGACATGAAGGAGTTTGATGCTCCAATATCCATTAAAAGGTTCTGTGAATCTATAGGCGCCAATCTTGTAATTAGGGAAGATTTGGGTGACAAGATGGTTTATGGTTATACTGTTATTGATGCTTTAAAGGCAATAGTTGACCTTGCACCTATAGATATGGTAAAATTGTATGGATTGACAAGTGAAAGGGTCCTGATATTCATAGGAGCTAACACAGGCAGAAGCTCGATGGTTGCCCTTAAAGTGACCAATTTGCGGCCAGGGTTTGTGGTCTTCCATGGATCAGAAAAGATTGACGACCTGGCTAAGAGGCTTGGAGAGCTTGAGTCAATACCACTTGGGACTGTTTCTAAAAAAGACACAAAAGATTTTCTTAAAAAATTAAAGGCTTCTTTCTAGGCACACCCCATCATTACTAGTCGAACTCGACTTTATAGATAAAAATGTATTATATTATTATTATATATAACAATGTTATATGAAATGAAGGTTCAATCTTAATCTATATGATATCTGAAACAAGAAGATTTTCATCTCAGAACCCTTATTTCATTTGGATTTTGACTGGAAATGATAGGGTGGTTATTTCATATGAAACAAAAACCTCAAAAATCATGTAACAAAACCTTCACATGAAGGTTTTCCTAAGGAAATGATGGGGTTAACGTGAAGCAAATTATATATATGGTAATCATGATAATTACAAAGGAAACAAAGGTTCATGATATTCACGGTGCAATTTAATGGTCAATAATGATAATATTTTCACAAAGTTCTTGGAATCCAAACCCATATTTTCCAATAGAGAAGCATTGACTATTTCCTTCAAGCCAGAGACCATACCTCATAGGGAGAAACAGGTCAATGACTTGGGAAGGATATTGACACCTGCTCTGAAAGGTGGTAGGCCTAGCAACATATTCCTCTACGGAAGGCCTGGTACAGGCAAGACGCTTGTCTCAAGGTTTGTCGGGTCCGAGCTTGAAAAAATCAGCGGTAGTAATGGCCATGAAATCAAAGTTCTATATGTCAACTGCAAAATGAAGAAAATAGCAGACACTGAGTATAGATTACTGGCTGAGTTATCCAAGGAGTTGGGCAAAGAAGTGCCGTTTACAGGCCTTCCAACACCTCAAGTGTACAACGCTTTCTTCGAGGCTCTTGACGCCAAAAAACAGACAATCATAGTGATTATCGATGAGATTGACACACTTGTCCAAAAAACAGGCGATGAGATTTTGTATAATCTTACAAGGGTAAATCAGGACCTCAAAAACTCAAAATTGTCCATAATAGGCATAACAAACAACCTTGGTTTTATAGAGACCTTGGATCCAAGGGTCAAAAGCTCTCTCAGTGAAGAGGAACTGATATTCCCACCATACAATGCGCTTCAGCTGCAGGACATCCTAAAGAACAGGGCATCTATAGCTTTCACACCAGATATTTTGGATGTTGGAGTGATAGAGAAATGTGCTGCCTTGGCTGCTCAGGAGCACGGCGACGCAAGACGAGCTCTGGATTTGTTAAGAGTGGCAGGAGAGCTGTCTGAAAGAAATTCTCATGATAGGGTTTCTATAGAGCAGGTTGACAACGCTGAGGAGAAAATAGACGTTGACAGGGTGATAGAGACAGTGAAAGCTCAACCCAAGCAGAGCCAGATAGTGCTGTATTCGATAATACAGCTGGCTGAAAAGAGTAAGGAGATACAGACTGGCGAGGTCTTTGATAGATATCAGGACGTATGCAAGCAGCAGTGTATCAAGACCCTTACCACAAGAAGAGTGTCAGACCTAATTTCTGAATTGGACCTTTCCAGCGTGATAAGCACCAAGATTGTGTCAAAGGGCAGGTACGGCAGGACAAGAGTCATATCATTGAATCTGTCTGATACAGTCTACAATAAATTAAAGAATCTACTGGAAGAATTATTCTTATGACCCATTTGGAAGAGCTTGTTAGTTTGGGTTTTCTTGTAGGAGAAGATGCTAGGGAATCTATAGAGAAACTCAACAAAAAGGACTTTGAGAAGGCTGTCAAGCACTTTAAGGAAGAGAAGCCTTTCATAATCACAAAGGAAATGATAGAAATTGTTCTGGCCAAAGAGATAGAGATGGTGAAGCAGTTTGAAACCAAAGACGTGTTCACTGTTCAGGATTATGTCGAGGCCCTGAACAAAAGGTATGGCTTCTTGCAGGATTTGCTGGTAAAAAAAGTCGAGCTGAAGAACATAGTGTCCATAAGCAAGGTAAGCTCAGGCAACGTGAGCGTCATTGGTATGGTCAAGGACATTGTTGAGAAGAGTGGAGGCAGGACAGTGGTTCTTGAGGATCCGACAGGGTATATAGACGTTGTCATGGACAGGAAGCTGGTCGATAGGCTGGTTCTTGACGATGTAATTGCTGTTTTTGGCCTGGCAAAAAACAAGACGCTGTTCGCAGAAAAGATGCTCTTTCCCTCAATTCCCCTAAGACCTGTGAATCTCAGTGAAAAGAGCATAAAGGTTGCCTTTACCGACAAGAAGGTGGATGCTGACTATATTGTTTCAAAGAAAAACATCCAGGATATGATAAAGAAAAAGAAATACGACATATCTAGTCCGTGCATATTCAAAATCGGCGACATAACCATCCTCGTTCTTGTTAAAGCCAAGTCATTGGAAGTTCTGAACAAGCGCTACTTTAACAATGACAGGATCGATTTTCTTATTGAACCTGCCCCTGACATAATATTCACAGACGAGGACGTCAACATGAGCTACAAGGGAATAAGCATTGTCCCGAAAGACAATATTATAGACCTGAAGACGAGAAAAGTGGAGAAAATAGGTCAGGTGAAATGATATGGAGTTTAAAGAGCTCTTGAAATTCATAGAACTGAAAAACAGACGCTATGAAGAATAGTACGGTTATCCTCACAGCCAAACATTTAAGCTTTAGATACGAATAATCAGAATATGCAGGTCCAGATTCTCGACTGTGATTACATCGTTCTTAACAACAAGAAGCCAGTTGTAAGAATCTTTGGCAAGACCAAGGACGGAAAACCCATATGTGTGTTCTACAACAACTTCCTCCCTTATTTCTACCTACATGCTGCAGAGGAAAAGCATGAAGACATCAAGAGAAAGATACTGAAAAAATACCCTGATTTGAAAATAGAGGTTGTTGAGAGAACGATTCCCATAGGCTACCAAAAGCCGTCAAAGGTTCTGAAGATTACTGGCGACAACCCCGCCAGAACCCCTGAGATAAGGGAGTTTGTGAGGATGTTCGGCACACCTTATGAAGCAGACGTACTGTTCAAATATAGATTCATGGCCGATTTTGGTCTGAAAGGCATGAGTTGGATAGAAGCCCAGGGCAACTATGTCAATACAAGCACTGTAAAGTGCAGGGCATTTGACGCCAAGTCCATAAAGCCTATAGAAGTCATGGAAAACGCGCCGCTAAAGTATATGGCTCTTGACATAGAATGTTTGCCTGAGGAGGAGAGGATACCTACTGCAGACAAGGACACAATAATAGTGATGAGCATGGCTTTCTCAACGCCGTACAAGGGAAAGGACTCGCTTGTGCTGCTTACAAAATCAACAAGAGGCAAGGACCTGCTTGTTTGCAATGACGAGAAGAGCATGCTAGAAAAGTTCAGGGAGATAATGGAAGAGTACGATCCTGATATAGTCTGCGGTCATAACATAAACGGTTTCGACCTGCCGTTCATAATCGAGAGGATGAACAGGCTTGGCATTTCAAAGGACATCGGCAGGACGGAAAAACAGGCATATGCCAGGAAGATACAGAACGGGTTCATTCCCTACATTTCAGGAAGGACGGTCGTTGACACCTATGAAATCTACAAAAGGGACCCTTGGGTCAAGTTCAAGCGCTACGACCTGGGCACAGTCTCAAAGAACATGCTTGGAGTTGAGAAGGTTGACCTTGGAGGAAACTTTTTCGAAAAGCTTCAGGAAGCATGGAACGGAAAAGGCCTTGACAGGTTCATCGATTATGCGAGAAGGGATGCTGTGCTTGTGCTGAGGCTGGTCATAGAGAAAAGAATGATGGACAAGTTCTTTGAAATCTCAAAGACATCAGGAGTTCTTTTGCAGGACAGCCTTGGCGGCCAGTCGCAGAGACATGAGGTCAAGCTGCTTGGCGAATTCTACAAAAGAAAGTTCATGATGCCGTGCAAGCCCAGGGACGTTGATAGCCAGAGACAGCAGGGTCTGAAAGGCGCCCTGGTATTGGAGCCTTCTGTAGGTTTTCATGAGTGGGTCATATGCCTGGATTTCACAAGCATGTATCCGTCCTTTATCAGGGCCATGAACATATGTACAACCACTTACTTGAAGGATGACCAGGATGTTGAACATTATACTTCGCCTTACGGTTCAAAGTTCGTCAAGCAGAGCGTTCTGAAAGGCGTGATACCAGGCATTGTCGACGAATACCTTAATGCAAGGGTGGCTGTAAAGGAGCAATATAAAATTGAGAAAGACGAAGAGAAGAGGAGAATACTGAAGGCAAAGAACCTTGCTCTGAAGGATTTGGTCAATTCTCTTTACGGTTACACAGGCTATGCCAGGTCCAGGCTTTTCGTGATGGACATAGCCAACGCGATAACTGCATATGGAAGGGACACGATAACAAAAACCAAAAAATTGATAGAGGAGAACTACCCTGTCAAAGTCATATACGCTGACACAGACTCCGTGTTCATCACGTCAGACATAAAGGACCTGGATGAGGCAGAGAGATTCGGCAGCGAGATATCAGATTTCATATCAAAGGAATTGTATGGCTTGGAACTGAAGTTCGAAAAGACCTATAAAACTTTTCTGATAGAGGCAAAGAAGAGGTATGCTGGTTGGGCGTTTGAGAAAGTGCATGACAAATGGGTGGGCAGGATAGACATGAAGGGAATAGAGACTGTCAGAAGGGACTGGTGCACGCTGGTTTCAGACACCATGCTTGATACCCTGAACATAATCCTAAAAGAAAGGGACATGAAAAAGGCCTCAAAGCTTGTCAGGGGAATAATAAAGGACCTTGCCGCCAACAAAGTGTCGCTTGAAAAGCTTACCATCACGAAAGGCGTAACAAAGCCCTTTGACCAGTATAACGGGATACAGCCGCATGTCGAGCTGGCAAAGAAGATAGTGAAAAGGGACAAGAGCCGTTCTGTCATAGGCGCAAGAATCGAGTATGTGATAATCCGCGGCAACCAGATGCTCTCCAAAAGGGCAGAGGACCCAAAGTATGTCAAGGACAACAACCTGCTGATAGATTCCGAGTATTATGTTCACAACCAGCTGCTGCCGCCATTGGAAAGGGTCTTCGAGGTCTGCGGCATAAGCTCCTCAGAGCTGATAGAGGGCGTCAGGCAGCAGAGCCTTATGGATATTCTGAAAGTGAAGAAGGAGCCTTCGCCTGAGACAATGGTCCTGAAAAACTTTGAGGCAATCGTCTGCAAGAACTGCGACTGGAGTTTCAGAAGGCCTTCTCTGATAGGAAAGTGTCCAACGTGTTCTGGAACATTATATTTCTCTGGAAACGGTTCCATTGGAAAGACAGTCGATTTTAGCAAATAGAAGCCAGGCAAAAGGTTATTTACTTTTGGTTCTAAACAATATAGATGCATTTAACTGTAGGAATATTCGGTGACCAGGAGCTGGCAAAAAAACTGGGAAAGAAAGGAACCACCAATGATATTGCCATCTTCAATCATGGCAGTTCTGACGGAGTTTTTACCTATGTCTGTCCCAACTCTGAAAAAATACAGCCGTTGCTGCAGGTATTGAACATGATTGACATTCCAGTTCTTGTTGTGAAGGAACTGACAAAGGAAATTGGGGAAACAATAATCGGAATAGATGAGATGAATTTTGGCAAAGGCTTCATAATAACCGAATTAAAAGAAAACGTCAAGCAGTTCATAAAAGGCACGACCCTGGAAAAATTCGAGATGATAGACGAAAACGAGTTGCGCCAAAAACTTATAGAGGTAAAAACAGAAGACAAAAGCGATTCCGTGTTGATACCGATTGATAATTATTTCAATGTGAAAGGAATAGGCACTGTGGTACTAGGGACCGTAAAGGGCAGCAACATTTCTTTGCACGAAAAACTTTTCATAGAGCCTTTGGGGAAAGAGGTCACGATCAAAGGCATACAGTCACAGGACAAGGACTTTAAGGAGACAGAACTTAGGATGCGCGTCGGGCTGAACTTGAAGGGCGTGGATGCAGATGAAATAAAGAGGGGCTTTGTTTTATGCAAGGGAATGGAAAAGTCAATGGAAATAAAAATAAAGTTCAAAAAGAACAGATTCTTCAAACAAGAGCTGACTAAAGGGGCGTCAGTGCTCGTGTCAGTCGGTTTGCAGGTGGTTTCATTTGACGTAGATAATCTTGGAGAAACTCTAGAGCTAAAATCCAACCAAAACGTTGCCTACAGAAAGAATCAGAGATGCCTTGTCGCTTCTCAGAATAATGCTATACCAAGAATAATTGGTAGCGGCATCATACTATAGTTATTCCCATGAAAAACAATATGCACGGAAGTATCAGACAACCCATGCCGTATGTCCTTCTGATGTTGAGATAGTTTGGAATAAGGCCGACTGCTACTGAAACTACCAGTATCAATATTCCAACAAAACCCGAGAAAATTACAGTTAATACAAAAAGGAATAATGAGGTGTATAGGCAAAGCTTCTGATAATCTATCTTTCTTAGAAAGTCGAGGGAAATTTTGGTCATCTTTAATGTCAGTATTGTTGCGATTCCAGCCGATATTAATATCAGTGAAATGAAGACAAGCGTTTCTTTCATTCCTACTTCTAGTAGTTTGCTGACGCCAACAGCAATCCCTGACCTGGGATTGCCGATAAGCCACAGAGACAGGATGGAATAAACGATATCACAAGTGGTTATGGCGCCTATTGATATAAGAAATTCCCTCCCATCGCCCTCCTTCCTCCCGAACGCCTGCTGCGTAATGATTGTTGATTGGGTCGCGCCCAATCCTGGCAGCAGTCCAGCTATTATTCCTCCCAAACTGCCGATGCTAATACAAGACAGAATGTTCTTTCTTTCAATCTTTTCCTCTTCGTAGCTGAATTTTTCTGGCAGCTTTGTCTTCTGGAATATTGACATCAACAACATAGGCATGCCGAACAGACCTGTGAGCAGAGGGAACAGCGCGCTGTCTGCATAGTTGTTCAGGACTATTAATCCGAGAAACCCAGAAAGTAAAAAAACCATCAGACCCATTAGTTTGTTCTTACCTTTTTCTGAAAGAACCATATAACCTATGACAGCTATCAATAGCCAGTGTACATGTGCTCTTATTGTTTCGTATAGTGTCGGAATTATGAAAACAAACAAGGGTAATGTTAAAACCGAGAATAAAACGCCACCAAGGCTTCCTATAAGGCAAAGCTTGATCGCCTCGTAGCCCCTGCCTTCCATCAAAAGCTTATGCCCAGGGAGAACTCCCATGACAGTCGACTCCTCAGGCGCTCCCAAAAGAATGGACGGAATGAAGTTGATGAAGGAGTTGGCAACGCCGGACGTCACGAGGATGACAGCGGTTGACAGAGGACCGAACAGAAAAGACATGCCCAATATCATCGGTATGGTGTTGTTGGGATGCAAGCCAGGCAGCAAACCTGCCACAACACCAAACACCAGCCCTACTACCAAGGCCAGAAGCATATCTAACATGATTAATAATTCGAATCAAACGAGAAATTTTGGATTAACTACCCATGGTAGTCAGTCTTCTTTCACAAGAATCTTTCTTGCAATCGTTGCGAACGGGGGCCTTGTTATGAACACGCCTATCAATACACCGATTGTTGTAATTATAGCAAAGCCCTTCATGGCTCCTATTCCAATGAACATTAGCGGAACCATTGCTGCTATGATTGTCCCGGCCGCGCTGAACACTATGAAGAAAGACCTCTTAATCCTTTGAGTGACATTATAGCTGTCCCTGCCACCACCCAGCAGTATCTCGTCTATCATTATTATCTGGTCGTTCGTACCAGTTCCGATGGCAGCAATCAAACCTGCGATGGAGGCCAAGTCGATTGTCCACTTGAACAGGGCAGCCGCCCCCAAAGTTATAATTAATTCGCACGCGCTCCATACCAGCATCTGCCCAAGTATCTTGAACTTTCTATATCTTATGAAAATTACCACCATTACAGAGAAAACGGCTATTATGCCTGCGATAAAGGCTTCTCTGAAGAATTCACCTCCCAATGTAGACGATATCTCGTCTATCTTTATCGTTTCAAGTGTGACAGGCAAAGCGCCGGATTGCAGAATACTTTTTAGCATCAGCTGCTCCTGGAACGCCTCGGTCCTTGTCGGCCTGAAGCCTGTTATTGCCGGCGATGTGAGAGTCTTGCCCTTCAAGTCAGAGGAAATGCCAAGGTCTGTTATCAGACCGTCGTCCAGGAAAAGATATATTCTATTCTCCAAGTAGCTCCCACCACCAGTGTCTGACAATACCTTCATAGTCTTGGTGATTCTTGCGAACTTTTCTGCGCCATCTTGGGTCACAAAGACCTGGAAGTTGAACTCCCATCCACCACTCTGCTGCATGACCCTTGAAACACATATGCCTGGCTGGTCCTGCAGACAGACAGATTGTATGTCAGCGCCTGTGAATATAGTGAACATTAAAACAGCGCTCTCGTTGGTTATGTTCAGCACCTTGAATTGGATTTCCTCCATTTCGGAAGTGTCGTTGATATCAAGCCTGACGCCGTCCACTGTTATGGTGCTGCCCAAAAGATTTATCGTATGGGACTCGTCCAGAACAAGTTCTCCGCTGTTGTTGACGAAAACAATCTCCCTTGGCACCTTCCCGTCGAACTTGCCCTGCTTTGCCAGAAGGTTCTCAACCTCCTCTTTTGAGCCTCCAGCCATCTCTATCTGGACATATTTTTCATTTGTTATTCTGTCGTTTATAGTCTGGAACTTTGCCTCCTTTAGGCCAAACACGTTTATCCTTGTTTCTAGAGTCCCGACAATTTGCTGCATCGCTGCGTCAGAGACGTTTTCTGTCGGTTTTAACAGTACTCTTGTTCCTCCAATCAGGTCCAGTCCAAACTGAACATTTGTGGCAGAAGGCTTCTCCACGGTTATGCCCAGCTCCTCGCCTTCAAAACCTACAATGTCAAGTTTGCCTGAATGCATCAGCCTGAAGCTTCCTGTGAAGCCCTCGAACATGTAAAAGTCGTCCGGCGTGCTTATCTCCCTCTCGTTCGCCCATGTTATGAACTCTCCTGGCTTTACCACGTTGTAGAACGGCGAGTCCTTGGAAACAGAAATGACCTCGACCCCAGCCTTGGGAAAGGGATTTATTATCAATATGGAAATTATAACTGCGAATACCATTAGCAGAATTCTCCAGTTCTTTAAAATATCGAATTTCATTTTGATTTCCTCTCAACATGCCACCTTAGCAAAGGCGTGGCGAACAGCCACGTGTTCTGAAGGTCCAATACAAGGCCTATTATCAGGATTGACGCTATCTGGGTTATCACCACTGAAAGGGACATTGCATATAAGGCCATAAGGGCCACAAGGGTTGCTGCTGTTGTGGTGAAGCTGGTCTTGTAGCTTCCCTTTATCTTCTCGTCCATGCTGCCCTCGCCTTTCAATATCCTTGTTGTGATCATGACGTCGTCGTCAACAGAATAGCCTATTATCATAAGCAGGGCAGCGAAGCTGGCCAAGGAAAGTTTTATCCCGATCATTTGTGATATTGCCAGCGTTGCTATGATATCAAAAGCAGGGCACAGGGTGACGTAAAGGCTTACTATGGGTATCTTGAAAATGAAGAGAATTGTTATGGCCATGAAAACAAAGGCTATAACAAGAACTATCAGTGCCTGGTTGAACGAAGCCGCACCAAGGCTTGGCCCGACCGTCTGTATTGAATAGTCATCAAAGCTGTAGCCGTTATCTTCAAGGGTGTCGAGAACGTCCTGCGTGTCAATGCTCTCGTCGAACTCGATAAAGGCCGAATAACCTGTCAAGCCGGATGCAATCCTTATGTTGGCATCATACTCTTCCAATATACCTTCCAATTCCTGCTCATTCAGCGCCCTGTTTGACTCTACTATTATCTGCGTCCCTCCTTTCAGATCAATGTCCAGGTTCAGGCCTTCGGTGCTCAGCTTCAGGAACAGATAGGATATAGACAATGTTAAAACAATTAAAGGGACGGCAATCAATAATTTATAATTCATAACAAATAGATATGATAGTAAAGTATTTTAAGCTTAAATGATAACATGAGAATCGGTATAGTTGGCTGCGGCATAAACGGCTCCTATTTGGCCTGGAAGCTCTCAAAAGAGCATGACGTCACTGTGTTTGAGAAGAAAAAAAAGATAGGAAAGGACGTCTGTTCTGGCTTAGTTTCTGAAAGAATATGGAATTTCATACCAAAATCCGAAAAGCTGATTGTCAATGTGATAAAGGAGGCTGTGCTTCATTTTTCAAAGAAAGATGTCCATCTCAAGTTCTATCCTGATATGCTTGTCCTGAAGAGAAAGCCTCTTGACAAGTACGTTGCCTCGATGGCCCAGGAGGCCGGGGCAAAGATAATGCTGGGCTCAGAGATCAAGCGAGTGTACAATGTCAGGGGCATGAAGCCTCAGGTGAAGGTTGGCGGCAAGGTCCATGAGTTCGACCGTCTTATCGGCGCTGACGGCTACTTTTCTGTTGTAAGGAAGAGTGTTGGTATCAGGGACCCGAAATACAGATTAGGCATCTATACGTACGTCAACAAGAAGGCAGACTCACAGTCGGTTGACATCTATCCGACAAGGAACGGCTTTTCCTGGGTCATACCGAGAAAGAAGAACCTAGAGTACGGCATCCTTGAAGAGCCTTCGGTTGCTAGGAAGATGTTCAATAGTTTTTGTAAGAGCAAGAGGATAAGACCGAAGAGGATACATTCTTATGTTGTTCCCACAGACCTGACTGATGCTGAGAGGGGAAAGGTGGCTCTATGCGGCGACGTGATAGGCCTGACAAAGCCATGGAGCGGTGGCGGTATCCTTTGGAGCATGAAGGCTGATGATATATTGGTAAAGAACTTTCCTGATTTCAGAAAGTATGACAGGGATTTGAGGCATTATTTTGAGCCTAAGATATTGTTCTCTAACTTTGCCCAATGGCTGGGCAAAGGCGTTGCCAACAGGGTTCCTTTCCTTGCGCCGAAGGAAGTATCATTTGATAGTGACTGGATATTTTAGATTTTTCTCATGAATGTGGCCGCTGCTTCCAGAACATATAAAACCAGCAAGTCTTCCCATATTAGCCATCTTCGGAAACACATCATATTCAAGCGAGTTTCCAGGCATGTTAAAAATATCTGGATGAGAAATAAATATGCCTGTATAAATAAGGTTGGAATTTGTTTTATTGGGTTTCTCGGAGAACTTTTCTATCTGATTGCCGTTCATTGTCACAACGCCCCACTTTGCAGGCGTTTGAGTTGTTTTTAGTAAATTTGTTACAACAGCGCTGTTGCCTTTATGAAAATTCCATACAACGTCTAGGTTGTAATTAAAAAGTATATCACAGTAAGAGCAAATAAATGTGGTTTTTACTTTGTCCTTCAAAAGCTTCAGTGTCCTTGCCGAGTCTTGCGTAGTGGCCGACTTTCCAACCTTTTCCTCCACATAGTTTAGATTTATACCAAATCCTGATCCATCCCCAAGACTTTTGAAAATTTCACTAAGTGTGTTCTTCCTACCAACTAAGAATATATCTAAGAAATTATACCTTCTAAAGTTCTCTATCATCCTCTCTATGACAGTTTTGCCCTTAAACTTTACGAGAGGCTTCAATACGCCGTTGAATTTGAGCTTATCCTCGTCGCCACCAGCAAGTATCACAGCTACCCTCCTCTCAGAGGTTGACTTTCTTATCAAAGATTCAATTGCCTGAGACATGTTCCTTATCTTTATGCCGTCTATCAACAACTTGACTTCATTTAGCACGTCGCTGTCTATAGTGACGGATATCTTCTTCTTCATGTTAAATAATCCGAATTTTATGTTTATATTTTTATCGGATAAGGTAGCATATAGGTAAGATTTATATACAAAGTTTGTCAATAAACAACTAATGAAAAGGATTAGCATAATCGGTTCTGGGTATGTGGGCCAGGGAACCGGCAAAGGTTTTGCAGAAAAAAACAATGTCATATTCTACGATATCAACAAAAAAACTCTTGATGGTCTAAAGGGAGAAGGTTTCAGCACAACAGACAGCCTTGAGCAGGCGATAAAGGGCTCTGACATATCCTTGGTGGCTGTCCCTACGCCATCAACAAAGGAGGGAATAGACCTTAGCTGCATCAGGCAAGTAACAGAGGACATATCAAGGATACTGGCGGACAAAGAGGAGCCTCATGTTTTCATTTTCAAATCAACTATAGTGCCAGGCACAATCGAGAACGTGATAATACCGAGCCTGGAAAAACATTCCAACAAGAAGGCCAATGTAGATTTTGGCGTGGTCTTCTTGCCAGAGTTTCTAACAGAGATTGCACACTCATGGACAGACGATTCTGAATACAAAAGGGACTTTAGGACAGAAGATAAGATAATCATAGGCGAGGGTTCAAACAAGAAGTTTGGGGACATGGTTGAGCCGCTTTTCAAACATCTGAACACGCCGATAATAAGGACAGATTACAAGACGGCTGAAATAATAAAGTATGCGAACAACTTGCGTTTAGCAACTGCCATATCTTTTTCAAATGAGATGTACCAAATCTGTGGGAAACTTGGAATAGACGGGCAGAAGGTAGCAGAGATAGTTGCCATGGACAAGAGAATTGGAAAGTATGGGAGTGTTTGTGGCAAGGCTTTCGGAGGGAAATGCTTCCCAAAGGACCTGAGGGCGATGATAGGCTTTGTTGAGAACAATACTGACCACGACCCGGTATTACTGAGAGCAGTAGAAAGTGTTAATGAGACTATGAAAGAGAAGCACGGTGTTAGGGAATGATAAAAAAAGCAGTGATAACCGCCGGTGGGTTGGGAACCAGGTTCCTGCCCTTCACAAAGGAGTTTCCAAGGGAAATGCTTCCGCTTTTCTGCAGGGACAAGGAAAAAATAATTGTCAAGCCTCTGCTACAAATATCATTTGAGGCTCTCTTTAGCATAGGAATCAGAAACTTTTGTTTTGTTGTTGGAAGGGGCAAGAGAAGTATAGAGGACTACTTTACGCCAGACAAGAAACATCTGGAATACCTTAAAACCAAGAATATTGTTGCCAGCAGGCAGCTTGAAAAGTTTTACGAAAAGTTGGAAGAGTCTGAAATAACTTGGAAGCAACAGCCTGCGCCTATTGGGTTTGGTGATGCCGTCTATAGGGCAAAATCATTTGTAGGTTCGGATGATTTCATAGTGTGGGCGGGGGACGATTATATCCATTCACCAAATAATGATTTCATAAGGAACCTGATTTCAACGTTTGAAGAAAACAACGCCAAGGCCGTGCTCTCGGCTGAAAGGGTTCCAAATCCAGAAAGATTTGGCGTTATCTTTGGGAAGGAGATTACCAAGGGCTTGTACAAGGTCTCAAAGATAGTGGAAAAGCCAAAAAATCCGGAATCAAACCTGACAGCCGTCGCCATATATGTTTTCAGCCCGGAAATTTTCAATAGCATAGAGAAAATCCCGTTCGGAGTTAACAACGAAAAACAGCTGACAGACGCTATACAAGGCTTGATTGACCAAAACTATAATGTCTTTGCAGAGGAGTTGAACGTGAACGCGATCAGGATAGATGTTGGCAAGCCAGAAAGCTACAAGTTGGCTTTGGAAAGGAGCCACGTTTTGCTGAAAGGGTAATTTTATTTAAATTCCCTTTACTAAATTTTAAGTGATTGTATGAGAATGCTTGTTACAGGCGGGGCCGGTTTCATAGGAAGCCATTTGGTTGACCTTCTTATTGAGGAAGGGCATGATGTTGTTGTTATCGACGACCTTAGCGGCGGCTTTAGGGAGAATGTGAACAAGAAAGCAGAGTTCGTGCTGGGAAGCCTGAACGATGTCAATCTCGTGAACAGAACAATGAAGAATGTTGACACAGTTTTCCATCTTGCCGCATATGCTGCCGAGAGCCTTAGCCACTTTATAAAAAATTTCAACTATAACAGCAACCTCATAGGCAGCGTTAATCTCATCAACGCAGCTGTCAACGAGAACGTTGAAAAGTTCCTTTTCACTTCCTCCATGGCCGTGTACGGGACGAACCAGACGCCTTTCAACGAGGACATAATCCCGAATCCGGAGGACTCTTACGGCATAAGCAAGTATGCTGTTGAAAGGGAGCTGAAGATTTCCAACGACCTTTTCGGCCTCAAATACGTCATAATAAGGCCTCACAACGTCCACGGCGAGAGGCAGAACATAGGCGACCCGTACAGGAATGTCATCGGCATATTCATGAACAGGATAATGAAAGGCCTGCCCCCGATTATTTACGGCGACGGTGAGCAGACAAGAGCATTCTCTTACATAAGCGATGTTGCCCCTTGCATAGCAAAGGCTCCTTTCATCAGGCAGGCAGAGAACGAGATTGTAAACGTCGGTGCTGCAGAGCCTTATAGCATCAACAAGCTTTCTAGGGTTGTTCTAAAGGCAATGAACTCTGATCTAAAGCCTTTACACGCCCCTCCGAGGTACGAGGTCAAGCACGCGTTCTGTACCATAGACAAGTCCGTAAGGGTCTTGGGCTACAAGACAACAGTTAACCTGGACGAGGGTGTCACTAAAATGGCAAATTGGGCCAAAAAAGTTGGTCCGAGAACATCAAAGATATGGGAAAGGGTGGAGATAGAGAAGAACCTTCCCGTGTTCTGGAAGAGTCTCATGGAGACAGGCGAGCTCAATGTCCCAACAGAAGAGCATGCAGAGCTATCAAAGCCTAAAGAGAAGAAAGAAGCTTAGGCTTTAGAAAAAGTATTTAAAAGTCTGCCACACTCAATGTTTAATAGACTTTCAAATCGAGACAGAGGTATATAGATGGATATTGAAATAAAGAAAGAGCAAATCCCACTTATCTTGATAATAGCGTTAGGTATTTTCTTTATATATCTGGCTTCTCAGACTCAGATGCTCGGCGAGGACGAGGCTTTTTATTATTCTTTGGGAAAAGATTTTTCAGAAATGAAATATCCTGCATTTTACGGTCCCAACAGTCCGATGGTGCTTATGCCTTTCTTGCCTCTTGTATACGCCATACCCTTTGCAATATTCGGAGCTTCTCTGGGATTAGCTAAGATGATAGTTGCTATATTCGGCATTCTAACCATGATAATAGTTTATCTTATAGGGAAAAAAACCAACTTCTATTACGGGTTGTCTGCTGCTTTTTTATTGCTTTCTATCACACTGTTCACTCACTTTATGTTCATATCTTATCAAGAGGTCCCGATAGCGTTCTTCTCCTCACTGGTCACATACATGTTGCTTACAACAGACTCGAAGAAAAAGTCAATTCTTACCGGGGCGGTGCTGGCTCTTGCATTCTTTACCAAACAAAGCGCCCTGATATTTTTGCCTATTATAATACTTTATGCGATTTTCATATACCTTTACAAGAAAGACAGAAAATACTTGAAGTTTTCATTCATATCAGTCGTCGTTGCCATAGTGCTGATATCCCCGTTCGTGATTAGGAATATCATTCTCTACAACTATCCGTATACACAATTATTAAATTCTATTTTCACTTCTCCACAAAATGTGGGATGGGAGGGCTTAACCAGTAGAATGCTATCTCCCATAATGCTGTCTGTAGGAAGCTATGCGTCTAGCTTTGGATGGCTCATAGTGTTATCAGTGATTTTCGGTATGAGCTGGTTCATTGTAGACGTAGGCTCAAAAAACAAGATATCTAAAGAACTGTTTTTATTTACCTTGATATCAGTGGTACTTTTAGTATCCTATTATATGTTCTATATTTTGGATGTACAAATTGTCGAGCCGAGGTACATTGCAATAATATTTCCACAACTTTCATTGATAGGGGGTTTCTTCTTATGGAAGCTTAAGGAAGCAAACAAATATTTCATAATTATAATTGGTTTGGTTCTAATCATATCTATATATTCTAGCGCATTGACCGCTTACACAACATCAGTATCACAAAGGTATCCGGCAGATTACATTCAGGCATTGACATGGCTTAGACAGAGTACACCTAACGATTCCTTGATATTGACTACGTATGGTGGCAGTGTGAAATACTTTGCAGAAAGAGATACAATATGGAACATAAAGGAACTGCCTACAGTCATGTCATCTCAAGATAGTACATACATTTACGATATAATGGAAAAATACAATGTGTCATACATTCTGGTCTGGCGCGGTGTTCTTGGTCAAGATTTCATAATCCCTCAGAGCAACTTGATAGGGATGTTTACCTATAATTTTTTGAACAATGTTATGAACGACACCCAGAATTTCAACATAACTTACCAGAATCAAAACAACGTTATATTCAAGGTCTTATAATGAAGATTTTAGTTTTAAACCCTCCGGGACCGTATTGTAGAGCAGGCTCCCGTTGGCCTCATAAAAGAGCTTCAAACGGATTGAAATACAATCCATTCCCCTTCTTCATTGCATATGCCACCTCTACACTTCTGAAGGCTGGGTATGAGGCTGACATAAAAGACTGTATAGCTTTGGAGTGGGATAGAAGGGAGCTGTTGAATTACACGTCGTCGTTTAATCCGGATTTGATAGTGATGGAGACAAGCGCCCCGAGCTATTATTATGACATAGAGACGTTAAAACGATTAAAGGTACGTGGCAGAAAAATTGTTGCAGTTGGCTCGCACGCTTCTGCAACCTCAAAGGAACATATCAGGGACGGTTTCGATTATGTAATCATAGGTGAGTATGAAATATCATTGTTGAAGCTTGTTCAGCATCTAGACGGTAAAGTCAAAAGAATGCCCAGGAGTGTCTATCACAAGAAGAACCAGAGGGTTTCATACAGTAAACTTATTGATGACTTGGATTCTCTGCCATGGCCGCCATGGAACCTGATGCCGATGAAGGCATACAACGACCCATTCTGCTTTGGTAAAAACGTTGCCGTGATGTCTAGCAGGGGGTGTATTCACAACTGTTCCTTTTGCACAATAGCGCTGTTCTATGGAAGACCCGGCTGCAGGCTAAGGGATCCGGTCAAAGTTTGTGATGAGATATCATACTTGGTAGAAAAATACAAACCAGATGACATATACTTTGAAGACGATTCTATAACAATTTTTAAAAAACATATCATAGCAATGTGTAAGGAATACAAGAAAAGAAAATTCGGAGTACCGTTTTCATGCATGGGTGACTGTGCAGTTGACAACAAAACATTAAAGATTATGGCTGAAGCTGGATGTAGGGCATTCAAGTTCGGTGTGGAAAGTTTTGATCCAAAAGTCCTCAAGATGATACCAAAACACATAACCATAAAAGATGTGAAAAGGGTTGTTAAGAGGTGCAAAGAACTTGGAATCAAGACACACCCGACATTTGTTCTAGGCCTTCCAGGAGAGACGCTTGAAAGTGCGAGGAACACTGTTAACGAGGCCTTCAAGCTAGACACCGATACGCTGCAGTTCAGCACAGCGACACCATATCCTGGAACAAGACTGTATAAAATGGCAGAGGAAAATGGTTGGCTATCAAAAAAGGGCTGGAAATTCTTTGACGGTAGTGGTGAAGTAGTTATAAGCTATCCAGAATTCACCTCAAAGGAGATAATGGATATTTACAAGAATGCTTGGGTGAGATGGGAGAGGCGCTTGGTTTTCAAAAAACCAGGAACATTGTACCAGCACTTATATGGAAAATATAGGAGAGAGGGCGCAATACCTACTCTGCGAATGATAATTTCTGGAACAAAAAAACTTGTAAAAGGGGAGAAGATAGGTTAACATGACCAAAGTAGCTCTGATAAATCCAGGTCTTAGAAAAATATTAGGAACTAAAAAGTTAAGTTCAATTGGAGAGGTTGCAAAAGCCCCGTTAGGTCTAGGCTTTCTAGCATCATATCTAGAAAAGAATGGGATTGAGGTTTTTATTGTTGATGAAATGGCAGGCGATAATGTTGAAAATAAACTTAAAAACATAAATCCAGATCTGATTGGTTTAACCTCAATGACCATGTTTGTTCCTGAGGCTTATAGAATTGCTAAATGGGTAAAAAATAATTTTGATGTTCCGTTGATTATGGGTGGTGTTCATGCTACTGCCCTACCTGAAGAAGTCATCAAACATGTTGATACTGTTGTTGTTGGAGAAGCAGAAAAAGTTCTTTTGGAAATGGCAAAGAACCCATCAAAAATAAAAAAAGGAATAATACAAGGTCAGACAATTGAAAATATTGATGAAATCGGAATGCCTGCTAGACATTTGATGAATATGAAATTCTATTTGTCTCAAAAGGACCAGATAGCAGGAATTGAGATGAAAGCGGAATCTATCATAACAAGCAGGGGATGTCCTTATAGATGCATATTTTGTAGAAATTCTCTTAGGCCGGAACCAGTGAGATTTAATAGTGTTGACCATGTAATAAACGAAATAAAATATTTAAAAGAAAAGTACGGAATAGAGGGGCTGGCATTTACAGACGAATGCTTTACTGCCAATAAACCTAGACTAATTGAAATATGCAAAAGAATGATAAAAGATAAAATTGAGATAAAATGGGAATGTCAGACTAGATCGAATCTTATAGATTTAGACCTTGTAAAATTAATGAAAGAAGCAGGCTGTATCCAAATAGGAATTGGGTTTGAAAGCGGTAGTGATAGAATTCTAAAAGTTTTGAATAAAGGAAATACAGTTGAACAAAACACAAAGGCTATTAAAATATGTAAAGAAGCTGGAATGAGATTAAGAGGATGTTTCATGATAGGAAACCCGACCGAAACAAAAGAAGATATAAATTTGACAAAAAAATTTATAGAAGAGAACAATATAGACTTTTGTGGTGTTTTCTTAACAACACCATATCCAGGTACAGAACTATGGAATTATGCTCTTAGAAATAATCTGATACCAAAAGATTTGGATTGGTCAAAATTTACTACAGGTTCTGAAGTAATTCCGTTTGCAAATAATATAATAACTGTTGAAGAGCTAAAAAGAATACATAATGAAATTAACATGAAATGTAACTTACGAAATTATTCTTTTTCACATCTAATAAAAAGAGCTATTAAACATCCAGCAACTGCAACCGGCATATTAATTAAATACATAAAGGGTAAATTATGAATAATGAAGCTAAGTTTTTTGATAAGAAGGCAGAAATAGATTATAAGGTTTTAGATGACGACGATTATTTAAAAGTTCTTAAATTACACTTTCCAGAACTATTCAATAAGAATATGAAAATATTAGAAATAGGTTGTGGTTGTGGAGCTTTCGGAAGACATTTTAAAGGTAAAGTAAAGGGTATAGAAATATCTCCAAAATTAGCAAAAAAAGCCAATAATTTTTTTCCTTGCGTTTTAGGTGATATTCGTCATCTTCCGTTTGCAGATAAAAGTTTTGATATAATTTTTTCGGGGTTCGTTTTACATCATGTTGTTAACGATATAAGTAAAGTTGTTAAAGAATGTAAAAGAGTTCTTAAAAACAAAGGAAAAATATTTTTAATAGAACCCAATGCAAAAAGTTTATTTGAAGAAATGCAAAGATTTAGAAATCCAAAAGGATACTCTAAAGAAGAAAGAGCAATTACTGTAAATGAATTAAGAAAATGGTTCAAAGATTTTGATTGTGAATTTACTGTCGAACATTATACTTATAGAGTACAAAAAAATATAAGATTATATAAATT
>JAZDKZ010000003.1:0-29232 GCA_043802485.1 Candidatus Aenigmatarchaeota archaeon
TATATTAATATATTAATATATTATGACAATTTCCGAAGCGGACAAGCGAATTCTGGACATTCTGAAGAAGGCCAAAAAGCCCTTGTCCACCTATCAGCTTGCCAAGCTTTCTAAGATAACATGGCCCACAGCCAATTCCCACTGCTACAAGCTAAAGTCAATGGGGCTTGTCAAGAGCAGGACTGAAAAGTCCAAGCACGGGCCCAAGGAGAAGGTCGTCTGGTGGTTGATATGAAAAGAATTATAGTATTGCTGATACTGCTATTGTCTCTTAGCGCAGCATTCGCCCAAGCATCAAGCATCGAGATAAGCGGCTATGATGAAAACGTCCTGATCGAGAAAGGCTGGGTAAGGTACCTGAGCATAGAGGTGTACAACACAGGAAACACTGCTCTCAACAACGTGGAGCTTCTGGTAGAGGGAGAAAAATCAGGATGGTTCGATGTGCAGGACAATGGAAAGAGCATTTCTCCAGAAGAATCCGCGTCGTTCCTGATCAAGCTTTACGTCCCTGTCGAGGAGGAGAACGGAAAGTATTCGCTCTCGCTCAGCGCCAAGTCAGACGAGGTAAGCACGTGGGAGGACTTTACAGTAGAGATATTCGCTTCAAGGACAGACTCTCTGCTCTCTGAGATACAGGATTTCAGCGACCAGATAATATCGCTGAAGAGCGAAGCTGACAGAATCGCATCAGACGGAAGCGACGTAAGCTCTGTCAGGGCGCAGCTTGAGCAGGCCTCGACTCTAATGGAAGCAGCAACTGGTGATGTCTACAGCAGGCTGTTCGACCAGGCTGTGGAAAAGATAAGGGAGGTCGAGATATTGGTGACAAAGGCAGAGTACGACCTTTCGATAGCCACAACCAGCCCGGTGACGCAGGCAAGAGGCATGTCTTTGGAAACAATTTTAATAATAGTTTTATCAATTATAATTATATCGATGTTTCTTTGGTTCTTTGTTTTTAGAGGAAAGCTGAAAACCAAGGGAACGCCGAGAAAGATACCTGGCCTGAAATTAAAAAGGCTGATACGGCAGGAGAAGGAAGACAGCAAGGTGGACGACCAGATAAGAAGCCTTGAGGAGGCCAAGAGCCTGCTTGAGGAGGAATACAGAGAAGGGCTCATATCAAGGCACAGCTACGATGAAATGAGGACAAAATACGAAGAAAAGATACTAAGCCTGAGCACCAAGAACCCGAGGAAATGATACTATGAGGAACAAAAAGAGAAGGATTGGCATAATATCTGGAAAGGGCGGCGTCGGCAAGACGACTGTTGTTGCTAACTTGGGGGCTGTGCTTGCCAAGAAATACAACAAGGACGTGGCAGTCGTGGACTGCAACCTGACGACATCGCACCTCAGCCTGTCGCTGGGCATGTACTATTGCCCTGTGACTCTGAACCATCTCCTCAGGGGTGAGACCAGCCTGAAGGATGCCATATACACGCATCCAAGCGGCATGAAGATAATCCCAGCATCAATAAGGCTGGGCGAGCTGGAGGGTGTTGACACCAAGAAGCTGAAAGGCGTGATAAAAAGTCTTCACAAAAAGGCTGACATCATCCTTCTGGACTCGTCACCAGGCCTGGGCAACGAGGCCCTTTCAGCCATAGATGCGAGCGACGAGATAGTTTTTGTAACCAACCCGAACATACCTGCTGTCACAGACGTGATAAAGTGCAAGGAGATTATAAAGGGTCTGGGCAAGAAGCCCTTAGGAGTTGTCATGAACATGGTCTCCAGAAAGAGCTACGAGCTGTCGAAGAAAGAGGTGGAGATACTCACAGAGCTGCCAGTGATAGCAAGCATACCGCACGACAAGAACGTCCATATCAGCCTAGCAAAAAGGACACCCCTTGTGCTGCACAAGCCCAGGTCGCCGGCGAGCAGGGAACTGACAAGGCTAGCAGGCCATCTTATAGGCGTGAAAGAGGACAACAGCCTTAGAGCGCGCGTTTCAAGATTTTTCGGTTCTGATTAACATTTTTTAAAATAACACACGTATTATTCTATATGGTCGTTGAGCTGACAATAGAATCCATCCTGGTCTTCCTAGTCTTCATCGCATTCATATTTGTATCCTACAAGCTGTTCAAGTTTTTTGTGAGGGCTTCACTGGTATCCATCGCAGGCTTTGTCTTTCCATGGGTGGCCAGCTACATGGGCGTACCCATCGTAGCGAACCTGGAGACTGCTATAACATTCTCCTTCATAGGACTTTTCCTGTTCCTCATATACGAGTCGTACCATTTCATAGTGCATTTCTTCAAGATGCTCGCATGGCCTCTGAAAAAAAGGAAAAAGGTAAAGCGATAGTATGGACAGAGAGATAAAAAGGAAGGCGATTCACGCGATGGGCATATCCAGCATCGCGCTGATATACATAATCGGAAAGCTCTATGCCGCACTGGCAATGCTTGCCGTTTCTCTGGCTTTCCTGTTTATTGACGAGTACATGAAGAACAAGGACAAGTACAGGCTTGTCCGGAGCAAGAAGATGGACGAGTTCGAGGAAACTGTAGAGGAAGAGCTCAACAGCTTCAATAGAAGCAAGGAGAAGCCGTTCCACGGCGCGATAACATTCTACATGGGCTGCTTCATAGTCACCTTCTTGTTCCAGATAAACATAGCCATAGCATCAATAGCAGTGCTGGCGCTGGCAGACGCCCTGTCCACGCTGATAGGACACTTCTTAGGCAAGCACAAGCTGCCTGTCAACAAGAAAAAGACGTGGGAAGGCAGCATAACTTTCTTCCTGACAGCTCTGACTGTCCTATACTTTTTCACAAACCCGCTAAAGGCGATAGTTATAGCCGCTCTGGTCACTGGCGTAGAAATGCTGCCCAAAATCGATGACAACATATCAATCCCTGTGGCAACAGGCATTTTGCTGTTTCTGTTGTAGTTAATTATATAAATGATGAATTATAACCAATTAAAAAGTGATTAGATGATATCCCAACTTCTAGGTGGAGACTGGGTCTCTACGGTGATATGGTTCGTGCTTTTCATAATAATGATACTGTTCGGACCAAGGCTCATGACAACCCAAACGATTCTGAAGCTGGAGAAGGAGGCTTCCGATTTGGAGGAGATGGCCAAAAAGTCCAAGGGCTACATATTCAGGGTATTACCCAAGGGCACAAGCAGGAGCGACAAGGAAAGAGTGAGCAAGTTCATGGACTTCTTTGCAGTGATGCCGATAGGGACAGACCCTTATGGCATAATGAAGAAGCTGGACCACTTGGTCAAAAATTATGATTACAGGTTCAAGTATTTTGTCAACCAGCTGATGCCGAACGCATCAGAGGAGAAGAAGAAGAACGTGAGGGACGCCTTGTCCGGGGCGATAACAACCCACCAGATAGCAAAGATTGTTAGGCACTATGTCGAGTTGATCAAGAAATATAAAATGTTCCAGATGGCGATGATTATCCAGATGCAGATACCGCTCATAAAAAGTGTGGCAAAGGCTTCAATGAAAGCGACAAAGGCTTTTGTTGACGGCGTGCCCATCGGGGACGGCATAGGACCTTTGATCGTAGCAAGCATGGTGAAAGGAAAGACAACAACATTCAAGGAAGAGGATTTTGTTGTCGCCAAGGCCAGCATCGGAGGCAGAGAAATATGGGTCTCAAAGGCAGACGGACCCGGGGCAACCACAGGAAACCCAGGCAAGTTCCTGACAAAATTCACGAAAAGACAGAGGATAGACAAGATAATAACAGTCGACGCAGGCCTGAAGCTGGAGGGAGAAAAGACAGGCATTATCGCAGAGGGTGTCGGAGTGGCTATGGGCGGCATAGGTGTAGAGAGGTACGAGATAGAGGTCTTTGCAGTCAAGAAGAAGCTTCCTTTGGACGCAGTTGTTGTCAAAGTTTCAGACGAGGAAGCCCTGATGCCGATGGGAAAGGAGATTTATGATTCTGTAAGCTCGGCAATTGAGAGCATCAAAGAGTCGGTGAAAAGGTCCAAGAAGAACGAGAGGATAATGCTCATAGGCGTGGGCAACACTTGCGGAGTTGGCAACGATTCCAAGACAGTCAAGGACGTGGCAAAGGCAGTGAGGAAGCATTCTCAGAGCAAAAAGAAAAAGAGTTTTTGGAAGTTTTAGAAAGATTTATAAAATTCTCGTACATAATGTTTCAAGGATGATTTTATGGGTTTAAGACCAGGAAGATCGTACAACAAGATAACAAAGAAGCCTTTCACAAGGATTTCGATACACAAGCCTAGAAAGAGCTATGTAAAGGGTGTTCCAGAAAAAAAAATACACCAGTTCGAGATGGGAGTAAAGGGCGAATATGCACAGACATTGGACTTGGTATGCAAGGACGCTGTCCAGATAAGGTCCAACGCGCTTGAATCAGCCAGAATCACGACATTAAAGCACCTTAGCAAGAAGCTGGGCGAAGGCACCTTCTTCTTCAAAGTGCTGGTTTATCCGCATCATGTTCTCAGAGAAAACTCGATAGCAACAGGGGCTGGAGCCGACAGGTTCTCGCAGGGAATGAGAAAAAGCTTTGGCAAGCCGATAGGGCAGGCAGCAAGAATAAAGGTCGGGCAGAGCGTGTTCAGAGTTAAATCCAAGGGCAATACGGAAAAGGAAGTCAGGAACGCGCTGAAGAAGGCTGGTAAAAAACTACCTGGAACCTTTTTGATTAAATAATAGAATTTCTCAAGTTTGAAGAATAATTTATAGTTGAAAAACAAATTATAAATGATTTGTGGTTTTAGATGTCAAGCATACTTATCACGGGCGCATCAGGCAGGATTGGCAGAAACCTTATTCCAGCATTGCTGCGAAGCGGCGACCAGGTCAGAGTTCTTGTCAAGGAGAACATGGTTGAGAACGAGAGTGTGGAGATATTCTACGGCGATATTCTAGACAGAGCAACCATTGAAAAGGCCGTGAAGAACGTTGATGTTGTCTACCATCTTGCTGCTGTCACGGACAGCCTTGCATCAAAGGATGAGATGCACAAGGTCAATGTACTGGGCACAAAGAACCTGCTTGAAGCAGGTAAGGGCAAGAAGTTCATCTATCTTAGCACGGCATCTGTGATGGGCAAGAACTTCAAGGAGCTGCCTGTGAACGAGCAGACCAAATGCAATCCAAGCAACTTTTACGCCAAGACAAAGCTGGAAGCAGAGAAATTGGTATTAGAAAATGGAGGCATAGTGATAAGGTCTCCTGACATTTTCAGCTCCGGCTTCCTGAAAGATTATAATTTTGTCTTGTCCGGTCTGGAGAACGGAAAGATGCCTATCATAGGAGACGGCAAGAACTTTATACAATGGATACATATCAACGACCTGGTGCAGGCTCTTGTGTTGGCAAAGAATCTTGGAAAGCCTGGACAACTATATATTGTAGCTGGCAAGGAGTTCAAGACCCTGAAGCAGATGTTGAGCATGCTCTGCAGCTATCTGGATGTCGAGCCTCCCCAAAAGCACACATCAGGCCTTTTGGCAAAGGCAAAGGCACACTCTAGCGTATTGAAAGGGAAGCTGTCCAAGGAGCGGCCGGAAATGATACCAGACTATATTGACAAGTTCACTTCCAATGTGACATTTGACATCAGCAAGGCAAAGACAGAACTGGGCTTTGAGCCCCATGTAAGCTATGAAGATGCTGCAAAGGAAGTAGTGGAAGAGTACATGTCGCTACAAAAAGAAGAGCAAAAAGTCCCCGAGGAAGTAAGTGAAGAGCAGGCTTAACGGGAATACCAGACCGTACCTTATCCCGTCCCTCACCATGACATGTCTCTTGTGTTTCCTTATCTTATCGACCTGCTTCTCTGTCAGGCCCTTGATATATCTTTTGTAAAGCCTGAGCTTGGGTATGTCCTCTCCAAGCATGTCATCGACCTTTAGGTCCCTTGTTGATATCCTTTTGTAGAAGCTCTCCTCGATGGTCTTGGAGAACCTCTGGAAAACTATCAGCACAAGGATGAGGATTGTCAAAGCGAAAAACATGGGCTGGGAGAAAAGGAGGAAAGTTGTCGAGAGCGCGGCGACTACAGCAGAGGCAAGCAACACTTTGCTTGTCTTCATGTTCTGGAAGAACTTGCTGCTTATCTTGGGGTTCTTGTACACAAGAACAAGGGAATAAGTTATGGAGTAGATGGCTCCTATGAAAAAGCTGTTGACAAAGAAGCTCAACGCAAATGACGGGAAGACTGTATTGGTGATCGGCATGACAGGCAATAGCACTCCTGTAGCCACCAAGAGTTCCCCGTCACCGCCACCCCACTGGCCAGTGAAATACATCAGCAATCCGAATCCCAGAAACAAACCACCATAAAACAGAGAGTTAAAAAGATTGGTAAAGTCTCCCGTAGAGAAGCCGTACATGGTATAAATAATAAAGCCTGAAGCTATCATGATCAAGCAGACAGAATCAGGAACATTAGACGTCTTCAGGTCGTAGAGGCCGCAGGCCAGGCTGCCTATGAAGGCGACAACGAAAAGCAAAAGCTCAAACATACTTTATTATATTTTTCAATGTTATTTATAAAGGAGAAGATTTGTATGAAGAGGCTGGAAACCATCAATGATTTTTTGAGAAAGGCCGAGCGAGGGCCTGCAGTCATAAACGAGAAGGACATAGGCGACATCATAGCATTTACAGGTTGCACGCACGACTGGAAGGTTGTTGATGCTGGAACAGGCTCCGGGTTTCTGGCTCTTTTCTTAGCTAACTTGGGGTGCAAGGTCTACACGTATGAGAAGGACATGAGGTTCTATGACATTGCCGAGGCCAACATAAAGAAATCAGGCTTCAAGAACATCAAGATAATGAACGCTGACATAACGAAAGGCATAAATGAGAAGAACCTTGACATGATCACATTGGACATGAAAAACCCTGAAAGGGTTGTCAAGCATGCGCACAATGCCCTAAAACCAGGTGGTTGGTTGGTTGTCTACTCCATGCACATAGAGCAAATACAGGGCTTGTGGAAAGAGCTGAAAAAGTACGAGTTCAGGAATCCGATGATTCTTGAAAAGCTGCAGAGGGAATGGCAGATAGAAGGGGACACGTACACCAGGCCGAAGACCCATATGCTTTCGCACACAGGCTTCTTGACTATAGTTAGAAAGGTTTAGTGGGCCCGCGGAGATTTGAACTCCGATCTCCAGCTCCCAAAGCTGGAATACTAAACCAAGTTATACTACGGGCCCGTATTGAAAGATTATAGGATAAGATTATTTAAATTTGAGAGCCTTGGGCGCGAATCGAACGCGCGACCTCTTGCTTTTTGTTTATTATACCAAGCAAGCGCTCTACCAAGCTGAGCTACCAAGGCGTGTTATCTATAGTTATTTAGAAGAAGTATTTATTTATTTGATTATAAAGGTCATTTCTTCTTTCCCTTCAGTTTCTCAACCTTGATGTTTTTGCCGCACCCAGAACACTCAATCCTAAGCCTTACCTTTGCAGCTTTAGAGACCTTTTTGTACTCCTGCTCAGAATAGGTGTACTTGCCGCAATAAGGGCATATCAACTCCGCATGAGCCACATCCTCACCCTTGATGACCAATACCCTTAATCTACCGCCGTTCTCCAAAGGCCTAAGGGTGTGATAGGTGCAATCAGGAGGCGTCAGCTTCCTTTCCTTTATTATCTTGTCTATCTTGTCAAACATATAATCGCTTATATTACTTTCTTTCGGAAGGTTTAAAAAAATTATCTGTCTATTTTATTAGGTGTTATAATGGATGTTTTTGAAGGGTTATATTCAAGTAAATGCGCGCTGCAAGATAGTGATGGTTCTCTTAATAAAGGACCCCCTGGTCTGCATCAGCCAAAGGATTTCAAAGGAGTGTTTAGATATTCCATAGCAGAAAAGCATAGCCTTGAACCTATAAAGGTATATACGTTGTTGTGGGGCATGAAAATCATAGGCGACAGAAATGTAAACAATATGACCAAGGGTGTTTTTTCAAGTGTTGCCAAAAACGTCAAAAAAGAAGTAATTGAAGAGATTTCAAAGGAATATCTCACTAAAAAACTTCTACCAGGATATCTTGATTCTTTAGACGCTGTAAGGAATTACGGCAAACCAAAACAACTTATTATAGCAAGTATGAACCCTACCGCCATTTATGCGAAAGATGTGATCGACGCAGACGATGTTGTACCAACAAACAGAATAGTCTACAAGAACGGCTACTTCGACCATGTCGATATTAGTATGAGAAACGGTAAGGACAAGCTAGAAAAGACGGAAGAAAAGCTGGAAGAGTACGGCTTGACAACCGATGATTGTGTTTTTTTCGCAAACGGAACCAATGACGAGCCCTTGGCTAGGAAATGTAAGTTGGTTTTGACAAACAGGTGGGCAAGCCCAAAGATAAGAAAGCTGGAAAACGCATACACAATCGGAGATTACAGTCAGTTTGCTAGAAGACTCCAAAAAGAAATGCCACCAGTGCTACAAGCATAGCAATCTTCATCACCTTCTGTGCCTTTCCTGGAGAAATCAGTATAAGGAAGCAGGATATCGCGAATGCAGTGTCAGCGACCAGAACAAGGACAAGGTAGTTCAAGCTCAGAAGGCTGAATGTATAGGGCAGGAAGCTGAAGAATATTGAAAATATAACGAACAAGCAGGCCACCCATGCGGCAAAGTTCTTGCCAGCGACCAACGGCAGCGTATTCGCCTTTATCTTCTTGTCGCCCTTCATGTCCTCTATGGTCTTGGCAATCTCCCTGCCCAGGTTGGCAGAGAAAGACAAAAGGAAGAGTATGATTATGATAGGGGGAAACAAGTAACCTTGGAGAAAACTGCCGAAAAAGAAAGTTGATGCAACCAGCCAGCTCACAGCAATGTTGCCAATGAGCAGCCTCATCTTCAGTTTCCATGAGTAGACAAACGCCACAAAAGTGTTGAACATCGCCAGAGCGAACATCTGCAAGTTCAAGAGCAATGCCAGAGCATTAGCAATTCCGAAAAGAACCAGCGCAAAAATCAGGGCGTTTCTCCTGGAAACCCTGCCGGACGGTATGGGCCTTTTCGGCCTGTTCACCTTGTCTATCTCATAGTCAAAGTAATCGTTGATGACCATGCCTGCCCCGGATACAAGGAAAACCACTAGAAACGCTGCTATCAGTTGGTATGATATCGGGAAACCCACCAATAGCGCAGCAGTGAAAACAGCAAACACTGACATTAGTCCGTTGAATGGTCTTGTCAATTCAAGACACGCGAGCATCATATCTTCCTTTCTTTGGACTTTGGCCTGAGATCCTTTGAATAGCACTTTCTGCACTTTACCTTTCCTGCAGACACTTTTCTCTGGTCAGTTCTTAATTTAGCGTTGCACTTCATGCAAATAAACACTCTGTTGAATATCCTGTTTGTAACAGCTTCTATTTTTGTCTTTGGCATAAAACCACTTTCTTGATTACTTTATTTAAAGTAAACGTTCTTAATAACCTTTTACTTGGAGATAAAAGAATTTAAGTCTTATATCAGGATTTATTAAGTTTGTATAGGGTAATAATATTGGTGCTTTTATGAGCTTCTCAATATGGACTGAAAAATACCGCCCGCAGAGGTTGGAAGAGATAGTCAACCAGAAGCATGTTGTCGAGCGGCTAAGGTCATTTGTCAAGAACAAGACCATCCCACACATGATATTCGCAGGGCCGCCAGGAACAGGCAAGACCTGCTGCGCCATAGCTATCGCAAAGGAGCTTTTCGGGGACAGCTGGAGCCACAACTTCCAAGAGACCAATGCCTCGGACATGAGGGGCATAGACGTGATAAGGACCAGGATAAAGAACTTTTCCAGAACCAAGCCTGTGGGTTCCACGTTCAAGATTATATTCCTTGACGAGGGCGATGCCCTGACATCAGACGCCCAGAGCGCCCTGAGAAGGATAATGGAAAAGTACGCTGACGTCACCAGGTTCATAATAAGCTGCAATTATTCCTCAAAACTGATAACACCCATCCAAAGCAGGGCAGCAGTTTTCAGGTTCAAATTCCTATCCAAGAAGGATGTTCTAGAATACCTGAACAGAATAGTGAAGGGAGAGGGAATAGAGATCAACGACGAGGGCCTGCAAGCTGTTTTTGATATTTCTGAGGGAGACCTGAGAAAGGCCACCAACATACTTCAATCGTCTGCGACTCTGGGAAAGAAGATAACAAAGGACATGATATACGAAGTCGCCGCACAGGCAGAGCCTGAGGAAGTGAAGAAGATGGTAAACCTTGCCATCAAGGGCAAGTTCATGGATGCTAGAGATATTCTAAAGGATATGCTGCTGAAAAGGGGCATATCAGGCAACGACATAATAAAGAGGATATCGAGCCAGATATACGACCTGGATGTTTCTGAGACAGCAAAAGCATGCCTGATAGAAAAGGTCGGGGACTTTGAGTACAGGATGCAGACCGGCAACGAGCTGATACAGCTCGAAGCGCTGCTGGCCCAGTTCACTGTAAGCAAGCGATAAGATGAAGGAATGCCCTAACTGCAAAAGCAAGGATGTCATATTTATGCCCTGGGCTGGCGGGCAGATTTGGAAATGCAAGAACTGCGGCCACAGGGGGCCGTTGATATCTGAAGGCGATGATTGAATGCTGGTAGACAAGTACAAACCCCAAAGATTGGAAGATGTCATCAGCCAGAAGACTATGATCAGCAGCATAACAGCATGGCTTGACAACTGGAAGCCTGGCAAAGCCTTGATGCTATACGGACCCTCAGGTATAGGAAAGAACCTGATAGTGGAATTGATTGCCAAGGAGAAAGGGCTTCGACTGCTGGAGATAAATGCCAGCGACAAGAGGAATGCCGCTTCTGTCAAGAAACTTATACCTGCTACAAAGGAAGGTTCTTTGATGGGAGGAAGGCTCATACTCATAGACGAGGCCGAGAACCTTTCTGTAAGCGACCGCGGCGGCTCGGCAGAAATGATAGAAATAATCAAGAAGAGCGCGCACCCCGTGATAATGATTTCTCAGAATCCCTATGACAAGAAGCTGCAAACAATAAGAAGGTACTGCGACCTGCTAAAGTTCAGGAAGATACCCAAGAACATCATGGCAAGGTTTCTCTCGACTGTTGTGGAAAAGGAGAGCCTTGGCATTGATTCACAGACCATTGCAAACATATCAGAGAACGCTGACGGGGATTTGCGCTCCGCTCTGAATGATCTAGAGATGAAGGCGTTGGGCTACAGGGAAAGGGAGAAGAGCATCTTCGAGACTCTTCAGGCAATATTCAAGGGCGACCTGAACAAGGCATTGGAAGCGATCAGCCTTTCTGAAAAAAGTTTAGATGAGATATTCTGGTGGGTGGAGCAGAACATCACGACAGAATTCAGCAGCGCGGAGGACATTGCATCAGCCTTTGAAATACTCAGCAAGGCAAACATGTTCAGGTTCAATAAATACAAGAAAGACATGATAGCGTCCATATCAACTTTGAACAGCAAGAAAGGCTTCAGCATGTACAAGCCCCCAGACATGTTCATAATACTTGGAAGAACCAAGAAGAAAAGAGCGGAAGCCGAAGAGCAATATGAAATTCTGGCAAAACAACTGCACTGCTCCAAAAGAAAGGTCATAGAGCAGATGCCCTACCTGAACATGATTATGAAATAGCGTGTCATGCTTCTATGAAAGTCTCAGAAGTTGTTATGTTGAAAGCAAAGGAAACGGACGGGCAGCTGACCGAATATTCTATGTCCAGGACTATGCCGCGTTCTATCATCCTGTTCTCTAAAAAAACCACTGTCTCATCAAAGTCAGTCTGAAGCTTGGCACAGTCTCCGCTGTAGGAAGCTATGACGTCGTCAAGACTCTGCTTGACGAAAGGAACATACTCCAGCTCGCTCATCTCCTTGAGCTGCGTCAGGTTTATGTCAGAAAAGCTGTAGAAATACCTGACAAGGGACATGAGGGTGATTATCATTATGACAGTAGCCACCATGAAGAATTGGCCTTTCATCTTTTCACTTTATTGCCTTGATGGAAGCCTTTGCGCCGCAGGCCTCGCACTTTAGGAAAGCTATCCTGCTCTCCTTTATGATTTTCGTGTCAGGCTTGCCGCACTCTTTGCATATCACATAGTCCCTGACATAAGTCTTGATCTTGTTCTCCATGAGCTTCCTGTATATATTGGACTGGAAAGTCGCTCTTGCACCGTCAAAGCCGGCAGGCGTTGCAAGCTCCTTTGTGAGATATTTCAGGAGATGATTAGGATCCCTTCTCAGGGTTTCGCAAATCTGGGAAAAGTTCCTGATTATGGTCTGCCTTCCCTGTATTATTATCTCTGGCTCAGGAACCTCGAACCTGTCAGTTGTCTGCTCTACCTGCGGCAGTTTCTCGTAAGCCTTTTCCAAAAGTTTTTCATAATCCATATCATAGCTTCCTTATCTTTCCCGGAGTCGGCTCGTAGCACATGCCGCTTTCCAATAAATCCTGGATGGCAATGTCAACCTCGCTCTCGGAGAATTTCGTCTTCTTCAGAATCTCCTGATAGTCGGCGCCTTCTCCCTTGTCCAGCTTCTCTATCAGCTTCAGCAACTGGCTCTTTATCTCGCTGGAAGTGACTGTCTTTTCCTCAACAATGCTCTCGTTCACTGCCTGAGCCTCTATTATCCCGCCAAGGTCTTCAGCGCCCATGAAATCCTTTACAAGGGCTTTCAGCTCATCAGCATCAGATGTCTGCTTTTGCAGCTCCTGAATCTTTTTTATCTTCTTCCTCTGCTCTTTCGTGATGTTCTCAAGCTCCAACATCCTCAGCGTCTCCATGTTAGGGTCGACTTTCCTTATTACCTCGGACATTATGTAAATCTCTTCGTTGTATTCCCTAAGCTTCCCGATGACATCCACAAGGTCGCCAGGACCAAAGCCGTCGAATATCTTGGTGTTGACAAATGCCTTGCACCTTATGGTGTCGGTAGAATCATCCAATGTTACTGTTGCAAATTTCTCATCATCGCTTACAAACCTGCCAACAATCAATGCCAGCAGCCTTACGCGGGAAAGTTTTCTTCCAAGATTAGTCAGAACGTAGCTGCTCTGAAAGCCTTCCCTTTTTACATACTTGCCTTCATGTATCTCTTTTACAGAAACTTTTTTCGCTGTCAACCTTTTGATATCCATGTTAACCTATCCTCTCGATATAATTTATCTTGGGTTCAAATATAGAACCTTCTGTTTTTAGTCTTCTCAATAATTCTTCTGTACTTGAAGCTTTAATACCTTGTTCCTCTGCTGCTGCCACTATTTCCTCCTTTTGGACAGGCTTGCCGAGCTTCTTCTCAAGCATGTCGATGATGTCAAGTATGGCGTGTATCTTGCTCCTCTGCGAAGCAGGAATGCCCTCTGTCTTGTCAATGTCTATCTTGCCTGTCTCGTAGTCATAGCCCAGCTCTTTTATCGAGTATCTCATGACATCAATGGCTCTCTCAGCATCAGCTATCTCTACCTTCTTCGACAGCCTAATCTTTGCAGATGCCTCGGAAATCCTTAGCAGACCCTCGTTCTGCCTCAGCGTTATCGCGATCGCTCCCTCGCCGCTGTAAAGGCTTCTCATGTCAAGATAAAAGTTCTTTAGCCTCTCAGCAGCTTCCCTTGTCATCTCTGGCTTGCAGTTCTTTCTGGCATAGGCAATGTACTTTCTTATGAAATTCGGAGATATCAGAGGCTTGACTATTTTTGGATCAAGCCTGGTCTCCATTATGTGCGAAGCCAGCCTCTCATCCTTTGCCTTGTCCGGGATGTCCTTCAAAGCGAACTTTAGGTCGAACCTTCCCAGCAGAGTGTCAGGTATATCGACCTGCTCTGCAACAGACTTGTAAGGATCAAAACGGAAATACTTGGGGTTCGCACCTGCCAAAACAGAGACCTGAGCAGGCAACGTAGCAACGATGGACGCCTTTGCAATTGATACTGTTTGCTGTTCCAGAGCCTCGTGCATTGCAATCTGATCCTCCTTTGTCATCTTGTCAAACTCGTCTATTGCTATGATTCCCTTGTTCGCAAGCACCATTGCACCAGCTTCCAGAACCCAGCCGCCAAGGAACTCCTCGTCCTTGACAACAGTAGCTGTCAAACCGGCCGCGGTCGCGCCTCTGCCTGCAACATACTTTCCTCTTGGTATGATTGACGATATCAGCTTCAGCAACTGGCTTTTTCCAGTATTATGTACGACTATCCCATTAGCCACAAATCTATGATAACCAGGAACTTCAACATCAAACACATTGTTGGGTTTGAACTTGTTTATCTTTACAATTCTTTCGCTGCGTTCTTTATGAACTCTACGAACATGAGACTTGGCATAACCTACTGCTTTCTCCATTTTAGAGATTTTCTTTTTACTCGCAAAACCTATATGTTTTGAGAATTCCAATATTGATTTTGAACGCCTTATTACTAGCGAACCGCTTGGCTTGCTCTTTATCAAGCGACCCTTTATCCTTGCAGTTCTTTTTTTATCGTCCCAAAGGATTCTAGAATGTATGCCGAATCTTAGGAGTAGTATTTGGACGTCCCTTAAAAGTTCGATATTGTTAGACTTTAAGCTGACAGAAGTACGCCCCCGACCTTTGGAAAAGACGCACCCATCACCCTCGTAAAGCCATCTCAGGAATGAAGCAACCACGGAATTTCCCGACTTGAAAATAAGGTTTGGAACCCTTTTTTCCTTAAGGAATGAAAGTAACTTTGCCAGATGAGTGCGATCAATTTCGTAATAGACAACTCTTTCTTTGCCCTCTTTTTGCTTGCACGAAACAACCGGCGCGTCAAAGCATTTTTCAAAGTACTTGACTATGTTCGGAGTTATATCACACTCGTCTTTGTTTACTATAAAACCTATGGACCTTCCTCTCACCCAACCATCTGCAATCAAGTAACCAAATAGAGCGGCCAAGTCCTTATCGACAAACTTGGGGATCTTTATATGCCAGCTCTTGTGATGATATTTATAATCTTTCCATTCTGTCTCGACTAGGCTTTTCTTTCTACACTCTATTTTTGTCAGAGTACATACCCTATCCCCCGCTTTAACCTCATCAAGTCTTCTCCAGGCTCTTTTCCTGTTTTTCAGGACAAATACTGGTTGATTCGGCGTCCCTTTTATGCTTTTACCAGTCTCGGTTACGATTTCTATTATTGGCTGGCTTTTGAAGCAGTGAAACTTTGTAGCTTTACCATATTTCCTGCCCATCCCCATGTGGAGATTGTAATTTATGTCTTCTAGGTGTCTGGAGCCCATATCACCGATTTTCATTATAGTCCCGTCTGCCATAATCACTCTCTCGTCAGCGACCAAACAACTTGGGTCGCCGATAAGCAGAACATGGATGTCGCCTCTTATCTTTGTTTTGTCAGGATACTTGTGCGGAACTCCGCCAAACAATTGGAACATGATGGCTTTCTTGACCTCATCCAAACCGAAAATGGACGGAGCTATTGAATCAACTATTTTCTTGTAGATTTCGGGGTCCCTAGCAAACTCCTTTATCTTCTCCTCATCCTCCTCGGATATCAGGACCTCCTCCCACTCTATTTCAGAAGGTTCGACAAAATTGGCTTCAACGTAGGTGTCCATCTGGGTCTTGACCTTGCCCCTGACAGTTCTCTGTATCTCTTTCAAAATGCCGGTAACCTTGATTCTGTTGCCGGGATCAGTCTTTCTTTGCATCAAGGGTGTTGTAAGATCATACTTGAGGTAAACAGAAGTCCCGCCCGGTCTGTCGCCTTCAGCCATCTCGAAAGGCTCCTCAATGAAAATCCATCGTGCATCGAAAAGCTTCCTGTCAACCTGCGTGAAGCCTGTCCTAACCCTGCACTCTGGATTAGAGCATATTGACGGAGGCTTTATGTTTCTCTCGGTTTGGAGAACCTCAATCCTCTCCTGACACAAAGGACATTCGTAGATAGCGCAGGCAACCTCTGGCTTTACCTCGGAGGCTCTTTTGACAATTCCGTCAAGAGAGACGAACTTGCCGATGTGCTCTGAACGCAGGTTCCTTATCCTCAGAACGAACTGCTCGGGAAGGTTCTTGAACCTGGGCTCTATTTTCAGGTTCCCCTCGGGAAGGTCTATATTGGAAAGCGCTTCCCTTGCGAATTCCAGGTTCTCCTCAGGATTGTTCAGCAGTTGATCAGCTAACTCCGGGTCGAACTTGTCAAGAAGCGAGAAATCAACTACTAGGGACCTTTCCCCTTTAGCAGCAGCTGTCAGCAAATCTTTCTCATAGTATTGACTAAAAAATTCTTCAAACTTTTCAACTTCCATAAAAACACTACTTGATTAACTTTCTTAACACTTTGTCTAGCTTCACTATTGCTCTCTTCACATCTGCTATACTTCTTCCGCCAGTACAAATAATTTTACCACTACCGAAAAGAAGGAACGTTACCTTCGGAACATCCATCCTGAAGACCAGACCAGGAAACTGCTCTGGCTCGTATTCTGTGTTTTCTAGAGTAAAAGCAATATTATTCAAGTTCAGCTCTCTATCCAACTTTGCCGAAGCTACTATGTTCTCAAGCCTGACTTTGTAGGTCTTTGGTATCTTTAGTCCAAGCTTGTTCATTCTCGCAACAATCTTAGAAACAACAATTTTAGCGTCTTTAGGTGATTTGGCACCTGTGCAAACTATCTTTCCTGAAGAGAAAATCAAAGCAGCTGCCTTTGGCTCCTTCAAACGCATCACCAAACCTGGGAACTGCTCTGGTTCGTACTCGATTCCGCTAAGGTTCGCGACCAGCTTCTCAAGCTTGATTGGCACGTTCAAGGAAGACGAAGCAACAACATTTTCTATCTTTATATGGAACGCCATAGAATCACTCGTTGAATATAAATAATAATATATAAAGTATTTATAAGTTATTTTGTGATTGAAATGAAACTGGTAGCCTTGTTTTCCGGTGGAAAAGACTCTGTTTTTGCCATTCTGAAGGCAAAAGAAGAGGGACATTCTGTTGAAAAGCTGGCTACCGCAATATCGGAGAATCCTGACAGTTACATGTTCCACACGCCCAACATAGGCCTTACCTTCATGCAGTCTAGATGTATGGGAATGCAGCTTGTTTCAAAAAGCTCTTCAGGCATAAAGGAAAAGGAGCTGGAAGATTTGAAGGTATTGCTGACAGGTCTTGGTGTGGAGGGTGTTGTCTGCGGAGCGATTGCCAGCAAATACCAGAAGAAAAGGGTTGAAAAAATATGCAAGGAGCTGGGCCTGAAGCTTGTTGCACCGCTATGGGGCAAGGAGCCTGAGAAGCTTCTCAGGGAGATGATAGATACAGGCTTTGAGATAATGATAACAGCCGTTGCTGCCGACGGTTTTGACGAAAGCTGGCTGGGAAGAGTAATCGACGAGAGGTGCTTTAACGATTTGATCGAGTTGAACAAAAAGCATAAAATAAATGTATGCGGAGAGGGCGGCGAATTTGAAACATTAGTTCTAGACTGCCCCCTGTTTTCCAGAAAGCTGGAGATAACTAAAGCCAAAAAAGTCTGGAAGGAAAACTCTGGTGTTTACGAGATAGAGGATGCCAAGTTCGTGGATAAAAATTGATTTTATAAGATTTAGTTTCTAGTTTTATCTTATGTCTAATAAGGTTATTGCCGATTTTGGTAATTCTTGGAACATAACTGAAAAGGACCTGCAGATATCATATTGCAATCACGAATTCGAGAGGGAATTTATTGGAATCAGAAAGCCTCTTGAATTGGAAATGGTTTTTCCTACAATAGCTTTTACAATACTTTCGGCAGCACAGAACACCCCGAAACTTGTGAAGGTTTTTAGCAAGCTGAAAAAATACGAGTTATTGAACCATGAAAATATATTGGAACCAAGAAACATCGAGAAAACATACAAGATACTGAAAGGGACCAGATTTCCTAACACAAAAATAAGACGCTTTACCAATCTTCCTCTATGGTGGGGAAAAGAAGAGTCAAAAAGACTATTAGGAAATATAATAGAGGACATTCAGTATGGTGGGAAGAATTCGCTAGAGCTAAGAAACGAACTAGCAGGAAAAGGACCGCTTGGTGTGAGCAATAAGGCTGCTTCTTTTGTCATACAATTATTGACTGAGGACACGAAAGACGTTAAAGTTGTTACTGTTGACACACATATGACGAAATTTCTAAAGGATATGGGATACACTAACAAAAAAGGCGAGGAAATAAAGATTCCTGACGGTAGAAAAGTTTCAGGGATGTCTAAAGGAGACTATCTCAAATACGAAAAAAATATAATGAATGAGGCAGAAAGATTTGGTCTTGGACCAGGTGAATTGCAGTACGCTCTGTGGTGCAAAAAGACAGGCATAGTATATGGAACATGCTTAAAGAACTATTTCTAATATCCTTCTGTATAAACTTTTAATAAACCGTCCATAAATTATTATTATGATTCATTCAGAATCCATCAAAATAAAAGTAAAGTCACAAGAGTTCTCGAACATAACCGGAGATGTGGAGAACATTGTAAGAAAGTCCAAGATAAAAGACGGCCTTTGCTCTCTATTTTCAGTAGGCGCCACAAGCTCTGTTATAATCAACGAGGACGATCCTATGCTTTTGGAAGACTTGAGAAAATCTCTGGAAAAACTGGCTCCTGAAAAAGGCATATATCAGCATGCTGAGAATGCACATTCTCATATAATATCAGCCATCTTTGGAAACAGCCAAACAATTCCTCTGAAAGACGGAAAGTTGGGATTAGGGACATGGCAGGGAATAATGGTTGCCAACTTTGACACAAGAAACAGAGAAAGGGAAGTTATTGTCACTATCATCGGAGATTAGTTTATTATAATTCCAGTAGAATATAATTCTTGATTGTATGCCCAGAGTTTACATAGAATCCTACGGCTGCTCCAATTCCCAATCAGAGGGAGAAACGATTGCAGGCCTATTGGAAAAGGCAGGCTTTAAGACAACCAAAGAGAAAAACGCAGACCTGCTGATAATAGTTACATGTTATGTCAAAATCCAAACGCAGCACAAGATACTTCACAGGATGCGGCAGCTTCAGGAAAAATATCCGAAGAAAAAAATGATAATATCAGGCTGCATGCCTGAAGGTATTTATGAAAAAATCACCAAGACCTTCCCAGAAGCCAGCCTTGTGAGCACGCATCATGTGAAAGACATTGTGAAAGCTGCGGAGAAAACGCTTGAAGGCAAAAGGGTCGAGTATCTGGGAGAGGCCAACCAGATCAAGGTGTGCCTTCCAAAGGTGAGGAAGAACCCGGTAATCAACATCGTACCCATATCAAGCGGCTGCAACTCTTCCTGCTCTTATTGCTGCGTCAGGCTTGTCAAAGGCAGGCTCTTCTCTTATCCTCAGGACAAGATAATAAGTGAGGTGAAAAGTTCATTGAAACTCGGTTGCAAGGAAGTATGGATAACGTCCCAGGACAACGCTTCTTACGACAATGGAAAACTGCCAGCTTTAATGAACGATATATCAGGGTTACCTGGAGATTTCTTTGTAAGGATAGGCATGATGAACCCGAAGAATGTTATACCGATACTTCCAAATCTTATAGAAGCATACAGGAAGGAAAAGGTTTACAAGTTCCTGCACCTACCCATACAATCAGGAGACGACGAGGTGCTGAAGAGGATGAACCGCGGCCACAAGGTGAAGGACTTTGAGAAGATAGTGAGCGAGTTCGGTAAGAACTTCAGATACCAGCTTTGGACAGATATCATCGTTGGCTTTCCCGGAGAGACTGAAAAGCAGTTCCAGAACACTTTCAGGTTGATAAAGAAGGTAAAACCGGACTGGGTCAACGTCTCCAGATACGGACCAAGGCCCAACACGCTTGCAGCCAAGATGAAGATGGTGGACTCGGAAGCAATGAACAGGAGAAGCTCTGAGCTTTCCGAGCTTGTCAGGAACATTTCATTGGAAAAGAACAAGGAATGGGTCGGCTGGAAGGGAAGAATACTGATTTCCAAGAAAGGCAACAGGAAAGACCAGTGGTACGGCAGGAACTATGCTTACAAGCCGTTCATAGTGGAAGCAAAAGGGAACAATCTTGGCAAATGGATCAATGTGGAAGCTGTCAGCGCAGAACGAGCTTTCGTGTTCGCGGACAGGGTTTAAGCAAGGTTTATATTCAGGGAAATTATTATTCTAAAAAGTGAATATATGAACTTTAAACCATTTTTGATGGGAGCATTGGTCTATGTAATCCTGGCAATAATCCTGGGTATGATAGGCGGCATGCTGCCCATAAACCTGGCACCATATGCTGTGTTGATATCAGCATTGATAGCAGGTATATACATAGGCAGGAAGGCATCAACACCAACAAAAGCCGTGATCAACGGAATAATCTCTTGTGTGATCGGTGGTGCTATAGGCGGCCTGATAACGATATTTATTGGCGATCTTATTCCGGCATCGACAGGCATATCGTTCCTGGACGCTGTGGTAGCATTGTTGGGCGGATTCTTCACACCATACGTTGGAGCGCTTGCCTGGTTCATTGCTATGGGCATAATCCTAGGAGCCGTCGGCGGTTTCATAGGAAAGAAGCTCAAGAAATGAAAGCCTTTTTTTATTTTTTTCTGTTTTATTTCACTGTTACAGACTTGGCCAAATTTCTGGGACGGTCAGGATCGCAGCCCCTTAGCAGAGCCAGCTGGTAGGCAAGAATCTGTATGGGTATTATCTGGCAGATAGAGTTTGCTTCGTCTGCCTCGAACACCTTGATGAAAAAGTCGAAAAGGTCGTTGTTCTTGGGTCCTATCCCTATTATGTAGGCTCCCCTTGCCCTCAGCTCAGAGGCATTGCCAACAATCTCCTTTTCAGTACTGTTTGAAGTGAAAACTATGCAAGGCGTCCCTTTCTCTATCATGGCTATTGCTCCGTGCTTCAGTTCGCCGCCAGCAAAGCCTTCTGCATGTATGTAGGAAACTTCCTTGATTTTCAACGCAGCTTCCAAAGCTGTCGGATATTGCAACCCTCTTCCTATCACGTAGATGTGCTTGGAGTCCTTGATTTTCTCGGCAAGTATCTTGATATAGTTCCTGGCGTTGGCAGACGTTATGTAGTAGATATAGTTGACAAGGTCTCTTACCTTTGCCTTACCCTCCTCATACTTGCCGGCTGTCGCGTACGCCAGAAGCGTCAGCACGACCAACTGGGATGTGTAGGTCTTTGTGGACAGGACAGATATCTCTGGGCCGGAATGCATCATGAGCAGCTCGTCCGATTCTCTTGTAAGCGAAGAGCCTGTTACATTGACTATTGACACTACTTTGGCACCCTTTTCCTTGGCAGCCTTGACAGCTTCAAGAATGTCCGCGGTTTCACCTGACTGCGAGACTGCTATAACAAGACTCTCAGGTATCAAAAAGTCCTTGTAGTTGGAGAACTCGGAAGCCAGAGCAACATTGATGTGCTTTTTGGCCAGGGAGGAGAACTTGTAGCTTGCCGAAAGGCATGCGTGGTACGACGAGCCGCAGCCTATCAAATAGACCCCTCGGGCTTCGTTTATCATCTCCGAGACCTTCTTTATTTCCTTTACATTGTTTTCCAAAGCCCTCTTGATAGTCTCGGCCTGCTCAGATATCTCCTTCAGCATGAAATGGTCAAAGTCTCCCTTCTTGGCCTGCTCAACGTTCCAGTCAATGTTATGGACAGGCCTTTCAACCAGCTTGTCCTCGTTGAGGTTGAATATCCTTACGCCCTTGTCCAGGATTGCCACATCACCCTCATGGAGATAGATGACTTTTTTGGTGTGCTCGATAAACGCAGGAACATCGGAAGCGACAAAAAACTCCTTATCGCCCACTCCGATGACCAGCGGCGAATCCTTCCTGGCAACTATGATGCCGTCCTTGCCTTCACATACTATCCCCAAGGCATAGCTGCCCTCAAGGCTTCGTATGGCCTTTTTCACAGCCTCGAGATAATCGCCGTCGCGCATGTAGAGCTCGATCAGGTTGGGTATGACCTCTGTATCCGTGTCAGTGTGGAAGACAAAGCCATCTGCTTCCAGCTTCCTTTTCAGCTCCTGATAGTTCTCTATTATGCCGTTGTGCACAACAGCTATTTTCCCGTTGTTAGAAAGATGAGGATGGCAGTTCTCCTTTGTGACACCGCCGTGCGTTGCCCATCTGGTATGACCTATGCCTATGTTGCCTGGCAATTCATTAACATTAAAATCTATCTGATTCATCTTGCCGACGTTCTTCTGGATCCTGATATCAGGACCAAGAGTGACAATGCCAGCAGAGTCATAGCCCCTGTACTCCAGGCTCTTCAAACCTTCCAGAATAATTTCTGAAGCTTTCTTACTGCCGATATAACCGATTATGCCGCACATGTTAACAAAGAATATAGGGTTCTAAAAGCTTTTCAAGCTTTTAAAGCAAGTGTAAGTTTTAAATACTATTGTTCCTATTTAATGGTAATAAAAGTACAATGCCTTGTTAACCTTGTTAAAATAGCGTTAGTTTATTACACTAATTCTATTGCATTTGTGACTTTTTGAAAAAAATTAAGGAATGATTTGAATGAAATTTGAAGATTTGAATATAGAGAATAGTGTATTAGCTTCGCTGAATAACATAGGCTTCAAGGAGCCCACGCAGATTCAGGCTGAAACAATACCACTTATCAAACAGGGCCATGACGTTATTGGCCAGTCCCAGACAGGTTCTGGGAAGACCGCTGCCTTCGGCATACCGATGGTGGAGAAGGTCGAGAAGGGAGGAAAGATACAAGCCTTGGTGCTGTCTCCTACAAGGGAGCTTACCATACAGACTGCAGGAGAGCTGGAAAAGTTCTCCAAGCATAAGGGCCTGTATGTGCAGACCATATACGGAGGCGTGTCTTTCGGACCTCAGCTAAGGGGCCTGGAGAAAGCCGAGATAATTGTCGGAACTCCTGGAAGGGTTCTTGATCATATAAGAAGGGGCAATTTGAAACTGGACAAAATCAAAATGTTCGTTCTTGACGAAGCAGACAAGATGATAGACATGGGCTTTGCAGAGGACATCGAAGACATAGAAAGGGGCATGCCAAAAAACAAGCAGAATCTGCTTTTCTGCGCAACAATGCCTGAAAGGCTGGAAAACATGAAAAGAAGGTTTACCAGGAACGCTGTCGACGTCAAGACCAAATTAAAGGTCGATGAGGACATGCTGAAGCAGTTCTACTGCAATGCGGACAGGAGAAGCAAGTTCTCATTGCTCGTCCATCTGATAAACCAAGAAGACCCGAACCTTTCCATGATTTTCTGCAACTCCAGAAGGGAGACGGACATGGTTGCGAGGAATCTTAAAAACAACAAGATAAAGGCCACAGCACTGCACGGCGGGCTGACCCAAGCAAGAAGGGAAAGCATAATAGACGGCTTCCACAAGGGAAAGATAAACATTGTGGTGGCAACCGATGTTGCATCCAGAGGCTTGGACATAAAGAACGTGACGCACATCTTCAACTACAACATACCCAAGGACGCAGAAAGCTTTACCAACAGGATAGGAAGAACCGCAAGGGCAGGAGAGGAAGGCAAGGCCATATCTCTGCTGAGCAGGGAAGACCACGAGTCCTTCAGAAGGATAGTGAGCCAGTTCTCCTACGACATCACAAAGCTGGATATACAGAATTTCAAGATGCTGCCTTTCGATATAGGCAGGGATTCTAGAAACAGAGATTCCAGAGGCGGCGGCCCTAGGAGAGGTTTCGGAGGTCCGAGAAGTTCTGGTGGTTCAAGAGGTGGCAGCAGAAGAAGGTCTGGAAGCTCCACGCCAAGGGACAGCAAGCTGTTCAAGCCGAAATGGTGATTTCAGCCCAGCTCTTCTTTCAAAACTTTGGAGACGATGTCTCCACCAATTTTTCCTCTTACTTCTTTCATTATCTCGCCCATCAGGGGTGCGAATCTTTTTTCATTTGCCAAGTCAGGATGCTTTTTGATTATATCCTTTATCAATTTCCTCAGCTGGTCCTGATCCATCGCCTTGAGGCCGGACTTTGCTATCGCCTCATCGACAGAAACATTATCCTTGCACAGATTTTCCAGAACCTGTGGTATCGCCTCTTTTGATATCTTCTTGTCTTTGACAGAAGACAAAAGGTTCTCCAAGTTATCATCAGTTATATTGTCGGTATCAATACCGTTCCTTCTCAGGTCTTTTATTGTAGATGTAAGAGTGTTGGCCGCAAGCACTGGATCATATTTTTTATAGAGCGTTTCGAACAAGTCCAAGTACTCGCTCTTTAGAATCTGGTCAACCATGCCATCGGGCAGAACCTTTTTGAACTTTTTTGCCTTCTGCTCCCATGTCTCAGGTATTTTTATCTTTGATATCATCTCTTTTGTAATCATTATAGTCTCAGCATCAGTCTCAGGATACATCCTTTCCCCTCCGGGCAAAGGCCTGGTGAACTTTGTCGTGCCGTTATCCTGCGCTACTCGCGTCTCCTCCTTCGGGGTCTCTCCCTTCCTTATCAGCTCCTGCTGCCTCTTAATCTCGTTCTCTATCAGCTGCGGTATCATGTCCAGCTCCTGGACGCCCTTTATCTCTACCCTTGCTCCTCCTCTTATCGAGACATTGACATCCTCCCTTGTGACGCCGATGCCTCTCTGGCTCTTGCCTGTGGACCTGACAATCATCCCAATCTTTTCCGCGACTTCCTTTGCATGCTCCGGGCTCTTGATGTCAGGGGCAGTGCCTATCTCCACCAGCGGTATGCCCAGCCTGTCCAAACGATAGGTCAGCTCGTTGCCATCCTTCTTCACTTTTCCGGCCGACTCCTCCTCCAGACATATGTTGGTTATCCCGACATCTCCTTGCGAGGTCTTCAGGACGCCGTTCAGGCCTACTATGGCAGTCCTCTGGAAAGCACAAGTGTTGGAACCGTCGACAACAGTCTTCCTCATGACATGCATCTCCTCTGGAATTTCCGCTTTAAGCATCTTGGCTATCTGCAGCACTATTTCCAGAGCATCTTTATTCACAGACTTGGGCGGCTCCTCGTCAATGCATATCAGGCATGTCTCCTCTGGATAGCATTGGTAGAAGAAGGTCCTGTCTTTCAGGTATTCATACAGAGCAGCAACATCCACCTGGCCCATCTCGCCTGCCACTGCTCTGAGCTTCCTCTTCACTATTGCCAGGGGCTTTTCCTTGGAGAACCTTGGCTTGCAGCCGCAGAACAGCTTGGTCTTGGTGTCCAGACGGTTGTGTATCTCCACACCACATTTGAAGCCTATTTTTTTGTAGTCAGTCATTGAAACCATCTACTTAAAATTAGAACTGTCTGTTAATAAAATTCTACCCAAAAGACACAAGACACGTGTCAGCGCCAGTAATCTGGTTGCACGCTATTTTAAGATTCGAGCAGTCAAGACCTGTACCATGGTACTGGTTCTGAAGGTCGCATAGGTTGTCTATGTACCATTCAACCTGAGTCAGGCTGACATCAGCTTCAGTGTCGCAGTCATACTGCCCCCAGTAGTTGCAGTTCTCCAGCAACACTTGCTCGAAAGAGGCGCACTTGTATTCTGGCCTGGCGACCTCGCAGGTGTCTTTCGGAAGGAATGTGGGTATGCTCACTATGACCACAAAAACAATCAGCGCTGCTATAGAGATTATGTCCCACTTTGTCAGCTTTATCTTTGGAATCTTGAACTTTTTTCCTTCGCTCATGTTAATCCCACTGCTTTAATGCGATGTCTAACTCTTTATTTTTCTTTGCGCATTCTTTTAAAGGAATATTATTCATCGTAGCTTCTAAAGCTTGCCGCATGGACCTTGCTCCGGCAACAGTCCCACCTTTGTGGCCATGTATTCCGCCACCAGCCTGGATTATGATGTCGTTGCCGGTTATCTTTACCAACGACGGAATCATGCATGCGTGAAGGCCACCAGAAGAGACTGGCATGGTCGTCTTTATGTTGTACATCTTGCTTCTCAGGGCGTCGCAGTTCTGCAGAACATCCTCCTTTGTCTCGAACATCTTGCCGACAGCTGTTCCTACATGAAGCTGATCAAGACCGACCAGCCTTGTGATTTTAGATATGACCCGCATGGAGATGCCGTGCCTGGGGTCTTTTGTGAAAGCCGCATGCCCTGCCCTGTGGGCATGCATCACCAGCTTCAAATCGTTGTTGGCTTCCCTCAGAGTCTGCAAGGCAGACCAACCAACTGTAAGAATGTCAACCATCATGTACCTGCCACCAGCCTCTTTCACGAAATTGGCCCTTTTCAGCATAGTATCTGTCTCGGCTGTCACATTAGGCATGTAGACTTTCTTCTCGCCGGTTTCTTTTTCAGCTTTGTCCCTCATCTTCAATGTTTCCACAACTCTCTTTGAGAAATTGTTGAACTTTTGATTAGAAAGATTTTCATCATCCTTGACGATGTCAATGCCACCGACCCATGCATCGTAAGCTACGCGGGCATGCTCCTTCTCGTTCAAACCGATCTTGGGCTTGACTATTGTTCCTACAAGAGGTCTCTTTGGAACCTTTAGCAATTTCCTGATGCCCTTGATACCATACAAAGGACCTAGGAATGACTTGGCAATACTGAAAGGGAACTCTATATCTTCGAGACGAAGGCCTTTGACAGCCTTCATGCCGAACACATTGCCGGCAACGCTTGAAAGAATCTGCGGCATGTTACCCTCTTCAAAAAGAATGGAAGGATAGGCAATCTTTGCAGTATTACCTTTCAAAGAGAATATTCTTGCTCCGATTTTCTTTATCCTGGGCTTCATGGTAGCGACATCAACCCATGTCCCTACGGAGGACTCGCCTGCAACCATCTCTGCTGCCAGTTTAATAGAAACCCCTTTGGCAGGCTCTATCCTGAACTCGCATACTATGTCATCCTTAGGCCTGTAATCCAAATCAATGAAATCTTTGTATCCCATCTAAAATCTTACCTTGTTGCTAGGTTTTATCGAAACTTCAAGTGTGTTCGCCATCCATTCCAAGGACCTCTTGTGATCCTTTTCAGTCGGCGCTGTTGTGCAGTCACTGACGATCACAGTCCTGTACTTTCTGTAGTGAGCGTCAGTGGCCGTGGTCTGCACGCACCAGTGAGTGCTTGAGCCTGTTATTATTAACTTGTTTATCTTCCGCCCTTTTAATATTTTGTCCAGGTTGGTCTTGTAGAAGGAGCTAAAGTCTATTTTCTCGACTTTTAGGTCTCCCTTCCTTGGAAGAATCTCCTCGTAGATTTTCGTCTTCCTCTCACCAAGAGAGACATGAACAGCATAGATTATTGTAGCGTTCTTCTCCCTTGCCCTTTCAATTAGTTTCTCTAGATTTGGAATTATTCTTTTCATCCTTGTTCTTGGTATCCAATTCTCCATACCATTTATCATATCTATAATCAGAAGGGCTGTTTTCATTTCAGCAACTTCTTAACATTTCCAGGTGTCATGATGCCCTTTTCGGTCACAACCCTTTTCACATATTTCCAAGGTGTGACATCGAAAGCAGGATTTCTTACGACAAGATTTTTTATGTGTTCCACATAAACTTCGTCAGGGTCCCTTTCCTCTATCATTAGCTTCTTCCTCCTGTCCAGCTTCAAGGTATCGCCCACGACATAAAGCGGTTTACTGTGCTCCTTGCAGAGCAAGGCAAGCATATACGTGCCTATCTTGTTAACAAAACCTTCCTTCCTCATGGCATCCGTGCCAACAATCACCATGTCAACGTCCTTTATGAAAAAACCCATGGCAGAATCAACTATAAGCGTGACCGGGATGCCCAGCTTGGCAAGCTCATTGGCAGTCTTTATGCCCTGCCACTTGGGCCTTGTCTCCGTGGCATAGACCTTTACCTTCTTGCCGTCCTTCCAAGCCTGCTTTATCAATGCCAACGCTTCGGTGGAATGGCAGCGTGTCATTATCTTGGAATTGTTCTTTATCAGATTCCTTCCCCTTAAGGCAATCTCCTTGTCTGACTGCTTCAATTGTCTGAGCAGCCTGTCTATTGTCTTGGTGTTCTTGTCCTTTCTTATGATTTCAAGGCAGTTGTGCAGAACAACCGCTGTTGGCCTTGCCTTTTCCAGCTTCCTCACCGCTTTATCGAAATCTTTGCCAAAACCTTTTTTGTTTGTCAGGGTTCTCAGAAACTTTAGACTTTCCAGAGCAATGTCCTTGGCACCCTGTATCTCAAGGCTCCTTATCCTCTTCTCAAGGCTTGAAATGCTTTCAGGCATAAATTCTTTATGTCGAATGGACAAAATAAATATATGGTAAACATGGGAAATGAGAGCCTTATCGAGCACCTCAAGAGCATCGGCTACCTAAAGTCCAGAAATGTGGAAAAAGCTCTCAGGGACGCACCCAGAGAAAATTTTGTTCCTGATTCTATAAAGTATCTGGCGTACCGTGATGTGCCTCTGCATATAGGCAAGAACCAGACCATATCCCAGCCGGCCACTGTCGTTGCCATGACAGAGGCCCTTGAGGTCGAGGAGGGACAGAAGATTCTTGAGATAGGCACTGGTTCTGGCTGGCAGTCCGCGATTCTTGGAAAGCTGGTTGGCGAGAAGGGAGTCGTATATAGCATAGAGATAGTGGATGAACTGGTAAAGTTTGCAAAGGAGAACCTGAGTAGGCTGGGTATAAAGAACGTGAAGGTGATAAAGGGCGACGGCTCAGCATGCCTGAAGAAGAACGCTCCCTATGACAGGATACTCATGACAGCAGGCTCCCCTGAAATCCCGAAAGAATGCCTGAGCCAGCTGAAGACAGATGGCATACTCGTCATCCCTGTCGGCAACCTCTACCTGCAGAAGATGTATGTTGTTAAAAAGTCCAAAGGCAAAATAGAGAAGAAAGATATAGGCAATTTCATGTTCGTACCTCTTAGAGGCAAGCACGGTTTCAAATAGTTCTATCCAAGCTTGCAGTTGCTAGCAACACTTAACCAGTAGGCCAAACCGGGTTCGAGCACTGTTACTGACTCATAGCCTCTTGTTATAGGGTTGTACCCTATGGGACCGCTCAAAACAACGCAGTTGCCCTTGATGCTGCCGAAGCTGACCGGCTCTGGCAGGGAGCCGATGAGGTTCTTGCCCTGCCTCAGCTCTGGGAAGTCCGCTATTGCTATTGGTTCTCCCATAAGCCTTGCCTTGCAGGCTGATGCCAGCTTGATCCAGTAGCCCAGGCCTGGCTGCGCTATGGTCACCTTGTTGTAAGAATCTATGCTTGGGTTGTACTGATACATGGATGTCTCTGCT
>JAZDKZ010000004.1:0-88156 GCA_043802485.1 Candidatus Aenigmatarchaeota archaeon
GGACGACCAGGCGACATGGACCTACAACGGCTCTTACATTGTCTCAGGCACGCCAGGCACTCCTACGTCAGGGACCTGCTACGTCGAGCTGCACAACTTCAAATGCAGCGACATTGGTGAGGACAACTGGTTCAAGTGGCAGGTAGTCAACGGCAATCCTTTGCATGCGTGGAACTCGACACCGATACAGGGCCCGAACCTGACAGAGTCAGATGTTACCGTCATACTGATAGAGGGCGACGGCTATGGCTACAACCGTTCATCAGGCACTAACCAGGTCAGGAGACTGGCGGTCAATGTCTATGACGACGAGAACTCGTCCTATGTTTCCGGCGCGAACGTGAGCTTCTGGATAACCAACGACTCCTCCTCCTACAGGCTGGAGATGCTCAACCAGACCAACTCGCTGGGCAATGCCAGCTACTGGTTCAACCCGGACTGCACGCATGAGGTAGGCCAGCAGGACTGGGTGGCAGGAACCATCGACTCATGCTATGAGGACCAGAACGCGACTGCGACCAATTATTCGTTGACTGTTACGGGTGATTTGATACCTGCTTTCAATTCTCCAAACGGAGCCAAGTACCTGAGAGGTGAATATACCGACGGCCAGAATATTCCAATGGTTGGTAATATAAATGACGAGTGCCAGGTCGACATAACAAATGCGTTTGTTAACTTCAGTTCAACCAGAAATGTCACGACAAACTACTGCAATCCGATAACAAATATTGGCAACGGGACATACAACTGCAGTTTGAACACAAGTGGTTTCGAGCCGCAGGGTTGGAATGTCAGGTTCAATGTAAGCACTGACAGCTACAACTCTAACGACACAAATGAAACTTTCTCACTAAACCTTAGAGGTTTCTGGGTCGAGACAAAACCCGTGTTAGACACTGACTTTGTATACTATTCTTATAACTCAACTTCACAGCAAGACGACGGTGGCTGGGGAGAAAGATGGGTGTTCAGGGTAAATGCTACTGATGAAGACAATGACACAATGGTTGTAAAGTTGTGGGTGAACATGTCAACTGGAGCTTGGGGACAACCCAACACGACTGCTATGACCAACAGCTCCGTACAGGGAGAAAACGTAACTGTAACGTTCACTGTATATGGTTGGCCATCATACTCTAACCCAGGTTTAGGGCATCATGCTTTCAAGTTCAATGTAAGTGAGTCAAGTGTTGACTTTGCACAAAACATAAACGAGACGTCTAACGGAACTTTGACAGTAGAGAAAGATGATGTCAGTTTCATACACATAGAAGGCGCTAACACTAGCGTCAACAGGTCAGGCTCTAACAAGCAGCATCTGAGCCTCAGGGTTTATGATACAGACAAAGGTAACTATCCGACATCATTGTTCTCAGCACAGTTATGGGCGACCAACGACATGTCAGACAACTTTGTGACCGTAGGCACAACATTCGTAGGCGGCTACATAAACACAACATCAGCTCAGTTTGACCCAGGATGTACCTTTGCAATAGGACCACAAATGTGGAAAGGGGGCACAATAACACCTTCACAAGCCTACAAGCTAACTAACAGCAGCAACTATAGCATAAACATTACAACAGACCCACTGCTGGTAAACTACTTTGAGCCGCAGGGTGGAAAGCTTTACCTGAAAGGCTTACAAAATGTGACAGTAAGGACCAACGTTACTGATGATTGTGGTGCTGTACCAGGAGCGACTTTGACATTTATATCACAACAACTTTCTGCCAGCCCGCAGAACAAAGAATGTGTTGCTGACCAAACACCAAACGGAGAAGTGGTATACGAGGGTAGCGGTAATTACAGCTGTATATTCAGGAACGACACTCATGACAGCGACACATGGAACTATGGTTACGTGAATGTGACTGTGCAGGCAGATAAGCAGTACTATAACTCTTCTGCTATGAATCTAGACACAGGTTCTTACTATCTGAGCTCCGAGCCTATGATTACAATAGGCGCTCCTTACGGCGCTAGCTCCAACGCATGGGGCGATGGCTGGACCTTCCCTGTATCTAACATAGTAGACCCTGACATGGCAGGAGAGATAGGAAGTACGATAAACGTTTCACTATGGCTGAACTTGACAGGGGACTGGGAATCGTATGGATCAAAGATATGTGTGCCTTCCACTGGAAACTGCAGCGGCGGCCTGCTGTACTTTGACGGCATAAACTTTATGTGCAACAGGACATACAGCGACGTTGGGACAAATTATTACAAGTTTAACATAACCGACAACTTTGATTATAACGACAGCGACTCGTCCAGCTTTGCTATAACAACTGATCCAACGTTTGCTCTCGCAGCATCTATCGAAGGCGATGGAGATAACGTAGCTAGGGAAGGTACAAATAGCATCTATCTGGCGGCAAAGTTTTCTGACGAGCTGCAGACAGAAATAAACATAGAGGGTGTGAACGCTACCATATGGATTACCGAGAACGGCACGCACTTTATGAATTATACTGACATACAGTCGCAGGCTGACGGCTACTTTAATTACAGTTTCGAGCCTGACTGCCAGTTCACCTCAGAAAAGCAGTGGTGGTACATTGCTCTGAATGACAGCTGCTATGATGTGAGTTACACTGCAGATCCGGACAACCAGTCTGCTAATGTTATAGGCCAGCTGAAGAACTTTGTGTTAGACCCGTTAGAAAGTTCACAATTCCAGATAGGAGAAATGCTGAACGTAACATCAAACATAACATCCGACTGCTCAGAAAACATAAGCAGCGCCGTTGTAACTCATGAAGCAAGGCCTTATGGCGCATCAAACTGGGTATGGGCCAACAGGACTGACGGCGTAGACAACTCAGAATTCGGCAATTACAACAGCACTTGGAATACAAGCTTCCTGGCAGGAGGAAACTGGAGCTTCAGGATAAACGCAAGCAAAGCAGATTACTATTCTAACTCGACTGTCTTCACCAACTGGACTTATCTTAACAACACCCCATCAATAGCAGAGAACGCATCAGTGACGCCTAATGTAGGCGGTTGGGGAGACAACTATACTTTCACAATTGACATAGAAGATGCACAGTATGACAATGTCACATGTAAACTATTCACTTACACCAACGGCGCTTGGACTTACAGAGGCTCTGACATTGTTTACTGGGGTAGTGGAACCTGCGAGGTAAATGTCACCAACTTTACTTGCAGCGACATAAATTCCACAGCAAACTGGTTCACATGGGAGATAGACGACACAACACCTGAGAACATTGCCAACATAACAAACGTCTCTGCTCCTTATCTAACAAGGGATAATGTCACGATAAACTATACGCACGGGGATGGTGAGACCGTCAATAGGTCAGGCAGCCAGACGCAACTCTTGACTGTGAGGATATACGACAATACGACAGAAAAGTATGTCGGCTCAGGAGTACCGAACGCGACAGGAAGAATTTTCGTAACAAAAGACGGCCTAGGTTTTGACTTGGGAACGGCTAACACGACAAACTCCTCTGGCTATTTGAACGTATACTTTGACCCTGCTAGCGAATATGATGTGGGCCTTCAGAATTGGACTGGCGGAACGTATGGCGACAGCTGCTACTATAACATGAACATGACGCAGAATTACAGCTTGATAGTAAAGGGAGACCTGCAGAACTCCATAATAGATGTTTTGGAGAACGCTGTTCAAGTCGGTGTCAACGGAACTGTTACCAGATATAACAATGTTACCATTATAATGAATTTATATGACGATCAGCCTTTCGCAGTGGTAAATGCAACATTAAATGTTACATTCAAAAGCCTGCTCTATGGAAACAACTTCATCTGTCCAGAAGTAATCGAGTACGGAAGCGGACAGTACAGATGCACACTGAACAGTTCAGATATAAACGCTGGATGGTATAATGTCAGCATAGGTTCTAACAAGACGTACTACAACGATGCCAACAGCAATGACTGGCACGTCCTATACATAGAGAGCATACCAGAGCTCATGGCGCCTTCAATACTGTCCCATAATGGAAGCACCATAGGCGGATGGGGAGAGACCTGGACAGCAAAAGTCAACGTCACGGAAGAAGACCAGAACAATGCAACATTATACGTGTTCGTAAAGAAGTTCACTGATCCCGACATACCAGCAAGCTGGTTACAGCAGAACCAGACCAACTATGTAGACAATCCTGACATGAGAGGCCCCGTGAACAAGACAATAACGCTCAAATTCAGCGATCCGGGCAGCTTCCAGAACGAAAGAGTAGTATGGCAATACAAGTTCAGGGTCAATGACACCAACAACCACGGTTCAGAGACTGCTCCTCTCAACTTTACCGTGGACAAAGACGATATTTCAATAGAATACATCTCAGGAAATGGTGAAGAGGTTTGGAGAAATGGTTCGGCAACAGTATCTTTGATAATAAATGTAACGGATATTGACAGAGGAGTAACGGCATCAGGAGCTAATGTCACAATCTATGTAACTACCAACAGCAGCAATTCCAGCAGCTTTGATAATGGTGTATGGACCAATGCATATACTAACGGAAGCGTCATATATCCTTTCCCACCAGACTGCGAATATTCCACAGGGGAACAGGACTGGTACGCAAAGGTGTCTGATCCCTATTACAAGACGAACTCAACAAACAACTACACTGTAAACATCAAAACATTCATTGCCATGAATATCAGTTATCCTGACGGTCATTCATTCCTATCAGAAAGCCAAGTTCCATTCTCGGCAAGAGTCTTTGATGAATGTTTCAATATATCAGGGGCCACCGTAACATTCACGGGAAAGAAGGGCGCCAGCCAGTACAGCTGCGTCCCTGTGACTGACCAGAACAACGGGACATACAACTGCAGTTTCACCACATCAGGTAGGCCGTTCGAATGGTACGACATAATAATGACTGCAAACAAGCAGTACTATGGAAGCTATCCTGTTGCCAACACCACTACAAAGTACAATGCGTTCTTCGTAGCAACAAATCCATCTGTTACAGGACTGAATGTTAACCCGAGCTCAGACGGTTGGGGAAGCCTATACACGTTCAGCGTACAGCTGACTGACGCTGACCAGAACTGGAACAACGTGAGCCTGTGGAAGAGCTTTGACAACTCTTCTTGGACGTTGAAAAATTCGTCTAACATAACGCCAACGTATGGTGGTTATCTAGTAGAATTCAAGAACAGGTTCAGCTGTGAGGACTACCTCAACGCGACTAACGGAACAAACTACTACAAGATAAACGTCTCAGACATGTACAACTACACAACAGAAAGTGTGGTAAAGAACTTTACGCTAGATGTGAACAACATTACAATAACAATAGACACAACGAACAGCAATTCCACGGTAAGGAGGATGGGCAGCAACTCAGCCTACCTGAACGTTATAATAGAAGACACCGATTACAATGTTGGCTCTTGGAGGTATCCGACCGGGGTCAACACAACGATAATGATTACAAGGAACAGAACATACTATGATTACAACATGTCTTGCGACTCTGTGTCAGGAAACTGCAGCGTCAATTATAATCCGAACTGCAGCTCAACTGCAGACATGCAGTACTGGAAAGCAGTATCCAACGACGTTTGCTACCAAGTCATAGCAAGCCAGAACAGAAGCCTATCAGTCTATGGCCAGCTTAATGTTTCTATTGTCAATCCACAGAACGCAACCATAGTGAACCGTGACAGGACAACGACTTTCAACGCGACTGTCATAGACGACTGCATCTCAGATATAAACGATTCGTCAATATCTTGGTACAATTCTTCGCTAAACACGTTGGCCACAGGCTACAACACAACATGGTATGTGCCATTGACTTATACTCTGGGCCAGGAAACAGTCTTCTCCAATTCGACTAAAGGATATTACGACCAAGACTCTAAAAACAAAACAATCTTCGTATACGGATGGAGCGACCTGACATACATAGGACCGGCAAACGGGACAGAATACCCGTCTGGAGAGAACATAAACATAGAATGCCGCGTTATAGACACAAACGCGTCTCAGCCAATACCCAACTACAATGTGAGGTTCTACAAGAACAACCAGTCACTAGGAAATGAAACAACCAATTCGACAGGCTATGCCACAGCCATTTGGTACACCTCCGGAGAGTCAGCAGGCTGGTACAACATTAGTTGCTTCATAGATGACAACAATACATTGTTCTATAACGCATCCGCTTATTACAAGCAGACTTGGCTAAAATTGACCAGACCTCTTTACATAACGCAGATACGCATGGATGGCAACATCTGCCAACAGGGAGTTTCCTGCCACTCCATATATAGGAACGACACAGCCGGCAGCCCCTACATGACAAATGTGACAGTATATGTAAAAGACGCCAACATAGGCGCTGCAGAGAACGCTAGTGTCAGCTTCTACAATTCCACCAGTCTTTTAGGCAACTGCGCAACCAACTCGACTGGATGGTGCTCGCTGGTAGACTATAATCCTCATGACAGTGTGACGCCCAACCAGTACGTGATATACATTAATGCGTCAAGGGGGGAGAACGAGGACTCTGCCACCAACAGCAGCATAGTGACAGTTAAGGGAATATTCAACGTCACTGTAGCATCTCCGCCAGATACGACCAACTGTGGAGGCGGCGGTTTGAGCTGTCCCAAATTCAATCCAATCAATCTAACAGCTATAGCCACAACAGAAAATGGAGAAAACATAACAACGATAAATCCAACAGCTTCATGGTACAACGAGACCACATTGATAGCATCTGGTTTAAGCACGCTCTTGCCGCAAGGAAAGGTAGCCGAGCAGAACACAGGCCCGCATGAATACATGATATTAGTTAGCAAGAGCTACTTTGACAGCTCTCAAGCGAATGTCTCCCTGAACATAACCGGTCTTTCAAATGTTTTCTGGATATCGCCAACTGTGGAAACGTCCTATCCAGACACCATATACCCGACATGTAGGGTGCTAGACGAGAACCTTGGAAGCGGCATAGCAGATTACGAAGTGAACTTCTCGTACAAGTGGGAGCCGTCCACGACCTTCATATACAACGGAACGCATGTCTCGAACTCGACTGGTTATGCAAGCTATGCTTTTGTGCCAGAGCAGAAAGGAAACATAACATTCAACTGCACAATAGGAGACAACCTGACTCAGTACTATTCCGCCAACTCGCCGTTTGATGTTGATGTGGGAACCTTCTGGGTCAAGGATGTAGACGCCCCGCAGATATACAGCATGACGATACTGCCTAACGACAGCATAGAAGCCAACCTAAACCAGACCAACATAACAGCAACAGTGTCAGACAATTACAATATCGTTTCTGTAAAGGCTATGATATCCATGCCTAACGGAACAAACATAAACCAAACCATGAATAACATAACCATTCCGAACGCATCATTTGGAAACTACACAGCAGTATACAGCGTGTCATACATGCCTCCGATAGGAGGGAACTACAGCGTAACAATATACGCCAAGGACGATGTACCTGAGAGCAACGTCAATACCACATACGCAGGAAACTTTAGTGTGTGGGGCTTCATAAACGGTTCTGTCAGCCAGTGCGTTAACAACACCAACGACGACAACCTGACAGACTGCGACTACCAGATAACAGCTCCTTACATATCCCAGACGAACAACTTCACATTCGAGGTAAGGTCCAACTTCACCAACCTAGGACCCTCGGGTTCTTACGGTGTTAATCTGAGCCACGTTGAGAGCCCGTCAGGATCTTTGATATACAGCAGCCAAAACAAAACTTGCGGAATCATGCTAGTCAACGAAACTTGTGAATGGAACTTTAACGTGACGGTTCCTGCAGGAACGCCGCCTGGCCTGATTACAACATATGTTAATGCGACATGGAAGAACCCTGACAACACGATAGCATCAATACAAAATTACACCGAAATAAACGTGGACTCGAACCCTATACTTGACATAATAGAAACAGAGCTTGTCAAAAACACACCACATGACAAGAACACCTATGTGGGCAACGTCACAGTAGCCTCCTTCGGTAACGACGAGGTCCAGAACATCATCCTGTCTTGGTACGGCCTGAGCGGCGTGCAGAACCATTACAACCTAGCGCTATACTGCCCGTTATGCTCCGTGTCAATAGTGCCCAGCGAGGAGACCTTGTTGTCTGCTGGCTTCAACTTCACCTCTGACATAAACATAACTGTTCCTGCTGGCCAAGCCCCAGGTAACTACATAGCAAACCTCATAGCTTCGTCCAGCAATGCGGGGAACGACACAGCACTCCTGAACATAACGATACCCGAAAACAAGACCTGGACTAGGACACCTTCAAGCTTCGGGACGGTTATTGCCCCCAAGAACACCAGTGCTGTCATAGGTAACATAACAGTTAGAAACATAGGAAACATAAAAATACCGTTCGAGGTTACAAAATCTGGAGACAATGGCTATGTCAGAATAGAGGGGGTTAGCTGGTATAGTTTCGATCTGGAGAAGCAAGTACAGAGAAACCTAAGCATATCGTATTACGTGCCTGACTTTGTTCCGGATGGACTATATAATGTCACTCTGCTCATCAGGAACGTGACAGCATACCCTGCAAGCCAGAATGTAACGTTCACACTGAATGTAACAGACATACCGCCTATGATAGCAGACGTCCTGATAGATCCGGTTGCGTTCGAGCAGGGCTATGAGAACGTGACAATAGAAGCCAACATAACTGACAACTACGCGGTTAGCCAGGCATGGGTGAACATAACACCGCCAAACGGCACCAGCTTCACCATTCTGATGAACAACCCATACAATGACAGCTACAACACGACTTATGTTTATCCCATAGCAGGCGTTCACCAGGTGATGATATGCGCCAACGACACGCAGACGCTAATGGCGTGCACTTCGCCGATAAACATCACAAGCTCTGACACGACGCAGATAACCATAGTTCCAAACGTCACGATAATAAACGCCACAAACATAACACAGAACTGGGGCCAGAGCTTTGCTATCAACTTCTCCACAATCAATGTCGGCGGTTCAAGGGCCTTCAACATAAGCTCTAACATAACATATCCGAACAATACGAGCGCAGTGCCGTATCATTTCGTATTCGGGACGTTGTTCAGAGGCGAGGCAAGTTACAATGAGACCATAATAAGCGTTTTCAATGCGACAGAACCAGGCCTTTACTACGTCAACCTCACTACGAACTGGACCAACCTGAACAACACGAACAATTCAAGCGTGTACATGTTACCTATAAATGTCACGTACAACCCGTACATAGACGTGCTCGAAGACGAGGTGTCGGAAGTGGTGCGGGCAGGAACTCCGAAAACAATCAACATCACGCTGCTCTCAATCGGTAATGACAACGCCACCAATATCACTCTAAGCTGCAGCTCGGGTGTTGTGTGCCAGAACTTTACTCTTGATTTCAGTCCGCAGAACATATCTTCGATGCCAATCGGAAACAGCACTCCAGTCAACCTGACCTTCACAGTTCCGCCAAATTATCCGAACGGAAACTATAACGGAACCATAAACATCAGCTGGTCAAGCAACTACTCTGAACCGGCGTTCTACAGGGAGCTCCCAGTATCTATACTTATCCCAGCCAACGTGTCCTGGATACATGACCCGATGCAGATAGTAAAGAGGGTTAAAGACGGGACCCAAGGCTTGTTCGGCCAAATAGAAGTGATAAACACAGGAAACGCCAACATGACCCTTAACGTCACAATAAACGGCACGATAGCCTCTTACATAACACTGGACAATTACAACATAACCTCAGATTACGGGAACTCTACTTTCATCTACATCAACTACTCGTCACCCAACATAACATACGACGCCAACTACACGGGTTTCATAACCACAAACATAACAGGCACCATGAGGGAGAACGCAAGCATAAAGGAGGTCTCGACGGCAGTGACCATGTTCGTGACTCCTTACAGCGTCATATTGCTGTACCCGACACAGGCCAACCCAGTACTCGGAGTTAATCCGTATGACATTATACAAGCCCAGGTAAACATAACGCAGAACAGTACAATCATAAACTCGAATGCTACGTTCGAAGTGAAAATATTCAATGACACCATGTCGACGACAGCCAACATAAGCTCATACAACTTCAGCGCCCCGCAGAACGTCTGGCTAATCAACTTCATAGCGCCCAACATAAGCTTGGAGAAAGTGTATAACCTGAACATAACAGCACATCACAACGACACCTATTACAACGTGAGGAGCGACATCGAATACGAGGCTGTTGTATATGAAGACATGGTAGCTCCTGTAATAGACGTTGACATTCCTGTAAGGGTTCCTGTCAACTCCACCGTGGCAATAGGCGCGAATATAACAGAACCTGGCGGCCTGAAGAACATGACAGCAACGATGAAGCTGCCGAACAACGCCATGCAGAACATCAGCATGCTCTTGACAAGCCAAGCAACAGACTTGTACACTTACAGCGTCAACTTCAGCAACACCTCGCAGCTGGGCAACTACACTTTCAACATGACAGCATGCGACCTGTCAGGAAACTGCAACTCTACATCAAACGATTTTGAAATCTACCCGATAGTAATATTCAGCGGCTATACCAAAGATATTGAAAACATACTGGAGCCTGTAATAGTTGTCAATTTCACATTCTACGACTATAACACGACTGACGTCAGGTCGGCTTTCAGCTCCAACTCGTCGTCTGGATATTACAACGAGACCATAGACGCCAAGGTGTATGATATAGTGATAGGGACCAGCGGACCGGCCTTTACCAACTACATCAAACTTTACAATTCCAACATATCTGTGAACTACAACAATTCAGTATCGTTCGGAAAAGTTCCGACAGTAAGAACATCGAATACAGTATTGAAAGGATTCTACGTTAACAATACCCTGCCATCCGCAAACGCGACTCTAGTGATGGACTTTTCAGAGTGCCTGAACAGCGCATGCGGCTTCCCGATAATAGACCCCAACCATCTGGGAATATACCGCTACGCAGGGAACTGGACGACTAAAGTCAGCTCAACCGACAACTCATTGTTCAGCAGAATAAGCAATGTAGACCATGTTAACAGCGACAAATCTGTCAACCTTACAACGCTAAAAGCCAGTGTAAACGTTTCAAACATCACCGGGGTATATGTGCTGGCAGAGTTCATATGCGGCGATGGGGAATGTGAATCCGGCTACGGCGAAACGACGAGCAACTGCCCCGCAGATTGTCTATATGTTCCTCCAACCCCAGTGCCACCTGTCTCGCCCAGTGGCGGTGGTGGAGGTGGAGGAGGCGGTGCAGGAGCAGGCGTTACTACGATTATTAAGGGCGTTGGAGTGGACATCGTACCATTGGAGATAAAGTCAACGCTGATAGAAACTACCTTAACTCCTGGTGAGGAGAAGGTCTTCTCCACAGATATAACCAATAACATGGACGATGATGTGACAGTCTCGATAGTAGTAGAAGGTCCTGTATTCAACCTGCTGACAGTGCAGAAGCCTTCGTTCAGACTCAGGGGCAAGACCACCGAAGCTGTTGCAATAAAGGCATTCGCGCCTTTGACAGCTGTACCAGGAGTCTATACAGGCGACATAGTTGTCACAGCGGGCGACGTCGTCCACAGGACTCCTGTAACAATAACAGTAAGAACCGTACTTGAGCCGCTGATGGACGTACAAGTGAAAGTTCTTAACAAGATAGTCAACCCAGGAACGAATCTGAGCTTTGAAACAACTTTATTGAACATGGGAGAGACAGCAGAAATAGAGGACATAACCGTTACTTACAATATAAGGCCGCTGAACAACCAGTCAATCATAATAACCACCAGTACGGAGACACTGGCAGTAGAAAACGTGCTGACCTTTAGGAGAACTATAGAAATACCAGAAGACACGCCAGAAGACAAGTATATCTTAGATACCAATGTGAGCTACTGGTATGGAAACAAGTATGCATCGTCTGCAGACGACTTTGAGGTAACGAAGCTGCCATGGATACTGATACTGCTCAGATCAGTATTCCTCAACTGGATAACTTATGTGGTGTTGCTGGGCGGAGTGCCGTCAATAATAATAGGTCTGAGGTGGTATGCTGCTTACAAGGCGTCCAAGACAGCCAAGGCAAGGTACATAGCGCCGCTGGACTTCAAGGCGCTGCCTCAGGCAGGAGTTGACTCGCTGCTGGTAGGAAAGATTGCAGAAACCGATGTCAAATCTTACATGCCAATACCGCAGCTGCTTATGCACTCCATAGCAGCAGGAGGAACCGGTTCTGGAAAGACTGTATCTGCCATGGTGTGCGCAGAGGAACTGCTGAAGAGGAAAGTTCCGATCATAGTATTCGACCCCACAGCACAGTGGACAGGCTTCATGAAGCCCAACACGCTGAAGCCGATGCTTTCACTCTATTCCAAGTTCGGTCTGAAGCCGACTGATGCGACCAGGTTCAAGACCAACGTCATACTGGTCGAGGACGCTGACATGGAGATTGATATAAAGAAGTACATGAAGCCCGGAGAGATAACCGTCTTCGTCATGAACAGACTGTCTGCAACTGACAACGACAAGCTGGTCAGAAGGAGCATACAGGCCATATTCGACATGAGGCCTCCTGAGTCCAAGGAGATAAAGCTGCTACTTGTCTACGACGAGGTACACAGGCTGCTGCCAAAGTACGGCGGAAAGAAGGGCTACATTGCCATAGAAAGGGCATGCAGAGAGTTCAGAAAGTGGGGCATCGGCATATTCATGATATCACAGGTACTGCTGGACTTCAAGGGAGCTATCAGAGCCAACATAGCCAACGAGATACAGCTGAGAACAAAGTATGAGGGAGATATAGGAAGGGTAAAGTCAAAGTACGGCTCTGACTATGCGTCCAAGGTAACAAGGCTGACCATAGGTACTGGTCTGTTCCAGAACCCAGAGTTCAACCACGGTAGGCCATGGTTCGTCAACTTCAGGCCACTGCTGCACTCGCCCTTCGCGCTGACAGACGCTGAAGTGGACACCTACATGAAGCTTGACAAGAAGGTCAAGTCGATAGAGGAAAAAATAGCAAAATTAAAGGCCCAGAAAGTAGATACATATGATATAGAAATAGAGCTGAATATTACCAGGGACAAGGTAAAGACAGCAGCTTTCAAGATGGCCGAAACCTATCTGGACTCGCTAGAAAAAAGGCTTGAGAGGATGGTCAAATGATAGGTTTAGTGAACTTCAACAGGCCTCCGGCAAATTTCAAGGAAGCAAAGGACATGCTGCTGCGCCTGGAAGACATGTACCGGCTGGCCTCAATATCCGAAAAGGATTACGCAGAGAAGAAGAAAAGGTGCACTGAAATGATCAAAAATACCAAGACGAACAAAGACGCTGACAGTATTGAGAACAAAAAAAGAGAGAGTGAGAAAAGGGACGTGAAAATGTTCATAGAATCTCTAGAGGAGCAGTTCAAGAATGGTGAGATTAATAAGGAAGACTATGAAAATATAAAAAATGTCAATGAGGATAGATTGAAGGAACTTGAAAAAAGTCTTGAAGTGGATTCAAAGAAAAAAGACGAGACAGAGATAAAGCCGAAGAAGAAAAGAGGCCTCTTCCAAAGACTTTTCGGAGGAACGAAGAAGCCTAAAAAGAAGGAAGAATTAGCCCAAAATACTCCAGAAGAACCGACAGAAGAAATCAGGACAGAACCGTATGAAGAACTGGAAAGCCAGGATGTGGAAATAAGACTGGACGGAGACACACCGAGGCTGGTGATTGAAGAGCCTCCAAAGGATGACGAACTAGTTGACATGAACGATAATGCTTACGAAAACAAAGAACAGGAAGTTGGTGAAGAAAATATGGCCGAAGAAATAAAAGAAGAACCAAAGAAAGAGGAGAAGCCGAAGAAAAAAGGTTTTCTAAAAAACATATTCGGAAAAAAGAAGAAAGTTCTCACAAAAGACGAAGAGCCTGAAAAATCTCAACAAAAGGAAGATGTTGCTATAGAAAAAACAGAAGAAAATGAGATAGATTCTAATTCTAGTAGAGTCGGACCAGATATCCCTAAGGAAGAGGAGAAAGCCAAGAAATCAGAGGAAGAGACAAAGGAAGTAAAGTCAGAAGAGGTGAAAAGGACAGAAGAGAAACCTGCTGAAAAAACTCCGAAAGTCGAGGAAAAGAAGGAAGAGGAGAAACTCGATATTGACAAGATAGAAGAGGTAACCCCGGAAGTCATCGAAAAGCTCGCAGCCCAGATGGCAGAAGACAGCGGCGGAGTTGTGGAAACCGAAAGCCCTGAGGATACTGAAGAAAGTATGGTTCTAACAGACAACAAGCTTTCGATAGAAATAGAAAAGCTAAAGGTTATGCTAGAAGCTGTCAAGGATTCAAAAAAGGCAACTGATGAGACTATACAGAACATATCAGAAAGCATAGGAGAGATAAGGTCAATGGTGATGCAGGCAGACGCCAACTTCAAGACCACTGCTGCAGACATGGAAAAGCTGGAGGATGAGGTTTCGGGAATCAAGCCCAAGGAGATAACCAAAAAGTTCAACGAGATGAAGGAAGACAAGGACAAGCTGGAATTGGAAAAGACCACAAGGAAGGTCGAAGGAAGCTCCAACAAGGTCAACGAGATATATGACATGCTGAAGAGTATAGGGGGCATCGAGAACCTGATAGGTCTGAACAGCGACATCCAGAAAAAGCTGAAAGACATAAACGAGGCGATAAAGTACATACAAAGGATAGGCACAAAGACTGAGAAAATATTCATAGACCTGAGCAAGGGTATGGAGGATTCGGTAATGATAAAGGCCAAGCAGGAGGACTTTGACGACAACATGAAGAACGTCCTGTCTTCGATAGACACGTTGAACATCAGGCTAAAGGAGTACGTTTCAAAGGAAGATCTGGATGACTTTAAGGAAGAGGTCATTCTGATCAAAAAGCAGATTGATGAGATCAAAAAGGTCCTGCCTGTGGCAGACCTCAAGCTGCCAGAGGAGCTGATAAAGCTTAGGAAGGAGAAGGAGGACATAGAAATGTTCTTGGATTCGCTGGAAACACAAGCGATCCAGCATAAAATAAACAAAGCAGAATACGAAGAGATGAAAAGGCTGAACGAGAAGAAGCTCGACGGCATAAGAGCAAAGCTGGAAGCGCAGTGGAAAGACATTGAAATTATGCTTCACCCAGAAGCCGCCAAAAAGGAGGCTGTTCCAATAGAGCCTGAACCAAGAGAGCAGCCAAAGTCGGAGAAAGCAAAGTCTGACGAAGCAAAGAAAAAGCCCAAGAAAGTAAAGAAGCGGGAGCGCAAAAAAACAAAGAAAAAAGCCAACGGTCTTGAAGACCAAAAGAAAAAAATACTAAAGGACCTTAAAGAATTAAAGGTATGATTGAATGATTGACTTGAAGAATATAGATGAGATGGTGAGGAAGATATTTGAGAATTCCTTCGAGATCAGCCTGCTCCAGGACGAGCTGGAAAGCATGCTGAACGCTATTTACAGAAATAGCGCAGAGTTTGAAAGAGGCAAGCTCTCTAGAAACGCATTCAAGACCAACGAGACCAAGATGAAAAGAAGGAGCGTCGGAATCATAAAAAGCGTAAAGGGTCTTATAAAAACCAACATAGACCTGTTGGTAAACATGAAGAGCGACATTGAGAAGCAGGACTGTAAGACCAATATCATTACAAAGACGAAAAAGTCTAAAAGAGGCAAATGAATGGCTGTAGTCAAAAAATTAAAGCTGAACTCTATAGAGAAGGGTTTGGAGGACATAGTTTCACTATGCTCCAGGATAAAGATTTCTCAGGAGGAGCTAAGCTACATAGAGCAAAAAGTCAATGAAAACAGAAAGGATTTTTCTGGCGGAACGCTATCCGAAAGCAAGTATATGGACAAGGAAAAGGATCTGAAAAGAGAGAGCCTTAGGCTATCAAAGAACATAGATTCTGACATCAAAAAGTCAATCAAGAAGATAGACTCGGTAAAGCAGACTCTAAACAAGATAGAAATATGAAACCTGTCTGATTTGGGTTTAAATAATTTTGCCTTTAACTAGTTCTTGTGTCCGTATGAAAAGGAAGATTATAAACATAATACTGTTAAACGTGCTGGTTTTTTTCGCGCTCGTATCAATACATGAGATTGCACATCTTGGAGCAGGCTATCTGATGGGCTGCGAGCACGGGAAGGCCGTTCTCCTAGATTCTGTCTTCAACGGTCCTTACACGGAGATGATTTGCACCAGCAGCCTGAACCAGACCCTAATGCACATAAGCGGCTTGATAATGACTTCTTGCTTCGGCTTGCTGTTTCTTTCATTGAAATCGCCGGGAAAGAGCATGTTCTTGGTGGTTTTCGGGCTTTCTGTGATTTTCAGCGCCTTGGACATAGGAATGGCAACCATAGAATCTGCATTATACCCTGTAATGCTGTTCGGCTTTAGCTCGGTGACAGCAGGAGAGTATTTCATAGCTTCTTCCTACATAAAAAACGACGTGCCATTTGACTGGTTTGGGCTAGAATAGCAGATATCTTGATTTTTTTATATAACATTCAATAATCTATTATGGAAAAAGTAACTATTTTTGCTTTTTTGGTAATTTTTGTTGCTTCTGCCGTGGGCATATACCTTCTGGGTTCAGGCATAACAGGCATGTTCATAGGCTTTGGGCAGCCTACTGACGCCGAGTGGTGGAACGTGTCCTGGAATTACAGGGTAAGAATCGACGTGAACTCCACCCAGTATAGCAGAGACAACTGGCCTATAGAGCAGGAGATAAACTTTACAGACATCCTGCCTTCCGGAACCTTTGATATAAACTCAACAAGGGTAATAGAGTATTCCCAGGGAGGCACGGCACTCTACGAAGTGCCCAGCCAATTCGACCAAGCCAATGATTACAGCGCATCCAACAACGCTTTGGGGACTTTGATATTCATAATGAACGGCACAACCGGTGTCAATACCAACAGAACATTCTATTTATACTATGACACTGTAGAAAACGGGGTAAAGAAGGAGGTTTCATACTCTACAAATCTGACATACAGCTGGGACGGCCAGCTGATAACAGTAAACAACAGCTTCATGAGACTCTTCATAGACACGAACAGGGAGGAAAACACTTCAGGTATCTACAGGTCACAGGACAAGTATGACAACATCATATTCAGCTCAGGCAATTCGGAAAAAACCACAGAATATATGGAATATTCCAACGGTACCTACAACATGTCTTTCGACCTTATAGGCAATGCTTCGTTTGTGAACGGCAGCGTCCGTATCACAGTTGAACAGAATGGGGATGAGATAATATTCGGAAGCCCGTCACAGCAAACAGGAGAAGCCAATGTTACTAAGAAATATTATGTTTACAACAACGCAGGCCCGCAGTCAAGGGGTACCTTCATCAAGATTGTGCAGAGAGTGACGAACAGCGAAGCGTATCAAATACAAAGAAACTCAACAATGTCTGGGGCGCTGGCTTTTGATGTCAACAGGACATTCAATTCGGGTTCGATAAACAACAAGGACGGGAACACTAGCAACCCTTATTCTTGGGCTTGGGCTGTTGGAATAGGAGGAGAGCTTGTTGGTGTGATCAATCTTCAGCAGAACGGAACTTCAAACTATTATACAAACGAGAGCAGCTCTTTAAACGGCAGGATAGGCATACAGCTTGATGACACCAGCATAGCATCTGGCTCTTACATAGAGCAATTTTCTCTGGTTTATTTCGCTGGAGCAGGAGGAGGAGATGCTGTTACAGAGTTCTTGGGCATAAAGGACAGATTCATCAATCCAGTGGAAATAACACAATCTTTGCCAGAAGTGTGGTATGTTGTCAACACTCCTTCCAGCAATGCCACAATTTTCAACAGGAACGAGACCGCCCTTCTAATAGGCAGTGTTGTAAGCGACGACCCTTACAACCTGACAGAGTACATGAATGCAACGATAGACATGGGAACGCCTGACACGGGAGACGACCAGACCGTGATCCTTTATGACGACGGCTCGCACGAAGATGGGTCAGCAGACAACAAGGTATTCGCAAACACCTTCGAGATACCAAACGATGCGAACGTTACAACATGGTCAGTAAACCTTACAACATTCACAAACTATACAGAGTTCCTCAATTCGACCATGTATTATTTCAACGTGACCGATGTCTTTGACGTTGGTGTTACAATACTGAATAAAAACCCGATAGAGAACACAATGGTATTTGCTAACATAGATGTCATGAACTACAACCAAAGCCACTATATCGCAGGCGCCACGATAAACTGTTCCTTTAATTCTACAGATGTTGTTAACAAGACCGACCAGAACAACGGCACCTACTCAGTGAATTTCACTACCCCGAGCGTTGGCGACTATCTTTTGGTATGCAATGCAACAAAGAACGGCAACTTGGGCAGCAACAACGATACCTTCACTTCTGAAACCGCAGGGACGAATGTGAGCATAGTCAGCTACCCCTCTGAGATTTCTGTAACGAACGTGAGCCTTTACTGGAATGATAGCTTCTCCATAACAGCGAATGCTACAAACGTAGGCAACGGAACTGCTTATTCGTCAAACATAAGTCTCCAGCTTTTGGCAGGATGGGACGCAGACTATTTGGTGCAGGACTGTGGAGATGTTTACAAGAACGAGAACTGCACAAAGGCTTTCAATATTACGGTTCCGAACGGAACAACGCCAGGCAGCTACTACATAAACGTCAGCTCCAACTGGACCAATCCTGACAGCACGCTGGGAAGCAACCTGACCAGCCTTAATGTGACTGTGGAATCGAATCCTATAGTTGACTTGGAAGAGAACAACATAACAACAGAAGTAGCAGACGGGTATGAAAACTACATAGGGAATTTCACTGTGCTGTCAATAGGAAACGATGCCCTGCAGAACATCAGCTTTGATTGCTATCAAGGCGAGGTTTGTAATAATTTTACTTTGGAGTTCAACCCCGTAAACATATCCGGTATTAGTGTAGGCGAGAACAATTCTGTTGCAGTCAACGTGACTGTTACTCAGGGCTACCCAGTAGGAACGTACAACGGAACTGTCAACGTGTCTGCCGGGAATGATGGTTACGACATCATAATGATGTACGTCACAGTACCGACTAAAACAAACCTCAGCATAACAGCATCACCTGAAAACTACACTGTCTACAATATCACGCAAGCGGACAATCAGACATTTTCATTCGAAGGAATAGCTGAAAATATAGGGAACGGAAGCGCGAGGTATGCCAACATAAGTCTTCAGGTTCCTTCTGGATGGACTCCCAATTCTAGCTTAGAGAACTGTAATAACATAACAAAGAACGAGAATTGCACAAAGGCTTTCAATATTACGGTTCCGAACGGAACAACGCCAGGCAGCTACTACATAAACGTCAGCTCCAACTGGACCAATCCTGACAGCACGCTGGGAAGCAACCTGACCACGCTCAACGTGACAGTCGCCTCTAATCCCAAGATTAATGTAAGCCAGAATTATGTTTCCGGGAACGCGACAGACGCCGTGAATTCTTACATAGGAAACTTCACTGTCCTGTCGATAGGAAACGACGCCATACAGAACGTAACCTTCAACTGCATAACAGGTGATGTTTGCAACAACTTTACTGTAAACTTCAACCCAGCAAATGTTTCTAGCGTAAATGTGGGGAACAACTATTCTGTTGCAGTCAACGCGACTGTTCCTCAGGGATATCCTGCAGGAAACTATAACGGAACCGTGAACGTGTCTACCGAGAATGATGGTTACGACACTTTCATTCTGAATGTGACAATACTTCCCAACAGGTCATGGACGCTTTATCCGACATTCTGCGAGAAGGCGGAAGAGCCTGAAGCAGGAACGGCTTGCGAAATAGAGGTAATCAACAACGGCAACGATGTGATAAACTTCACAGTAACTCCTGAGAACGGTAATTATACAACAGTCAACACAACCAATTTCTCTGTGGCAAATGGCTTGAACTATACCTTGGTCGTGACTTACAATGTAACCAACGTCACGCCTGCCATATTCAACTCGACGTTTTTAGTCAATGCCACACAGGCAGACGCGAATCCGGACAACATGACCTTCCAGGTGAACCTTCTTCCGAACATACCCCCCATGATGGACATTAAAATAAGCCCGAACTTTACCGAGCAGAACGACTCTGTGGTGTTCTTCACGAACCTTACAGACAGGTCCAACAGCGGAATAAAATGGATGAATGTCAGCGTTACAAAGCCTGACAGCACGACTAACAGCACCGTGATGACGCTGCTCAACCAAACAGGCAACTTTTCCCAGTGGTACCTCAACTATACACAAACCCTTGGCAACACCAGCCTAAGGGGAGTCTACAACGTTTCTTTCACCACATCCGATAATGTCGGGAATCTGGGAAACGTCAGCACGAACTTCACAATATACAAAAAGATGCTTGTGACATCAACGACCCTTTCAGGAACATATTACCAAGGAGACACTGGTTCCATATACTTTGTAATCAAGAACGCAAGCGGCATCGGCATAAACAATTCCAATATAACATTCACGATATTAGATCCTAATGGCAACATTTCGCATTATTCGCAAGAGCAGACCAATTCCGACGGAACAATATCCCCGATGCCAACGTTCACTCTGTCTTCAGATGCTCCAATAGGAACTTACAGCTTGTTTGCGAATTACAGCTTCTACGACGAAGTCCTTAACCAAACTCTAGGTATGCAAAAAAACAGCACGTTCGGAGGCGAGTCAAGAACAATAACCGTGACAGGACTTTTCGCAGACGTCGAGACGTCCGTGGTCTGGTACCCGAACAACATAATGAAGTTCGGCATCCTTGTCTACAACGGCGAGGGAAGGCCGGTCGATCCAGATCAGATAAACCTCACTGTTTACGACCCTGCAGACAACATCTATTTTGACAGAAGCATCTCATTTCTGACAAAGGAAGCGACCGGCTACTACACCTACTCACATGCCATGGGAGTAGGGACTGCCACAGGCATGTACATGGCAGTGCTAAACGTTTCGCAGGGCTCTTTCAATTCCATGAAAATAAAGGCATTCAGGGTTTCTCAGGGAGGTCCCTACGACGTTAGAATAAATCTTTTCGAGAACGAGGTCCCGCAAGGCGACTATCTTGATTTCGAGATAGTAATAGAGAACAAGGGCGAGGTAACCCAGGACGTTTTCGTTGAATACAACGTAACTAAACAGGGAGTGGGCTACTATTCCTTCTCCGAAGCAGTCCTGACGCCTGCCTACAGCAACCAGAGCTTTACCAGGACAGCTTTCATATACACAAACCAGCCGCTGGGAACATATGTTCTGAACGCCAAGGTGACATACAGTATCATCCAGTCACCGATTGATGCGAACACGACATTCAGTGTCATATCAGCCGCAGAACCAAAGCCGCCGCCCACACAGTCACCAACCGGGGACAGACCCACATTCTATGTTATAAAGCCCACGCAGGAAACTGACGCAAGCATCCTGATAACAGGCTATAACAACAACATAACTCTTGCAAGAGGTTTCACTAAAATAGAAAGTGTCATTGTCAAAAACAGCGGTAGGGTGAACCTTAACAATATGAGTCTGTTCGTGCTCGGAGTGCCTACGAACTGGTTCAACATAACTCCTGTAAAGTATGACACACTTGTTCCAGGCAATTCATCGGTATTCCTCATAGAATTCAACATACCAGAAAACGCCAACACAGGAAACTACAAGGCAAGCCTTCTAGCCACGTCAGGAGTGGTCAGCGACCAGCAGTCTATCGAAATAAACATCTTCAGCTCTATCAAGGAGATGCTTGAAACTGAGATAGCGATGGTTGAGAAAAGCCTCATAGAGCTGAAGATAGACCTTAGGGTGGCTGAACGCGAGGGCAAGGACGTCTCAGACGTGCTCACGATTGTTGACACCATAGAGTCCTACATAGAGGATGCAAAGGATTATCTGAGAAAAAACGACCTGGACTCTGGAATGGAAAGTATAACAAGCGCCCTGAGCCTGATAAAGAGGGCAAGAGACCTGCTGGACATGCTGGAGATGGAGGAGCCAGAACCATTCGCATCATTGATATTCGTATTCGGTATACTGATAGCAATAATACTGGTAGTGATATTGCTGGTCTACCTCTGGAGGAAGAAGAGACTGAAACAGATGTTAAGGCCTTACATGTCTCGCATAAAGGATGTCTTCCATAGGTCCAAGAATAACGAGGCAGAGCTAGAAAGCCTAAAGAAAGAGAAGGACAAGATATACAGAATGATAAAGGTACTGGACAAGGAAAGAAGCGAGGGCATGATAACAGAAGGCACGTACAACAGGATGAAGGACAGCCTTGAAAGTAGATTGAATAAAATTGAGAAAAAGCTAAAATAAAATCAAGCCGAAGACGCGTAGACTGTCAGCGTGGATGTGTTCAAGTAACCCGACGGGTAACCGGCCGGAACCCAGGCGTCAACTTCTAAAATAATGGTGTAACCTGGCGTCAGGCTGCCTTCCTGCAGATAACTCGACCCAGAGCATGTAGCAAAGTCTGGGGACGTTCTCTGGTCATAGTGGTATATGTATATCTTTGTGCAGTCATAATATGCAGCCACACAGTAGCCATCAATCGGTGCGGCATTCACATAAAAATAGCCCCAACTGTCGCCTGCATCTCCCAATGATACTGCATAAGGTCCTACAGGCGTCCTAGTGGCTGTGGTACCCAAGTCTACCTGATCCTCAATAGCAAACTGCGCATTCGTGTTGTTACAATAACCGTCAGTACCGTTTCCTAATACCCAAACATAGTCACTACTTGTGTTCCTTAGATATCCCCATGCTATTGCATCTGCAGTGTCTACTGCTGACCAATCATTGTTAGGTATGTCCTGCGTCCAGTTCCACTCCAGTCTTCCCGCAAAATAAAAGCCAGAGTCAGTCTCGTTCTTCAATGCTATGACGCCGCCGGCAGAATAGTTTGTCGGGTAGGCAAGTCCGTACGGCCTCACAGGCTCAGTATCTATCGTATCGACATACGCATATATTTCTGTCACGTTTATAGAACCGCTGTTCTTTATGTTCAAGTACTTTACTCCACCTGCCTGTGATGTTCCAATGCTGGACCAGTTCAAAGAGTTGGGAACAACTGTTATAGAAGCCGCTTCTGTGACATTCACATCCATAGTCACTGTATCGTTAGCGGCCGCAAAGACTGGAACTGAAGTGATTACTGAACCGATCGCAAAAATCACAAAAAAAGCTGCCAAAATAGCGCCAAAAAACAATATTTTCTTTTTTATCATTGTTTACACCCTTATAAGGTTAATAATAATTTCAAAGGACCGCTATATAAATATTATTATATTGTTATAGACACAATAAAATTCTATGAAACTTCGTTCTCTGGCAGTAACAGCACTCTTCTTTTCGCTTCTAATGCTGTCCAACCGCGCTTTCTCGGCACCAAACTACAATGTGGGGGTGTCCCCAGGATCGATAGACCTTGGAGAGGTTGAGGCAGGCACGACAAAGGTAGTAGATTTCTACATAGTCACAATGTCAGAAGAGACTATGTTAGTGCGGCTTGATCCAGAAACTGTGATTTTTGATACTGTTCCGTTTAAGAACAACTTTTCTGAAGAAAACATGCTATCATGGATAAACATCATAGACAACCCAGTCGAACTTGAACCAAAATACGAGACTTTGCAGACGTTGGGGGGCAGCATAAACAGCCATAGACAAGTCAGTTTCTTAATCAATATACCTGATGACGCAGAGCCAGGATACCACATGATAAAGATGAAACCAGTGCCACTGGCAACGCGGGAAGAGATAGGCTCGGTAGGGAGCATGGTTGTGGCAGTGACGTCCGTAAAGGTCATGTTCAATGTTGCCGGCGACCCTGTCAGAAAGGGAACAATACTTGACGTGGAGACCGGCAGCTACAGAGAAGGTTCTGTTGAAATGAAGACATATTTTCAGAACACCGGAACTGTCACAATATCTGCCAACGGCAACCAGAAAATATATGACAAGGAGGGCAAGCTGGTGGGCACAATAAACCTTGGCAAGACCTACATAGCACCCAAGGAAATAAAAACTTTCAGAGGGACGCTGAAAACAGCAGACCTTCCCCCTGAAGAATATAATGTATATACTGTCATCGACTACACGACTGGAAAGGCGGAAAAAAGCTCCTCAATAGAGCTATCGCCAGCCACGTCGCTGGCCATAGAGCAAGGAGGCGACATGACGCTGCTCTTTCTCATCCTAATAGTATTAATTGTTTCGATAATAATATACAGAAGAGTAAGATGAACGCAAAATATCTGCTATTGGCCCTTGTTGTTGTTTTCGTGCTGCTTGCAAACATGTTGGAGCCTCCTGAACCAGCAGGAACAGTTGGGAACAAGACTGTTGGCAACTACTCCAACCTGTTCTTTAGCTACAACATAATAAGGTATCCGTCTTCTGTGGAGATAACGCCCGCAGAGAGCCTGAACAACTCGATAGTGCTGGGGTTCGCCACAGAGAGCTGGAGCATCAACTTTGGCTCGGTGCCGGCCAAGGGCAGCTATGCCACCAGGACTGTAGACATTTCGAACTCCAATGAATTCGACGTAGAGATAATCATGAAGGCCTACGGCAACATATCGGACATGGTCATCTTCAGAGAAAACAACATTGTCCTTGAGCCTGGTGAGAAGAAATCAGTGGGTATTGTTCTGGAGAGCAAAGAGGATATCGGCAACTATTCGGGTGAAATTGACATCATGATCAAGAAACCTATTTATATTTTTCCCTCTATAGTTTGATTGATGAGGAATTCTTTATTCATTGTCGGTTGCTTCCTGCTGTTGATATGCACAGCATACGCTGCGTCTGTCGAGGTTGGTATATCCGAGGTTATGGAAGGAAAGTTGATATCACTGTCGCATGATAATGCCACAAATATTGTAAAATTTTCTGCAGAGTTCTACAATACAGGAAGCGTGCCGTACAAGACTAGGATGAAGACAGAGATAATCAAAGGCGATGAAACAGTCTTCAATGGTTGGAGCGACGAGAAAGACTTTATGCCAGGCGACAAGAGAATGTTCGAAACATATTGGCATGCCACAACCTCTGGAGCATATTCTGTAAAGCTGAAAGCCTACTTTGGGAACGAAATCAAAGAATACAAAAAGGTTGATTTTGTTGTGGGCAGTGTGGCAGACTCTGAAGACGTCTTTGCCATAGAAAACTTTAGAACATATGATGATTACGTTCTGTTTGATGTCGTGTCAAATGAAGACGTTGAGAATGTGATAATAATGCCTTCAGGCTATACTGCCGGTTGGATATTCGAACAGAAAACGATAGATAACCTGACAAAAAACAGCTCAAAGTACGTCATGATCAAATACAAACCAACTCTTTGGTCGCGTTCTGCTGTCAAAATGTCAATAGTCTCTGATGACGGCAAGTACTATACAGAGGAATCGCTTGAAATGAAAAAGCTGGAAGGCCTGACAGGTCTCTATTTCTATATTACAGACAGCATCAAATATGCTCTTTTCAAGTAATTATATTTCAATATAGCTTCTATATAGTATCTATATCTATACAGAAAAGTATTTATATAAAATTTATATGTTATCTATATAGTTGCAATATAGAAAGGGATTGATTTGACGGAAAACGGGCTCACAGGCAATGATTTCGAGAAAAAGGTTCTTGACCTGCTAAGTCAGGAGCTGCTTTCTGTTTCTCAGATAGCCAAAAAACTCGGGATAAGAAGGGATGTTGCAGCAGGCTATCTCGAGGCATTGAAGAACCAGGGAAAGCTGGAGCTCCATAAGGTGGGCAGATCCAACATATACATGGTTCCAAGGAGGCCGAAGAAATGAAAAGAGCGCTTTTCCTGGCAGTTGTAATGCTCCTGCTTTCGATTCAAGTAGCTTCGGCAGCGCCAGTCATACAGAACGTCTCCATCAGCCCGTCAAGCCCGTGGTTGGGCGAGAACGTCAACATCTACCTGTCGTGCGCAGACAGTTTGAACAATTCGATAGAAAGCGTGTATGCAGACATAACAGGGCCCAGCATAACCCTTCCAAGGCTTCACTTTTCAGGTTATGAAAACTATCAGCTGACTGTCAGCAAGGATTATCTTGACAGGACAGGGCTATACAATGCTATGATATACTGTAAGAACAACCTGAGCAATGTCTCAAGCAATGCAACCAGCTTTTACGTTTCAAGCCTCATAGGATACATAAGCATTGTCAATCCTGAACCAGCGTACATAGGGGACACAATAACGATAGACTTTGTGCTAGAGAAGGATGGCGCAAGAATAACGACGGGGGCAGCTTTCAATGTCTCGCTTAACGGCGTGCTGAAAACCCTGAAGGTCGTTCCTGCCTATGACAGCATCAGGGGATGGATACTGAAGCTTGATGCACCCACAACTTCTGGCAACTACGACTTGGACGCTGTGGCGTTTTATGGTGGCACAAGCGTGTCAGACTCGGACACGATAGACGTCAGGAACAGCATAGAGTTTGAAATAGTTTCCATGGACAAAAACTGGATCAAGGGCAATGACAACATGACTGTAGTGCTTAGGGCTATGGAAAAGGGCAGCGTCATCGATCTTGACAAGAGCGATGTTGGGATAAAGATAGGGTCAGGCGATGCTGAAGTTACCGGATTTTCCAGACAAGGCGACACTTATGTTGCAAATATAATAGCACCCACATTGTCGCCAGGAAGATACCAGCTGGAGGCGTACCTCTATCATGCTGGCAAGACATATTCTGACAGTAGGTCGGTTGACTACATAGTCGCCGTGTCAGGAGACATAGTGGATGCCAACAACAAGGCTGTCAGCACGCAGATAAAGTTCATCCAGTATGGCGTTACCAAGCTTACGTTGTCAAGCGATTCTTACGGACATTATAGCGGTTCAATACCTCTGGGCACGTACGACATAACTGTCAGCTTTCCCAAATCGAAACTCGAGTTGACCAGCGTTCTTGTCAACAATTTCGACGACCCGATAAACCATTTTTATGGGGACGACTTTGAAATAACCGGCCTGAGAAACGCGGGAGTTTACAACTATGACATTGACCTCACATATTCAATAGTCAGGATTGAGATGGACTATAATGAAAAGAACATAGTGGACGAGAACAATCTCAGAGTATACAGGTGCTCAGAATGGAACTCCGGGAAGAAGGTTTGCAATGATGAATGGGAAGAGATAGGCTATGAAATAGACATGATAAGAAACAAAGCAAAAGTCAACTCTTCGAGCCTGTCGGCTTTTGTGATAGGAGAGGTAAAGGACATTAATGTAATTTTCAGCCTTGACAAAGAAGAGTACAACCTTGATGAAAAAATAAAGGTTTCTGGCATAGTCAAGGATGCTGACGGCAAAAGCGTGAGCAACGCTTCTCTTCGCGTCTATATCAAAAACACACTAGAAAGCCTTGACACTATTGCCGACAACAACGGCGTCTTCTCCTTAGAGCTCGATGTTCCGGAGAACGAGGGAGAGTATCTGATAGTAGTGGAGGCTGAAAAGGAACCGTATAACGATTTCAAGGGAGAGAAGAGCTTTGATGTTGTGAAAAGCAGGTCTCTCTTTATAGATTTCCCAGAAACTGTAAGAATAGAGAGGGGCAAGAACTTTAGCCAGGAGTTCACTATTTTGAACAATGGTCAAATCAATATTGATAACATAATGTTAACCTTGGAGGGGCTTCCTTCAGAGTATTACAACATAAGGCCTGAAACAATAGGCTTGGACGTGGATGAAAGCAGGACCATCTACATAGACTTTTCAGTTCCTGTTTATGCAGAAACTGGGATATCAAGTGTCAGTTTGAAAGCAGAGAATGAGGAGCTTTCAGAAGAGATTGTTTTCGGTTTCAATGTCTTCGAGGAGGATGACCAGGTTTCAGTGCCGACAACAGGACTTGCCACAGGCTTTGCAATACCGCAGATAAGCTATATGGAATTGGTTTATGTGGGCGTTTTTGCAGTAGTTTGTTTTTCCGCGGCAATTCTTTTGAAGAAGAGGACAGCTGGGGACAAAAGAAGCAATATAAGGAGCTTCCTTTTCGGTGTCAGAAAATATATGAGCTTTGATGACAGAACGTCTGTTGTGAAAAAAGATGGCTCGTATGACAAGCTGATAATAACAGAATTTCCTAATGTTTTAAAATTTTCCAATAATTTGACTCAAACAGAAAAAGGTGATAAATAATGGTAAGAATAATAAGCATTGTCTCTGGCAAGGGCGGCGTTGGCAAGACAACGCTCGCAGCCAACCTTGGAGTTGCTTTGCAAAAGTACAACAAGAAAGTGGCAGTGATAGACTTCAACATAACGACGTCCCATCTCAGCCTCTACTTTGACATGTACAAGTGCCCGCTGACCCTGAACAACTTCCTTAGAAACGAGGTGAAGCTTGAGGACGCCATCTACTCTCATGAATCTGGCCTGAGTGTTGTGCCAGCTTCTCTTAAACTGAACGACGTTGTGAACCTTGATGTCAGCAACCTGAAAGAAAAGCTAAGGCAGGTGTTTAGCAGTTATGATATAGTTATTCTTGATTCAGCACCAGGACTGGGAAAGGAGGCGCTGATAGCACTGCAGGCAAGCGACGAGATTCTGTTCGTGGCAAACCCCTTCATACCGTCGCTGGTTGACATAGAAAAGTGCAAACATGTCATTAGCACTCTTCAGACAAGACCCATGCCGATAGGCGTTGTGGTGAACCGAGTCAGGAACAAGAAGTACGAGCTGACTATGGACGAGATACAACAGTTCCTAGAGCTTCCGATAATAGGCTATATCCCAGAGGATGAGGAAGTGCTGGCAAGCTTCAACAGGAAGACGCTCGTGGCATCGTCAAAAAAGGATTCCCCTTCCAAGAAAGCTTTCTTCAAGATAGCTGCCAAAATCGCTGGGCACAAGTACAACTATGGGTTTTGGGAAAAGCTGAAGATGTCCTTCAAAAAGAAAAAAGAGTTTGGTTGAGGTTTTTCTGTGAGCATGCGTTTCAAAGGAATGCTTTTTTTAATTTTACTAGTCCTACTGATAAACTGCTCTATCGTTTTCGCCCAGGCAGTTGTTCAGTACAACCAGACAGGTGCTCCCTATTTAGACACGGGCGAGACCCCTTCAGGGGACTATAATGATTTGAATATTCTGGGAGAGGATTTGACTTATGATATCGTCGAAGAGTTTAGGTTCGGCAACAATTTCGTCGATGTCTGGCACAACTCAACCCAGATAGCTGACGGCAACATAGACTCCATCAACGCCACAATAAATTTTACCACCAATGTCTCTGACGACTATAGCCTGAACATATATGACTGGTTCAATTCTATTTGGGTTTCCGCAGGATGCGATTCTGGAAGCGTTTTGGCGGACACGCCGATGAAATGGTGGTGCAACATCACGACAGATGCCATGAATTACAACTCGTCTGACAGAAGGATAAGGTTCAAGATAAACTCCACAGGAGACTCTGATGTCGGCCTGCTGAAAGAGGACTATGTCCAATACTACGTGGGTTATCTGAGTTATCTGGAAGTCAACATGACCAACCCCGACCCAGTGGCAACAATGAACGTTATACAGAACCGGACTTTTTTCGCAAACACCTCTGTGATTTGCAGGGACGGACCGTGCGGAGAGGTTTTTGCAACAATATTGTATAACCTCTCATCCGTTTATCCAGACACGCCCGTCAATACCACGGAAGGTGACAAACCGCTTTACATACAGGAAAGCCCTGCCAATGCGCTAAAGTCGTGCGGAACATTGGACAAGGACGAACCGTGTCTCATCAACTGGTCAATGAACGCCACAGGAGTTATCGGCAGCGAATGGAAAATCGGTGCTGTGTTCAATTCGTCGTATACGCAAATAGAAGGCAACAGCACCGACAACGTGACGATTTCCATAAACGACTGCACGGTGGACATAAGCATACAGTGGGAGTCTGTTGTCTTCGGGCTGTTGGATCCCAGCACATCGGAGAACAGCGCCTCAGGCAATGACGGCAACGAATACAACATAACTGTCAATCCAGGGAGCTGCAATCTTGACATCTACATAAACGGGACAGACATAACCAATGCGACTCTGGGATATACCATAGACGCCTCAAACGTCAGCTGGAGCAACACGACCAACCTTTTCTCAGAGTCTCACAACATGTCGACATCAGTCAGCCTATTAAAATCAGATGTTCCGGAAGGTACCAATGTAACAACATGGTACTGGATGAACGTGCCTCCTGTTTACACAGGTTATTACAAGGGAACAATATCCATATGGGGTGTGAAAAATGGCCAAAGTTCTCCTTAGACTTTCATCGGTTCTTCTGTCCTTGATCCTGCTATCGACCAGCGCATACTCGATAAACATAGGCAGTGTCATCAAAAACGACTTTGCAGAAACATCAATTAACGAGTCAGCCAGCTTCAAAATATTATTCTGGAACTCTGGAAACGAATCTTACGCATTGAAGCTTGCTGTATCCGGCCAGCCTGAAGGGTGGGCAGTGATAATAGACCCTGAAGAATTCGTTTTGAACAAGTCTGTGGGCGAGGAATACATCAGCCTTCCTTACATGAACGAAAACATCAGGGCAAAGGTTGTAAACGTCTTTGTAAAGCCTGATTCGGAAAGCCTGAGCGGAAACTATTCTGTCACCATAGTCTCTGGCGCCGTATATGACACTCCATATTTGCTGACGGTCGTCCCTAAAACGTCTTTTGTTTTGAGAATAGGTTTGAAAGGCGGCAGAACGGAGAACAAGGAAGCCGAAGTACAAAACGCAAAAGAGAATATTGATAATGAAATCGCGGAGGTGATGATTGACGGTGAAGAAAGCAGCGACAGCGTTCTTCTTCTTGTTTTAGTTTTTCTTATCCTGGGCGCGGCGATAGCTGTATACAAAAAATCTTAAGGGTTTTATATCTAAAATCCGAATTAGTTATATGAGAGAGTTTTGGCCGCATATTCTTCTTCTATTGCTAGTTCTAGTCGCATTGGCCTACTTGGTGCCTTATGGCATAACGGGCATGACAATGCACCAGATATCTTTGTCGATTAAGAGCAACATGAGCGGCCAGATATCTGCCTTTAACTATGAGCCGATAGCCAACATTTCAGAAATACAAGACATATATGTAGAGTTCCTCAATTCAGGCACAGAGAAGTACACGCTAACGCTTGAGGTGTTCATCTACTACTATTCTGACAGATTGAAAGAGATGGCGCATTATCAGGATTCCAGCGTTGTCCTTTATCCTGGAATGAGAAGGCCGTTCGAGACAAAGTTCCTTCCAAACGAGATGGGATACTATTACATAAAGGTAAGAGTAACCATGGGGACCAAGAGGATGGAAGCTTGGGGAAGCTTCTATGTAACTTACCCGGACTACAGTCCTTTCATACCGGCCCAGTACCAGCCATACGGAACGTATGCTGAGGTAACGCCCTCCCTGAACATAAGCTATCCTGAATCAGTGGTGGTCTATCCTGGCAGGAGCGTTCTGACAAACATCAGGGTGCAGAACATAGGAAATGCCACCATACACGAAGTAAAGATGCATCTATCCGCTTCAAACCTTCTGGAAATAGACATGAACCCGAAGGAGTCGTATTATCTTGACCCGGGCAAGACGTTGACATTCCTGCTGGACATATACGCGCCGAGTGACATGCCCATAGGCGAATATCCGATAGACTTTGAGCTTGTCACAAGGGAGTTGAAGGACAGTGGAACAATAGTTGTGAACGTGACAGCATACAACGTATCACTCAAGGAGGAAGTTGGTAAAACAATTCTCAATTATGACTTGCTAATAGCCCAGTTGGAAAGGGAGATCCTGGACGCCCGGGCAAAGGACATAAACACAACCTTGGCTGAAAACGATTTGGAACTTGCCAAAACTAGGATGCAGGAAGCCAAGGACTATTATGTACAGGAGGATTATGAATCGGCAAAAGACTCGTTGGACGATGTCAAGGACATTCTGAAGGACGCTGTTCTAAAGCTTGCCCAAGCGTCTTTCGTGGTTTTCGTTGCCCCAGCGTTCAGTCCGCTCTGGCTACTTTTGATAATAATCATGATAGCGCTGGTGCTATTGTTCATACAGAGAAGAGAGAGGAAAGAGAAGAAACCGAAACTGCTTAGAACTTCAGATTCTGAAGCATAGACTTTAAAGTAAAGAAAAAAATATCTATAAAGCATGGGTCTTTTCGGTCCTTTAGTCTACAAGAGCAAGAAAAGGAAGAAGAATTTCTGGCTTCATATGACAGTCAAGGGAAAGTCAAAGCTGTACTTTTTTTCAGAAGACCCGAAGGATGCCTTAGGCAGCGTTCCAAAAGGTTATGAGGTTTACGAGGAACCCAAAACAGGGCTCCCTTTCCTAAGAAAGGGCGGTGGTGGCTTTTTGGGCAAACTTTTTGGCAACAGAAAGGTTAAAAAAGATAAGAAACCACAAAAATTAAAAGAGTAGTGGTGGTGTAATGGCTAGGATAATAAGCATTGTTTCAGGCAAGGGCGGCGTTGGCAAGACCACGCTAGGCCTTAACATAGGCGCGTCTCTTGCAAAGCACTTTAAGAAGAACGTCACTCTTGTCGATTGTAATGTTACAACATCACACGTCGGCCTTTATCTGGGCATGTATTACTGCCCCATAACCTTGAACAAGGTCCTGAGAGGCGAGCACAAGATCGAGGACGCTGTGAACGAGCACTACAGCGGCATGAAGGTGGTTCCCGCTTCTTTGTCCCTGACTGACTTGGAGGGCGTGGACATAACCGAGCTCAGGAACAAGCTCAAGGGTTTGATGGACGACAACGACATTATTCTTCTTGACAGCAGCCCTGGCTTAGGCAGGGAGGGCGTGGCGTCGATGAGGGCTGCTGACGAGGTTCTGTATGTGACAAATCCGTACATACCTTTTGTTATGGACATTGTCAGGTGCCAGGAGATTGCCAACGAGATAGGTGTCAAGCCCCTTGGTGTTGTAGTAAACATGTCCAACAACAAGAACTATGAGATGTCGACAGACGAGATAGAGGAGATGACAAAGCTGCCTGTCATCGCGACAATACCACATGACAGGAATGTCCACAAGAGCCTTACATTGAAAATGCCGGTTGTGTTGTTCAAGCCCTACAGCGCTGCCAGCAAGGAGATGATAAAACTCTCATCAAAACTGGTTGGAGAGGTCTACAAGACAGAAGGCAAGCTTCTAAGGCTTTTGCGAAGACTAAGGCTCAAAAAATAAGCTTAAATCTCTTTGGAAAGCACTATTTCTCATGTCTTACAAAACGGCGTTTTGGATACTGATATTCTTGACAGTCATATCCGCAGCGCTACAGCTTTTCGGCTACGACTTTCTGCAAGTCCTGATAGTCCTTCTTATCGCAGATTCCATAGGCTTCGGGGCCATAGTTGAGCTTGAAAAGAAGAGGTCCTTCAAGGAAGAGGAGGTCGGAAAGGCTATAAAGCAGAAGATAGAAAGCCTTGAGGAAGTGTGCAAGGACGTGGTCAAACGGGTGAATGTCGGCTTTGTGATGGAAGAAATTGAGACAAGGCTGAACAAGCAAAAGGAAGACCAGAAAAGCGCTTTGGACAAGATAGCTGAGAAGACGCTCAGTCTTGAGAGGAAGCTAAACAATTTCGGCGCGAGCCTGGCAGAGCACCTCCAGGTAAACAAGGAAGAGGACGTCTCAGACTATATCTTCATGGAAGACGATGAAAAGTAAAGATTTAAATATATTTCAAAAGTAATTAATCATCACTGCTTCGGCAGTAGCATAGTGCGTGAGCTGATTGTATGGTTGAAGGAAAGATATTAGCAGCAGTTAAAGAAGCTAGGAAAAGCGACAAGAGAAATTTCAAGCAAGGCTTTGACCTAGCCATCAATCTGAAAAACATAGACCTGAAAAAGCCGGAGAACAGAATAAAGACCGAGCTGAGCCTGCCCAATGACACTGGAAAGAAGATGAAAATCGGTGTCATAGTTGACAGCCTAGCGTCTCAGGCAATCGGTTTAGAAGATGTCATTGTTATAAAGAGGGACCAGTTGGAAAGTTTCGGAAAGGACAAGAAATCCGCCAAGAAGATCGCAAGGCAGTGCTCCTATTTCGTGGCAGAAGCACCGCTCATGCCTCTGGTGGGTAAGAACCTGGGCCCCATTCTCGCCCCAAGGAACCTGATGCCTGTGCCATTGCCTCCGACAGCAGACCTGAAGGCCAATGTCAACAGCAGGAAGAACATACTAAAGATACAGCTGAAGAGCTCGCCCTCGATAAACCTGGGGGTCGGCAAGGAGGAGATGGAGGACGAGAAGGTGGCAGAGAACATCGAAGCTGTGATAAACGCAGTCATAAGCAAGCTGCCGAAAAACAAGGAGCAGGTAAAGAACTATGTTGTCAAACTAACAATGGGCAAGCCTGTAAAATTCAAGTTGTGATTTCATGGAGAAAAAAGGAAGAAGCGGCGTAAACCCGAAGAAGATGAAGGTAGTCGAAGATCTGTCTGTCATGCTTAACGAGTATCCTGTAGTGGGCTTGGTAAATCTGCACAAGATGCCTGCGTCTGCCTTGCAGAAGATCAAGATGGACATGAAGGGCAAGATGAAGATAAGAATTGCCAAGAAGAAGATGATACTGTTCGCGCTGGAAAAGACCAAGAAGGACAACCTCAAGGAATTTGTAGTGGGTTATCCGGCACTGATATTCACAAAGGAGGACCCGTTCAAGCTTTTCTCGCTGATATCAAAGCATATCGTCAAAAGGCCTGCAAAGCCTGGCGACATACCAGAAGCGGACATAGAGGTAAATGAAGGCCCGACAGATATACCGCCTGGGCCTGCGATATCAACCCTGTCAAAAGTCAAGATACCTGCAAAGGTTCAGGGTCCAACCATATCTATAATGAGGGACTGTGTGGTCTGCAAGGCAGGAACTCCTGTTTCAATAGACCTTTCGTCAGCGCTGCAGATGCTGAAGGTAACACCGATGAAGGTTAGCCTTAATATGCTGGCATTCTCGGAAAAGGGAACAGTCTACAGCAAGGACCAGATGTTTGTCGACGAGGTCAAGCTGGTCAATGATATTCATTTGGCAATACGGAACGCCTTCAACCTTTCAATGAACTCAGGCTATCCGACAAAGGAGACCATAGGCTTCATGCTTGCCAAGGCGCAGCTGGAGGCAAAGGCTTTGGAAGCTGAATTGGGAAAGGGCGCTCCCAAGGAAGAGCCAAAAGATGAAGAAGTGAAAGAAGCGGAGAAAGCGGAATAATAATTACAAAAAAAATGAGGTGTAAAAAATGGAGATGATATACAGCGCGTTGTTATTGCACAGTGCAAAGCAAAATGTGGACGAAGCCAACATAACAAAGGTCTTGCAGGCTGCAGGCATATCGCCTGACGCAGCAAAGGTCAAGGCAGTCGTCGCATCGTTGGACGGAGTCAACATAGAAGAGGCGATAAGCAAGGCAGCAATGCCAGTCGCCGCAGCACCGGCAGAAGCAGGCGCAGCTAAGAAAGAAGCAAAAGACGAAGATGACACAGAAAAGAAAGCTGAGCAAGCAGTTGAAGGCTTGGCAGGTCTATTTGGTTAGTTTTTTTAATTTAGCCAAGCTTTTGATCAGCTTTCTCTAACGGTTTTTCTAATTCTATTTATAATTTAATTTATAAACTGTAATGCTAGAACACTACGAAAAAACAGCAAAATCAAGCTTAAATCTTTTTGTATTGTTATAGTAGTATGAAGTTAGCAAAATTGGTACCAATATTTGTGTTATTGATTTTTTCAGTGACAGCAGTTATGGCAACACATTCGACACAGATTTCTCTTCAGCCAAGCGAGTGGTCCATGGGCGCTGAGCAGGACGTTTTATTGAGCGTCGTGAACAGTGGCGGGGACAACATAGTCATGGTTGAGCTAAAGGTTCCGGAAAGCGACCTAGTACCTTTGTACAAGCTATTAGAGTTTACCACGCCGCAAGGCTGGACATACGCATATACAACAAAAGATGGTCAAACACCATACAAGGTAACTTGGACAACAGAAGGAAGCGGAATAGCAGTAGGAGAAACTGTGAAATTCGGAGTAAGGGCACAATCACCCAACGAGAAGGGCGAATTTGTCTGGTCTTGGATGACAAAGGATGTAGCAGGCTCTGCAAAGTCAGGAACCCTGACAACAAAGACAGGCTCAGCACCTTTGGCTTACCTGAAGATAACAGCACCTTCCAAAACAAAGGCAGGCAACTCGTTTGGAGTAACAGTTACAGCATACGACAGTTCCGATAGAATAAAGACCGATTATGCAGGAACATTAACTTTCAGTTCATCTGACCCCCTGGCAACACTAGCAGGTTCGTACACCTTCAAGACATCTGACAACGGCGTCAAGTCCTTATCGACAAAGTTGAGGACGGCTGGGGAGCAGACGATAACTGTGAGTGATGTTAGTAGCAAGATGTTTGCAACAAAAACTCTGGAAGTTGAAGCAGGAAGTCTTGTATCATTGAAAATAGTCGCAGACGATTTGGATACAAACGTCGGCCAGACTGTTGTGTTCAATGCATTAGCAAGCGACCTTTTCGGTAACCAAGTCGATGTTACGGACGGAACCACCTGGAATGTTGACGACGAGGCAGACGGCAGCTGGAAGGACAACACATACAAGACAGCAATCAGCGGCCTGTGGGTCGTTACCGGAAAATACAGCACACTAGTTGACGGTGTGGTGTTGAAAGTCGGTGGACAGGTTGTGGAAGTAGAGGTGCCTGTTGAAATCCCAGTTGAGGACACAACGACACCAGAAGAAGAGGTTGTGGTACCGGAAATACCAACAGCAGAGATGACAATAAGCGGAGACGATGCTATAACAATTCCTGCAGGCTCGAACGATACAATGGTCCTTACTGTCAGCAACAAAGGCGACGTAGACCTAACAGGAGTCATGTTGAGCTTTACAGGCATACCGGCTGACTGGGTATTAACATTCCCACTATCCAGCGACATAGCAGCAGGGAGCTCAAAGGACTATCTGGTGATAATCTATGTGCCGGACAACGCAACAGACGCCAGGGACATAACGTTCTCGGCAGTGGCTGACGAGGGAGCAAGCGCAGAAAAGCAGGTCTCACTAAGCCTTGTATCGCCTGCAACAGGTTTGTTGGAAGCGATTCCAAAGAACATCTTGCAGCTGGGCGTGGTGATAATTGCAGTAGCAGCGGTCATCATAATCGGTTGGGAACTCTGGTTCAAGAAATAGTACTATCGACTTTTTTCACATTTTCTTTTTATTTTATCTTGTCAGATGTTATTTTATAAAATGTTTTGAGAATATTCTATAAGTGATAATATGAATTCCGACGAGCTGAAGAGGCTGTACATAGATTTTTTCAAGAAGAAGAAACACGCAGTTATTCCTAATGTTTCCCTTATACCGGAAAATGATTCTACAGTGCTTTTTACTACAGCAGGCATGCATCCGCTAGTTCCATTTCTTTTGGGCCAACCGCATCCGCAGGGCAAAAGACTTGTTAATGTCCAAAAATGCTTTAGAACCAGTGATATAGACGAGGTTGGAGACGACTTTCATCTAAGCTTCTTCGAGATGTTGGGCAACTGGTCGTTGGGTGACTATTTCAAAGAGCAATCTATCTCATGGAGCTTCGAGTTTCTGACCAACAAGGAATGGCTCGGAATAGACAAGGAAAAACTTTTCGTTACAGTATTCGAGGGCGATGAAAATGTCCCAAGGGACAATGAAAGCGCAAAGATATGGGAAGGTCTGGGCATATCAAAGGAAAGAATATACTACCTTCCTAAAAAGGACAATTGGTGGGGGCCGGCCGGTAACACAGGTCCTTGCGGGCCTGACACTGAAATTTTCTATGACACAGGCAAGGAGGTGTGTGGTAAAGATTGCAAACCGGGCTGCTCGTGCGGTAAGTACAACGAAATATGGAACAATGTTTTCATGCAGTACAACAAAAAGACTGACAGTGTGTATGAAGAGCTGGAGCAGAAAAACGTTGACACCGGAATGGGAGTCGAAAGGACTATAGCCGTCTTGCAAGGAAAAGATAATGTGTATGATACTAAATTGTTTGCTCCTCTGATTAAAAAAATCAAAGAACTGTCAAAAAACGCTAACGAAAGGAGCATAAGAATAATCACAGACCATATGCGCGCCACATCTTTCATTCTCGCAGAAAATATAGTTCCGAAGAATGTGGAGCAGGGATACGTTCTGAGAAGGCTGATAAGAAGGTCCATAAGGCACGGGAAACTTTTGGGAATTGAAGAAGATTTTCTGACAGACCTGGCAAACATAGTTATCGAAAATTACAAGAAAGAATATCCTCACTTGGAAAAAAACAAGGAGTTCATAATCGAGGAGCTGAAGAAAGAAGAGAAGAAGTTCAAGAAAACTCTTGAGAAGGGCCTAAGAAAGTTCAAGGAATTGACAAAAGACAAGAAAGAATTAGACGGCAAGGAGGCATTCCTACTATTCCAAAGCTATGGCTTCCCCATAGAGATAACCAAGGAGCTCGGAGAGGAGAGTGGGATTGAAGTAGATGCGAAGGGCTTCTGCGAAGAGTTCGAAAAGCATCAGAATATATCAAGGTCCGGTGCTGAGAAGAAATTCGGCAGCGGACTCGCAGACACTTCAGAAAAGACGATAAGGCTTCACACGGCAACGCATCTGCTCAATCAGGCCTTGAGGAAAGTCCTGAAAAAGGATGACATCTACCAGAGGGGCTCGAACATAACCCCAGAAAGGCTCAGGTTTGACTTTAACTTTGACAGGAAGCTGACCGACGACGAGTTGAAGCAAGTGGAGGACTTGGTGAATCAGAAAATAAAAGAAGCAATCCCTGTGAAGAGAATTGAGACGAGCTTTGATGAAGCGAAAAAAATGGGAGCACAGGGCGTGTTCGAGGAAAAGTACGGCGAAAAGGTCTTTGTCTATTCCATAGGCGATTTCTCATGCGAGATATGCAGCGGCCCGCATGTCGAGAACACGAAAGGACTAGGTCATTTCAAGATTGTAAAGGAGAAGGGAATCGCTGCCGGCGTTAGAAGGATAAGAGCTGTTCTGGATTAATACTAGCTCATCACTAACTAAACAATCACTCTATCCGATATTTATCTGAACCTTGTCCTTGATGTCCAACAAAGGCAAATCCAATCTTGCCGTCACAAACCATCTCACTTCCGTATCCTTTCCTGATAATATCTGACCAGCCTTTATCAACGTACCTAAGTTGTTATTTGGTAGTGATGGATTATCTGATATCCTAGGAATCTTCATATTGAACTTGTATTCTCCCTTTGAGTATTCCTTTTCTCCGTCTAATTTCTGCTCGAAATCAAACACCTTCACCGTCTTTGTTTCCATATTCATATTTCCACTAATATTTGAAGTCGTCCTAGTTTTCTTTTCTCCATATATTCCGACTTTCAATGCTTTCGCCTTTGTAGGTTTCAAGTCAAGTATTACCTTGCCTTTTATGGTGTCTCCTTTGGAGAAATTGAACTTTTCAAGGACGACTGCTACCTTCTTTTTACCTAAACCAAACATTTTTTTCACCCTTTATAATTTACAAAACCATGTTTATTAATCTTGCATCATTTGTGTAAAGAATGCGTAATGTGGAGGGCAGGATTTGAACCTATGTATTATCTGTAGTCTATTCTTACGACGTCCATGTTGTTTATTTTGTATAGCTCATAATCCTTGTTCTCCACAAAGCTTGTATAAGAAATTAGGCAGTTGCTACAGACGTACATTTTCATGGAGTGGTTCCCGTTGTTGCAGTAATCAAATATGCATGTTGAATTGAAGGTCTCCCCCCATATACCAAAGAAGTCTTTCAGTCTGACATCATCATCAGTATTTTTGTATATAATGCTGTCATAATCAGTTGTGAAAAGTATGTCTGTCGCATTGTTGACGATACCAACTCCCGCGGGTATTTGTTGCAAATTATTATCAATATATATATTCAGTCCAAAGGCCCAAACGTCGCTCTGCTTCTGAGTTGGGAAAGCGAAAGACAGGGCATAGGCAAAGCTGCTGAACAGGAAAGCTGATATTATGAAAATGCTTATTATTTTCTTCTTAGTAGACTTTTTCATTTCTTTGCACCGTAATCCAGCGGGGTTTTCTCGCCGTAGAACCCGCCCTTGATGAAAAGGTAGGCGTTTGTGGCAGCGACAGCACCGCCTGCTGCGGCAGTGACTATCTGCGCCAGGGCACCTGTCACGTCACCGGCAGAGTAGACGCCGGGAATGTTGGTCTCCATCATGTCGTTGACCTTGATATAGTTCTTTTCCGATACTTCAACTCCAGCAGACCTGACAATCTGCGTTGTGGGAATTTCTCCAACATCGATGAAAACTCCGTCAACTTCCAGCTCTGTTATTTTCTCATCCTTGACGTTCTTGATAATGATCTTCTTGACAACGCTGTCGCCTTCTATCCTCTCGACAACAGAGTCCCAGATGATACTGACCTTGGTCTTCTTCAGATTCTCCTGATTCTTTTCCTCTGCCCTTAATTTATCTCTTCTGTGGATAAGGAAAATTTCTGATGCCAATTCACTCAGGTAAATAGCCGACTTTACAGACGTGTCCGAACCACCTATAACAGCAATTTTCTTTCCTTTGAAAAGCGGGCCGTCGCACGTGGCGCAGTAGGAGACACCCTTGCCTATGAACTTGTCCTCGCCCTCGGCGCCGAGCTTCCTGTGCTGCATGCCTGTTGCTATTATGACGACCTTTGATTCATACTCCTTGTCAGAGGTTTTTACCTTTTTGACCTTGCCAGAAATATCAAACGATTTCACAGTATCCACAACTATTTCGCAGCCCGCTTTCTCGGCCTGGGCTTTCATCTTCTCGGCCAGCTCCATGCCACTGATGGGTTCTGAACCAGGATAGTTCTCCACAACATGAGCCCAAGCCATCTGGCCTCCCAATTTCTCGCCGATTATCAAAGTCTTCAGGTTTCTCCTGGCAGCGTATATGCCAGCAGCCAGGCCAGCAGGCCCTACGCCAACAATTATTATATCATATTCCATGACATCACATAATTATATTAATAAGATAGCTATTAAATTTAATAACTATAATATTTGAAGGTTTTTACATGGATCAATGGGTACTTGATATAAAGCAAAGGGCATTGACAGGAAAGCCCCCTGTTTCTGGAGGCAGGTCAGACAAGCTCAACAAGGTCAGCTTTGACGGTCTTGTCTTCGTTCCAGCCCAGTTGACGAAAAGGCCTGTCGACTATTTCAGGGACAAGGTCGATTCTGAAACCATTATAGGCAAGACTTCAAAGCATCCGTTGAAGCTAAAGATTCCGATTCTTGTGGGAGCCATGAGCTTCGGTGCCCTGAGCAAGGAGGCCAAAACGGCAATTGCAAAGGCATCAGCCACGGTAGGCACAGCAACCAACACAGGGGAGGGCGGCATGCTGCCGGAAGAAAGGGACAACTGTTCTTTATTGATAGCACAATATTCTACCGGAAGATTCGGAGTAGATGATGATTACATCAAAAAGGCGGACGCCATCGAGGTGAAGATTGGCCAGGGCGCAAAGCCTGGGCAGGGCGGGCTGTTGCCTGCTCACAAGGTCACGGATGAGGTGGCAAAGGTGAGAAAAATTGAGAAAGGCAAGGACGTCCACTCGCCGCCATACCACCCGGACATAAAATCTGTTGAAGATTTGAGGAAGAAGATTGAATGGCTGAGAGAAAAGAGCGGAGGCAAGACAATCATACTGAAGCTTGGCGCAGGCAATGTCGAGAAGGATGTGGAGATAGCGCTGCAGGCAAACCCTGACGTGATAGCCATTGACGGCATGGAAGGGGGGACAGGCGCTGCACCCAAGATAATGCTTGACGATTTTGGAACGCCGGCACTTTCCGCGTTGGTAAAGGCAAGAAAGATAATGGACAAGCTGGGAGCAAAGCAGGAGCTTATCATAGGCGGCGGCATAAACAAAGGCGCTGACGTTGCCAAGGCATTGGCCTTGGGAGCCGACGCTGTCTTCATGGCATTCCCGCTGCTGATAGCCATGGGCTGCACCTATTGCAAGCAATGCTATACTGGCAAGTGCCCGCTAGGCGTCACGACCCAGGACCCAGAGCTTAGAAAGAACCTGAACGTGGAAGAAGCTTCGAAAAGGGTTGCCAACTTCTTGACTGCCTGCACAGAAGAGGCCAAGATGGCTGCCGCGGCGACGGGCAAGAACAATGTGCACGGACTTGACAGAAACGATTTGCGTTCAATCGATTTATTGACAGAAAAGATAACCGGAATCCCGTTGGCTTAAGCAGGGATTTCATTGTATTCTTCTATCTCAGAAACTTGAGCATTGTATTTTATATTTTTGATTTCTTTTTTAACTTCTCTCTCTGATAGGTATGCGCACGCACCGCCGATTGCGCTGATAGCAACCATAGAGACTACATACCCTAAATAAACAGACATGCTAATAATACAAAGAAAACGGATTTAAGCCTTATTGGGTATCTTTGGCCTTTCTCTTTTCGTTGCCCCTTTTAATCAGATAAAGTATTCTCAGCATCCATTCTAGAACTATCGAGAATATCAGGAACTGGAGTATGCTTGACCACAGCAGAGGAACTTCGGAAAGCCTGGCTATCGTCGTCTCTATCGAGAAGAAATTGCTGCCTGTCAACGAAACTGCCATTAGACCAAACGGTATGAGTTTTGCGATGTCTGTTGAGAGGTCCTCGCTGTAATATGAAAGCAGCCTTGTCGCGGAAACGATTGATATTGAAAGCATAAGAACCGTGCCTACTGTAGCATCAACTGTCATCAACAGCATCAGCAGAGAGAGTATCACGAACCAGATGATTATGTAAAAGGGGAAGATGACGCCGTATTTTAGTATGTAGGCAAATATGCTTCCGGCCTTTCTCAGGTTCTTGTGCTTGGTGTCTGGTAAGTTGTACTTTTCCAGATTTATCTTGAAAATGTCCCTCTTGGACAACGTCCTGTAGAACTTCCATACGAACACAGCGTAAACCGACAAGGCCAGGACGGTCACAAAGAGCTGCAAGTATGTCTCCCCTATTATCGGGGCTATCAGACTGTAAAAGAAAGTGTATATCTGCTGAACAATGCTTACAACATCAACCACGATATATCTCCTGGGCCTCTTTGGAAAGCGTCCTGAGCTTTCTAACACGTATGCCTGTTATCTTGTTTAGTTCCTTTGTTGATATATCTATAAGGTTCTTCATAAGAATCATGCCAGATAATGCGAACTTCTCCTGCGAGTCCTGGTCAAGCTTCCTGAGCATTGTTATCGGGTAGAGGTTCCTTTTCTCTATCATGTCCCTCAGGTTGTTCTTTTTGGGATAGTTCCAGCCTATTAGCTTGATGCCAGCGCATTCGGAATATTTCACAGCGTCCTCAGAAAAGTGGGTGTTGCACACCAACCATGGCTGGTCAAGCTGCTGGCACTTGCCTGTCTTGCAGCCTTTGACAACATCCAAGAACCTAGCATAGGTGTACAGGGCCTCTTTCAGGCCTGTGTAGATGCCTGGAAGGTTGTGGTACTTGCACTCTATCATGTAGCTCTTGTTGTTCAGAGTTGCGATGACGTCAACTTCCTGGTCAACGCAGAACCCGTTGAGCATGCTTTGCACCTTTGTCTTGTAGCCGTATTCTTTCAGAATCTCTGCTATCAGATGCTCGAAGGCAAAACCTGAAGGGCCGAGCCTGAACAAGGCCCCCTTCAGATCGTAGCGGGCTGCTATGAAGGGTTTCTGCTTCTCCAGCATCCTCAGAGTCATTCTCAGTATTTCCCTGGTAGAAATGCCGTCATAAGCCTTCTTCTCTACATCCCTTGCTATCCTATTTGCCAAAGCCTGTGTGGCACCTGCCTTTAGGCAGGTCCTCTTTATCTTGTTGATGTCCAATGGTTCTGTTTCTCCCGAGGCTTTGACAACCCACATGTATCAGAAATAGCTTTTTGAATTAATAAAAAGTAGCCCCCGCAAGATTCGAACTTGCGTTTACTGCTCCAGAGGCAGTTGTCTTATCAAAACCCCTCGGTTAAGGGAGGTTTTCTTGACCACTAGACGAGGGGGCTGTATGATATAAATTTTATGTCTTCAGTGTTTAAGAAATTATTGTTTCAACGCTTCCGCAATCTTCTTGCCGAACTCTGCAGCAGCCTGCGGGCCGTTGGCTGTTATCACGTTCTCATCCGCCTCCACAGGATTGCCAGTGTAAGTGCAGACGGCGTTGAGGTTGTCCCTTTCCGAAGGGAAGGCCGTCGCCTTCTTGCCGCTCAGGATGCCTGCATTGGCCAGTATCGACGGCGCGATGCAGATGGCAGCAACGACCTTGCCGTCCTCGTTGAACTGCCTTACCAGCTCCAAAGCCCGCTTGTTGTCAAAGTACTGGGCGCAGCCCAGGCCGCCCACGAACACAAGCGCGTCGTATTTGTTAGAATCAGCCTCGTAGAAGTTCATATCAGGTTGGACTATCTTACCGAACTTGCTCTTTGAAGGTTGACCGGTCGAGTTAGCCACCTTGACCTCGTTGCCAGCATCCTCTAGGACCTTTCTTGTCTCGAAATACTCCTCGTCCCTAAAGTCTGCAGGAGCGATTATCATGAGCACCTTCTTCATAAGAATTATTTGGAGTTAGAACAAATAAATAGTTGTTCGCTTCATTATTTACAGTGATTATATGCCAGCAATCGGATTGAACATAAGCGGTATAGAAGCAAAGAAGTTCGAAGAAGCGGCTATTGGTGTAAAGGTAAACACAAACACCAACCTGAAGGAAGTCAAAGAGCACAGCCTTGATCCGTTGGACAAGAAATGCATGTCCGTGGAATTTGAGTTCACGACAAACTACGTGTCCCAAGAAGGCGGCAAGGTGGCAGACATCGTTATAACAGGAGACGTGCTCTTCCTGGACGAGGACTATAAGAAGATAATTGCCCAGTGGAAGAAGGAGAAGAAGCTTCCGGAGGACGTGAGCCTTCAGATAATAAACGTTGTCTTCAACAAGTGCCTGAAAAAGGCCATTTTGCTAAGCGACGACCTGCAGCTACCTTCGCCAATACCTATACCGGTTGCAAAAAAGAAAGAGTGAAAATTAGAAGCATTCTATCTCTGATATGATATGTCTAGTTCTTCAAAATCTTTACACCTATTTCTAATGGTAACATCTGTTATACCAACAACATCTGCTATTATCCGCTGGCTTATTCTATTCCCATCAAGGCTTTTTTTAGTTTTGGTCAATTTCAAAGCTTTGTAGAAGGCGGTGGCAGCATTTCCCTTGGGGCTCTTGCCTTGCAACAATCCTTCTTTGTCCGCTTTTTCTAATATTTCAAGCGACAGGTCTTCAACGCTCTTGGAAACAGGTACCTGTTCTCTTAGCTGGGAAACATACCTTCTGGGGTCCTGGATTGGCATTCTCTTCCACTGTTTTTTATCCTCATCGCTGTCAATATACTTGACTTGCTTTTCTCCATTCCTAAGGAAGAGGCGATAATAATTTTTTAGTAGTCCTTTGGAGGTTCCTGAAAGTTCTGAAATTTTCTCCAAGATATCAAACCTTTGTATATCTAACTCTCTGCATGCGGTAAAGACGGCTGCCGCTGCCATATCGGTTATTGTCCTGCCCTTACAGTAGCCCTCGTCCATAGCCCTTCTATATAACTTTGAAGCGTTGTGTGAAACTTGTCTTGGCAAACCGTCAATATTACCAACCACCCTCTCTATTTCTGGGATGGCGATTGACAGATTCCTTTTTTTATTACCATGGACCTTGGCCCTGCGGTTCCACTTTCTCATCCTGTAAATCTGGTTCAATTGGCCCTGGTCTATTTTTTTCCCACTTGCATCCATATCCTCATTGCCCATCATCGTGCCTTCATCATAGATTACGGGCGTTGACGGCGGACCTACCCTGGAGCGTCTTCCTTTTTCCTCCAAAGTGAAGGCCCTCCATTCGGCATCCATGCTAGTTTCATAACCGAGAACTACGCCAGTAGAAATGTCGACAACTTCCTTTGTGTCTGGGTCTACCCAAATGTCGTTAGAATATGTTTTCTGTGCTTTTTGAGGGACCATAACAACACCAGAATTAATTTATTATTTAACCTCAAACTTCTTATTTCTATTAAAAGGAAGAAAGCCGAAACAGAATTTTAAATGTTGGGCTGTAATATTCTATATGCTTGACAAGGCTGCGGCTTTCATAAGTGGTTGCAAGGGGAGAACTGTCGTAGTTTATGACACTGACGGTGACGGCGTCGGTGCCGCGGCGATTCTTGCAAGGACAATGAAAAATATTTTCGGAGACTACCCTGTTGCTCTTCCCAGAGAACATGGCCTTTCTCTTGTGACAAAAGGCATGGTGGAGAAGCTATACGGCAAGTTCGACAACGTGATATTTCTCGACATAGCTGTGGATGAGAACCCGGAGCATGTCATCAAGATATCTGAAAAGTCCAGGACCATGATAGTAGACCATCATCAAATAAGTGAAGACCTGAATGGAAAGGGTATATTACATGTCAACTCGTCTATGATGAAGATAAACATGAGCCCAACAAGATACTGTGTGAGCAAGATGGTCTACGACGTATGCTCACTGATTGCAGATGTCTCGGATTCTGATTGGCTGGCTGGGATAGGAATAGTCAATGACAGGGCGTGGAGGGTATGGAATGAATTCATGGAAAGCATATATGAAAAGTACGGAATATCGGCGGATGATTTTTCCCTTGTCAACAATATTGTAAACGCCCCGTTCATGTCGTCGAACGAGGACAGCAACGACCTGGGATACAAGGCGTGCCTGGTCTCAACCCCGAACGACATACTTGATGCGAAGACGCCGGAAGCAGAGCGTCTGTGGGAATTTCACAACACGGTTGAGAAGCAGCTTGCTTCTTTCATTGATAACTGGAAAGACAAAGCCCAAGTCTTTGACGACAAGAAGCTGATAATGCTTGAGATAGAGACGGAATTCTCCATAAGCTCGGTGATTTCGACTAAAATCAGCCTCGAGAAACCAGACTATACAGTCATGGTTGCCAGAAGGAATGGAGAGTATGTCTCAGTGAGTCTTAGAAGACAGGACAAAGGAGTAGACTGTGGGGAGTTGGCCAAGAAGCTTACTGAAGGGGTTGAGAATTCGAGCGGAGGCGGCCACGTACCCGCAGCAGGAATGAAGATGCTGGCCAAGGACTGGAACTTGATTAAAGAAAGAGCGCAGGAAATATTATAGTAAATTAGAAATTTAAACATTTTTGTTCCGGAAAGCTGATGAATTTTCTTGCGAAGAGAATTTAAAGCTTATTTTCATATTTAATGAAATGGCAATAGGTTTGATTTTGGAAGACCCTGTTTTTAAGGAAAATTACAAACTGGAAGATTGCTATTTGGCCATATGTGATGCCAACAGAGATGCTGCTGGTTTTCTTATAAGATATAGAGGCGCCACAAAGGCAGAACAAACGCGCAAAATAAGGCTAAGGTCCAACAATTCCTTTGTTTTCGAGTCCGTCTCTATTTCATCAGCATTAAGAGAGATCCCTAGGATATATAACGGCAGCAGAGATGCGGTTGTTGTGGCAAACGACAATTTCGATACAATCGATTATGCCAAATTCTTTTTTGACTGCGGGACGCCGGGGAACAGAAGGTTAAGAAAAATAAAGTCTAATTATGCCGAGTGCATACCCGTCGTTAACAGGATTCTGGAGCCTGCCAGAAACGTTGTGAGCTGCTATCCGGTGTTCTTTGCAAAGATAGAAAACAGTAAGAAGAAGAACGACAACGCAGCTCATGTCTTATGCACAAACGAAGCAAGAAACCTGAAAAAGTCAAGAATAAAAAAAGACTTGAAACACCTTTGTAAGAATGGTTATTATGACAATATTCAAATATAAAAATTTTTATTCTGTAGAGTGTAATTGATTTTCTACAATCATAATTTAAAATTTATTCCACTAATTGGAAGCAATGGCAAGAAGACATTATGATACCAAGATTCTAACCGATGGAAACTATGACACCAAAAAGGGATTCGGAGTGCCAGGTGTCGTGGTGATAAGGGACGGTGAATATTTGGAAGGCGTTTTCTTCGGCTTTGGAAACTTTCGCTATCCATCATCCATGGTATCAGAATGCGCCGCCACCTCACTGGGAATATACGTTGCGACAAACTTCTGCGATACTAGGAACGCGCCCCATGAAAACGGAAGGGCTGTCGTTAAAAACGACAATTCTGAAATTGTGCGTTTCTTTAATGGAGGGAAAATAGAAAACAACGATAGAGAAAGCCAAGAAATGAAAAATCTTTTAGAAGTTTCTTTGATGCTGAAAAAGCGATACAAAATAGACGTCAAACATACTAAAGGCGAAGACGTACTTCCAGACCATCTGAGTAGGGAAATAAGGACGCTATTTTTGAAAAAAGCCGAGGAGTACAAACAGACTGTAACTCTCATTTGAAAACCTTTTAAACGGGCGTTCTGAATTATATTCTATAGTAAAAGGAGGTAATATAATGGTTAATTACGAAAGTGCTATAAAGAAGCCGTTTACAGACGTGGCAAAGCTGATAATAGGCGCAATAGTGAGCATCATACCGATAGTGAACTGGATAGCCACAGGCTACGCCCTGGAAAGCTCTGGTCTGGGAAAGACAAAAACATCGAAAAAAATGCCAGAGTGGAAGAACATCGGAAACCTTTTCATCAAAGGCTTTGCTTCATACGTGATAGGCTTTGTCTACGCGCTGCCGGCCTTGATAGTCTTCGTGGCAGGGGCAGGATTCGCAGCAACATCGCTGATGAACTCTTATGTTGGAACAGTGATACCCCAGGACATGATATCGTCGTTGATAGCAGGAGAGACGTCGCCCGAAGTTGTCGCCCAGCTGGTTTCTCAGAACTGGTATCTTGCAATACCGACGCTGGTAACCTTGGCGCCAATACTGCTTGCAGGAGCAATACTGATGATAATAGCCAGGTTTGTAACGCCCATGGCTGTTCTGAACTACTTGAAGAACAAGAGCTTCACCAAGGCGTTCGACATAGGAACAGTTTCAAAGAAGGCTTTCACGATGAGATATTTCACAGTGTGGATAGTGGCGGCCATAGTGACCTTTGTCGCAACATTGCTGCTGAGCCTGATACCGTGGGTAGGCGCTCCGATAGCAGTGTTTGTAAGCGGCGTGATAACTTACAGCATGTACGGCGATGTGTACAGAGAAACAAAGGCCAGACGCTAGTCTGCCTTTCTCTTTTTTATTTTTCTATTTGCTAAAAGAAGATAGCAGAAATGTGCTATCACAACAAAATTAGATGCTCTTCAGGTCAATCAGCGGCTTTGAGTCCACTTCTATGTCCTTGCTGCCAAGTATCTTTGACACTGCTCTTGACAGGGCGTCCTCGCTCAGCTCCATCTTTGTGATTCTATGAAGCTCCTCTACCTTCTCCTTCAAGGAGACCTCGATAGAGTCTATCTTCTCCTTGAGATCGTCAAGCTTATCCTCGTTCTTCTCGAACCTTACTATCAGCGCCTCGACCAGCTCGTTGGCTATGATGTACTTTAGCCTGACATTGCTCTCCTCTGTGTTCTCGATATAATCCCTGAGTATGTCTATCTGGGCCTTTAGCGTGTTCAGCTGCGCCTTTATTATCGGTTCAATATTTTCTTTCATTCTTTTCGCTCTCCAATACCTTTAGCAAAGATGTGTCAACCTGGGTCCTGGCCTTCATTGAATCTATCATGTTCTCCAGAATTCTGACCTTGTTCTTCAGCTCGCTTATTGACGCGTCGTCCTTGGAGGAAGATATGCTTTTGATATCCTCCCGCATGGACTTTATGTTGCCGTCATAGACTTCGAACTTTTTCTTGAGAATAGATATGAGCTCGTTCAAGAAGCCGTTTAGTTCGACTTTTTCTGTCATAAATAGAAAATGTAGACTAAATTTTAAATACTTGACATTTGGCACACTACAATCACAGGATTGTTAACTGTTTTTGTAAAGTAAATATCAAAATCTTCCAATTAGGAGACATTCAGTTCTTTGCAATCCCTTTGGCCACAAGCCTTCCTATGATTTGTTTATTTTTTCTCAAGTCCTCCTCTCCGATTGCGTCCTTTTTGATGAGCTCGTATTTGTCTTCAGACGTTATGTCGCCTGTAACTATTCCATAGCCTCCTGGTTCTGTAAAGACCCCCCTAAAAATAAAATCATTTGTTGTGACCATGCCTCCGTTGCTTTCGTTCGGGTATGTAAAAGTCACTTTGCCCCAATAATCTTCGATTGTAGTTTCTATTCCTATTTTTCTCTTGAGATATTCTAACGTTCTGGAAGAAACGCGATTCGGTTCTTCGCCGTCCAATGGACGACGAAGATAATACTCGTTAATCCTTTCAAGCCTTTTTTCACGTTCCTCTTTTCCTAGCTTGTAGATTTTGCGGTTTTTTCTTGTCAGACCATCAACAAGCCGTTCATACCTATCCATAATATCACGTTCCTTTTTAGTAGAGAGAGAAAAAGCCTTCCATAAGTAGGGTTTGAAAATTATTAAGCTTTTGTATCTTAAACTTCAGCCCTTCTTCTCGTTTATCTTGAAGGTTCTGACTGCCTTGTACCAGACGATTATCCCGAAGGCGGAGCTTATGATGGAGACAACGTCTATCACTCCCGGCTTGTTGACAAAGTCCTCGATATCCTTCAGGGTCTTCCTAAAGTCTACTGTCCTTGCCGGCCATGGGAAAGGCCTGTGCTCTATTCTCTTCATAATAGAAATATAGATGTTTTGAGATTTATTTAGGCGTTCCTATCTAAAGGAGATTAGTTTTTCATCTTTTGTCCAAAAAATGTTCTACAATATAGTAGAAAACAACTAGAACTATTGTGGAGACTATTATCACTGCCTCGCCAATGTATACGTTGCCTTTGAATAACTGTATTATTGCTAGCGTTCCTGAAAACGCCCACATCAGTATAAATGAGGCTGTGACAGCCCAGAACCATGAAGGCCTTTTTCCTAACATGTTAAAGATTATGTAAAGCTACAATTTAAAATGGTCGCATAAATTCTATAGTTTTTGCTATAGGTTTTATAGAAGTGCATAACTATTAAGCAAAAACCTGAAATTATTCTGACCGTGTTGATCAAAGAATGTTTGCAAGGGCCGTTTTCTATAGATTATGGAAACCCTGAAAATCGGGAATAATTTAAAAAGTTAGACAATCGTCTAATTCGGGCCTTTTCAGCCTTTTCCTGATTTTTTCTTAAAGTACTTGAAGTATTCTGATGGTTTCCTAAGCAAATAGAGTTTTTTTATAAAGTATTTTCTTAAAGTATTATTATGTATGTGATTTCATGATTTGGTATGAAAGATATGGGTGGGGTTCGAATCCGTTCGAGCTAAAGCCAATGCCAGACCTTATATCAGGGTTTGACGAGATAAGGAGCGAACTGCTCGAGTTCGTCAAATCAGGAGACTGCTGCCTTCTAACAGGCATGGAGGGCATGGGTAAGACAACGCTTCTGAAATGGCTGGAAAAGTACGCTCTGCAGGAATACGAGCCAATATACATCAACACAATCGGCATGTCGAAGGATGAGCTGAAGCTGATCAACATCGACAAGATAATCAGGGACAAGGTGAACCTTCTCGACAAGTTCAGAAAAAAGGAAAGGAACATCGTCATGCTAATTGACGAGGCGCAGGCTCTGCCGCCGACAGTAGGCGACGCGATAACAAGGAACCTCGACAACAATCTTATCAAGTCGGTGGTGCTTGCCGCGCCTGCCGACAGTTCGAAATTGATTTTGTCGGAAAAAATAGGCAAGAAGAAAATTGCAGTGAGGCTGATGAAGGCTGACGAGGCGATGGGCATGATACTCAAGCGCATCGGCTACAACAACCCCTTCGATCATGAAAGCCTGGAGATAATTTTCTCGAAAGCAACGTTCATACCGAAAAGAATACTTGAGCTCTGCGAAAGGATTGCAAGGGCCAACATGGAAAAGCATGTGTCGAAAGATTTTGTCGAGGCGTACTTTGGCCTTGAGGGTTCGATGGACGACTCAACCTCTTTTCTGAACAGCCTGTCGCCGCTGCAGAGGAAGATAGTCATAGTCCTGAAGACCGGTAACCACAGGCCCAAGGACATAGCCAAAAGGCTCAAAAAGCCTGCCAAAACGATAACATCCCAGCTGGCATACCTAAGCCTAAAGGCAGGCATCAAGACCATGAAGAGGAAGGGGATAGAGAATCCTGTTGTGGAGAAGATACCTGGAACACATGCTGTCTATAGGCTCACTGACAGCGCAAGGAAGACGCTGATAAAAGAATAAATAAGGGGAAGCTAATCTATGGTCATGGAAGAGGAAAAAAAGAAGGCTTCTGACAGCGGCGAATCCATATGGAAGAGCTTGATGAAAGAGGTCAAGGAAGAGGCCCCGAAAGAGGAATCTATAGACGAAACCCCAGCCGCTAAGCAGGGACCTGTTTTCCAGAATTCTATAGAAAAGAAACCTATAGAAGATTCTATAGAAAAACCCTTAGAGAACACTGAGGAAAAGACGGACAAGCCCAAGGAAGAGACAAAAGCAGAAGAAAAGTCTGCTGAGAAAAAGGAGGCTCCTAAGAAGAGCAAGTTCACGACAATAATGCTCACCAAGGAGCTGAAGGAAAAGTTGACAAAGGCAAAGGATCCGCACGAGTCCTACGGCGACTATATACAAAGGCTGCTGGAAAGGGCATAAAATTTATTAACCAGCCACCAATTATTATAAAGTGAAAAAATGGCTAAAAAACGAAAAATCTCCAGAGAGGAGAGATTCGAAAGTATGCTAGAGAAGAACGCCAAGGACTTTGCCGAAGAGATAGTCGCCCTGGCCAAAAAGGCAGGCATAAAGCCAGAGAAGCGCCACAAGGAAAATGATGACTGGAACTTTAGGGTTTTCGGTTTTGTAGGACCCCTGATAGGGAGCGTCTTTGGCGCCCTGTTTCTGGTGCTGTTCTCGTGGCTGGTCGGCATTGTGAGCGCCGTGCTGGGCATTAGTTTCTTCATAAGTGTGTCCTATTTCATAACAAACAATGTGCATTGGTTCTTTGTGCTTTTCCTTTTCTTCGGCTACAGCGAGTACTTTTCAAAAAGGTTCAAGAAGAGATACTGGTTGGTGTCACCCTTTGTGAGCGGGACTGGCCTGGTCTTTGTTCTTTGGCTGGCTATCTGGGCTCTTAACATGGTCAACGTTTACGGGAACAGCGTCTTTGTGGCGAATCTTTCCAACTTCCTCTACGCCAACATGTTAAGCATAATGTTTGTTTTTATAGTCTTGGATTACGTATTAATAGTACTTGAAAAAATTATAATAACTGAGGGAATGTAATGGCAGCAAAAAGAAAAGCTAAAACATCAAGAACAGCACCAAGAAGAACAAGCAGCTCGGCAAAGAGGCTGTACAGATCCAGCAAGAACAAGATACTTGGCGGCGTCTGCGGAGGCATAGGCGAATACCTCAACGTTGACCCGACAATAGTAAGGTTGTTGTGGGCGCTTTCAGCGTTTGTATGGGGAGCAGGCATACTGCTCTACTTGCTTGCATGGCTGATTATACCCAGGAACCCTAACCAGAGATGGTAAAACCTGTCTAGTTTTCTTGGAAACAAAGACATTTCTATATTTTTTTATTTTTAAATTCTGCCAGCTATATAGTTCTGCATGAGGCTTGGCAGAAAATTCTATTCAAGAGACACAGAGACCATTGCAAAGGACCTTCTAGGAAAGATATTGGTCCACAAGACAAAGGAAGGAATTCTCAAGGGAAGAATAGTCGAGACCGAAGCCTACCTAGGAAAGAACGACCCTGGGGCAAAAGGCAACAGGAACATCAAGAATGCGCCAAAGTCCCTGCTGAAAGAGCCTGGCCATGCCTTTGTCTACTTCACCTATGGCAACCACTGGATGCTCAACGTAGTTGCCAAGAATCCTGGCATTCTTGGTGCTGTTCTGCTGAGGGGTATCGAGCCCTTGAAAGGGATTGAACTGATGAAGAGGAACAGAAAGAAGGATGATATTGCAAACCTTTCCAACGGCCCTGGTAAATTGACGCAGGCTTTTGGAATAAGCAAAAAACACGACGGCATTGACCTGACAAAAAGCAGCCTTTTCGTCGAAGACTCGAAAGACAAGCCGAAGATACATACAACCACAAGGATAGGGCTGTCGAAAGGCGGCGGCCTGCCTAAGGTTCTACATAAAGGGCAGTGACTTTGTCTCAAGGAAATAAAGGACTTAAAGTTTAGAAACAAACTATAAGCATGAGGCTTGAAAATATTATCGTCGCATTCTTCATTGCAGTGTTTCTTCTAACTCTGGTTAGCATAGAGCCTTACAGCACAGGAAACTTCATAATGCCAACACCGCTTAGCCTGGAGGTCGGGCTTTTCATAATAGCTGTTTCTTTTTTCATAGTGCTGATACTGCTGTTACCGAAAAGAAAATACAACGCCTTCTAGACCTCGCTTCTGCTGAAAAGGTAGCTGCCTATCATTATAAACACTATCGATATAACAGAAAGCGCTAAGAGGTCGACATAAATCGGAAAATAGGAAAAGCCAACCAAGGAGGCCCTCAAACCGTCAACGCCGTAGGTTATTGGGTCCATGAAAGCTAGAAGCTTCAGCCAGCTCGGAAGAGGGTCTAAAGGCGAGAAGGGCGATGAAAGGAATAGCAATGGAAATATCAGTATTGACATTATGAACTGGAAGCCCTCTATGCTCTGCAATTTCGAAGCTATTATCAGGCCTATGCCTATTGCAACAAAGGACGTCAGGAGCATGAAAGGAAGCGCAAAAATCAGGAGCGGTGAGATGCTGAATGAGACTCCCATTATTATCGAGATTGTCAAAACGATAGTGGCTTGTACCATTGCGATTGTGGCGCCGCCAAGTATGGTGCCTATCACTATGGAAGTCCTGCTGACAGGAGCTACCAGAACTTCCTGCAGGAAGCCGAACTGCCTGTCCCAAAGGATGGACAGGCCTGTGAACAATGATGGGAAGAGGATTGACCAGGCAATTATGCCTGGTGCAAGTATTTCCATATAGCCTATGCCGGCTGGTAGATCAGTAAAGGTTGCCGAACCAAGGCCGAACCCCAGAATAGCAAGGAACATGAAAGGCTGCACAATGTTTGAGATCAGCCTTCCCTTGTCCCTGGAAAATCTTTTCAGCTGCCTCAGCCATATGACATATATTGCTTGGTAGTTTAGTGATAACATAAAAATCAGTGCCTGAACCTTCTTTTGAATTGCTCGACATTGTTGCCCTCTTGTTCCCTTATCTTTCTCCCTGTATAGTAAAGGAAGACGTCCTCCAGGGTGGGCTTCCTTATGTCTATCGACTTTATCTTCACCTTGTTCTTCTCTGCAAGCTTTATTATGAAAGGCAGCCTCTTCTCGATTTCCTTGGCGCCTATGGTCACGCTGGAATCATGGACCTTGATGCTTTCAACCCACCTCTGCTTCTTAAGCAATGCTGAGCAGACGCCCGTGTTGGAGCATCCTATTGTCAGGATGCTCTTGCCTATCTTTGCCTTTAGCTTTGAGGGCCTGTCAATGACAAGTATCTTGCCTTTGTCAATTATGGCGACCCTGTCGCAGAGATAGTCTGCCTCTTCCATGTAGTGGGTTGTCAGAAATATTGTGATGTTCTCCTTCTCGTTAAGAAGCTTGATATATTCCCATATTGTCCTTCTTGTCTGAGGGTCAAGCCCCAATGTAGGCTCGTCCAGGAACAAAACTTTTGGAAAGTGCATAAGGCCCCTGGCTATCTCCAATCTTCTTTTCATGCCACCAGAATATTTCTTCACCAGAACATTGGCCTTTTCCTCAAGGTCAACCAGCTTTATGACTTCCTTTATTCTCTTTTCTCGCTGGTCTTTTTTCAGACCGTACATCCTTGCATGAAAGTCCAGATTTTCCTTGCCTGTCAGGCTGTCGTCCAAAGCAGGCTCCTGGAAAACTATGCCTATGTCGCCTCTTACCTTGTCAGGATCCTTTATTATGTCACGACTGACAACCTTTGAGGTTCCTGAAGTGGGCCTCAGAAGCGTGACAAGCATCTTTATTGTCGTGGTTTTGCCTGCGCCGTTAGGTCCCAAGAATCCGAATATTTCTCCTTTCTTGACGTCAAAAGAAACGCCGTCAACAGCCTTTGTATCCTTGTAATGTTTCTTGAGGTTCTCAACCTTTATTATCGACCTTTCAGCCATTTGAAATAAATTGGATTGACCCTAATTAAAGCTTTTTTACCTGCAATACAATATTATTTTATGAACAAATGGCTCAAACTGATAATTTCAATTGTTGCTTGCCAGCTGGCAGGAATAATAGGCTCGGTGTTTACAACATCATCTATAACAACGTGGTACGTCGGTCTGGAGAAGCCATGGTTCACCCCACCCAACTGGCTGTTCGGTCCGGTGTGGATTACACTGTATACGCTGATGGGCATCTCGCTCTTTTGGATATGGCAGAAAGGACCGTCCAAAGCAAATGTGAGAAGCGCGCTGCTGGCGTTCTTCGGTCAGCTTGCAATCAACGCAGTATGGTCGATAGTGTTCTTCGGCCTGCAGGCCCCCCTGTATGCGCTGGTGCTGATAGTAATGATGTGGGCATTGATTCTACTTACGATAACAATGTTCTACAAGATAGACAAGAAGGCTGCTCTGATACTGATTCCCTACATAGCATGGGTGACAGTAGCAACGTTCCTAAATTATTATGTTTGGATTCTCAACTGATCTCACATGAACATGTAGATCTTAGTCTCGCCCATCTTTCTCTTGACCTGGTCGATAATCTTATACGGCTCAAAGCAGAAAAGGTAGTTGGGCTTTGATTCAACAATCCCCAAGGAGCTTCTGGAAATTATATTGAAGGAATTATCGTACAGTGTGTGCTTCTTGTTTTCGAGTTCATCAAGGTCTTTGTGGTGCGCAAAGATGAATACCTTCTCACCAAAGTTTTCCTTGTAGGGATCCGGCTTTAGAATGGTTCTTACAGTATAGTCTTGTGACGTCATGTTTCTTGAACGTAGCTTCTCATCAAGGTACCTTGCTCCGCTGATGCTCTTGGGCGGATGGCTCAGCCTCTCCTCAGCAGGCATTGACCTTCCAAGGGGGGTGTACTTGAAGATCTCATTTTTTTTCATGTAGAAGGGAAATGTTACAGAATCTTTCATCAAGCCGAAATTGTCAACCATAGCTATGCTAATGATATTACTGAAACTTTTGGCATCCAAGCCTTTAGAGAGCCTTTTCTCTATACTGTTTATGTCCATATCCAGAGTTTGCTAGAAAATTATTTAAGCTTAAATTGTTTTTCACCTAATGATAATCATGTTTGATAAAAAGCCCAGTGATGAGTTTAAAAAAGTTGCCGGAGAAATCGACAAAGCTATCGGAGAGAATAGGAGAAAAGGGATAAATTACGTTGAGGTCACCTCTTATCAGTGGAATGTTCTGCTTAAGAACGATGATTTTGAAAAACAGGTAAATAAAAGAAACGCCAATATGGGCGGATATGAGATAAGAAAAGGTATTGAATTCAAAGTACACCTTTCTTATTGATTTTCTTTGATTCTTTTGTCACAGATGTCCTTGTAGGAACAGGTTGCGCATTTCTTTGGGTTCTTCGTAGGCTCGAACTCGCGCTTGCCCATTGCCAGCTCGTGCAGACGGTTCACCTTCTCCTCGAGGAACTCTACCCACTCCTGGGAAAGAACGTCCTCCCATGTTATGTCGCCGCTGTCCCTGTTCTGTATTCTCATGTAAATGTCCAGAGGCGGCCTGTACTGGTCCTTGAAGGCCATGGCATAGGCTATTATCTGGGACTTGTCAGAAAGATAGGTATATTCCCCAGGCTTGTCGTCAGCAACTATGATGCCTCCGGGGCTTATCTCGACAAAGTCTATGACTCCGAAAATCCTGAACGTCGGGGAGATTATGAAGACCTCCCTTCCTGAAAAGCTTTCGTCGTTCTCAATGGCTCTCTTTATTGCGTTCTTTATCCCGACCTGCTCCAGTTCTTTTGTCTTGTCCTCAAAGTCCTTGAACTTCTGCTGGTGCACCTCCGTCCCCTTCTTCATGGCAGGCGTCTCCTTCTTTATCCCCTGCCACTTGTACTTCAACTGCACCTCGCAGTAGGACTGCTGGTGGAACTCGGAGATGGCGATCCAGGAGTTGCCGTTAGAATCAATTCGCATGTTTATATTATGTTTTCAAATTTTTTTAAGCATGTCCTCGTTTTCTTTCAGGTCTATGAGATAACGAAACATGTCCTTCATAATAACCTCCCCCCTTCTCCTTTCATGTAGAGTAAGCCTGAGAACAGGGGCTTTGTATTGCTTAAAGGAAGGATATTGATAATGGCCGTTCGTGGCCTCATAAATGATATGTCCTATATAAGGACATTCTTCATCGCTGTCGATTTCTCCTATGGGTATGAAGTATTCTCGCGTTTCTATTTTCCTTTTTCCCTTTCTTCTAACATTTTTTACACTACCTCTTATAGCTTTGCCGAAAAACAATTCTAAATCTTTATCCAAAAAAATATTCTCCAATGATTGGTTAACTATTTCGACATCTACACCACTCAAATTAATTTTTGGCATGGCGTCTACACACGTATAGTCTATAAGAAACGAACTTTGTTCTTTCAACAGCACTCGGTTTACAGAGAAATCCACATCCCTTATAACAGAACACTCGTCCTCGATAGGATACCTTTTCAATTGTCTCTTCATTTGACTTTCCAAACGATTTATGCCAGGAAAGGTTGACGCAGGAACAAAGCGACATATTCTGTATATTTCTTCAAATATGCTATCGCATTTTGTAGACATTATATTATTTTTCTTCAATTAAAGATTTAAACATTAAAAGTTCCTAATCAGAATAGATTTTATATAAAAGCGTCAAATATGATATATCTGTGATTTGTATGAAGTCCCTAAGCCACAGCGGCATAATAATACCAGAGTACGAGCCCGAGGGCTTTAGCATAAAATTCAAAGGCAATTCTATCAAACTCGACCCTCACCAAGAGGAGATGGCTATTGCCTGGGTAAGAAAGCTGGGAACACCTTATACAGAGGACAAGATTTTCATAAAGAATTTCTTCAAGGATTTCTGCAGAGCTCTCAAAGTGAAAGGCAGCGTAGATGATTTTGATTTCTCGGAGATAATTAGATTTGTGGAAGCTGAAAGAGAAAGAAAACAGAACATGCCCAAAGAAGAGAAGAAGAAGCTGACAGAGGAGAGGAAGGCTGTGCGAGAGGCCAACAAGGAAGACTATGGCTTTGCCGTGATTGATGGGGATAGGGTCGCTTTAGGGAATTATATGGCAGAGCCTAGCGGCATATTCATGGGAAGGGGCAAGCATCCTCTGCGCGGCAGCTGGAAGCAGGGGGCAAAGCACAGCGATATCATTCTCAACATGTCGCCGGATTCCAAAAGGCCGCCAGGCAGCTGGAAGGAGATTGTATGGATGCCTGAATGTATTTGGATTGCAAAATGGACCGACAAGTTGACAGGAAAGGAGAAATACATCTGGCTAGCAGAAAATTCCCCTATAAAGCAGGAGAGGGAGATGAAAAAGTTCGACAAGGCGACTGAATTGGAAAAGAACCGGGACAATATACGCGAATACATAAAGAAAGGCCTTGTATCTGATGATGAAAGAACGAGAAAGGTCGCAACCGTTTGCTATCTGATCGAAACAGTGTGCATGCGTGTGGGCGACGAGAAGGACGAAGACGAGGCTAACACTGTCGGCGCCTCAACGCTTGCAAAGAACCACATAACCATAGAAGGCAACACCGTAAAGTTCGACTTTCTTGGAAAAGACTCTGTGAGATGGATAAAGGAGATGGACGCTCCTGATGAGGTTGTCAGCAACCTGAAGGAATTCATGAGCGGCTCCGACGATCTGATTTTCGACGGCATAAGGTCTGAGAATGTCAACGAGTTCCTGGGGCAGGCTATGGAAGGCCTGACGTCAAAGGTGTTCAGGACCTGCAGCGCGACAAAGGCTGTGAAGGATTTCCTGGAAAATAACAAGGTAAGCAAGGACGCTTCAGAGTACTACAAGAAGCACGTCGCCAAAATGGCCAACCTTGAGGCTGCCAGAATCTGCAACCACAAGAGAACCATACCCAAGAGCTGGCAGCAGTCTCTGGAAAATAAAAAGGTCCGGCTGAAAGCCAATAAGAAAAAGGCAAAACAGAACATAGAAAACTATATGAAAAGGATAGACGACCTCAAGAAAAGGCACGAGCAGCAGAGCAAAAATTACGATACTAAGCTGGAAGAAGAAACCAGGAAAATGGAGCAGTACCAGAAGGAAGGCAGGGAGAAGATGGCTTCCTCTAAGAAGAAGGCGATAGAAAACATCAGGAAGCGCGTCAGGGTTCTCAATAAAAATTACAGCAGCAGGCTTGACAAGCTGAAGAGCATGCTGGAGAAAAGGAAGATGGCGGACAAGGAGAACATCAAAAGGGCCGAGCTGCAGCTAGAGGAGCAGGAGAAGACAAAGGACTACAACCTGAACACGTCGCTGAAGAGCTACGTAGATCCGAGGGCGTACTACAGATGGTTCAGGAAATACGGCTATGACTGGAAGAAATACTATTCGTCGACCCTTCAGAAAAAGTTCTCTTGGGTAGAGAAAGAAGAATGTTAAGAAATATTAATCAGGTATTATCTATAATTCTAGTATGAAATTTGTCGTATTGTTGCTGTTAATTCTACTGGTGGCAGGGTGCGTTGAGCAGCAGGTGGAGTACCTGTACGTCTGCCCAGACGGCTCGACTGTAACACAAAGGCTGGACTGCGTGAAACCTGTGGTAGAGGAAGAGATAGTTCCGATAGATTACCCGGCCGAAAGCGATTACAACGCGAGCGACATCGAGAAGGCCATATTCAATCTTGTCAATGACAGGAGGGCGCAGTACGGCATAAAGAGCCTCAAGTGGAACAATGACATAGCAAGTATCGCAAAGAACAAGAGCAAGGAAATGGCTGACAGCAATTATTTCAACCATGTCAATCCGGACGGAGTGGGTTTCTCCGACACGCTCAGGGAGAACGAGATATTCTATCTGGCCGCAAGCGAGAACATAGCCATGGTGGGCAACGCAGCCAAGGACCTTGCGGAGACAGCAGTAGAGGGTTGGCTTGACAGCCCGTCGCACCGAGTTCCCATACTCGACCACGACGAGATATACACAGACACCGGCGTTGGCGTCTACTGCGAGAAAAGCATATGCTACTTTACCATGCAGTTCGTGAACCTGGAAAAGAACATTGACGTATCGTTGAAAACAAGGTACGGAACGTTCATCTACATCTACGACCCTGCCCTGGACTTTGAGTACGACACCTTCGTTATGCTGGAGGTCAACTCCACAAGGAACACGGACACCTATGTTGTGGATGATTCTGACATATTCGACCTGTTCATGCAGGGCTATCCCGTGTACTCGGAAAGGGTGTTCAAGCACATGAGCTATGTCAACACGTCCCTGATTGCAAAGAAGGGCTACGGCATCATACTCTATTCTGATCCAGAGTGGGTGTTCAGCGACGCGCAGGTGAGTGTGAGGCTGCGCTACGTCGTATGAAGCCTTAATATTGTTCATGAACGATGCGGACAAGTTTGACGTCTCCAAGGCAGAGGCTTCTCTATTCTTTAAATTTTTTAGATTAGAACGTTTTTTATGAACAAAAAAGACAAGAGTATTTTTAAGCAAGCTAAACGTGTTGTAAAGAATCTGGAAGATAACATATACAAAGGCCGCGTGCTGATTGAAACTTTAAAGGAAAACGGAATATACGCACAGAACTATCCGTCACTTATTCAGGCAATTGCCGATAACTGCCCATGGCTGACAAGACTTGGTGACGATGAATACAAAAAGTCTTAAAATAATCCGTCTTAAATTGTTTTCTAATCAATTCTTTTCATGGTCAACGAATTTCTTGTCTGCGAGGCAGAGCTAAATTGGCCCAGACTTTACAGACCTGTGGGTGAAAGGTTTTACTATATCATGGATGGGGACAGGGATTTATGTTCAAGGGCAAAATGCACTACCATGGAGGATATAGCAGACCATCTGGTAGAGGGAGTTCTCCTGTCAAAAACCTTGTCTTCGGGCGATATGATACTCTACAATCCAACTTTTTTATCAGACTGCAGGTCTGCGGAATGCTTTCTCTACAAGGGGCCTGCTCTGGTGGATGCTTATTACTACAAACCACTTGATGTGGAGAAAAGGGCTGTTCTTGAGAACAGCCTGGAAAGAATGGGAATGAAATGCCGGAAGCTGAAAGACCCTGACAAGGTAGTTGTAAAAAAGCTCAAAAGAATCAGATAACCCTACGTCTTTCTATCGTTTTAAATAATTTTGTTATCAATGACCTTTCATGGCGTTTGCGGTTAGAGCTAAAAGAGAAAACGGAAAGGTGAGACAGGAAGATATCGACTGGCTAGAATCCTTAAGAACCGAAGCCCTTGAAAGAGGCCTTACCACTTATCATTCAAACGACCCTGAAGCATGCGTAACTATCAATAGAAAAATAAACTATCCCGACATTGCAAAATTTTTGGATTTGCCAGATTATCTGAGAAAAACCGTCAAGCCGCTCCTAATGCTGGGCAGAGCCACGGCAGACGAGGTGGCTGAATACACTGGAAGGGCAAGGGGTACGGAAAGCAGGTGCCTAAACCAGCTGACGGTAATGGATTACTTGAAAAGTGAAAGGGAAAGGAAGCTTAAAGGAAAGACATGTTTTTCTATAAAGTAATTTTTACTCTTGCGGAACCTTGTAGGCGGTTCCATTGAATTTGTAACCATCTATACCATCCACATCTGATGTGGAAATCACACTTATGATTCTTGCGCCATGAGCAAGCTCTAACTCGCTGAGATAGTTGTCCTGCATAAAGGAAACCATTTTCTTGATATAACCCTTTTTGACATGTTCGACGACTCTGGTTCCTGGCAATATCAATATATTTTCTACATGTTTACTTATTTTTTCCAGGTCTTCTGTTATGCAAGAGGTGTTTCTTCGTGCCTTGAAAAGTGTTTCCATACCTATAAAAGTCCAGAAAGGCTTAAATGTCTTTTCCTCTATTAATTTAATTGATTGAATGTGTAATGAATGCTATGTGGATATCCGTCTTTCTCCTGGAACGAATCTAAAGGAATGCGGGGATAAATTGATAAAACTTGGTCTGGCATCTTATTATCAACCTTATAAACCGACGTCGGAAAAAAATTATATCTTGGATGCCAAGATAGATGTAGAATCATTGGTAGCTATCAGGAACCTTCCGGAAGTGGAAAGGGCAAGCGTTAAATTCTGATTTTCTGAAATTCTATTTAAATTGTTTTGGAGCTTAGAAGTCTTATGAACCACCTTGGAATAGATTGGAAGGACCAGAAAAGGCACATAGCGACATGGCAGAAAATGCTGTGCATGGCTACAGAGAAGCTTTTAACGTCCTCCAGCAATTTCGAGCTGTCCAGCCAAAACGAGGCAGGCTATTTCTATCGCGTCAGGAATAGCGATGGCTATGAACAGATGAAAACTGTGTGGAAAAACCAGGGCAAGGTCCCAGAAGAGTGGATGACCAGGGACAACTATCCCGGAATGCAGACAGCCATGTTCGATCCGGTGAACACCTTTGCCTCATCAATCATGCCTGTTATGGTGTTAAGACTTTATTTCAAGGACGGCTACATGATATTCGACAGGCTCAATAAGGACCACAAGAAATTGTCAGAATCTTGGAAAGGTGACGGAAAGCCCAACTCATGGGACGTTTTGAAAGACAGGGAATACTCTATGAAATCAAAAATAGAATCAAACTTTTATCCGTCGCACAAAAAGTTTTTTGAGGAAAACAGTTTTGGCGGCATTGTCGGTTATCCTGTTGTGGGTTACCACGACGCTTTCGTCTCTCCTGTGGCTGTACTGGAAGATTCCATAGAAAGAATAGATTTTCTTGGAAACGTCAGATAATTTCTATTCCAATATCTTCAGCAGGTCCTTTATGTCGTTAAGGACATAGTCCGGCTTGACCCGGGATACCTCGCACATGGTGGGGTCGTAGCCGTACTTGGCATAGGCGGTCTTGAAGCCCATCTTTCTCGCAGGTGCAATGTCCCTTCCCAGCGAATCTCCCACCATCAAACATTCCTTTGGCTCGACGCCAAGTTTCTTCAGAGCATAAAGAAACGGCTTCTTGTTGGGCTTTTTTACCTTGGTGTCGTCAAAAGTTATTACACAGTCAAACTTGTCCTGTATCCCCATGGCAGCAAGCCTTAACCATGCCTGTATCCTAGGAGCGTCGGATATGATTGCCAACTTGTATTTTTTCCTCAGCTTGTTTAGTGTTGGAACAACGTTAGGATACGGATATATCAGACCGTTCTTCACCCTCCTGTAGGCGACTATGCCTGAGGCCATTATGCCGTAATCCACCTTGCCTATGACGTTCTTCAGGAACAATTGGAATATCTTCTGGTACTCTAGACCCTTCTTGGAGTAGAGATGAAACAGCGTGTCCATGCCCTTCTTCTTGTCTATCTTCAAACCGGCCTTTATCATGGCTTCCATGGCCGCCTCGCAGCTAAGGGTCTTCATGCGCATGAAGTCTATCAGCGTGTTGTCCAGATCGAATATGACAACCTTTATCATTAAGATATGTTTGTTTTTCCGGAACTTAAATCGTTTTTGGAAAAGCGTAAAAAGTTTCCTGTTCAATTATATTTTGTGAGTTTATGAGTGAAATGCTGAGAAAAATCAAGAAAAAAATGGACAATCTTGAGAAAGAGGCAGACGAGCTGAGAGTATTGAAAGAGAAATCGGAATATACCAGAAATTTAAGGGATTATAATAGAAATTTCAGAAATGATATAAATAATTTGAAAGAGTACCACAAGAAATTTGACTGATTTACCTAATTCTAATATTAGGTTTAAATTTCTTTCTTTCCAAATACCTGAAATGACAATATACCCATTTGAAGAGATGAAAAAGTTCAACGAAATTGAAGTTGACAGTGAGTATGAATGCTGCGTTGAAGGCTGTCCGCCTACAACGAAAATAAACGGTTATGAAGTAAGCATTGTTCTGTCTGACAGTGATAAAAACGTGCCTCATGCGCACAGACTGAGGGCTAAAGACAAGGTATTAGTCCGTGTATTGAGCGTGTCAGAACGCAATAAAAGCGCAGTGGCGCACTATGTAAGAAAGCTATAGGTATTTTTTGTTGGCATCTGAACCTTCATTCTTTCTTGCCATATATCTTGTCGTTTACATGCCTGCACATGTCGTTGTGAGCAGGGGCAATGGTCTGGTAGAACTTGTTAAGACCGTCGTAGAAGGCTTGGACCGTCTTGTCAAAGGTCTCTGCCTTGACGGCAGCTTTTTGAGGATCTTTCTCCACCATTCTGAAAATCTTCCGGGTATTCGCGATTCTCTTATGTTTCTTGAAAGCTCCTGCTATAACTTCGCTCCTCGTCTTGTCTTCCTTTTCAGGCATGACATCTCTCCAGGCCTGGTATATCGATTCCCGTTCCAACGCCTTTGCGCCGACCTTGCGAAAATTCTGCTTTATTGCTCCGACAAGGATTTCAGGAACTATTAATGCCTCGACCATCTTGCCTGTTAGCTCAACATCTTCCTCAAGATTCAGAATATCGGAAAAGTCAATCCCGTCTAACTTGTTCTTGTGGAACATCCTGTCTAAAAGCTTGCTGCCGTTCAAATTCTCCTCGTATTGCTTCTCGGACAGCCGTTTGATACTGCCGTATGTCATCTTGTCTGAAACATCGGATACCACAGGGAGCACCAGGGAGCTTACCAGTGTCTCAAATTTACCATATTCTTCAGGGTCCAGCACGTCCCGTGCTTTTGAAAGTTGCTTTGACACCACCTTGTTGACATGTGAGATGTAGACTTGCCTGCCCCTTTCAATGCGTTCGACGAACTCTGGATGCTCGGAAGCGTACTCGCTTATCTCCTGCCCCCTCAGCTCTCCGAGAGTTAACCGTATCTCCTCTTCTGTAGGATTCATGTTCTCAACCTCTCCTTATTAAGAGGCAAAATCTTTTAAAGAAATGTTTATGGCGCTGGCTTTTTTGATGATGAATTATTAAATACCAGTCTCTGCATATGGATAGCATGTGCAAAGCAAACATTCTATACGCCATTGCGCTGGCATTGGGAGTTGCAGCGGTCGTGATGAACTTCACAGGCATTGCAGGAAACTATGACACTGCACCCCTGCTGGGAATCGCGGTCGTGTGCCTGGCGCTCGCATGCATGGACAAATCCTGCTGCAAACCCGTGGCGAAGAAGAGAAGATAGTCTAATCTTTTTGTTTTTTTTCTTGTTCTTACTTTTAGTAATGTATTTAAAGTTTACTACCTTAAAGTGAATATAGAGTGATATGATGATTTCCAAAGGCGTTATTTTAGGGATATTCATGGTAGCTTTAATGGTCGCTATCATCTACAGCCTGGCAGCATACGCCATGAAGAATGACTCCCAATACAATTCCTACACAAAGACCATAAAGTCCTGCGACGGCCATGGCAACTGCATGCTGAGGGACCTGCTGGTCCAGTGCCTGGGCGACAGCGTGATAGACATCACCCTGATAGGGGAGTCTCCAGACGTGCCCGAGTCCTTCGAGGGCGGAAACATGTTCAGCTGGTGCAACTGACATTTTAAATTCTGGGTTTTCCATATTGTTAGTATGAAAAACAGGTATCTCTACTCTAGAATGATGTACAGCATGGCCTACGTTTGTGCGGTAGCCATTCTTGTCTTCGCATACATGGGGATACCCAACGACCTGCTGATAGCTTTCGCCATAGCGTGCCTTGTGACAGGCGGCTACCTTTCTGCGGACAGGGACAAGAGAGACGATATACCCAAACACAAGGTGAAGCTGACCACGCTGGACGAGGAAATGAAAGAAGCCAGGCATCTGGCTGCTGTGGAGAAGTAGGATAAAATAAAGAAATATGCCGAATTGTTCGACAAGGGGAAGAGGCATTATGATAGAGTTTAAATCCTGGTTTTCTATATTGATATTTTTATTATAACACAGTAGTGACTGCTTTAAGTAGTTAGAGCGCCATATACTATAAAGAGATACTTGATGTTTTAAGAAATTATTTCTTATTCTGAACTTTGAAGTATTTGGAATTAAGGGTGATTAAAATGGCTAATTTATTCGTGGAAAGGCAGGCTGCGCTGGAAAGGCACAATACAGTGACAGAAGATGAACTGATCAGAGGGAGATTTGGTTAGGATGAAATTTTATTCGGATGCGTATTTCGGCATGCTGAGGACGACAGCCGATGGGTCGAAACCCCACACAGTAGCGTGCGCTTAGACTTAATGCGATAAGACGGAGATTTTATGTTAAAAAATGATGAAGTTATAATAAAAAAGAAGAAAGAAATTTCTTACATGTCACAGGAAGACAGAGAGATAGCAGCAAGTGATCCTGGTCCTTATTTACTTCGTTCGTAGGGTTTTGATATGCCAACGCCACCTGTCTGGAGAAAAAGAAGCAAGCGAAGTTATTTCAAGAGAGATGAATATTACTAGTTTTGGGATGGTTGATAATATGAAAGAATATAATAGGTATGAAAAAGCAAGGATGGTCGGGGCCAGGGCTTTGCAGCTATCAAGAGGGGCACCGTCTGTGATAGATACTAAACTAAAGGACCCCAAAGACATAGCAGAGCTGGAGTTTGACCAGGGCGTAATACCGATAGAAGTCAAAAGGCGTGTCAAAGCAAAATAAGGGCTAATATACAAAGAACCAGGAGGAAAGCGCCTTGCTCTCTCCCTTGCGGCACTCGCCCTTTAGCTTTTTTCTTTCCACACGTGTCAGCCGCTTTGCACTTCTTCTCATCATATATATATGATTTTCGCAGAAATAAAGGCGCTGTTTCTTTAGAACGTCTGATTTTTATTCTGATAATAATGCGATAACAAGCATATCTGTTTTGTAGGACTTGTGCCTGTACACGAAGGTTTCTTTGCCTCCTCTGGCAGGTCTATCTCTCTTTTGATATTCCACCTCATTGTGATACCTAAGCTTTTTGAGGGATACGGCGCTTGTTGTGACGCCTAGTGCAACATCTATATCATTCGCTGTAAAGTACATGTTCTTGTCTTTCCTATACTGCTGCTTCAAGAACTTTAGAACACTCCTCTGGCCCATTCTTTAATCTAAGAAGACAAGCTTTAAATCCTAAACGGAAATTGTGTTTAAATCTTTTTGGAATTTAATCTTTATTGATATTATGCAAATAAATGTGGAAAAGGTAATCAAAAGAAGGATGGAGAATTGGGAATATACGTTAGGGTATGCTGAATGGGTTGTTGAAACTCAAAGAAATAAGAAAAACTATACTGAAAATGAAAGATCAACGGTTGGTGATATTTTTACGGCATTGTGTTATGCTAATGAAGTTGTATCAGACACTTCTGGAAATTCTATTTATACGGTTATTATGGAAGATGCTGGTTTGGAGAAGAAATGCAAGAACGATTTTACAAGGTGTTGGGCAAGAGCTAAACAAGTCAGATTTGATACACACGAGTTAATAGAAGAATTGTTTGAGAAACGTTAGAACCTTTATTTATTTAAGTGATTGTAAGATTTTAATAAAGAAACCATTGTAACCATTATCTGATATGAGTGGTGTTATGATAAATTATGGTATTATAGAAATAGCAAAAAATGTAGTCATGTTTAGAAGAGATGCGATTAATGCTGGTGAAGTGACTAAAGCCAATGGCTATGGGTCCCAGATTGATAGTATATGCGAGGAAAACCAGGACGTCGATGGCAAGAGCCTCTGTGTAGACAAAAGCAATGACATTGTATACTGGAAGAAGAAATAAAATGATGATAATATGGTCTTTCTAACCTTCTACGGCGGCGCTTAGAAATCGAATAACTTATTCTTTAATCGGCCTTGCAAGGCTTTTCAGCTGGGAGTCCACGACCACCTTCTGCTGCATGCTCCAGTCAGTGTCTGGATGGGTCCTGACATAGTCTGCCCACTTCTCCACGAACCTCATCCTCTGCTCGCTGTTTTTCTCCCTGTCGAACACTTTCATTCAAGCATCTCCCTGTACTTGCCTAATAATTTATGGTCTATATTGCTCTTAAAAACAGTCTCCAGATGCCTGGCGTCCTCCATGTCCTTCTCCGATTTCAGCACCTTCTCCTTGTACGCTATCTGCAGCTCGATGCTAGATATCCTTATCTTGCCAGTCTTCATGACCACACCTATTGCTGTGGCAACGGCCTTCTTTTCGACGGGGTTCTTCACGAACTTGAGCTCCATGTTGGGTATCACATTCGGCTTTTTGGCGAACCTCACCGCAAGGCCGCCGAGCAGCGCACCCATAATCCCGTCAACGCTCTCCGCCTCCAGGCACCAGTAGCCATTATCCTTCAAATCAGAATAGAGGCTTTTGAATTCATCCGCGTTCATTTTTTCTATCAAAATGTCTATGTCCTCAGTGGCCCTTGACCTGCCGAACAGTATCGAGACGTACCCGCTCACTATGACGTAGCCTGCGTGCTTCTCCAACACCTTTACGAAATCAACCACAAACTTGTCCAGCAGCGTCGGCACCTTATCCAGCTTGATGGTCTTTCTGTCGATGAATTCCATGCTTCAACCTTTTGATATTTAAATCGCGGGACAATTTAAACCATAGCTGACTGGAAGTGGTGAATTTTTATTGTAGGTCTCTCTGACATTCTACGGCGGCGGCAGGGAAATCTTAAAGCCTGGATTTTCTAGTTAAACTTTTATCGTTTGCAGCATCATATAATCTTGATTGTATGGGTTTTCTGGACGGCATTTTCGGTGGCAAGAAGGAGGCCCCGAAGGAGAAGAGGGTCTCGCTAAAAGATACAGAAAAAATAATATCAGACAAAGCAGAAAAGGCCTTCGAACCCCTGAAGGATGCTGCCAAGAAGGAGTACGAGACCTTCCAGACGTCTGCGACCGCGATGCAGGGCCAGCTGAAAATCCTTGAGCAGGCTGCCCTTCATGAGAGGACCTTTAGCGGCATTGCAAGCAGGTCAACGGCAAGCAGAAGGGACTTTATCGGCAGGATGGACTTTCTAATCAAGAAGCTGCGCGCACCCTTTGGAGAGAATGCGGATTCCATCATAAGCTTCTACGAAGAGGCCAACAGGACGATCAACACCGTGAATGCTGAAACGATAAAGGACTATGCCTTTCTCAAGATGGTTTTTGAAAAGGAGGGAAAGGATGTCCTGCAGAGCTTCCGGCAGATATTCGAAGCGAACAAGAGCATGGGGGAAACGGTAAAGGAAATCAGGAAGCACCAATCAAAGCTGTCGAAAGCAAGGGAGTGTGTCGCTGAGATTTCAAGGATGGCCCATGAGATGAAGGAGGACGAGACCGGCAGGCTGAACGAGAGGCTCTTGGCAAAGGAAGCCGAGCTCAGGAAGGCCGAGAGCGGAATGGAAGAGCTACTTCGCGAGGACGCATGGAAGGCCTTTCTTGAGATGCAGAAAACCAGGGACGAATTGAAAAAAGAGATGGAAAACAAGGAAGCCGAATTCACGGACCTCATTTCTGAACTGGAAGTTCCTCTGAAGAAATACAGACGATTGGCCGAGAACAGCGTTCTTAATCATTATATAGAGAAATCTTTCTACTCGGTCCTGCATGAAGACCCGGATGGTGAAGTTCTTCTGTCCGCACTCAGGGACATGAAGTTAAGGATGATCGAGGACAAGATGGCGCTGAAGGGCGGCGACAGGTTCATGACAGTCATAGACCGCGCGAAGGAGGGCAACATCATGGGAGGGATTCTCAAGGAATATGCAAGCACTGCCGATAGGTTGAAAAAACTGGAAGAGGAGATGGGACTGCAAAAAGTCCCCAGAAGGAAGGGGATGTTCGAGAAGGATATCAATAAGCTTAAGGCGGAGCGCGAGGAACTGAGAGCTGGAATTGAAAAGTCCGAAGAGAGCAAAAAGAGATTGGTCGAGAGCAGGGAACAGAGAATAAGGGAACTGGAAGAGCTGCTAAGCGAGGCTTCCGGAGAGAGAATCCTGCTAGAAGTCAACAATTAAATCCCACTTCTTCCATAGTTTAGATATGAAGAAACTATCATTTTGTTTTATTTTATTTATCTCGTTCTTTTTGTTTTCCTCTATCGTTCTTGCTGACGGTGGTGCATATATACGTTCCACCTTTGAAACAGATGTGTGGCTACCTATTGGTCAAGACGAGCAAGTGTCTGTAATAACCTACGAGAACGGGAAGGAAAGCATGATTATTTCTATTGAGGCAGAATTGGAAAGCGGTGAAATAGCCTGGATATTCCCTATCCCATCAAAGCCAGAGCAAACGAACATTGATATTGTGAAAGAATTCCCAGAGTTCAGCGGCTATGAAGTCAAAAGTAAGGTTGGCTACGAGTTCAACAGAGGTTATCCGGCGTTTTACCTATCCCAAGTATATCCAATATTCTTAACTCTTTTCTCGGGTTATAGCATGGGGGCAGCTGGTGGAGGGCTGATAGACGGCGCCTTGCAAGATATAGCCGTTGAAATACACGAACATATAGAATACGGAGGGCTAACAACAGAGCTCGTAACTACAAAAGACGAAACAGAGCTTTATGCCTATATGCAACAAAAAAATCTAGACCTACCACCCGAATCGCTTTCAATAATAGAGGAGTACGTTGGCAAGGATTATTCATTCATTGTCTCTTGGATATCAGACGGCTTGGCTTATAGGGATGCGACCGGCGGGAATGTTTTGGGGGTAAAGGCAACATTTCCAACTAATGACATATTTTATCCTTTGAGGCTGACTTCAATATACGACGAAACGAAAATACCGATGACAATTTATGTGTCTGGCCATGTCAGCCCGAATGTTTTCAGCGAGATAGATGATTACACCGATGTAAAATATTATGGCGGTGACAAGGATTACACAAAAATTAATATAAATTCAGAATCGAGATTCTTTGTAGATGATCTTTGGATGAGCAGGTCTGTACCGATAGATATACTAATAGCTGACATCATACTGATTAGCCCTACGGCATTCTTGGTTTTTGTCTTTGTAACAGTTTCTATTCTGTCAAGCATCATCGCAGGGCTTATTATCTATAAGGATGAATTTTCCTTGAAGAAGTTTGCCTTGCTCGGGCTTTCAAACCTGTTAAGTATTGTCGGGTTCTCAATAGCATCTATTCTAGCATTTAAATCTGAAAGGAAAGGCGACTTGAAACTGATCCTGTTGTCTTTTGGCCTGTCGGTTGCTCTTCTTGTTTCTGCGTTCATGCTGTCAAATGCTTTGCTATTAATCGTCTCAATAATTGCTTTTGCTGTTTCGTTCATTGTCATGATTTCGGTATTGGGAAGTAAAGCGGTGTCATTGTTCATACTTATCTTTAGCATATTGTTCTTAACCATTTCATTCCTTGTGAGTTCCCTGATTCTTTCGGCTTATCCCCACACCACAGTAATGTCTGGTGTTATGTCCTTTGAATATGGCAGACATTATGGATGCATGCAGTATCTAAGGAATAATTGTTTGGACTCGGATGAGATACTGTTACAGATAGACGCAAATCAAAACGGACGTATGGACAGCGGCGACACCCTACAAGCATTAGCTGAAATTTATTATGGCTGCGATCCTGGCGTAGAGGAATGTGTAAGACAACTTTGTGGTTGCAACGTTTAGATATGGTCTCATTGACATTCTACGGCGGCGTCAAGAAAAAATGGGTTTAAATTGTTTTGTTTCGAATTCTTCTTATGCCAGAACTGGATGAAAAATGTCTAATTATGTTAGAAACCGTATATCAAGGCGAAAAGCCCGTCACTTTGGGACTTTTGTATGGAAGAACAAAACCAACGACCTACCCAACAATGATGAAAAGACTGGATGAAATGCAAGAGGCTGAGCTGATAGAAGTGAAACGACTAGATTGTATGACGAAAAAATATGAGATAACAGACTTTGGGATTGAAGTTATGGAAGAGTTAATGAAAAAGTCTTAGTTTTTTCCTTTACCCTCTGTTCTCTGAAAATGGGTTTAAATGTTTTTGTGTTCTTTAACTAAATATGGCTGAAGAAATTAAAAGAGTTCTCAAATACTGTTCAAATTCTCCTATGGACAAACGTTTCTGTATTTCGATGAGTAGATTATCAGAGATTATAGAAGAGTTAAAGGAATTAGATTACAAAAGTCTTGAAGACGTCTATAATTATGCTAAAAATCTTGATCTTCCTGAAGAATTTAAAGAGGAATTAAAATTTGAATATGAAAAAAGAGGGTTTAAATCCTGATTCTTCTATAATTCAATCCAAATCTATGGTAATGTTCTTGGGTGTCATCATTTCATAAACATCAGAGAAGAATTTTTCTTCTTTTTTTCTGGGGAGTTCTGCCCCATCATGTCCATAACCACAAGAACGGGATACTTCCTCCAGAATAGACGTGCTTATTTCCTGCACAGAAACATACTCTTCTTGACATTCAAACAATCCTTTAACGAACTCTGTCTTGCCATCTTTCTCTATTGAAAGAGCACAACTAATTATTTTTCTCTTCATAGTGCTTTTCGCAGTTCCTCTCCTAGCAAATCCATAGTTCACACAACAGCTATCAATGATGTCAGTCATGCTCATTTTCTTTCTTTTTTGGATTTCCTTAAAGATGTAATTAGTCATTTCTTTAGTGGAAGGGTAAGACGATCCTTTCATAAATAAAACAAGGTTGATAATTTATTTAAGCTTGAAATGTGTTTAAATTATTTTATGCTTTATTTCATAGTATGAACAAGAATTTAAAATGGGGCTTGTCCTCTAATCAGAAGAAAGCTTTCGAAGAGATTTCTCGCAGTATAGGTGATGAGTATGATCACGGTTTGGAAGATGCCAAGGGGGTAGGAATCCATGGGGATGAACTCAAGACTTATATGACGCTGTTCGTTCAAAATAAACTTTACATGTTTGAAAACGATAAATATACGATAACAGGTAGGGGACTAATTCTCTTTAACCAGCTTATGACTAATTCCCTGACAAAGGGTAGATACTGTTATTAGTTTTTATTCTGGTTTTTCCATAGTTTAGATATGGTCTCGTTAACCTTCTACGGCGGCGTCAAGGAAAGGGGACTTATTTCTTCTCCAGCCTTGTAAGGCTTTTCATTTTGGGATACATCCTTTTAAGGAACTTCACGACCTTTTCCGCGTAGACCCTGTCAAGTATGGTCCCGTAGTAGAGCATGCCGTTCCTAAAGTATCTCAGCTGGTCGGCAAACTGTACGTCCTTCTCGTCAAATTCAAGAACCCTCATGTAGGACACCTCTGCCTCGTGAGCGCCCTGGCCAGAAGCGTTATAGCCTTCCAGGAGCATCTTGGCCCGCAGCATCTCCATGACTATGTCGTAGCACATCTTCACGAACAGGTTGGCATTGGAGTCATCAAGTTTAATCTTGACCAGCATCCTGAGAAGGCTTTTGTAGCTGTTCTCGGATTCCTTCAGCAGGAAATCTGCCCTTGACTTGTCCCTGCTCTGCTTCTTGACAACACCCTCTTTTATAAATCCTTCGAATTTTCTTATTGCCCTCATAGCTCGACACCGCCTGATATCACTATGCCGTTGCACAGATTCTCCCTCAGGTTCTTGTGCACAGACCGGAGCGAATCATAAAAGTTCAGGTTTATTTTTCTTTCCAGCGCCCTTTCATAAGCAGCGAGATCGGTTTTCTTGCCTTTTCTGCCGATTACTGCTACATCCACGTCCGAGTTCATCGTGTCCTCCCCTCTCGAGTAGCTCCCAAACAGTATGAGGGTAGCTCCTGCAAATTCCCTTTCCAAAAAGTCCGCAAGGCCTGTCTCGTATATCAGCATGAGATTGTCCGCGCGTTTCATCTGCATCGCCCTGTGGTCGTCTCTGTTGAGCTCGACAGACCACCTCTTGGTCGTCTTGTCCTGGCTTGACCTGACCATGCCTTCCATTCCCGGAAGCGACTTCATCACAGCCGGCTGGGAAACGCCCAGCAGGTTTGCAATCTGCCTTTGGTTGAGAGACGTTCCTGCCTTGACAAAGAGCAGCCTCAATATTTTCTGCTGCAGCACTGTCAGCCTGATTTTGTATATATTAACCATAGTTTATATGTATTAACTTAAGTTTATATATGTTTCTACTTGACTAATTGCGCCATAGAAATATTATAGTTTTGTCACTTCTTCTGGTGGTAAATTTTTATTAGTGGCTCCTCAATTCTTTAGTATGGTATCCCTAACCTTCTACGGCGGCGTTTGGAAATCTGTTTAAATTGTTTTGTTTTAAATATCTAATTTATGAAAGATGGCAAGAAAATGAGTTATAATGATGTTTTAGGGGCTTATGTTGGCAAAAAGGTAACTTTTCGTTTTATGGCGATGAATCTCCAAAACACCCACTCTATGGAAAAAATAGAGGGCCGTCTTTCCAAAGGACCTGTCTATTACACCGTACATGGGGAAAGAGCGGTGATGATGCTTGTTCCCGGCGCCTCAGGAGAGATAGAAGCAGGGGGCCAAAAATACGATCTTAGAGATTTGGTTTAAACGCGGGGTTTTTATCCTTAAGTTTCCCATGGTTTGAATCGGTTGATTCTTGGGCTGATAAGATTGATTGTTTAGAATGGGGATTGTTGGAGCGTTGGTGGCTACTATAAGAATAAAAAGTTTTTTGTACCATTAAATAGTGAGATAAATGGCCAATGAAAAGAATTTTCAGCCAACGTCTGAAGAGATAGAAAGGTCTTTCAAAGCTCTAGGCAAAGCACTTGACAACAAGACGCCTTTGGAAAAGTTTTTTTCAGGCTATAAAAGCATAGGGCTTCCTTTTAATTACGGCGACAAGAGTGTCATAACAAGTGTATATGAGATGGGAAGGGGTGTGACAATAGTAAGAGAAAGGCACATGGCAAGTGGTATGAATCATAGGATGATAAGAAGTGGCAGAAACCCAGAATATAGCAACGAACCATTTTCATGGGATATTTCTAATTATTATGTGTTAAATGGAAACAAGTTAGTGATTGATGAAGAAGAGGTCAAGCAAATATTAAAAGACTCGACAGCTATAGACATGCCTGTCATTGAAGTTAGGAACGAACCCAGGCCGAACACATTGCACAGAAACTTTAATCCCGGGATGATAGTCACCAAAGTAACAGTAGATGAAAAGAATAGTTATAATCCAAGCTATGATGAGTTTCATAAAGAAGAAAGGTATATGAGAAGCGAAATAAAATCCAAAGTCAGAAAAACGATCGAAGATGGCAGAAGCACTGGATTTATTGATGTTGAAAGGGAAGAAAAGCTTTCAAAAGTAACCGAAATTATGTATCCTGGTATGTTCAAAGAGATTTTAGATGAAATGAAACCGGACGAGGACATAACGCATCCTTTCCGCTCTGTTTTTGGATTTTAATTTTTTCTGAACTCATCTAGTGGTGAATTTTTATTGCGGTGTTATCAATTCTTTACTATGGTTTCATTAACCTTCTACGGCGGTGTCAAGGAGATTTCGTTAGGTTACTACCGTAAGAATATGGAACGTATTTAAGTCAAATTTTTCCAATTAGATTATGAAACTTTTATTGTCGGGGTTGTTGACAATGTTTCTGATATCAGGCTGCGTCACGATTCCTAAGAGTTGTCCGATTCTAAACCCTTCATACTGCGAGGTCGACTCGGACTGCATGTGCTCCACAACACCATGCTTCCTAGGCAACAAGGAGTATTTTGAGAAATGTGTACCTGACAAGTCTGTTCTTGGGTCTTGCCTCGACGCTTGCGGATTTGGACCATATGGAATGGAATTCAGATACATCTGTGAAGACAGCCAATGTATAATTGCAACGTTTAACATGACGAATGGTCAGAGAATAAAGTCTTAAATCCTGACCTTCTACGGCGGCGTCAAGGAAATCTGTTTAAATTGTTTCTTGTCGATAATCTTAGTATGAGCATGAAAGTCTTGAAATATGTGCGCAAGGAAGGCGGCCTTGCAAGAGTAAAGGAAGTCAAGAATAGGTCAGGCCGCAATTCTAGAGTATTGAATGAGCTTAAGAGTGACAAGCTGATAAAGCCCATGCGCAGGAGGCCGTACATGCCCAAAGGCCAGTATGTCGTTATGACTGACGGTGGGTGGGACGCTGCAGAGGAAAAAAGCAGGCCTGGCTCTGCTGTCAAACCGAACAAGTACATGCTAAAGATACTGAGCATATACGACAGGAACAAGGACAACACAAGGTTCCGCGTCAAGCTCAACGGAAAGAGCATAAAGGTCACCAGGGAAGAGCAAGCTTCTCTTGAAGACACGAACTATGTGTTCTCTACCAGAGGCGTATGGAACAAAAACAAGCGCGAGGATCTCACAGAAAAGCAAACTGAAAGCTTTGATGAAGCAGTAAATTACATGGCCCGCGTGTCCGGAATAGGCAAAGGCAAATACACCACTAAAACCGGGCTGTAGTGTTTTTATTCTAGCTTTTTCATATTGAAATTATGAAAACTCTAATCCTAATTTTTATCCTAATGGCCTTTGGGATATTTACAGGAGTAATTTCAGACTTTTTTGTTCATGAAATGGGTCACTATACCTTTGCCTCGATTATCAACAGCTCTGCCATAGAGGGCGTGCGCTTCTACCCGGAAAGCCTGCTGGCAAGCCCCATTGAAAACAAGATACAGACGTTTGCCAGGGTGAGCTACAAATCATCCATACTCGAATCGTTTGGCTTTCATGGCGGTTTGCTTGTAACCGTCGCTGGCTTCTTGTTCGAGGTTATATTTCTAGTCTCGCTTGTAGCCCTGGTCAAAAAGCAAAGGCATGGGAGAAGAGGCCTGACAGCCTTCCTGCTAGGGGCATTGCTGGGCGCGTTGATGGGCATAAGCGCCAGCTGGATCAACGACTTTATCTTTATCTTCTATACCCTGTCTGAAAACACGCTTGTGACTGGGGCAATGATAATTGCGATGCTGCTCACTATGATTTACCTGTCCGTGCACATCTTCCTCAAGGCCTCGTCCAAATTCTTTGGCGGATTGCTTCCAAGGCGCTTTAGGCGGCGCTCCTCACCCCGACGCTGACAGAAGTACGGTTGTTGACCGCACAAACAAATTTTATTTCACGGTCTTATTGACATTCTACGGCGGCGTTTAAAATTAGGATTTAAATTGTTTTCTGTTGATTGTTTATTAAACATAATCTTGGCCAAGATAGTCTATATGTATCCACACTCCGTTTAAGAATTGTATTTCTCCATCTTTTCTGTGTTTTTCTAAATGGTTAAGTATATCCCTTTTTTTATCAGATTTATCCTTTCCTCTTGCAGCCAGGCCAAAATTGAATTTATAATTATCAATAACATCGGCTGTTGTCATTCCATTCTCTTTTTGTTGATAAATTATTTTAAGAACGTGTCTACTTAATTCTTCTCCGGAAATATGGCTGTCTGCTCGTCCCATAAAACAATAAAGAATGCTAAAAAATTTAAGCTTAAATTTTAAAATTCCCAACTATTCTTTGGTAATATGGATAATCTTCGAAGAAGAATCGACCCGTGTACAAGCAAGCAGAAAGGCGAATGCGTAATTTTCGGCGTTGACGGCAACTGCAACAACTGTGACATATACCAATCAAGATTATGGTCAAAAGTGATTGGGTCATTAAGTCCTTACAAATCCGCCAATGAAACTGTGATAGAAGGATTGGTTGTTTAGTCCCTTCATTTAACCTTCTACGGCGGCGTTTGGAAATCTGTTTAAATTGTTTATTTTCTAATAAAGAATATGTTTTCACTAAATCCATCATTCAGAATAGTCCGCTATAGTCCTATAACTGCAGCTTTTGGTAGTGTGAAGTATCAATTTGATGGTCCGTTTAGTCTCGGGAATTTAACCCAAGAAGTAGGAGAGGTTGTAGAAAGCATAGGATATTCTTTAAAGAGGGCTTATGATGTGAAAACAACAATCGAACAACCCAAGATAAACATCTTGTCTACTAGAGTAACTCCAATAAGTTCTGAACTTAACAAAAGGGAATTTGATTTAGACCTAAGATATGTCGGCAACCAAGGATTGATGGAAAGGATTAAGACAGTCTGTACGAAGATGTTTTTGGAGAAAAAGGATAATGCCATATTGACTCGAAACGACAAAAGGGGGTTTTATTTTTTCCACAACCTGAAGGAAAGTTTTGATCCCGTATCAACTGGAAACCTGCTGAAAGCAACAGAGTCAATTTTACTTAAAGATGCGGGGCAGAGACTAGAAACTGTCAAATCAGAAATACAGCCCGATTATCTAGAAGTTGACATTGAGATAAGGGAATTTAAAAATTACATAGTATGAAATGCTCTTTGATTCAGCACACTTTCTTCTTGCAGACTTTTAAGAATAAATAAAATTGGAGCGTTGGTGGATGCTGCTTAAACGTTCAATTTTCTTATTATAACAGGCACATGTCTCAAGTCGTTTACAACATAATCTGCGGCATGTCTCACTTTTTCTGAACCAGGACGGTATGCTATGCTGTGTTCTGCTATTTCAAAGGATTCCAGCTCGTTCTCATGGTCGCCAATCATCACAACGCCTTTGTATACCCCGTTATCGTCGGGCTTTATGCCGAACCTGCTGCATACATCAATCATATTCTGCTTCTTGTCCCACAGAGGAACATTGTTTTTTCCTTTTCCTGTATAGTAACCGTTCTCATGAAGCAGGTCGTTGCACTCGCAAAATTTCATATCCAATTCATCTGCTATGTGCCTTGCCGGCGGGTTTGTTCCTGCCGTAATCAGACCTACAATCAAACCCATTTCGTTTAGCTCGTGCACAGCCTCCCTTGCGCCGTCCGAGTAGACGGGGGGCAGTACTTTAGTTTCCACTGCTTCAACTGAAACGCCTTTCAGAAGGGCACATTCCTTGTCAAACCATTCGTTGTAAAGATGCGGTCTGGGAAGGTAGTATTCGAGCAGTTCTTTGGCCTCATCAAGCATGCCGGCTGCATAGAGAACAGCGTCCCAGCTGGAACCGTACTTTCCATGGGGGTAGTTGATTGTTGTCCCGTCCATGTCAAAGAAAACCAAAGACATAGAAGAATAATGCATCCTAAATCTTAAATTCTGATACTTGCTATTCTTTACTATGGTATCTTTAACCTTCTACGGCGGCGTTTAAAGAGATAGATTAAATAACGGGATTTTCTATAAGCATAAAAAGTTTTTGTTACAATTTTTAGCATGGACAAAAGCGAAACTTTTCAAAAATACAGGAGCGAGGGCTTGAGAGCAGTATTAGACTTGTGCCTTGAAATGGCCAGAGAAAAAGGTATTAAAGATGAGTCCGTTGCCTATGAAACTTTCAGGGAAACGGCAAAAAAATTCATTCCTGATGCTACCGAGAAGGATGTTGCTAGAACAATAGAGGAATACGAGAAGATGAAGAAAGGATAAATCCTTGTTTTTCTATATTCTCCAAACCACATCTGGCAGAGGATACTTCGCAACTTCTGTTTCAGAGCCGCCAAATCAATTTAATTATACAAGCGAATTTATCTTAAGGTTTCTATGAAAAAGTCAAAAAACAGGCAAAAGGCCCTGTCGCTCTTCTCCAAGGAGGCCATGAAAAGGCTTAGGAAGGACAAGTTCAATGGACGCCTGATCGTCCTGTGGGAAAACGGAATGGTAAAGGACTTTAACCTCAGGACGAACTTTAGGTTCTTTGTGGGCAAGGCTAGAGAGGACTTTTTCATGGAAGACTTGTGAGGTGGTAGTATGCTTGCGCTTAAAAGAAAGGGTTTCACGGACATGCACACTTTGAACCTATCGGAAGAGTATGAACTGGACCCGAAAGACGCGAACGAGGTGGAGATGTGACCATTAAGAAGAAGGTGAGGTTCATAAGAAAACAGGTGCTGGACGAGATTTACAAGTACAAGGAAATCGAGAAGAGGAATCTGAAGGACGGATTAGCAAACAGAGGGTTCGGATGAACAGGAAAATGAAATTTCTAAGATATTTGGTAGAAAGGAGAGAGATGTTCGTTCCATTGGACAACATTCCTGGTGGGAACATAGAGACAGCGGAAGCTCTGCTGCGAGAGGGAATGATAGGAGTGGAGAGACTGGAGAAGTGTATTAATTGCGTGCTATTGATAAGGGGGCACGAACTCATAGAAAGCGCCAAGAAAAAAGAGAATTGATTTTACTTCTAACGTCAGACTTTTATTCACGATTATATAAAATTCTAGTATGGTCTCACTCACATTCTACGGCGGCGTTCGAGAAATTGTCTCAAGAAATTAAATACTCAAAGCGAGGGCACCATCAAAGGTATCTCCGTCTGCTCCCTGTTCGCAAACTTTAGCAGAATAACTATCAGAACAATCTCCTTTCCTGGCCTCAGGCGTATCTCCGCGTTCTTTATGCTCTTCAGAAGCTTTTTGGTGATCCTTTTCTTGTAGAGCTTTCTGAGCATCTTCGAGACGTCCATTATCTCTATGCCGACAATGTTGCCATCGAAAGAATAGTCTATCACAAAGTCGTCCATCTGCATGCTGTCTTTGACCTTCCCGTCCTTGTACAGGAACAGTATGTCGTTCTCATAGTCATAGTCTATCTTTGCTTCAGCCATTTTTCATACACCTTCCTTCTCCTTTTGTTCTGGATGTGCGCCGTTACAATATTTATTTTGTCCTTCTTTATTGATATTATTATCCTCATGTCGTATCTGGACGATTTCTGTAAAAGCATCAGGTATTTGTGGCCCTTTGGCTCAAGGCCCTGGTCCTCAATCAAGATTATTGAATCAACGTCTTTTATAGCCTTTAATATCTCGCCTTCATCTATATTTCTTTTTTCCGCCTTGACGCGATAATGGCTGCTAAAATTTATGCTGCCCCTGGTTATCCTTCTGCTTATTTTCATTGCGTCCTTGTCGCTCAACACGTCCTTCATCAAAAGATATATGGTTTCCTGGAATTAAATTGCTGATTCACCCTTGGCGGTGAATTTTTATTGCAGTGTTATCAATTCTCTACTATGGTCTCGTTAACCTTCTACGGCGGCGTCAAGGAAATCGGGGGCAACAAGATATTACTAGAAGACGATGGAACCAAAATATTTCTAGATTTTGGCATGAACTTTTCACAGCACGCCAAGTTCTTCACTGAATACATGCCGCCCCGCAAGAACTCGTGCATAACGGACATGATGTTCCTGGGCCTATTGCCCAACATCAAAGGATTATACCGCCGCGATTACTGCAAGCACCAGGGCGCGGACCATAAAGAAGAAAATTCCGTGGATGGCGTCCTGATATCACACGGCCACATCGACCACGTGGGCTATGTCCATTTCCTTAGGAAGGACATACCCGTCCATGTAAGCCATGAAACCAAGGCGATAATGGAACTGTTTACCAGAACCGGAGCAGGCGGTTTCAGCGAGTTCTGCGACTTTAAACCGAGCTTTGAACTGATACCCGCAAAAACAGGCGGTATGAAGAGGCGCGATGCCCGCGACGGAACGGAGAAGAGGGACGTCCGCACCTTCGAGTTCGGCAAAAAGTTCACCATAGGCAATCTGGAGATCGAACCCTACCGGGTCGACCATTCCCTGCCCGGCGCGACCGGTTTCATAATCCACACCTCCGCCGGAGCCATAATCTATACAGGCGATCTGCGGTTCCACGGCCGCCACAGGGACTGGAGCAACGCCTTTGTCTCGGCCTCGGCTGCGGCCGAGCCCGTGGCCATGATATCGGAAGGCACAAGGATCAAAAAGTCTGACAACAGGACCGAAGATTATGTCCAGAAGGAGAGCACCGACTGCATCAAAGGCAAAAAGGGCCTGGCCATAGCCAACTTCCCCATAAGGGACACTGAGCGATTATTGACCTTCTACCAAACAGCCAAGGCCAACCAGCGCAAGCTGGTCATAGAGTACCGGCAGGCCATCCTGCTGGACCTCCTGAAAAAGTGCGGCATTGACGGGCTGCCGGACTCGAAAGATCCGGAAATAAGGATATTCTACCCCAAAAAGAGCTGGGGTCTGATCGGCAGGAAGGACTTTGACCGGGAGCAGGTGGAAAGGGACTATACGTCCTGGGAGAGGACGTACGCCTCGTCGGAGAACGTGATAGACGCCTGCGAGATAAGGGACCATCAGAACGGTTTTGTGATGTTCATGAACTATTTCCAGCTGAATAATTTGCTTGATTTGAAGCCTGTTTCGGGTAGTGTCCATATTCGAAGCATCTGTGAGCCTTTCTGCGAGGACATGGAGCTGGACCAGAAGCGCATTAATAACTGGTTAAGGCTGTTCAAATTGTATCCTGAGAAAAAATTCCACTGCTCCGGGCATGCCACCGGTGACGCGATAGAGGGGATGATCAAAACGGTTTCGCCAAAGGCGGTGTTCCCCATACACACAGAGTATCCTGGGATTTTCCGGCGTTTCAACAAGTCAAGAATGGTTAAGTATGGGAAGTGCTACGAGATTTAAATTTTATTATATTGAATGATTATTATGGACCAGAAAGTTACAGTTGAAGAATTGAAGAAACTTGTAGCAAAGTTTAGAGATGAACGTGAATGGGCAAAATATCACACTCCTAAGGATCTTGCTGTTTCTATTAGTGTTGAAGCAAACGAGTTGTTAGAACTTTTTCAATGGAAGACAAATGAAGAAGTGGAAGAATTATTAAAGAAAAATGAAAAGTATCAAAAGGTCTTGGAAGAATTAGCCGATGTTATGATATACTGTTTGAATCTAGCAGATACAATAGGTGGCGACGTGTCAGATGCTGTTAAGAAAAAGTTGGAGCATAACGAAAAGAAATATCCTATCGAGAAAATAAAAGGTAATTATAGAAAGTATACGGAGCTATGATATGTTAAATAGAAGAATACTTTACGACGCTCCACAAAAAGATTTTTTCAAAGATGTTCTAGTAAATAAGTTTGCTGATAAAGTCCAAGAAAGTTTTATTGATCAGAATGGATGGGAAAACAAATCTGAATTTAGTTCATGGGTTGATACAGGAAAGACTATTAAAAATCTAATAGAATTAAGTGGATTAGAAAATCTATATCTTTCCTTTGAATATCAGGTGCCTTACACACAAAAAAGAATAGATTGTTTATTGTTTGGTAAAAATAAAAAAGGAAAAGGTATCATAATTCATATAGAAATGAAACAATGGCAAAGTGTTGAAGCTCTTCCTGTAGATGGAAATTTCGTTGAGACGTATGTTGGTGGCAATACAAGAAAGGTAGCACATCCTTCTCAACAAGTAAGAGGTTATCATAATTATCTAATTGGGTTTGTAGAAATTTTTGAAGAAAATGAAGTGGATTTAATCGGTTGTGCTTATTGTCCTAATTATAATAAAAAAGACGGTGAAGGTTTGCTTGACGAAAAATACAAAGAAGTTGTTAGCAAGTTTCCTATTTACACAAAAGAAGATATTGAAGTATTAGCTAATAGATTGAAAGACTTGTTAAGTCAAGAAGATGGTTTTGATATTTTCAACAAATTCATGGAATCACCAATAAAACCTTCTAGAAAACTTTTAGATAATGCATCTAAAGTAATCAAAAAAGAATCTGATTTTAATTTACTTGATGATCAGATTTTGGCAAGAAATGTTATTATTGACAAAATAAAAAAAGCCGAAAACAAAGGAGAAAATAGTATTATCATAGTTAAAGGCGGTCCTGGTACAGGAAAGACTGTTATAGCGCTTCATATATTAGCAGAGTTTGCTGGTCATAAAGAAAAGAAGTATAACATATTTTTTGCTTCAAGGTCCAAGCCTTTAATCGAGGCAATAAAATATAAGATGGAACGTGGCCAGAAAGTAGGGGAAGTTAATGCTAAAATACTATTCACCAGTTTAGAATCATATATTCCTCAAAGGGTTGATGAAAATGACCTTGACATTCTGATTGTTGACGAGGCTCATAGAATAGGTGAAAAATCAGGAAACTTTATGACAAAAAAAGAATACCGTTCAGATATGCCGCAAATAGAACAGTTGATTCGTTGTGCAAAAACCTCTATATTCTTTATTGATAACAAGCAGGTAATTAGGGGCGCTGAGATCGGTAATACAGAATTAATTAAAGACTTTGCTAAAAATCTGGGAAGGCAAATAGAAGAAGTTGAATTGACTTCTCAGTTTAGATGCAACGGTTCTGATAATTATCTGGATTGGTTGGAATACGTCCTCGGTCATTCTAAAAGAAAAATTATTTTAAAGAGGGAAGATAATTTCGATTTCCGAATAATCGATTCTCCTGAAAAATTATATGAAATTATAAAGGAGAAAAATTCTCAAAAAGGAATGACTGCTAGACTTGTTGCTGGTTATTGTTGGTCTTGGTCTACGAAAACGGATAGTAATGGTGATTTGATAAAAGACGTTAAAATCGGGGACTTTAGTATGCCTTGGGAAACCCATACAGGATTAAAGCCGCCCAAAGGTTATGTAAGGTGGTATGAATGGGCATACAAACCAGAAGGGATAAAACAAATTGGTTGCATATACACGGCGCAAGGTTTTGAATTTGATTATATTGGTGTGATTGTAGGTCCTGACTTAAAATATGACGCTGAAAATGATCGTTTGGTTACAGACATTGATGGAATCGCAGATCCGGCTTTAAGAAAGAAGAAAGATAGAGACAAGTTTGATGAATATGTAAGAAATATCTACAGAGTCTTAATGTCAAGAGGTCTAAAGGGCTGTTATGTCTACTTTGTGGATAAAGAAGTCGAGAAATTCTTCAGAAAGAGGATAGCTGATTAAATTTGCGAAGTATCAAAATCTCTAACTGTTAACTCCAAGTCTTTTATTAGCTTTAGTATTTTTTCTTTTTCGTTAAAACTTAGGACTACCCCTTCTTGAAGCAAGTAGTAAAATTCATTACACATTTTTTCAAGTTTATCTATCATGTCTTTGTTATATTCCATATTTTTATTAAATTTTCAATCAACAAGTTCATTATTCAATACCTTTAGTGGTAAAGACAAACAATCTTTATGATAGACTATATTTTATATACAAACGAATATCACCTTTTAATATGCGCTCATATTATTCAAATTCAATTAAAAGTTTTTTAGAAGATAATGATTCTAAAATATTGGGGGAGTTAACAAGACATCATTCACATACTCTTGAAAATTTACAAAGAAATGCATGGATTAAACAAATAAAAATCTTAAAAAATGTCTTTAAAGATAATAATGAAGGTCATATTTTCTTTGAATTTGCTATACCTCGTATGGGAAAAAGGGTTGATAATATTATCATAATTAGAGATTTAATTTTTGTAATAGAGTTTAAAGTAGGCGATTCAAAATACGAAAAACATGCAATTGATCAAGTTTTAGATTATAGTCTTGATCTGAAAAACTTTCATGAAGGAAGTCATAATGAAAAATTAATTCCAATATTAGTTGCAACAAAAGCTGTTACAAAACAAAATACTATTCAAAAATATCAAGATTTGTTATATGAGACACTATTTGCAAATGAAAATAATTTATTTGATGTAATATCTTCTTGTTTTTCTGAAAAAGGAACTACATATATAAATGTAGTTGAATGGGAAAATTCAATCTATAAACCAACGCCCACTATTATAGAGGCTGCACAAGCATTGTATAAAGGTCATAATGTTCAAGAAATTTCTCGTTCAGATTCGGGTGCAATTAATCTATCAAGAACCGCAAACTGTATAAATAAAATTATTGATGAATCAAAAATTAATTCTCAAAAATCTATTTGTTTTGTAACTGGAGTTCCAGGTGCTGGAAAAACTCTTGCAGGTTTAAATATTGCCAATGAAAGAATGAAAATTGCAGAAGATGAAAATGCTGTTTTTTTATCTGGTAATGGCCCACTAGTAAAGGTTTTAAGAGAAGCGTTGACTAGAGACGAAGTAAAGAATGCTAAAATTAATGGTAATAAAATTACAAAAAAAGAGGCTGCAATAAAAGCAAATGCTTTTATTCAAAATATACATCATTTTCGTGACGAAGCTTTAATTTCTAAAAATGCCCCAACTGAAAAAGTAGTAATTTTCGATGAAGCGCAGAGAGCTTGGACACAACAACAAGCCAATTCTTTTATGATCAGAAAAAAAGGAGTTTCTGATTTTGATCGTTCAGAACCAAATTTCTTAATTGAAGTTATGGATAGACATCAAGATTGGTGTTCAATTATATGTTTAATAGGCGGTGGACAAGAAATCAATACAGGTGAAGCTGGTTTAGAAGAATGGATAAATGCTCTAAAGGATAATTTCTCAAATTGGAAGATATATTTTTCAGACTTGATAATCAGCGATAATAATTATTTGGATAAACAAAGTTATAGAAATTGGTTAAACAAAAACGGTCAGTCTAAATCTGAACTTCATTTATCTGTTTCTGTTCGTTCTTTTAGATCCGAAAAACTTTCTGAACTGATTAGTCATTTATTGAATAAAAACACTGAAAAAGCGAGAGAATTATATTGCGATCTAAAGAAAGTATATCCTATTGTTATTACTAGAGATTACAATTCGGCCAAAAAATGGATTAAAGAAAAGGCAAGGGGTTCTGAACGTTTTGGTATTTTAGCATCTTCAAATGCTAAAAGATTAAGACCTTTTGGAATTGATGTTAAAAATAGTATCAGCGCTTCAAATTGGTTTTTGGATGGGAAAAATGATGTTCGTTCATCATATTATATGGAAGATGTTGCCACAGAATTTGAAATTCAAGGACTTGAACTTGATTGGACTATTG
>JAZDKZ010000005.1:0-79484 GCA_043802485.1 Candidatus Aenigmatarchaeota archaeon
TAATAAAGCGGACATAGGGCCCCCGAGCAGATGCGAGGCCGCGGACAGCAACAGCTGCAAGGACCCGAACACGGCAGACTGCGCCCCGCAGGCCAACGACGCTGTGCAGTACACATGCGACACGTGCAAGTACATATCGTCCTCAAGCTGCACCGGAACAACCTTGGGAGGCTGCACCAACTACCCATCCACCACCGTATGCGACCAGAAGGACTGCGACTATCTGGACGCTTGCCACGGCGTTACCTGGTACGAGTATGATGATTGCACTTTTTACTGCGACAGCGGAAGCTGCCCCAACTGCCAGTGCGGCGGCGAGACGTCTGTCTGCGACTGCCACTTGCAGACGCCTGACTGCTCTCAGGCAGGCAACTGGGACGGAGACTCGATAGCGTGCAACTGCAACTGCGATGACTATGACATCGAGGAGACAGTGACCAACGGCAACACGTGCGGCGACGGCAAGGACAACGACTGCGACGGTTTGATTGATACGAGAGAGCCGGACTGCCCGGAGACCAGCATGAACTTTACCGGCACCCTGACCTACTCCACTGGCCTGCCTGTCAAGAACTCCCTGATAGAGGTAGTGATAAGAAACACCGCCCTGGGTTTCGAGAAGAAGGGGCACAACCTGTCGGACGGCAATGGCGTGTTCTTTGTAAGGCTGCAGAGCCTCTCATACCAGATGATGACCTCGGACTTTGACCTGGCCATATACGTTGCCGGAGAAATAGAGGCAATATACGAATGCCACTATAGCAGCGCAACCGACCAGTGCCGCTAGAATTTTTTGGCCAGGCTCTTTATTTCAATCATTTCTTCCTTGCCAGTCTTCATGTTTCTCAATGTTACTGATTTCTTTACCAATTCCTTTGGACCGACTATGACGGCAAAGGGTATGCCCATGGAGCTCGCGTACTCCAGCTGCTTGGAAAGCCTCCTGGACCTGAAATCATAATCAGCCGATACTCCCTTGCTTCTCAGCTCCTTTGCAATATCAAGAACATCCTTCCTCACCTTGTCGTTGACAGCTATGACAAAGGCCTTGACGCTTGCGCTGACATCCTTCTTGATTATCTCTATTATCCTATCAATGCCGAAGCTTATGCCTGTGGCAGGGATGTCCTCTTTCAGGAACAAACCGACAAGGTTGTCGTACCTTCCGCCTGCCGCCACCGTGCCTATCTCCTTGTCAGCAGAGACCTCGAATATGGGACCAGTGTAATAGTCCAAACCTCTGGCCAGGCTCAGGTCGACCTTAACCTTAGAACTGTCATTAACAAAGGACAGTATCTCCTTCACATCGTCAAGGCCCTGGCTCTTTATCACCTTGGCGGCCTTCTTCAGCATCTCCTCATTGGCTCCGGTTATCTTGATGAAATCGAGAATCTTTTTGATAGCAGCCTTTGGAATAATCTCCTCAAGCTGCTTTATGACTTCCTTCTCGCCCGCCTTTTCCAGCTTGTCGATTATCCTGAAAACGTCAGGCACCTTGTCCTTGATACCAGCGTACTTGGCAAGGTCTGCCAGTATCTTCCTGCTGCTCAGCCTTACATAGAACTTTTCAAAGCCGAGCGCCTTGAAGCAATCAATAGCACAAGAAATGTTCTCGGCATCCGCCATAAGGGAATCAGAGCCGACAATGTCGATGTCCATCTGGGTGAACTCCCTGAACCTGCCTTTGGAGACATCGTCATACCTCCATATCTTGCCTGTCTGGTACCTTTTGAAGGGAAGAATCATCTTGGGGTTGGATGCAATAACCCTTGCCAGCGGGACTGTTAGGTCATACCTTAGACCGATCATTCGGCCTGCCTTGTCCTCGAACTTGTAGGCCTCCTTGACAATGCCCTCGCCTCCGGCACCTTTTTTGGATAGAACCTCCCAAGACTCTAGGGCCGGAGTGTCCAACGGCTGGAAGCCGTACAACTCGAAAACATCTTTTATGGTATCAATCACAAAGTTCTTGACCCTCATGTCTTCCGGCATCAGGTCCCTTGTGCCCTTTACTGTTTGCATATTGTATTTTTTAGAATCAGTAATACATAAATCTCTTGTTTTAGTTGTGAAAGTTCTCAGTCATCCTTATCACTGTGTATATTTGTTTAGAAATCGATTTAAAACTAATCTTCTCTGTGCATCTCGGAAACTGTGTGCTTGCTTCTCTTTATAAAATCTGCAGCAATGGAATCGTATGTCATTAGACCTGTAAGAGGGAATATCTCATATGTAGGCTTCTTTTGTATGACATATGAAAACATCTTCGGTATTTCTATGCATCTTTCTCTGTTTCTTTTTGCAATTTCAGAACCTATGTTGCTGGTGAAAAGGTAAGTAGGTATTCTTAGATTTGTCAGCCATTCTGCTGTTTCCCTGGAACCTGTTTCCAAAGACTGCGAAATAACAATACCTCTGACATTGTTTTTGCGTCTTTTTATTGGAATATTTTCTATCTCTTTTTGAACAATAGGCTTGTTGGTGGATTTTAGATGTGTCACAAATTTGCCGGGAACGTTCATTCCACCATGACCACCAACCCTCATGGCTAACGATTTCCCTTCTATTCCACTTCTCTCTCCCTCAGCAGAAATTACAAGCCTCTCCACATCTTCACTGGAAATGTCGTTACATAATTTATCTATCCTATCCATCTGGTTCATTATAACAGGATAAGTTTTTCTCACCGCTTCAGAGTATTCATAGGAAAATTTTTCTAATTGTTTTTTTATGCTGATTCTCTTCCCAGACATTTTCCATTTTTTGTATGACGCTATGGAAACATCATCAACAAACCGCGTACCCCATTCATAAAAATTACCACCAGGGCTTAGGCCCGTATTCTCTTCGAACTTGCCTACAGCCCTCTCTCTACCAGGAACTTCTATTACAAGGCTTTTGGAAGCATCGAACCACGGATATGCTTCTTTGAACTCTTTCTTTTGATCGACCGTTTTTTCAAAACCTTCAAACTGTATTTTTCTTCCGCCTTTTGATGTTATTGTAAGCTCCTTAACACCATCAACTTGATTTGCTACTATTTGAGCCAAAGGAGATTTGTAATTAGAGGTCATACAGCCTACACACACATTTTCCTCCACAGCCCTGTAAGCTTTGTGTATAATGGGTATTTTTGTGCCAGAACCACTGCTGGGATCGTAAAAATCTCCCTTTTTCCATTTGGACGTTAGTTCATCGTTTTGATGTATAGACCATAATCCGGCAGCCCTAGAATCGGTAGCAGTTATCATTTTCATAAAACCGCTTCTCCCATCACCGTCTGGATGAATCGTTAGTTGTGGTTCGTTTTTTTGCCTGTAATTGTCAAGATTTTTTATGCGATATATGAGATTATCTTCCTGCCTCTCTATTTCGTTCCTTAGAATCTGGGATTGGGCTACATAGAGACTCATATTAACAGGCACTACTGATTTGCTCATGCATATAGAAATGTGTAAAAATATTTATGTCTTACGGTAAAAGCTAATTTATGATTTCAAAGCTCTCGAACTCTCCCCTATAGTCCTTGTAATCAACTTTGGTGTCATCGATCCGAGCAGTCGACGGTCCTTTTTTGCACCACTCGACCATCTGCTCAACGCTTTCCTTCTCGCCCTCTACCAGAACCTCCACATAGTCCAGCGAGTTCTTGATCCAGCCGTTCAAGCCCAAAGATTTAGCTTTGATTCTTGCGGAAAACCGGAAGCCCACGCCCTGCACGCTGCCGAAAATATAGACACGCGCCCTAACCAATATCAACTATATCCCCGATAGTGAGCTTTTTTGAATTAACAGCCTTCTCCACCAGCCTTTCGACAATCTCTTCCTTCAGCTTTATGCTAAAGAACCTTTCGACCTTTTCCACAAGCTTCATGGGAGGCTTCCAACCCTCCTCTATTCTTTTAATCACAGAATGCTTCTCGCTCAGTTTTTTGGCAAGCTCCTCCTGCGTAAGCTTGCGCTTCTCCCTTGCCCTTCTTACAACCTTGTGAAAGTCCTGCACCAATACCTGGTCAGAACCTTCCAGCTCCATTGTCCTTCGAACAGGAACCCTGTACTCCACGTCATGTATCGCCTGGCCGAACTTTGCGCACTTGTCGCAGACATTGACAACAGCGCCCTCGACCTTGGCCTTTCCCTTTGACTTGGAACCGCACAGCACACATTCAGAAATTGTACTCACCCCTTAAGCACTATGTATAAATAGGTTTTCAAAGAATAAATAATTGGGTTGGTATGACCGGTGGACTTCAAATTAGGCTCTAAAGATTTATTTAAACATAATTGTCTATTATTTCTAGGTGTTTTAGATGCAATATGAACCACAGGAATTAGAGAAAGCCATACTAAAGTTCTGGGAAAAGAACAAGCTGATTGAAAAATCTCTTATTCTTAGGGAGAAGAGCAAGAAACGCTTCTCCTTTTTGGACGGCCCGCCTACGGCGAACAACCCGATGGGCGTCCACCATGCATGGGGCAGGGCCTACAAGGACCTATTCTTAAGATTCAAGACCATGCAGGGCTTTGAAACAAGAAAACAGCCAGGCTTTGACTGCCAGGGCCTGTGGGTCGAGGTTGGCGTGGAGAAGGAGCTGGGCTTCAAGACCAAGAAGGAGATAGAGGACTATGGCTTGGACAAGTTCGTGACAAAGTGCGTCAGCACTGTCATGAGTTATGTTGACGTGTGGATTGACCTTTCAAAGAAGCTGGGCATGTGGATGGACTGGAAGCATCCGTATCTGACTCTTTCGGACAAGAATATAGAGGGCATATGGTACTTTTTGAAAAAATGCCAGGAGAAGAAATGGCTTTACCAGGGAATAAAGGTTCTGCCGTGGTGCTCCAGGTGCGGAACGTCCCTGTCAGCTCATGAGGTCTCTGGCGGCTACAAGATGAAAAAGCACACTGGCATCTTTTTCAAGTTCAAGGTAAAGGACGCTGATAATGTTTACTTGCTGGTTTACACCACAACGCCATGGACCCTGGTTTCCAACGTTGCTGTTGCCGCCAACCCGGACGAGGAATATGCCAAGGTGAAGATAGGCAACGATTACTTCATACTGGGCAAGACGCTTTTGGAGAAGGTCTTCCCTGAAAAGGACTACAAGCTAATTGACATTTTCTTTGGAAGAGAGCTGGTGGAGATGTTATACGAGAATCCCATGAAGGAGCTTTTACCTCTACAGTGGAACGTAACAGGACAGGTTGTCCTTTCAAAAGAATTCGTTAGCATGGAAGAGGGAACCGGTTTGGTCCACATAGCCCCAGGTCACGGCCCTGAGGACTACCAGATAGGCCAGGAGTTCAACCTGCCGACGCTGTCACCTCTGGATGAGGAGGGCAAGTTCACAGAAGATGCAGGCTGGCTCAAGGGCATGCCTGTGAAGGAAGCCAACAAGTCGGTGCTGCAAAGGCTCGGGGAGATGGGCGCCATATTCAAAGAGATGGTCATAGAGCACAGCTATCCTTGCTGCTGGCGATGCGAAGAGGAATTGATCTACAGGACAGGCAAGGGCTGGTTCATATCCTCCGAGGAGATAAGGCCGATGATGGTGAAGGCTGCAGAGCCTGTGGTAGGATATCCTGAATGGACCAAGAAGAGCATGATGGACTGGATAGACAACCTGAGGGACTGGAACATCTCCAGGAAAAGGTACTATGGCATACCGCTTCCTTTCTGGTTGTGCAGCAACGGGCACCTGGAAGTTATAGGCAGCGTTGACGAGCTGAAGAAAAAGGCTGTCAGCGGCATTGACCAGTTGAAAGAGCTGCACAGGCCGTGGATTGACAATGTTATAATCAAATGTTCTGAGTGCGACAAGGAGATGAAGAGAGTGGACGAGGTCGGCGACTGCTGGCTTGACGCAGGCATAGTTCCCTTCTCTACCTTGGGTTATTTTGACGACAAGAAATACTGGAACAAGTGGTTCCCGGCAGACTTTGTGACAGAGATGCACGAGCAGGTGAGGCTGTGGTTCAACGCCATGATGTTCATGTCCGTCACCCTGGAGAACAAGGCGCCCTACAAGTCGTTCCTGGCCCACGGCATGGTGCTTGACGAGAAGATGAGGGAGATGCACAAGAGCACTGGCAACGCCATATGGGCTGACGAGGCCCTGGAGAAGATAGGCGCGGACGTGATGAGATGGATGTACTGCACACAGAACCCCGGGCAGCCGCTGCCCTTCGGCTACACGCCTGCGAAAGAGGTAAGGAAGATCCTTAATGTATTGTACAATACCTCAAAGTTCCTGCAGACATACATGGAAGCAAACAAGATGAAGCCTTCTGAAATGAAAAGACCTGATCCAGCCAGCTTATGGCTTTTGGCAAGGCTGCAGACAGTGAAGGAGACTGTGACCAATTCTTTGGAAGAGCTGAAACCACATGTCGCCACTAAAGCCTTACAGGACTTTTTCCTGAACGACCTTTCAAGATGGTACGGCCAAATAATAAGGGGCGACATAAAGCCTGATGTCGACTCCAAAAACAAGCAAGTCATACTGAACACCTTCTACAAGGTCATGCTAGAAACGCTGGAACTGATGGCGCCTTTCTTACCTTTCATGACAGAGTCTTTGTACCAGGATTTTTTCAAAAAGTTCGAGAAAGAGGAGAGCATACACTTTACAGACTGGCCTGAAGTTGAAAAAAAGTACCAGAAGAAGGAACTTGAGGAAGGTATGGAGGCTGTGAAGAAGATTGTCGAGGCGTCAAACTCGATAAGGCACGAGAATGGAATCAAGCTCAGGTACAAGTTGCCGAGCCTGACAGTCGATATCGGCAAAAAGACTAAAGCAGTGAAAAAATTGAAAGTAATAATAGAGAATATGGCCAATGTCGAGAAGGCAGAGTTCTCCAAATTAGAAAAGGGCAAAGAAGTGGAGAGTATGAAAATAGAACTCAACACAAAAGGCACACCTGAACTGAAAGAAGAATGGATGATAAGCGAACTGACCAGAAGCGTGCAGTCAAAGAGAAAGAAGATGGGCCTGCAGATAAAGGACAAGATAACGCTACACCTTCCTGAAAATGAACTGTTCCAGAAAGAAGTTAAAAGGATAGAGGAGACGACTGGAAGCAAGGTAGTATTCGGAAAGCTAGCTGGGGAAAAGTCGGACTTTACTTTCGAGGACAAGAAATACGAATTCGGGATAAAGGTTTAGAAATATCACTTTGGTTTGTTCTTATTGACAACACATACAATATAGCCAGCGACCTTGTTCCTTACGGACTTGTCGCTAAGCAACTGCATCTCGTTCAAGACAGTCTTGTTATTCTCAAAATCCTTGCTAAACTTGTCTGGATGCTGCTCTACAAGCTTCTTTGACAGCTTTTTAATCAGTTTTGTTCTTATACATCCCATCTAATCACCGTAGCTTTTTATTGTTGTGGAATTAATAAATAACTTATGCATTACCTTGTTTTAAGCTTTGCAGGCCTGTTTGTATTTGACAAGGACAACAAGCTGGTGGACAGCAGGCTCTTTGAGAAGGATCCTCAGATGATAGCCAAAGCTATGACCGAATTCGACGCAGGCAAGGAGTCAAAGGAGCTTAGAGAATTGAAGAAAAAGTACAAGAACCTTGCCGTCGAGCAGCCCAATCAGGCTTCCGAATACCTAAAGGATAACTTTAGGGAGATTATTCTTGAATCAAAATTCGCAAAAGACGACGCAGAACTGAACCGCCTTATAGGCGCGGTTTCCATGGAAAGGTCCAAGATCAAGATATCCAAGACCGAGAAGAGGGACAAGATAATAATCCAGTCTGTCTCTGCCCTGAACGACCTGGACAGGATACTGAACACCATGAGCGAGAGGCTCAGGGAGTGGTACGGCCTGCACTATCCTGAACTAGATGTCAAGGACCATGAAAAGTTCACCGAGAAGATAATAAAGTTCGGTGACAGGAAGAACTTTGAAAAGTTCGAAAGGAGCATGGGAACCGAGCTCAAGGAGGAGGACATAGCAATCATCCAGGAGTATGCCTCTTCATTGAAGAACCTTTACACGCTGAAGAACGGCATTGAAAAATACCTTGAGAAAACCGTTCCTGAGGAAATGCCTAATCTCAATGCGTTGCTGGGCCCGACACTCACGGCAAGGGTTCTGTCTATAGCAGGCTCGTTGGAAAGGCTGGCAAAGATGCCCTCGTCGTCAATACAGTTATTGGGGGCTGAGAAGAGCCTGTTCAGGTTCCTGAAGGACAAGAAGATAAAGAACCCGCCCAAGTTCGGTTTATTGTTCACGCATCCTGACATTTCGAACGCGAAGAAGGAATTGCAGGGCAAGGTTGCCAGGATTTTGTCAAGCAAGCTGACCATAGCAGCCAGAGCAGATTTCTATTCAAAGACAAACATGTCCGAGAAACTGCTGTCAGATTACAAGAAGAAGCTGGAAAAGGTTCTGTCAAGCTGATTTTTTCGCTATCAAGTATACTATTGCGTGAAAATGCGGTTTCCCGTTCTTTCCGTGACTCTCAGGCCCTATCATTTTTTCTTCATATTCCAGTATTTTCCAATCAGTGTACATTGACAAAAGCTCTCCCTTGAAAAGATATGGAATTTTTTTATAGGGATTGTCTTCGGTGAAAGCTGTTATAATGTCAGAAACGGCTTTGCTGGGCTCTTCCAAAAACGAACTTTCTTTTTTGTACCGCTCTTCAAAGAAATTGACCATATCTATTATTTATTGAAACCGGCTTAAAGCTTGGTTATCTTGTCTGCAATCTCACGGCCGCCCGTTATTTCTGGAGCGACTATCACATCTGCCCCAGCCCTCTCAAACTCCGCCTGGGAGCTGTGGTCATTGACCCTAGCGGCGATCTTTATCTTCGGGTTGAGGTCCTTTGAGGTCAGTATCAGGAAAACGTTCTTGCTGTCATCGTTCGTGCATGCCAGTATGCCCTTGGCGGTTTTGATCTTGGCCTTGTTCAGCACTTCCTCGTTGACGCAGTCGCCAGCAAGCACAGTGTAACCTCTTCTCTTCAGGAACTCTATCCTAGGGCAGTCGTTGTCAATGACAACAACCTTCCTGCCGCTCTTCTTTAGCTTCTCTGCTGCGTGCATCCCCACCCTTCCAGCACCGCACACGATGTAATGGTTCTTCATTGAAGAAAGTCTCATGCTCATCAAAAAGCCCCCTATTCTTAATTCGCTCAATAGAAAAATAACCTTTTCGAACATATAAAACGTCAGGCCAAGCGAAAGGAATATCAGAACTATGTAGAATACATCTCCAATTGTGTCGCTTGTTCCCGCGGTGAGTATCTGCAAGAAGAATGTCATCAGGGCGCTGAAAAAGTCCATGTTGTAATAGACGCTTATCAGAAAAGTTGCGACAATAACAATTGTCAGGATTATTATCAGTATCGTTCTAAGCTCCCTGAGCGCCTGCATTGTTTCTTCTCTCATAAAATCTAATATATACGTCTGGCTTAAATAATATTACAATGAGAGAGATATTCAACGGAGTTTTCTTGGACGACAAAAAGCTGCTCACAGAGAATTCTGTGCCAGGCTACAGGCCTTTTGACGAGGAGATATTAAAGCGCGGCAGGCACGAGTTCAGGGTGTGGAATCCCAGGAGGTCGAAGCTGGCAGCAGCCATAGTCAAGGGCATAAAGATTGTTCCAATCAAAAAAGGAAGCAAGATACTCTACCTTGGCTCAGCGCACGGCATGACGCCCAGCTTTATCGCCAACATTGTGAAGGACACGGGAATTGTATATGCCATCGAGTTCTCGGACAGGTGCTTTAACAATCTTTTGCCCTTGTGCGAAAAGTACAAGAACATAACTCCGATACTGGCAGACGCCAGAAAGCCTGAGACATACTACTGGGTAGAGAAGGTGGACGTGGTCTACATAGATGTTGCTCAGCCAGACGAGACGGAAATTGCGGTAAGGAACTGCAAAGAGTTCCTGAAACCGAAAGGCTACCTGATGATGGCCGTGAAATCCAGAAGCATAGACGTGACAAAGTCTCCTGGCAAGATATACAAAGAAGAGATTGAAAAATTGAAAAAGGCCGGCTTCGAGATAGTCGACTGGAAGACCCTAGACCCTCTGGAAAAGGCACACGCCTTCATAGTCGCCAGGTCAAAAGTTTAGTATCGATATCCCTATCTGCTGCAGCACAAATAAGACATATATCATAATCAGTATCAGTGCAGTCTTCTTGCCCAGATACTTTGATGTGTTGACGAAATACCACATAGAAAGTGTGGAGGCCAGGACGAAGAACATCATGCCTCCTGTTGCCAAAGTACTCACCTCTGAAGGGGATATGAGCGATGTTATTCCAAGTATGAGCGTTATGTTAGTTATGCAGCTGCCGAGTATGTTGCCAAAGGCCATGTCAAAATAGTGCCTCTTCAAAGCCTGGACAGTTGTAGCGAGTTCAGGGATTGAGGTGCCTATGGCGACCAGGGTCGCGCCTATTATGGAAGGTGCCAGGCCCAATATCTCTGCTATGTTTATTGAGTTGTCAACAACTATCTTTGAAAAGAAGAGAAGAACAACAATAGAGATTATGAACTTGATCGTGGTCATGCGCAAGTCCTCCTTCCTCATGAATCCCAATGCCCGTATCTTGCCAGCCTTTTTTGATATGCTCAGACTGAAGAAGACAAACAGTATCAACAAAACGATGCCCATGACAGGCCCTATGCTTCCCCTCTCAAGTATGAAAAGAGGTATCAAAGAAAGCAAGAAGAGGAACTGGGCAAGCTCCTTCTGTGAAGTAGATCTCAGCGAGAACTTCATGCCGCTCAGCAGTATGGCCAGACCTATTATTATGGTCAGGTTCGCCACGTTCGAACCCAGGACATTTCCTACAGATATGCCACCCTGGCCTGAAACTGCAGCAAACAAGGAAACGAACAGCTCTGGCAGCGACGTGACAACGGAAAGTACTATGAAGCCTGCGGACATCTGGGAAAGGCCATAGTATGCTGCCAGCTTTGTCGTGTAGACAATTATCTTATCACTGGCTATGGCTATGAAGAAGAATGACACTAAAAGCATAAACAGGTAAAAAAATATTATCATACACACAATTTGTATGAACTTGAATAAATAGATTTTAGGATTTTTTCGCTTTTTTGCGCTTCCTTGTCTTTTTCTGCTTTTCCATCCTTGACAGGCCCATGGCCATGTAAAATGCGCCAATACCTGCTATGCCGATCAGGCCCGGGTTGCCTGTGGTCAAGGATAGGACTATGCCCAATGACATGAAGCAGATTCCCATGATGAAAAACGCTTGATAATTGGTCTCCTGTATCTTGCCTTTTTTCGCTTTCCAGGCAGCTACCAGAACAAGCAGTCCTGCAATCCCCAATAGCACGGTCGCTATTACGTAGACCGAATCTAACATGCTTAGAATTGGCATTGTTGATTAAAATAAAGTGCGGAGGGCCGGATTTGAACCGACGAACGGACTAACCGATAAGATCTTGAGTCTTACGCCTTTGACCAGACTTGGCTACCTCCGCATGTAGAGAAATAATTCTCGAACCAATATAAAATTAACTAAAGAAGAAAAGAAAAAGTGAAACTAAAAATAGATTACAAATCGCAAGGTCTTACGGTTGCTCTTCCGTTGTCCTTTGCTCTTTTTGCAGCCATCTTGAGCATTTCGTCGACCTTCTTGTCCAAAGCTACGTAAAGGTCTCCTGCTGCTCTCATTCCCTTCAAAGCTGTCTTTACTTTTGATCTTACTGTTAAACTCATCAAATCACCTTGTTTATTGATGTTTGTTGATGTTTTTAAAGGTTTTCAGAAAGCCTGTTTTCGGGGGTTTAAACCCTGTTTTGGTTCAGAATAAAAAAGAAATGAATGCCCCCACAGGGATTTGAACCCTGATTTGCGGCTTTCCTCAGTCATCTTTGGGATCATATCCTTCGAATGAGTTCGAAGGGCCGCAGTCCTTAGCCGGATTAGACGATAGGGGCTTGTTAAGAGATTGTTGCCCAAAGTAATTTAAATGTTTTACATTTCTGCAGAAAACTTTTCCATCCCATCCTCGAACTCGACATCTTCCTTTTTTATTTCTTTTATCTCCGAATTCTTGACATGGAAATATTTGATTGGTTTTTTGTCTTTGACCAACTTAATCTCAGCAAGGACGCCGTCGCTTACAGGACCGAAAACCCACATCTCATCTGCTATCCTGACAAGGTTGTTGTTGGCTCTACGTACAAGGTCCCTATCAACAGAATCAACGAGAAAATAGTCGAATATACCGAACTGGGAGATGGGCGTAAAGCCCTTCTCAAGAACGAACTTGACAGCATGCCTCCTGAAATAGAACAACTTCTTTGACATGGCTATGAATACGACCTTTGTCTCCTGGTCCAGACCCAGAGCCTTGTGCTCGAATTCGACCATAGTGGGCCGGGCAGGACTCGAACCTGCGATATCCACCGTGTGAGGGTGGCGTCATAGCCGCTAGACCACCGGCCCAAAAAATAAGGCGCCGAGGGTGGGATTTGAACCCACATGCCCTTTCAGGCACTAACTTTCCGCCATTGATAGCAGGCTAGCGCACCACCAGATTATGCGTTCGAGGATTGAATATCTACCTCGGCATTAAACGCCCTCGGCAATAATTCTTTGAAATTTGATGCTTTTATTACTATGTCTAGAACCAACGAGCTTGATGAATTTTTTAACAGATTTTGTTTTCAAAAGCAATTCAAAACTTGGAAGTCTTCTCGCATACGGCCCATTTAATGAATACTCCAATCCAAAAGAATCCAGGAGCAAGCATAACGACTCCAAGCCATTTCTGTTGGAAGAACTAAACCTTATTCTGGGTGTACTCCTTGTAAAATCTACTGAACCGTCACCGTCAAAGAATCCTCGAATGAAGGCCAACTTTATTTTATCATTAGATTCAAGCACGCATTCGGGAACATCCCATTTCAAGCAACCCAATTTCACATATCTTAAAAGGTCTCTTATGATGTTCTTTTTTGTTATACAAACCCTAAAAACGTTTTTGTTGCTTTTGGTAATTTTTGGTTCATAATCATACGCTATAGAAAGCAGCTTTACAAAATGCTCAAGCAAGGGCATGTCCGTATTGCTAAATTCTATTATTTCTTTCCACCTCTCCCTGAGAAAAACCGCCTTTCTCCGTCTATCCTTCTCAAAATACATGTCATAATAACCCCTATGGTTGCCTTCAGCGCACAATAAACCTAAAATTTCAGCTTTTTCAGGGGTTATTTCAAGGTTCATAGAATTCACATTTTTCCTGATAAAAATTTATATATCTATAGTATAATTTATTAATATCAATATAACATTTTTGGAGGAAATAAAATGGTTGTAACAGTAAAAAACCTATCAGAGGTATTTGGCAAGGACGTCTTCACCAACAGGGGAGTTTTCTGTGGAAGGGTCGCTGACATAGAGGTCAACCTGTCAAAGTTCAGGATAAACGCTGTCGTCATAGAGACAGGTAGAGGCTCCTTTTTGGCAGACATGGTCGGAGGCAAGAAGGGAGTGGTTGTTCCTTATCAGCTCGTGACAAGTGTCGGAGACGTTGTAATAATAAAGCACATAACGCCTACAATGCCAGAGAACTCATCTGAAGAGCTTGAATCTACTGCAATTTAGCCCTGACAATCTCGGCTAGAGAATGGTAAATCAGCTTTCCTGCCATCAGCGTATGCGTGACATTTTTTGTTGGAACGAATTCTACAAAGTCTATTGCTACCAAGTTCTTGGCTAAAGCTTTCACTCCTTCCATGACCTGGGCAAACGTCAGGCCGTCTGGCTCAGGGTTGGCAACAGCAGGCATTATTGATGAATCCAAAACGTCAAAGTCTATCGAAAGGTAGACAGGCCCCTTTATTTTCTTCAGGTCATCAAGAGTAGCCACTTTTATGCCATTTTTCTTCATGTATTTCCATTCATTCTTCGAAAAGCACCTGGCGCCGTAAAGGACCGTCTTGATGCCTTCTTCTGCTATCTTTCTGGTAACCGTGTCATATCCCAACTCGCCTTCCTCGCAGTCAGGGTGAGCATCAAACGAGACAAATACCTTGGGCTTGACAGCCTTGACACCCACATAGGATACGGAATGGTCTCCGCCGATTATAACCGGGAACTTGTGATCCAGCTTGAGCTCGGCCTCGGCAATCATCTCACTGTATTTATTCGGCAGTATGTTGCCCAAATCCACAAAGCCATGCTCCTCCAGATCCATCTGATTGATGAAGGTCTCCATCTGGGGCAGGATCCTTCTAATCTCTATCGGAGCGTTCTGGGAGCCCCTGGCAAAGGTCTTCCTGTCCAAAAGTATGCCCAGCAGTTCGAAATCCATAATACCTTCTTAACATGAAAGTTAAAAAAGGTTAGCTGTCCCAATCCATATGATTTGGAATAAATTCATAAGGCAGGAAGCACATTTAATTTTATGGTCGAGTTTTTCATAGAAACCTCCATAGACAAGCTTATCGGCATGATAAGGGAGAAGAAAAGGCTCAAGCTGAGCGTGGCCTCAAAGATTCTCAAGGTAAGCCAAAAGAAGTTAGACGACTGGGTGTTCATGCTTGAGGACAAGGGAATTGTCGACCTGAAATACCCTGTCCTGGGAGAACCTGAGATTGTTCTTAAGAAGAATATCGCAGAAGAGGTGCTGAAACCGAGGAAAAAGATAGAGGTCGAGAACAGAATCATACCAGGCAAACCCATCAAGAAGGAGAACTTGCCTGTTTTCAAGCCAAGCTCACTGCCTGACAGCTCTTCTGAGAGGGAAAGCAAAGCTCCTGCAGACTATGGAAATCTTGTCGACGAGCTAAAGTCGCTCGAGAATCGCATATCCCAGATGACCTCAAGAAGGGCAGAGAATGACCCGAACAACCTGTACATAACAGAAAAGCTGAGGTTTTTGGAGGGCAAGCTCAATGAGCTGTCGAACAGGAACGAGAAAGGGGGAGAATTAAGGGAAACCGACAAGATGATTCTGGAGAAGCTGGAGATGATAGAAAACAGGATAAGTGACATGTCCAAAAAAGTTAATAAGGAAGAAGCTTCAAATCATTTAAAGAAGGGCAAAAAAGAGGTAAAACTGGAAGGTACTGACAATGTCTGACTATCCTGACATAACAACAAAACTGCAAGGCATAGAAAACAAGCTCGCTGAGCTGTCCCATGAGATAGATTCTGTTAAATTCAAGGAGGAGCTGTTCGAGGTTCTGCTGATAATTTCAACTCTCAACGACAAGGGGAAGATAAGCTTTTATCTGAACTTTTTCGAGAGGCTCATAAAGGTCATGAAGGCCAAGGACTTGTGGGAGGACGTGGACGAGGAACTCATGATGGACGTCATGAAGGGAATAGCCGACAACTGGAAAGAGTACAAAAAGGACGAATTGGCAAACTTATTTGAGAGCTGGCTGAGTAAGAATATAATAGGTGGTGGTTAGTTTGGTGAGTTTTTTTGGAAAACCGAAAAAATCGAAAAAGACTGTGAAGAAGAAGGCAAAGAAAGCGACAAAACCTGTCAAAAAGGTGAAAAAAGTCATGCTTAGGAAGCCTGTCATAGGCGCCAAAAAGGTTAAAAGTAAGAAAAGCAAAGTTAAGAAGATGTCTATTAAAAAATCCGTGAAGCGGACAGTAAAGAAAGCCAAAGTAATCAAGCCTGATTTCAAAAAGATGCCAGACGAAAAGGCATACCTTATTCTCAAGAGATACAAGATAAACCTGCCAAAATATGAATTTTGCAAGAACGAAAAGCAATTGGCAATGGCTCTGAAGAAGGTGGGCTTCCCGTGCGTCATGAAGGTTTCTGGAGACATCATACACAAGACCGACGTGAACGGCGTCAGGAAGAATGTAAGCAGCGAAGAGGAAGCTGTAAAGGTCTTCGGCGAATTAATGAAGATCAAAGGATGTGAAACAGTACTTGTTCAGGAGTCTATCGAAGAAGGCTACGAGCTCATAGTGGGCGGGAAGAAGGATTCGCAGTTCGGCAGGGTTATTGCATTGGGAGCTGGCGGCATATTCACCGACTTTCTAAAGGACGTCAGCTTCAGGATAGTGCCGTTGGGCAGGGAGGATGCGGAGGATATGCTAAATGAAGTAAAGTTCTCTGACCTCATACTGAAAGGTTTCAGGGACAAGAAGCCGGCAAACCAGAAGGCGATAGTAGATTCCATAATCTCTGTATCAAAGATAATGGAAAAATATCCCAACATAAAGGAGATAGACATAAACCCGCTTTTTGCAACTCCTACCAAGACTATAGCAGCCGACGTCAGAATAATTTTGGAATAGTTGAGGTCTGAGAATCTGTTTTTTTTCTTTTTCTAATATTTCTGGTTAGGACACCATACGAATTCTTCTGAAGTTTCGTTCAATTCCACATCAAAGGACTCGCCACATTCATCGCAGATAACTTCTGTGTTGTGGAGGTCTATTTTGAACTGGCTGCTGCAGCACGGGCATGAAACAATCTTGCTGTTCTTGACGAATTCGTCATCAAAGAAAGTTTGTCCCATAAGCTACAAATGCTTTCTAAACCTATTTAATCTTTTCTGAGCCATGAAAATATGTTTTTATAGCTGCGAATTCAAATATTTTCTAGGTGAATCAATGGCTGAAAAAAAGTTTATTGGTAGCATAACGCATTTTTTTCCCAAACCTTCGGTTGCTGTTGTCGAATTGGAGGATGTTCTGAGGGCAGGAGACAGAATACTTGTGAAAAGAGGAGAAGCAAGCTTTGAGCAAGTTGCCAGCTCTATGCAGATCGAGCACCAGAACATACAGGAAGCAAAGTCAGGAGACGCTGTCGGACTAAAACTTGACCAGGCAACCAAAGCGGGCGCAAAGGTCTACAAAATAATAGAATAGAAATAAATACCATGAAAACAATATAAGTTTCCATGTCATTAAACAAATTCTTTAATCCTAGCTCTATAGCTGTAATAGGAGCCAGCAGAACGCCTGGTGAAATAGGGTACACAATACTTGAAAACCTTAAATTTTCTTTTAAAGAAAAAATATACCCTATTAATCCTAATGCGGGTGAAATACTTGGTTTAACGGCTTATTCTTCTGTATTAGATATCGAGGAACCAATTGATTTGGCTGTAATAGCAGTTCCGGCCGAAATAGTAAAAGATGTGCTTTTAGAATGTAAACAAAAGAAAATAGGAGCTGTTGTTATAATATCGTCTGGTTTTTCAGAGATAGGAGAAAAAGAAAGAGAATTAGAGCTTAAAAACATATTAAAGAACAGCAAAATGAGGGTTATTGGTCCTAACTGTATAGGTGTATACAAAAATGAATTAGACATGATTTTCTTCCCAAGAAACAAGCTTAAAAGACCTCCTTCTGGTTCCATATCGTTTATAACACAGTCCGGAGCATTCGGTTCAATTTTATTGGATACTATGGCATATAACGGCATAGGCGTTTCAAAGTTCATATCCATTGGCAACAAGATAGATGTCAATGAGATAGACCTTATCAACTATCTGGAAAAGGATTTAAAGACCCGTTGCATTGCTATCTATCTGGAATCGGTTTCTGATGGTGAGGAGTTCATAAAAGTCGCCAAAAGGACTGTCAAGAGCAAGCCTATCGTCGTCTTCAAGGCAGGCAAGACTGAGAAAGGCAATGAGGCAGTGGCTTCCCACACCGGATCCCTAGCAGGCTCTGCAAAGATATACTCTGCAGCTTTCAAGCAGGCAGGCATAATAGAGGCGCAGGATTCTGAAGAGATATTTGACTTTGCCAAGGTGCTGGCAAACCAACCTGTCATGAAGGATAAAAAAATCGCGATTGTTACAGACGGCGGAGGCTTTGGTATAGTGGCAACAGACGCCGCAGTAAAGTACGGCCTTGATTTGGCAGAGTTCGAGGAGAATACTGTAAAGGCTTTGAAGAAGGCTCTTCCTGCTTACGGCATTGCCAAGAATCCTGTTGATCTGACAGGTGATGCAAATGTTGAAAGATATCAAAAGGCTCTGGAAGCAGTATTGAAAGACAAGAATGTTTCTGGCGTGGTGTGCATCGCCCTGATGCAGCTGCCCACGCTGACAGACGAGATAATCAGCGTGATAAGGGACTGTAAGATGGCAGGCAAGCCGATAACAGTCTGCTCTGCTGGCAGCGATTATGTAATGGAGAGGAACAGGAAGCTGGAGATGTACGGAGTTCCTGTCTATCCGACACCTGAAAGGGCTGTCAATGCCTTGAAGGTTCCATACCAATACGGCAAGATTCTGAAGAAATCATTGTAACAATTCACCACTTGTAGTCGTCAAGGATTAATTAGCCACAGTTTGTTCTTAGAAGTGTTATGAGCAAAAAAGTTTTGCTGTTGGTAGGCGTTTTGACAATGGCGGCTCTGGCAGGGGCAGCCATATCCAGCTACGGTTCAATAACAGGTTACGCTACGGTCGAGCAGGGGATAACGATAGACATATACGGTTCTTCAAACGACGAGACCTACACCTTGAGCTCTGTACACCAGGGAGAGACTGTCTATTCGCCCAAGATCAAGTTGAAGAACAGCATAGACGGTGATGTCAATGTCAGCATAGTTTTCGAGATATTGCCTGGGAGTGCTGGCGACGAGGAGGACCTGACGTTCTCGATAGTCAACGAAGGCAAGAATGTGACCCTGACAAACCCAGTGACCATCCCGGAAGACGACCTCTACTTCTACATAGAACATAATTTCCAGCCCTATGCTGAGCTAGGGAACTATAGCTTCAGCGTGAATGTGATACCTGCCTAATTTTTAATTTTTTAAATGGCAAATCAATAATAGATTATGGCAAAAAGGAAGAGCAGCAAGAAAAGCACGCTCATGGGCAAGCATGTCAGGATAGTTGTGAACCTGGGCAACCTAACGATAAAATACGACGGAATTCTGAAAGAGCTTGATGACTGGGTTATTGTTGACACAAAAGAAGGCATAAAGCTCATAAACAAGAATGACTGTGTTCTGATAGAGGAATTCAAACCTTAAAGTCTTTTTGTTTGTAGGCTCTGCAGAAACCCGAGAAAGGGCAGCTGTTCTTATCCTTCTTGCACACAGGATTTATAGGCTTACATATTTCTTTTCCAAAATTAACAAACCCTAAATTGATAATATACCATTTCTTTTTAGGAAACAACTCTTCCAGTTTCTGCTTGACCTGCTCCACATTGGCCTTCTTGTCAACTATTCCGATTCTTTTCGGCACTCGATTGCAGTGCGTGTCAACAGCAATGGACGGTATGCTGAAGCCGTACATCAGAACTATGTCAGCTGTCTTGGGTCCGACGCCATAAAGCCCCATCAGTTCATCCCTAGTTCTGGGAACTTTGCCATTGTACTTTTCGATGATGGTTTTGGTGGTTCTCTTTATTTTCTTGGCCTTCTGCTTGTACGGTCCAGATACTCTTATCAGTTTTTGTAATTTTCTCATGGGAAGCTTCATTATGTCTTTAGGTTTTCTGGCAACCGAAAACAAGCTTCGGGCTGCTTTCTCAGTGCTCTCGTCCCTGTTTCTCTGTGACAGGATAGTTCCTATCAGCAACTCGTATATTTCCTGGTTGCTGGATTTGGAGGTATCAATATACTTGTCGTATTCCTTCTCAAGAAATTTCAAAATAATCTCTGGTTTTTCCATATTATTATTTGCAATCGATTTTTTAATACTGAAGCGTTTTTAAAAACTTCAGAGAAGACTCTCTAATTAGAAGTGGGGGAAATGGCAAACGTATTCGACATATTAGATAATAGGATAAAAGAGCTAGCAGTATCTCGATTCAAAGTTCCCACCCCTGTGCAGGAATTGGCCATACCAAAGGTCCTGGAAGGCAAAAATGTTCTGGTTATAGCTGAAACTGGTTCTGGCAAGACCGAATCGGTCATGCTCGGCCTGTTCAACAACCTTATCAAGAAGGAGCATAAACCGATAGCTCTTCTATATCTAACGCCTATGAAGGCCCTTAACAGGGACCTAATGGACAGGCTGGTTTGGTGGTGCAGCAAGCTTGACTTGGACATTTCTGTTAGGCACGGCGACACAACACAGCACCAGAGGAAGCTGCAGGTCGAGCATCCGCCGCACATCATGATATCAACACCTGAGCAGATCGGGGCGATGCTGTCAGGCAAAAACCTTAGAGAGCTGCTGAAGAACATAAAGTACATTGTCATCGACGAGGTTCATGAGCTTGTGACAAGCAAGAGAGGAGTTCAATTAACACTTTCGTTAGAAAGGCTGAAAAGATACTGCGGCAATCCCCAGATAATAGCTCTGTCAGCTACAGTCGGCTCTCCAGAACTGGCTGCCAAGTTCATCTTCTCGGACAACAAGCACGAGATTGTCAAAGCTATCACAGAGAAGGACATACAGATAAGGGTGGAGAGCCCGTACCCTGGCAAGCAGGACAAAATCATCGCAGAAAAGATATTCATAGGCGAGTCTGTTGTGGCAAGACTGAGAAGGATTTATGATTTGATAAACGAACACAAATCTGCTCTGATATTTACAAACACGAGGGAAGCAGCTGAAATATTGTCTTCCAGGCTAAGGATGCTTGACGAGAATTTTCCCCACGAGATACACCATTCTTCGCTCAGCAAGGATGTCAGGATAAAAGCTGAGACTGGTTTTAAGGGAGAGGAGCTGAAAGCTCTGATAGCAACATCGAGCCTGGAGCTGGGAATCGACATAGGCAGTATCGACTTGGTTCTTCAGTACATGTCGCCAAGACAGGTGTCAAAGATAACGCAAAGGGTAGGAAGGAGCGGCCACGGCGTTGGCAGGCTTTCAAAAGGCTTCATAATCACAGGCGACGGTGACGACATATTCGAGTCGTCCGTCATATCGAGAAAGGCCTTGGCAGGAGAGCTTGAAAAGCTCAGAGTACATACAAAATCTCTGGATGTATTAACACAACAGATAATGGGGCTTTTGATAGAAAACTACAAGATGAACCCGAAGGAGATATACAAAACGTTTGTCAAGGCATACCCCTTCAAGGACATGACTGAGGATGAGTTTGATAGGTTGCTCAAATTCTTGGTTCAGCTAAGGCTCGTCTATTGGGACGAAGAGGTGAAGAGGAGCAGGAAGGCGTTCGAATATTATTTTGAAAATCTGTCTGTGATACCAGACCAAAAGAACTACAAAATAATCGACACAGCTTCCAACACCTTTGTTGGAACCTTGGACGAGGAATTCATAGCAACGCACGGCAATGTCGGCTCCAGCTTTATTGTTAGAGGCAGACCTTGGAGGATAGTTGCTGTGGAGGATGACAAGGTGTTCGTGGAGAGGGACAGTGACATTGAATCGTCTGTACCTGCGTGGGAGGGCGAGCTGATACCGGTCCAGTTCAATATCACGCAGGAAGTCGGGGAGCTTAGGAAGAGTATTGGTAACATGCTTGAAAAGAAATTAGACAGGAAGAGCATGGTTGCGAAAATCAAGGAGAAATATCCTGTGTCAACCCAAACTGCCACAAGAATGATAAAGCTGATAGAGGAGCAGGTGAAAACACATCCTGTGCCTGACGGCGACAGCATCATTGTGGAAGGTTATCAGAACTATCTGGTATTGCACACGCTTTTTGGTTCGATGGTCAACGAGACGCTTTCAAGGTTCCTGACATCGATACTGTCCGCAGAGCGCGGAGAGGTCATGACAAGCCGCGTGGACCCGTACAGGATAATATTAAGGGGAGCGTCGTTCGATGAGGTCAAGAGTATTCTAATGAAGTACAAGCCGGATGACATGGAGGTCATCCTCGAGAAGACCTTGCCCAGGTCTTCATTGTTCAAGTTCAGGTTCATACATGTTGCCAAAAGATTCGGCGCTATCAGCAGGAGGGCCAGCTTTGGCATGATAAACCTGGAAAGGCTAATCGACGCTTACTGGAAAACCCCTATATATGAGGAGACCTTCCACGAATTATTCACGGAAAAGCTTGACATGGAAAAGACAAAGGAGATTCTGAAAGACATCCAGAAAGGCAGGATAAAGATGAGCTATGTTGAGGGGCTGTCGCCCCTTGCCAAATTGGGCTTCAGGTACGAGCTGCAGGATGCGGTCAAGCCTGACAGACCGGAAAAGGAGATATTCAAGCTATTCAGAAACAGGCTCATGAACACCAAGGTCAGACTATTGTGCATAAACTGCGGCGAGTACAGTCTTGCCGGCTGCGTGAATGACATTGAGGACGAGCCAAAATGCGGGAAATGCCGCTCAAAGCTCATAGCCGTGACAAAGCACCACAGGCTGGAAAACCAGAAGATTGTCAAAAAATGGCTCAAGGGTAAGGAGCTTGACAACGACGAAAAGGTAAGGCTTGATACAATAAAAAAGTCAGCAGATTTGTGCATAGTGTACGGCAAGCTGGCCTGTATCGTGCTGGCAGGCAGGGGTGTCGGACCGTCCACGGCCTTCAGGATACTTTCAAAACCGAGGAAGGAAGAGGAAGACTTGCTAAAGTACATCCTAGAGGCAGAGCGGCAGTTCATAAAGAACAAAAGATTCTGGCAATAAGCCCTATTCATTTGACTTGTTATTCGTAGAAATAATTTGACACGACCCAAATAAAAGCAATGCCTCTGACGCACAAAGAAAAATAGAATAAAATATAAAAAAATCTAAAAATTCCGGTCAGTCGCTATCGCTATATTATGTTACCCAGATAGTCCAAGTAACATTTATTTGGTCAGCATTTTGCAATGAAACATTTGTGAATGTGTTGTACGCGAACATTGTGTTGTTTGTTGGGAAGGTTGCATTGAACAAAGCGGTTGTGTTAATAAATCCAACAGCGCCTGATGCTGTGAACGTCTTTGTTATTGACCAATTTCCTGTGCCGACAGAGTTGAATGTACCCAGTGCTCTGCCAAGACTAGCTTCGCCTATCTCTTGAGCCAAATTTGTCGAGCCTGCTCCTGGTGTGGAACCGTTTCCTAAAGCTATATAGTTAAAAGCTGCTCCAGCCGTACCACTGCCTAACAGATCCTTGATAGCGTTCTTGCCAGCATCGGTCAAGGCGTTCTCACTACATTCAATCATTTCGCCGTTCTTGTAGATACAGACCATAGAGTTGTATTCCAATCCTTGGTTCTGAGACGCAATTTGGACGCCTGGCATCATTGTTGCCAACAAAGCAACTGACATCAAAACTATCCCTAAAATGTATACTTTTTTCATGTTATTACCTCTATTTTCTTAATTTATATTCTAGATACATGACTAATAAACCTATCACAATGCTCGAAGCATCGCCTGAAAGTATGTACGCTAACAGTGTAAAGAGCATTCCCCACACGATAGGCATAACTATTTTCTTCCAGTCAAAATTACTTGATTTTTTAGCCATTTTTTCACCTCTCCTCTTTTTGTTATATTTGACTTCTTGTATAATAAAGATTACGGTTAGTATCATAATGAAATAGCTGAATATCTCATGGAATATCCCTATTTCTCCGAACAGGGCGCTGTAGACAGGGAGTCTCACAGTGCCGAAAAAATAGGTCCTTGACACAGAAACTGATACAATGTCCCCCATGCCCAGGGTCTGGGCAGTGCCGCCAGACATGCTTTGGCTGACCTGGCTGACAGAAGCTGGTATCTGGGATATGAAGTTGATGAAAAGGACATATGCTATTATCAGAACAGGTATAAGCAGGAACTTTTTCACATTCACCATACAAATTGATTTCTGCTTCCCGGTATAAAAATATATCTCAAGCCCTGATTTTTTAATTCTGGAAACCAACTCATATATTATGAAGCTGTATCTGTTGGATGCAGACTATTTTGACGAGAACAATAGGTCTGTCATAAGGCTTTTCTGCAAGGATTCGAAAGGTGGGACAGTGGTTGCCTTGGATTATGACTTCTACCCATACTTCTATGTGTTGCCTAAGAAAGGCAAGATGAAGGAGCTGAAAAAAAGGATTGAAGGCATACAGTCTGTGAAGATCAAGGGAACTGAAATAGTCAAGAAAACCCTTGAAGCCGAGCAAAAGCTTGTCAAGGTTTACTGCTATCTAGCAAGTGACATCTCAAAGGCAAGGGACATAATAAAGGCCTGGAGGGATTTGGTCGATGGCTCTTACGAATATTCATTGAACTTCTACAAAAGGTACCTCATAGACAAGGGCATTGAAGGCTGGATAGATGTTGAGGGCAAAGAAGTGAAGAAAAGTTATCAGGCTGTCAAGATTGTCAGAATAAGCAAGCTGGAAGCTTTGGATGAAAACGACCTGCCCAAGCTAAAGCTTATGGCATTTGACACAGAGACCATAGACGAGGGCGGCAAGCAGAAGCTGATAATGATATCATTAAAGTCAGATAGTTTTGAAAGGGTTCTGACCTACAAGAAAGGCAAGGGTAAGTTCTTGGAGGTTCTTGAGAGCGAAGAAAGGCTTCTAGAAAGGTTCGTGGAGCTTGTCAATGAACAGGACCCTGACATACTGTTTGGCTACAACACAGACGAGTTCGACTTCCAGGTCCTCAGGGACAGGGCAGACGCTTACCCCAACTTCAAGCTGGTGCTTTCAAGAGACGGCTCAAGAATGAAGTTCTCCAGAAGGGCCAGAGTCTCCACAGCCAAGCTGAACGGAAGGGTCCACATAGACCTTTTCCAGTTCATCAGAACAGTGCTGTCACCGCAGCTGCAGACAGAGGTGCTCACCCTAGACGCGGTTTCATCAGAACTGCTGAACGACAAGAAGATCGAGAAAGATTATGCAGAGATTAATGATGCTTGGAAAAAAGGAAAGGGAATCGGAAAGCTGGCAGAATATTGCCTGAAGGACTCGGAACTTGCATTAAATCTAGGAAAGTTCATGCTTCCCCAGATTTATCAGCTGGCAAAGCTTTCCGGCCAGCTGCTGTTTGACGCCTCGAGGATGACCTACTCCCAGCTGGTGGAAGGCTATCTTTCCAAAAAGGCGTTCGCAATGAACATGATAATTCCCAACCAACCCAAGTGGTCAGACGTCCAGGAAAGAAGGAACTATTCTCCCTATGTAGGAGGCTTTGTCAAGGAACCTATAGGAGGCCTGCATGACGACATAGCTGTGCTGGATTTCAGGAGCCTTTATCCGTCGATAATAGCCACCTTCAATATATCACCTGAAACCTTCAACTGCTCCTGCTGCAAAAAGAACGGCTTCCAAGTTCCTGATAGAGATTATTGGTTCTGTAAAAAGAGGAAAGGTTTTGTCTCTTCTGTGATAAGGGAACTGATAGAAAGAAGGGAGAGAACAAAGGAAAGGATGAAGACTGGCTCTGACCACAACGGTCTGGACAACGAGCAGTTTGCTGTCAAGACGGTCGCAAATGCAACATACGGCTATTTCGGCTTCCCTGGCTCGAAATGGTACTGCAGGGAATGCGCTGACTCTTCTGCTGCTTTCGGGAGGTTCTACATCAAAAAAGTCATTGAAGAGGGGGTGAAGGAAGGCTTTGAGGTCATATACGCTGACACTGACTCCATGTTTGTGAAGAGTAATGGCGACCTGAAAAGAAAGGTGAACGCCTTCCTGAAGAAGACGAACAAGATACTTCCAGGAATATTGAAGCTGGAATTACAGGGCATCTATAGGAGGGGTATATTCATACCAAGAGGGGTCGGTCCAGGAACTGCCAAGAAGAGGTACGCTTTGATAGACAGGAAAGGCGTGTTGACGATAAGGGGCTTGGAAAAGGTAAGGAAGGACTGGAGCAATGTCGCCAAGGACACACAGGAGCAGGTGCTAAAGCTGATCCTGGAAAAGAAGGATGTTGACGGTTCGGTAAAATATGTAAGAAATGTCATCAGGAATCTTAGAAACGGAAAGATTCCTCTCAAGGACCTGATAATCATCGAGCAGCTAACAAAGCCGTTGTCAGAATACAGGTTAAAAAGTCCTCATGTAGTTGCCGCGCAAAAGATAAAGGAAAGGGGGCGTCCCATAGGAGCAGGCATGCCCATACTTTTCGTTATAACAAAAGGCAAAGGATCAATATCCGACAGGGCCGAGCCTTTCGAGGACGCTGCCTTGAAGGACATTGACAACAGCTATTATATCTCAAATCAGATTGTCCCGGCCGCCCTGAGGGTCCTGACTGTCCTGGGCGTGACAGAGCAGGACTTGCTGGGCGAAAGCCTGAAGAGCTTTCTGAAATAATAAGAACCGGTTTTCCCATAAGATGTTAAAGTGTTTGGATGAAAATCAGGATAAAAAACAGGGTAATAGAAGCAGAGGTTGCAGACAACCTTTTCAAGAGAATGATGGGCCTGAGCTTCTCCAGAAGGAAGAACATGTTCTTTCCCATGGAATTCGAGTCCAGATGGTCCCTGTGGATGTTTGCTGTAAAGTATCCGTTGAAGATGATATTCATAGACAAGAAAAAAAGAGTAGTTGACATAAAGAACGGGATGCCCATAACATCGGACCCGGAGACGTGGAAAACTTACACGCCATCTGAACCGTGCAAATATATTCTGGAGACGCCGTTTGTTTTGGATGTTAAAGTCGGAGACATGCTAAGCTGGTAGCAATGACAAAGGTCTTCATTGGAAAAACGGAGAGTAAGGGTAGAGGCCTTTTTGTAAAAGCAGACATCAAAAAATACGAAAGAATTTTTTCTTTCAATGGAAAGAAAACAAAGGCTTCTTACGATTCCAACTATACAATCGGAAGCAGGTGGCTTGGAATAGGCAGATTTACATGGCTTGCTGTTTCTAGCAAAAACCCTGGTTATTACATAAATCATTCCTGCAAACCAAATGCTGGTTTGAAGGGCGTACTTACAGTGGTTGCAATGCGCAACATAAAAAAAGGTGAGGAAATAACGATAGACTATTCAACAACAGAAGAAGATCCTTATTGGAAAATGGTATGCAGATGCGGGGAGAAAAAATGCAGAAAGACGATAAGAAACATACAGTTTATTCCAAAAAAGTCGTTTAGAAAATATAAGGAATTTATACAAGTTTTTCCAAAGGGCTTACCTAAAACATGCTGGCAAGTCCCCTAAACCTTTATGATGCCTTACGCAGAGGCAGCAGACGCCGTGCCTCTCACAAGAAGTGTAGGTGCACGGACAGTCCTCTTCGTTCTTTTTCTGATTGGAACATTTTTCTCTGGACATGATATCTTGAATATAAATATTGTCAGCCAAATAAAAGTCTTATGGAATCCGATAAAGTAAAGGAACTCGTTAAGAAGCGTTATTCCGAAATAGCGAAAGGTAAAGTGTGTTGCAGCTGTAAAAGCTGTAACAATGATGTGTCAAAATCAATCGGTTATTCTGACGACGAATTGAAGAATTTCTCTGAAGCTAACATGGGGCTTGGCTGCGGCAGTCCGACCGCGCTGGGAAGGCTAAAGGAAGGTGATACTGTTCTTGATTTGGGAAGCGGGGCAGGACTGGACTGCTTCCTAGCAGCCAAAAAGGTCGGCAACAGTGGAAGAGTTATAGGAGTTGACATGACAGAGGAGATGATAAATAAAGCCAGGGGAAACGCTGAAAAATACGGCTTTAGTAATGTGGAATTCATGCTCGGAGAAATAGAGAACCTTCCGTTAGAAGACCTATCGGTGGACGTGATAATAAGCAACTGTGTGATAAACCTGTCGCCGAACAAGGACAAGGTTTTCGGAGAGGCCTATCGCGTCCTCAGGAAAGGTGGACGCTTGTTCGTATCTGATATAGTATTACTAGAGGAGTTGTCTGAGGAACAGAAGAACAATGTTGACCTGCTTACAGGATGTGTTGCAGGCGCACTTATGAAAGATGATTATATGAGAAGAATAAAGGATGCCGGCTTCTCTGTGGGTATAATAAAGGAAAATAAAAGCATAAGCAAGGAACAGTATAATGGAATAGCATTGGAAAGTTTAGGTATTGAAGCCACAAAGGATTGATAACATGGAAAAAGAAATAGAAGAAAAATACTTGAAAGCCGGCAAGATAGCCAGGCAAGTTAGGGATTATGCCTGCGAGCTTGTGCAGCCCGGTGCATTCGTCGTCGACATCGCAGAGAAGGCAGAACAAAGAGTTAGGATGCTCGGCGGCGAGATTGCCTTCCCGATTAACATTTCCATAAACGACATGGCTGCCCATTATCATCCCGAACAAAATGACCAGACATCCATCAAGGAAGAGGACTATGTCAAGATAGACGTCGGCATCCATGTTGACGGCTACATAGGAGACACTGCAAGGACTGTAAGGATAGCAGGCAAGGACGATTTGATAATATGTTCTGAGAAGATGCTTGAGGTTGCGATAGCATTGGCAAAGCCTGGAACCACTATCGGCGATTTAGGTGAGGCAATCGAGAACGTTGCCAAGGAGTTCGGCTTCAATTCTGTGAGGAACCTAACAGGCCACAGCCTCGGAAGGCTTGACGTCCATGCTGGCCTGATAGTACCCAACATAAAGAACGACTCACAGTATCAACTGAGGGAAGACGAGGTGATAGCAATAGAGCCGTTCTGCACTGCCGGCAGCGGCATTGTGAAGGATTCAGGCAAGCCGCTGATACTGAGGTGGATAATCGACAGGCCTACCAGATTGCCTGAGGCAAGGAAGATTCTGGAAATGGCAAGGAACGATTTCCAGAGGCTGCCTTTTGCCAAAAGGTGGCTGCAGAAAAAATTCTCGCCGCTGAAGGTTGAACTGAGCCTCAAGGAGCTGCTGAACTCCAACGCTCTTTATGGCTACGAGCCTTTGAGGGAAGTATCTGGCAAGCCTGTGGCGCAGGCTGAACATACAGTGATTGTGAAAGAGAAGCCGCTTGTCACAACATATTAGCTATCGCCAACAGCACCTGCTTTAGAATCTGCTTGAATATGGCTATTATCGAAGTGGACAGGCTGACGAAAAAACCCGTCACGCTTGAAGGCATCTCGAATGCTACTGCCATGACAACTATTGCTAGAATTAAAATAGCAACCTTTCTCATAGAATATATTTGACTGGGACTGCTTTAATTATTTTCTATTCTTCTTTATCTTCTTCTCGCTTTCCATTATGTTCTTCAGTTCCTTTATGTCCTTTGTTATCTCCGTCTCAAGGTCCTTGACCTTCTCCTCCTTGAGCTCCAAGGTCTTTGGCTTTGCCTTGTTTATTTTAGGCAGGTTGGCAGAAAACATTTTCTTTATGCCGCTCAGACCGCTCTTTGATTTTTTCCCGGATTTTGCACCGCCCATTTTCATCAGATTCTGCGTCAGCATACCCCTCTTCATGAAGACTATCAGCGAAAGCGCAATGCCCAGAACAAGAATCATATAAGGGAAGTATTCCGAACTCATTGACAGCAGGCCTGTAGGCAGGGCCCATCCGCTCGTCTCGTTGCCATTATCAGAAAGGACCTCCAACTCGGCATCTTCACTGGTAACAGCAGCGACCACAACCTCCTCCGCCGTATTGTTTGAGCTGACTGTCAGGGTTACTATGGTTTCCCTGGTAAGGCTTGCCCCTGAGAAAAGGTTCTTTCCAAGGGCCTTTACCTTTATGCTGTAAGTGTCTGCCGTGGCATTTGCAGGAATGTTAAGCGTCATCTTGACTTTTTCCGTTGTGCCATCCTTTAATCTCGATATCATTGTTTTGTCAAGAGCATACCAACCAGAGTCGATGCCTGAAACTGTTATGCTGGTTACGTTTATGTCGTTTTCATAGGTGTTGATTAAGGAGAATGATATTACCTTGCTCGAGCCTGCATCCATTGTTATCGTAGATTCGGACGCAGACAGGGTGAACTGGCCCTGGACTGAAGTTGTGTCGCTACTTGTATCAGCACCACCTAGCGTATCGCCACCATCAAAAGTAGCAACAACAAGATTTTTAGAATCATAGCCAATAGAATAGTTCCTATTACCTACACTATTACAATTATAGGTAAATGTTCCTGTACTAGAAGGTACAACAAAAGAACATGAAACAGAATTATTTCCTGAACAAGTAGATATTCCTGAACCTGTTATATATAGAGTTAGATTATGTGCTGGAGAAACAGAACATGTTGCAACAACATTACTCGACGGTGTTGTTGTATATGTATCAAGGCCTAAACTCACAACAACCACTATCCTATTTATCAAAAATGTCAATGAATCGGTTGATATTTCTATGCTGTTGTTATCAACAGCTATCCATCTGTAATCGTAACTACCGCCTCCCAAGTCAGTAAAGTTTATCCAATAAATATCACCACTCTGATTAATGGTTATATTATTATAAGTTGTAGAATTATCAACTGTGTAATTTTGAGTCCCATTTATAAAATCTGCCTCAAAGATAACTTGAGAAACATTTCCTGTAATATCTATCTGGAAACCATAATTCCTTCCTTGTGTATAATTTGAACCTGAAGCTACACTTGTCTGATTATCAGACCAAATAATATTTGCAATATTAAAGAAATATGTCTTTGATCCATTGGTATAGTTTTCGTCACTATCATCCCAATATGAAGTAATGTAAAACGTTCCGATACTAGTCAGATTTATAGAATCTGTAACAAAGGATGTGTTGTTGCTAAGAATAGTCCATCCAGTGTAATTAGAATCCAAATAAACTGTTTTATTAGGTAATAACAGATAAGATGAGAAGTTTACTGTTTGATTCAAGAAATATGTCTTGTTGCCTTCTTCGCCATTTAGTTTTAGTGTGACGTTTGTCGAATTTTGAGCTACCTCATAAATCCAGTATTCTCCATTATTTGTAACATTAGAGTCATCTGTCTCGTCATTGGCATAAAATTTCCACACATAAGTTCCTACTGCTAAATCGCTTACGTTAAAATAATATACATCACTTTCGTTTGTAATTACTGTATCATTATGGGGAATCGTGTTTCCTGTAAAATTATGCTCTATAAGGACGAGATTGACTTGGTTTATAGCATCGGTCCAAGTCACGTTAAACTGATAATTCTGTCCAGGAGAGTATTGAGACCCAGAAGTAACTGAAGTTGTATTATTAGACCATTGAGGTGTATTATCCATAAAACCGATATTGACATCCATTCCTATCCCAAAACCATCTTCGGCAGCATACACTGTGAAAGAAAACACTGCCAAAAATAGGAAAACTGATAGAACCGCGGTAATGTTGTTGTTTTTCATAGGCTCACATTAAGGTTTTATTTGAAATCTATTTAAACCTATTAATTATAAGCATACTTATAAATATTTCTTTAGTCATAGAATCATTATGCCTAGAAAAAGGTCCATTATAGCAGCTGCCCCAATGGCAGAAATCCTGAAGAGCGCAGGGGCAGAAAGGGTCTCAGAACCGGCCGCCCGAGCTCTGGCTGAAATAGTCAAGGAATATACCTTCGAGCTGGCCAAGGATGCTGTCAAGTTCGCAAAGCACGCTGGTAGAAAGACTGTAAAAAGGGAAGATATAGAATTGGCCAGAAAAAGGGTTTAAAATGGGATTTTTTCATAAAAAATGGTCCTGGATTATTCTATTTTTGCTACTAATTCTTTTTCTAGCTTGGTCACCTTGGCTAACAAAAGGCTTTGCAGAACAAAGAGTTGTAGATGATTTTAATGAAAAATGGTACGGTGTGATGGACGGTTGTGGATTCAATTGTGATGGTTGTGGTGTCTATAGGTCAAATAAGATATTTTTTGGATATGAAGTAATTATTATGTACAGTTGTGGTATGACTTTGTCCCCAATTCCTGAATGGCAAGATAAAATGTTCGTGTCGTCTTTAGGAACTGTACACACTCAAAGTCATGAAACTAATTTGGACTGAAATCAACCAATGTACCTTGTACAGGACCTGTCAAAGCCCTTTACAAGCCTGACCGGCTCTTCTATCTTCGGTGCGCCTTCTGGATAGACAAAATTAGGAAAGAACTTTCTAATGTCCTTTGATATCTCTGTTACGACGTTCTTCTCGCCAAATATCTCCTTGCTTATCTCATACGCAAGCTCGCAGACATCATGCTCGTCGTAAATGCCAAGGCTGTGCAGATACTCGTGTAATAGAACGTGGAAGATGTACGGGTTCAGCAGTTTCGAATCAGTCTCCTGTATCCTTTTCAGCGGCGTCTCGTTCATCACTATCATGTTTGAGCCTGTGACATAGTAGGCTCCCACAAAGCCTTGCGGCTGGTTGCCCATTTCCACAAGGCCGAGCTCCAAACCTGCACGGCTCCTCCTGAGGCTCTTCCAGACTGCGTCTTTCACAACCTCGAATATGTCAGGAATCGAAGTCGATTCGTTTATCTTGCAAATAAAATCTCTGTCCATAAATCTAACCAATGTACCTTGTGTTCTCAACGTCTTTGTATTTCTTCTTCACAGCTTCTGCCTTGGGAAGCGCGATCTTCCCGAACTTTTTCTCATAGTTCTTGACGTTCTTCTGCAGGATGTCCGCAAAGGACTTGGCAAACTGCGGGTCCAGTATCACCGTGTTGTGCTTTATGGTGAAGGTCTGCTGCATCTTGCCGTTTATGTTGTCCAATCTCGGAACTGTTTGGGAAAAGTCTATGATGAACTTGTTCGGATTGTGCAGCACCGAGACGTTGTCAGTGAAGAACGCGTCATTGTTGTGATCGATTTTTAGATTAACTCTTTCTTGTTTTTCAGCCATTATTATCACCTTATCCTATGTACCTTGCCTGATCGTCCATCTCTGTCTTCTTCAGGTTCTCGACAGCCTTTTTGTATTTGCACGCCGGGTCCTCAGTTATTGAAGGCTTTATTCTTTTTAAAGCTTTTTCAAAGTGCTTTGAGGCAACTTCCTTTGCATTCTTGTTCTCCCTCAAAGCGAACAGGGCTGCTTCCCTGACCAGAGCCTCGATGTCAGCTCCTGAGAACTTGTCAGTCTCCTTGGCAATCTTACCTAGGTTGACGCCTTTCAGCGGCATGTTCTTTGTGTGTATCTTCAGTATGTCTTCCCTAGTCTTTTCATCCGGAGCAGGAACATATATCAGCCTGTCGAACCTGCCTGGCCTTAGCAATGCCGAGTCCAGTATGTCCGGTCGGTTGGTTGTCGCGATGACAGAGACTCCTTCCATGTCCTCTATCCCTGACATCTCTGTCAGTAGTTGTGAAACCACCTGCTCGGTCACATGCGAACCAGATGACATGCCCCTCTTAGGAGCCAGCGAGTCTATCTCGTCAAACAAAATTATGGCCGGAGCGACCTGCTTGGCCCTTCTGAAGACGTCCCTGACATGCTGCTCGGATTCTCCGACCCACTTGGAGTTGTGCAATAACATTGGTATGTTACCGCCAATAAAAGAGTGATGCTCCGTTTCAACATCATACATAATTTGCGCTTTTGTTTTGGCTTTCTTTACAACAGTCGTCCATAAGAAATCACCCTTTGCAATCATTTGTAAAGTTTTGAAATCTTTGTTTTGTTTTATTTCATCGGAAACTTGTTTTTCGAATATCCGCATAATCCTCTGCAATCTCAGCAACCCTATTTTTCTCCTTCCCGAAATCACATGCTCAAACGAACCATCAGGAATCTCTTTATCATATGTTAATCCAGATAGTTGTTTGATTTTTTTCAAAAGTGAAGCAACAGGTGGTATTTCATATTGTCCATTATATTCGTCTCTAACCTCACTATTGTCGTCAGTACCTAAAACTAGACTCTTAAATTTATGAAGTTCAAGTGCTCCTGATATTGTCAACATATACATGTCGTCTTTTCTTTTCCAGAACTTTGTTTTAATGCCTAAAATTGTAGTCAGATATGCAATCCCCTCTGTAAGTGACTTGGATTTTGAGCTGTATTCTATCTTGGTTTGGGAAATTGAACCGTCGCCTCTATACACTGCTTTGAGGAAAGAGGTTATTACATCTTTTGTTGATTTGGCGATTATTGAAGGGCATTTTATATTATGTGATTTCTTCTCGCCAAGGGGTTGGTCTAAAAGTTGTTCTAAATATTTAACCAGCGGCATGGAATAAACGATAATTCTATCTTTGTATACTGTAATTCTGCTTCCATCAACAAACTGCTTAAACAGCTTGATAATCTCATTTTGGTTTGCTTTATTGTAATTGCAGATTGTGACAGCTTCTTCAGAGACATTGCCTTCAGAGACAAACCATCCTAAGAATGCAGCTAGATTTTTTGTCAAGTATTTTGGCAGGCGTGTTGTTGTGTTTGTTGAAAATATCTTTACATAATATGCATCGTTGTCCTCCTTGACGAGTCTTAGGTGCTCGTACTTTGGCAGAGGAATCTGAACTACCTTATCAAGCGTATCCAATCTACAGGGATAAGAAACGTAATCCCCTTCCTTGATTTCAGACATCTTGATCCATTGGACATATCCATTTCTATAAACAAGTAATGGTTGGTTTGCTGAACCTGTTAATTCTGAGTTGTTTTTCAATTCAATATGGTATGCATCTTTCACGAAAAGCTTGTGCATCGTCTTTACCTGCGTCTTGACAGCTTCTCCGTTATCACCAATTGCAAACGTATAAACAGGCTGAGTTAGTTTTCTGACCTCATAATTTTCATTTTTCTCAATAAGCTTTGAAATTGGTGTAATATTTTCATAAAACCTTTCAATTGGAATTGTACCACAATGATTTGTCAAAATCTTTGTGTCTGGAGAAACACACAACAACTCAGGTCCCTTTATTGAAATGAAGTTCACCCCTGCCTCGTTCGCTAGTGCTTTCACAACATAAGTCTTGCCGCATCCTGCCGGACCGTACAATAAAATTCCTCTGGGCGGCCTGATGCCCACTCGTTTGAAGCTCTCTGGATTTTCCAAAGGCCATATGACAGACTCCTTCAATGCCTCCTTGACATCGTCCAGTCCTCCCACTTCATCCCATTTTACCTTCGGGATCTCGATGAGGACTTCCCTCATGGCAGACGGCTGGACTATTCTAAGCGCATAGTCGAAATCATCTGCCTTTACCTTGAGCTTTTCTAAAACATCTTTCGGTATGGGCTCGTCCTCTTTCAGTGTGGAGATGGTCGGTATCACCCTTCTCAGGGCATGCATTGCAGCCTCCTTTGCAAGACCGGCAATGTCAGCACCTACGTAACCATACGTTACTTCGGCCAATTTGTCAAGGTCAACGCCCTTTTCCAAAGGCATGTAACGGCTGTGTATCTGCAGTATCTCCTTCCTGCCCTTTTTATTCGGTACAGGAATCTCTATCTCCCTGTCAAACCTTCCTGACCTTCTCAGGGCAGGGTCCAAGGCGTTGACGCGGTTCGTTGCTGCTATGACGATGACTCTTCCTCTGGACTTTAGACCGTCCATCAGTGTCAGCAGTTGGGAAACAGTCCTTCTCTCAACCTCGCCTGTAACCTGCTCCCTGTTCGGAGCTATCGCGTCAATCTCATCAATGAAAATAATGCTTGGCGCTGACTTTTCAGCCTCGTCGAAAACCTTTCTCAGGTTCTGCTCTGTCTGGCCGTACCATTTGGAAAATATCTCAGGGCCTGCCAGTGAGATGAAATGAGCTCCCGACTCGTTGGCAACAGCCTTTGCTATCAGAGTTTTTCCAGTTCCGGGCGGGCCGTGCAGCAGAACTCCTTTCGGCGGCTCGATGCCCAACCTTTCAAACACCTCAGGCCTTCTCAGCGGCACCTCAATCATCTCCCTTATCTTGGGAACTATCTCGCCCAAACCGCCAATGTCCTCATAAGTAACTGTAGGCATTTTCTCCTCTGATATCTCGACAGCCTCCGGCAGCATCTCGACCTCGGTCATCTCAGTTATCTTCGTGATGCCGTCAGGACTGGTCTTGACTACTACAAGACGCATCTCTGTTCCCATGGGCAGGAAAACCTCCTGTATGTCTATGCCAAAGAACTGCGAAAAGACGTCGTCGCCTCTAGATTTTGTCTTGAACACAGGAGACGTGGTTATGATGTCACCCTTTGCCATGGGTCGCATGAAAAGATTCTGCTTAATCAAATTAGGCGAGATGTGCAGCATGATTCCCTGCTGCGCAGGAGCCAATGTAACCTTCTTGGCCTCCTTTGCTTCAGCCTTCCTGACAGTGACAAACTCGCCTATGGTAGCGTTACAGTTCTTCCTTACCAGTCCATCCACTCTTAATATGTTAAGCCCTATGTCAGCAGGATAGCTTCTTATCGCGACGACTCCTGTCTTTCTCTTGCCCTCTATCTCGAGAATTTCGCCTTCATTTACTCCCAGCTTCTTCATTATTTTCGAATCAATCCTGGCAATGCCCCTTCCGAAATCCTCCCTGCCTGTAAGCTCCCCAACTTTTAGTTTTATATCATCAGCCATAAAATCACCCTTATTGTTTTAACTCCTCTTCCTCCTTTTTATCTAGCAGAACGGGAAATGTCTTCAGCTCTACCTTGTCATCCCATTCGTCGAAAAAGCTCATCATCCTCTTCATGTGCTCCATGGCAACTATGAAGACCGAATCAGCAACTTTAATATGAGGAATTTCCTCTAATAAACCTTCCTTCTGATAAACATACCTCTTGGAATGCCTGAAAACGACCTGCCTCCTGCCGTGCAGCTGCCAGTAAAATCGGTTCCTTTCCGATGCAGAGTCAAACTTTTCCTTGACCGTGTCAAAGCTTATCAGGACAGCCGTCTTGCCATCTGTCTTCTTTATCTCAATCCTCATAGTTAGTATATATGTATATCTAAAATATATAAAGATAACTGTTTAAATTTTTTCATCTTCCGTTATTAGTATGAAAAAATATGGGGCGTCTTATAGCACACTGCCAAAAAACGATAGAAACAGGCTGGAACTGATAGACGCTGCCGAATATCTAAAGGGCCTTTTTGACGGCATTGAGAGAAAGGAGGTCCTATGGGTAGATGCAAGTGATAAAGATTTCTGTAGATATTTGAAGGGGAATTCGCAAGGCGAGAAGGTTAGGATAATTGGCGGCTACAAATACGGCTCTGGACAGAACAAAATGATTATGAAGAGTCTTGTCGTGTTAGCAGAGAACAACGGCCTTCGAAAAGCAATGCATGGGGAAGATTTCAAATTTATGGTTTCAGCAAACGAGTCATTTGACAGAAGTAATGTTAACTTTTGGCTTAAAGGCAAAAGCGCTAAAAAAATACTTGAAATAAACAATATGACCAATAAAGTAAAGCTGAGATATCCTATAACAGGGGTTCTGAAGTAGTAATAAATTTTTAACATTGCAATATTGATTAATATGAAAAACATTTCTTTAGAGATCAAAAGGGGGAACATAGCGTACCAGAATGTGGATTCGTCTATCAATTCTTCTAACGGTTATTGTATACACGGCTCTGGAACCGCAAAACAATTTAGAGAGGTATGTGGTTATCTGCCCGTAGGTGATACGTCTTACCAGAGCTTGGTCGACAAGGCAAAACATCCCTTGGATAAAGTTTTAGCTTATGTCAACAATGTAAGGCCAAGACCGTCCGTATTTCAGAAAGAATGCCTTGAACACATAATAGATGTTAGAGATTCCAAGCCTCTGGAATTAGGTGATGCACTTGTCACGTCCAGCGGAGACCTGGCAAAAGTACCGAAAAAGGCAAAATATATTATCAACGCAATAGGTATGGATTATAGCTGGGAAAAAGAACCGCCTGCTGTAATCAAGGCAACACACAATTCTGTCAGGGACTCGCTGATAAAGTGTTTTGACATAGCAAACAGAAAAAAGTGCAAAAGCGTTGCAATGCCCATAATGTGCACGTCGAAAGGCGGGATGAGCCTAGAAGAAAGCCTTTACGCTTCAAATGAAGCTTTGCAAGCACTGGATATGACAACCAGCTATGTCACAAAGGTTGTAATAGTTCTCCACAGCAAGGAGCTGTTAAAGGAAGAGAAAGTAATCAGGGATTTTTTCAAGTTATAGATATTCCCAAATCATTAACAGTCAATATGGTTCTAAGCTCTATGTCCGCTTTGCCGAGATTCTGCACGGCACCCTCGCACCTGTCAACAATCCCTCTGGCCTTCTCGTCCTCAATGTAGGGATATGCTTGTCTTAACAGAGCACTACACTTTAGAACAGTGCCTCCTTTGGTGAAAATATCATCAAAGTAACACACGTTATTTTTAACAAGCTTGCCTTTTATGTCTCCTGTATGTGGGTTGATGCTGATTATATCTCTTTTGGCTATTTCTGCAACCATCTTGGCAAACTCGTTTCCTCCTGTCACGATGCCCACAATATCATAAGTTTTTCCATTCTCTATTTCCTGAAACATCTCATAGCCTCGTTTGCAAAGAATTTCCCTTGCTTCCCTGTTCTTGAAAAGGGGGTCGCAAAACACCTTGTATTTGGAAGTTCCGCCAGAAGCAAGCTTGAACCCTTCATTAGAATATTTAATGCATTCAAGTTCATGGAACAATTGTTTCAATCTTTCGTTTATCGTAACATCACAATCCTTTCATTACGTTCTTGACAAAATCATCTATTGTTTTGTATTCGGCCAGGCCTGAACCTAGCTGGTAGGCGTTTGCCCCAACACCTTCGAATCTCTTGACATCATATGAGCCGACTATCCCACCGCTGGCAATTATCGGAAGCTTTGTTAGTTTTCTTATGTTTCTGACTTGGAAAAGAGACATGTGATGTATCGAATGGCCTGACTGACCACCTATTATGATGTACCTTTTCAGTTCAGGTGAATAGTCCATTGCACCTACACTGTTCATAGAGGTTATTCCGTCCATTCCTGTATCCTCTATCACTCCTACGACGTCTCTCAGCTTTTCATAGTCGCTAGAATAATAGGGAAGCTTGACAAATATGGGCTTGTCAGTCGACTTTCTTGTCTTCTTCAGAACATCCTTAAGGACTTTTGTTTTGAAACCAATCCTATAACCGCCATAGTTTGAATGGGAACACGACACATTCAGTTCAAACGCATCACAAACCTTTTCAGTCTTTCTAGCCAGAAAAGAGAACTCTTTCCCATCCATTCCAAGCAACTGGTTTATTAGGGGGATTTCAAATTCATACTCCTCTCTCTCCATAATGAAATGTTTATGACCTGGGCTGGGATTCTTCATGCAGTTGAGAATAAGACCGTGATACGGGTTTGTCGCTTTGACCCCACTGCCGCCATAATTCTCGTACACTGTGGTGCCTTTTGTCACCACTGCTCCAACACCAGACCTTTCCCAAACTTTCAACATATCAAAATTAGAACATATGCCAGAACCGTTCATCAAAGGATTTTTCAGTTCAAGGCCGGCCAACTTCATTGCTATCACACTACAATGAGTTACAAAAAGATATATACATTACTCTCAAATTGTTAATCATGCTGTTCCTGCTTGGCATCCTGGACATTCTTGGAGGAATCTTCATGTTCTTCCCAGGATCGATAGCCTTCTTCCTGGGAATACTGATACTCCTGAAAGGGGTTTCATCGATGTTAGGAATGCTCACCGGAGATCTGGGAGTGATAATCATGGGCATACTTGACCTGATAACGGGAATAGCGCTGGTATTCGGTTTCTTCGTCCCGTGGCTCTGGCTGCTGATGGTAATCAAGGGCGCATATTCTCTGGTAGCAGGACTGAGTTAAGAGTTTTATTTCTTCTTGGAGAATTTTCTGGGCTTGCCCCAGTTGGCCTTTGTCTCGCATGTAGTCTCAAGGCACATCTTGAACGGCCTTCTGCCCTTTCTGTAAACCATTATTATCGGGGTCTTGCACTTGTAACATGTCTTGCCAGTCCTCTGTATTGACGAGCCGCCGGGCAGGGGATAGGTCCTGCTGCAGGAGGGTTGCCAATCCTTCTCCCTCCAGCCGCATTTGCATCTGCCCTTCTGCTTACCGCACTTGGGGCACTTACACTTGCATTCGGTCTTTGATAGGCCACAGACCTTGCACTTTGACCAGCTGTCGCAACCGACGAACATTTTTTTGGTCAGCGGACTGTACATCATCTTGAGCACGCCTCCACATGAAGGGCAGACACCCAATACAGACATGTCATTCTGTGTCTTCAGTATCGCTTCACCTAATTCCTTGCCTATCTCGTCTTCGTGTTCTCTGAATTCATCACATATTTTGTTCAGTGATTTCTTGGCCTTGTTAAGAACCGTCTGGCTTTTTATCTTTCCATTAGCTATCTTCTCGATGTCCTTTTCAAAAGTCCTGGTCAGCTTCTCGTCAACAAAATCAGGAACATAGTTCTCCAAAGCGTTAGCCACCTTCATGCCAAGGGTGGTTACCTTGATGCTCTTTCCTAGAATATAATCCCTGTCATAGAGGGTCTGCAGAATGTTGGCTCGGGTAGCCCTTGTGCCTAATCCTCTTTTCTCCATCTCCTTTATTATCGATGCCTGGGAATACCGGGAAGGCGGTGTTGTCTCTTTTCTCATCATCTCCAAGGCTTTGATGTCCAACTTGTCGCCTTTCTTGATGTTCGGAAAAATAATTTCCTCGAACCTTGCGTAAGGCATGTAGAACTCAATCCAGCCTTTCTCAACAGTCCTTGTCCCGGATGCAAGGAACTTGTTTTTGTTGACGTCAATGATTATTTTTTCTGTCTCCCTTACAGCAGGCTCACCGAAGCAGGAGAAGTATCTCCTGCATATAAGGTCGTAGATTCTCTGGGCAGGGATGCCCATCTTCCTCTTTGGCGGCTCCACTGTCGGGTGTATTGCCTCGTGCGCAGGGTCTGTCCTCTTGCCCTCTGTGGGGTTCAAAATTTTCATTGCCAGGAGCTTTTTGCAAATCTTGCTGTAATTCTTTAACTTTGAAAGGGCTTTCAGTATCTCGCTGTAGCCGATTTGAGGGGGCAGCTTCTCCGAAGAAGTCCTTGGGTAGGATATGTAGGCGCTGGTATAGAGCTTCTGGGCAATCTTTAAGGTCTGCTGCGGCGAATAGCCGAACAGTCTGTAAGCTTCGGTCTGCAGGGAGGTTATGTTGAAGGGCGCTGGAGGATTCAGCCTGTACTTTTTCTTCTCTACAGAATCAACAATAGCAGGCTTGTCCTTACAAGATTCGAATATCTTCTTTGCCTTTTCCTCCTCCCATATCTTGTCCTCCTCGTAGATAGCGACAATCTCCATTCCGTCTTTGATAAGCAGTAGTTGCAGTTGCCAATAAGGGATTGGCTTGAACTCTTGTATCTCTTTCTCTCTGTTGGCGAGCATTGTCAATGTGGGTCCCTGAACCCTGCCAGCAGAGACTATGGAGAATCTTTGCGAGAATTTTTTCGCAGCCAGCGTCAACGCTCGGGTGATTGACATGCCGTAATAGTAATCTAGAAAGTGCCTTGTTATTCCTGACTCGATGTTGCCATCGTCGAGATGGGGAGACATCTCATCATATGCCTTCACTAAATCCTGCTTTGTCAGGGTGGAGAACTTCATCCTGCCAGCGTCCTTCTTGTTGAATATGAACCTGATAATGTTAGCAGCTATGACTGATCCTTCAGTATCGTAGTCTGTGGCGCTCACCAGTTCCAGATCCTTCTGCTTTGCCACTTCCTCTATTGTCCTGTAATACCTCTCTGTGAAGGCGGCTGTCTTGTTGGTTTTGAAAGTAGGCAACCATTCCACATCAAAAATAGGATAGGTCCATCCTTTACCTATCTGCTTCAGGCCGAACAGATGACCGACTGCTGAAACGACGATATGGGTCTTACCGTTCCTCTCAAACTCATAGTAGTCGACCCTGTACCTGCCAGTCCTCTTCTTCAAACCTTTCTCGGCAAGCGCCTTTGCTATACGCTCCATAGCATCTGGCTTTTCTGCTATTATTACGACTGTCATAGAAACCGTTCAGAATATAGATTATGTTCGAAACTTAAAAGGTTTTTTGACTATAGTGTGGAGGGCAGGATTTGAACTAGCGAACATCAACCCAAAGTCACTAAGATAGCGCCAACGACCATCAAGGCGGTTCCTATCGATATTTTCAAACTGATTTTCTCCCCTAGTACTAGGAAAGCCAGTATTATGACAAAAACTATGCTCAACCTGTCTATCGGAGCAACCTGAGACACTTTACCTATCTTTAGAGCTAGGAAATAGAATAGCCATGACAACGCGCCTGCAATACCGCTCAAGAATATGTAAGATAACGCCTTTGTGTTGGAAAATATTGTTGCAACGTTCTCGACCTTCCCTGTGAAGGCTATAACTAAGACAAGAAGCCCAAACATTATACCTGCCCTTATCATCGTGGCCGTGTTGGCATCAATTCCTTCCAAACCGATTTTACCAAATATAGCTACAATGGCTGCAAAAACCGCTGACAGTACCGCAAATATCAGCCATGTATAATCCATAATATCATTTTAGTTTTTCCAGCTTCTTTATCCCGCACATATATGGTAAAAGAACTTTCGGAATGAGAACTGTCCCGTCCTTCTGCTGGTACTGCTCTATTATAGAGACCATAATCCTGGAAGTTGCCAGAGCCGTATTGTTCAAGGTGTGCACATAACCAGCAGGAGCCTGGCCTTCTTTTTCTCTGTACTTTATGTTGAGCCTTCTTGCCTGATAGTCGGTGCAGTTGGAATTGGAGCCTGTCTCCCTGAACACGCCGTCAGCCATCCAAGAAAGTATGTCATACTTCTTGGCAGCTATGCTGCCAATGTCTCCAGTGCATACGTTGACAACCTGATAGTGCAGCCCCAAGCCTTGGTAAAGTTCCTCAGAATTCTTCTGCAACTCTTCGTGGTACTTCCAAGAATTCTTCGGCTGGCAGAATATGAACTGCTCAACTTTGTTGAATTGGTGGACACGGAAAAGGCCTCTGGTGTACTTGCCGTGCGCTCCAATCTCCCTTCTAAAGTTGGTGCTCAAGCCGACAAACTTTAACGGCAAATCATCCTTGTTCAGAACTTCTCCTTTGAACATCGAACCCACAGGATGCTCGGCCGTTGCAATCATGTACAAATCATCATTTTCAATCTTGTACATAACGCTCTCGAAATCGGCTAGGTCGACCATGCCCTCGTAAGCGTCCCTTCTCATCATGTGTGGAGGTATGACAAAAACATAGCCCTTCTTGACAAGCGATTCGACCGCGTACCTTATTATCGCCTGGTCAAGCAAAGCCAACGAACCTTTCAGATAGTAGAATCCGGAACCAGCAATCTTTGCCGCTCGCTCCTCGTCCAATAAACCCAGATTAGTAACAATGTCGGCATGATTCTTCGGCTCGAAATCGAACTGCGGCTTCTTGCCCCAGGCCTTTAGAATAACATTGTTGTCCTCACCCTCTCCGACAGGAACCGACTCATGTAATATGTTCGGAATCCTCATCATGGCATAGTCAATCTTTTCCTTCAGCTCCTCCATTTCATCTTCCGAGATATTTAGCTTGTCTGGTATATCCTTGGCTTCCTGCATCTTGGAGGAAGCGTCTTTTTTCTCCTTCTTCAGTTTGGATATCTCCTTGGAAAGGCTGTTCCTCTTGTGCTTGAGGTCTTCGACCTGCTGCAGGAGCTCCCTGTATTTCTTGTCGTTTGCTATCAGGTCGTTTAGCATCTTTATTTTCTCTGGGTCCTTTCTCTTCTTCAGGTCGTCCATAACGACCTTGGGGTTCTCCCTTATCAGTTTTATGTCAAGCATGTTATCACAATAATTATCTTGTTATCTTGGCTTTCTTCATGACCTCATGAAGTTCTCTTGCTTTCTTGTTCTTTTCAAAATGGTCACGAACAGGTTCTATTAGTTTGTCAATGTAAATAGCCACAGCATTCTTCAGGTCGAGTGGAAAAAGCTTTCCTGATGCATAGTCCTTGCTCAGTTCTTCATAGCTTGTGTATGTCACGTCGCCACCGAACTTGGCAGGCCTCTCTATCTTTATTTTATCGAACCTTTCAAAAATAATATACTTGCAGTATTCGAGTATGGGATTCTCGTCGACCTGCTTATCCGGGCAGTATGCTGCCCTTATTTTCTTGGTTATCTCATCATTCGTGTCTGTCATGAAGATTGCCGAGCTCGGTATCGACTTTGACATCTTCATTGCAATCTTCCTTTCAATAGAATCCTTTATATCAAACGCAGGAGCTGAAAGCCCCATAAGCATGTGATAGTTAAGAACAACAGGTTTCTTCAAACCCAGTTTGGGAGCAATCTCCCTGGCAAGCATGTTCACCTTTCTCTGGTCCATCCCTAGGTTTGTTATATCAACATCAAGCTCGAAAATGTCAGAAGTCTGCATGCAAGGATATAATATCTGAGCAGCGCTTAGATTGTCCTTCTCGCTTCTTCCCATTATCTGCACTGTCCTTAGAACTCTGCTTAGTGTGACCTCTCTCCCTATACTGACAACCCTTTTCCAATAGTCCTCTTTTCCCATAACTTCTTTTGACCATATGAACTCGACCTTGTCAGTGTCCATGCCACAAGCCTTCCACACTTCTATAAAGTACTCTCCGGCAGTCCTGATTTTTTCCATGTCGCCTCCCATCTTGTTGTTCATCCAGGCGAACCAGTCTGCAACCCAGAATTTGAACTTACAGCCAGCATCAAGAAGTTTGTTAGTGTTGATGGCCCTCATAATACCTTGTGCTATGTGCATTTGGCCAGAAGGCTCGAAGCCGTCATAAACAATAGGATGTTTATTGGTTTGAAGGAGCTGTCTCAGCTCCTCCTCTGTAATTATCTCCTCTCCAACGCTTTTTATGAGCTCTAATCTTTTCTCGACATCCATCTAATCACTATTATCATTTTGAGTCGCATGATATAAATATTTGAAATTCGATTAAAGTTTTATGGAAAATTTCGAGTGCTGGATGCCTGACTGGAACTATCTGAACAAGGTCTGTAAAAAGGCGGTCAAGGACATGAAGCAGCATTTTCCAACAAGCCAGAATCATATAGCCCTGTGCCGCCTATGAAGCCTATTTCAACCTTTTCCATAAACCTTATGAATATTGGGAAAATATTAATTTATCTATTCCAACTGGTTAAGATTAATATGAATTTAAAATGTTTGGGTGGTTTCAGGGAAGTGGGCAAGAATGCCGTCTTGGTTGACACCAAGAAGAAGATAATGTTCGACTACGGCATAAAGGTAGAGACAGGCGAGCCTCCGCTCAAAACGGACAAGGTCGACGCAATAGTGCTGAACCACGCTCACCTGGACCATGTGGGTTCTGTACCGTCCCTATACAAGAAGCAGAAACCAGACATCATATCAACATCAACAACGTTCGATCTGGCCCATCTCATAATAAAGGACAGCTTAAAGGTGGCCAGAATAAGGGGCATGACAAAGCATTTTGACAAGAGTGACATTGAGAAGATGAAGAAAAAGGAAATCATGATAACCTACGGTCAGAAATACGAGACTGAAGACTATACGATGGAGTTCTTCAACGCGGGCCACATACCAGGCAGCTTCTGCTGCCTGCTGGAAATAGGCGGCAAGAGGCTATTCTATACTTCCGATTTTAACACCAACGATTCAAGGCTGCTGAAAGGCGCGAACATAAAGGTGAAGGACATCGACGTCCTGATAATGGAGAGCACGTATTCCAACAGGGAGCACCCTCCAAGAAAGGATACTGAAAAGAAGTTCTTCGAGGCTGTGCAGGACACCATCTCTAATGAAGGAGTCGCAGTGATACCTTCATTCGCTATCGGCCGAGCTGCCGAGGTACTCATGGTTCTGGATTCTTTCAAGCATGATTTTCCCATATATCTGGACGGCATGGCAAGAGTAGCCACAGAATTGTCGTTAGAGCATCCGGAATTCATCAGGGACCCGAAGGCATTGAAAAACGCGTTCAGAAGGGTCAAGGTGGTTGAAAGCGATTTGATGAGGAAGAAGATAACCAAAACCCCTTGCGCGATCGTCACGACTTCCGGTTTATTGGAAGGCGGCCCATCTGTCAGGTATGTCAAGTCGCTTTACAACAACGTCGAGAGCTCTATAATATTCACAGGCTTCTTGATTCCAAAGACCGCAGGCAGATATCTGGTCGACACGGGCAGGTTCGTGACAGAGGGCTTTGACCTGAAGATAAAGATGGGCATAGAAAAAATGGATTTCTCTGCGCACACTGGAAGAGACGGCCTGTTCAATTTTGTCAACAAGATGAACCCGGAGAAGGTGATATGCATGCACGGGGACTATTGTGAGAGGTTTGCAAGCGAGCTCAGGGGAAGGGGTTTTGACGCCATCGCTCCTGTGAACGGGGACGTTGTAAACATCTAGTTTTTTATGATAGGGTTTCTAAATTAGGTATATGGCTGTAAAAATACGAAAGTTCAGTTTAATTCACGCCAAGGATTACAAGAAGATTCTTGACAACAAGGATATAAAATGGCATGGAAAGTATACAGTCAAACCGATTCCGTTGTCTGACATAAAGAAATATATCAGGCAACAGATGAAGATAAAAAATTATTGTGAATTCGCAATAATTGTTGATGATAAATTTGTTGGAACGATAAGTATAGAAAAAATAGACAAATTAAATAAAAACGCTAACATTGGTTACTGGGTAGCAAAATCTTACAGGGGCAAAGGCATAGCGACAAAAGCAGTCAAACTGGCTGTTAAATTTGGTTTCAGTAAATTCAAGCTAAAAAGGATTTACGCTACTGTTAGAAAAGACAACGTTGCTTCATGTAAGGTTTTAGAGAATGTAGGGTTTGATAGAGAAGGCTTACTAAGAAAGAGTGTTTTCAGAAAAGGAAAATTCTATGACGAGCGTCTTTATTCTGTTTTAAAATGAATTCACTTTCTGTTAACTATCCATATCATTTCTCTACTTTTTTCATTAATCCTATGCCTATTAAAGTCACCATAAACATTTTTGACTTTAAACCCACAGAGTTCCAATAAATATTTAATCTCGGTAAAAAAACAATATCTCAAAGTTATCCTATTTCTTTTCTCATAGATTTTTCTATTATTTTTAATTTTTTTTATAATATATTCAGAATAAGATATCTGATTAAGTCTGTCTATTCTAGACTTGTAATAAAGTTTTATGGTTTCTTTGTTTTTCTTGTCAAAAAATGTTTTTAATAGTTCTTCTTTAGAATTCTGTTGTGATATTATTTTACAATCTGGAACAAAAATATTAAAAATCAATCTGCCCCCTTTTTTCAAATGCCTTTTACAACAAAGAAGAGTGTTTTTTTGGTCTTTATCCGTAACTGCATTTAGGAAGCTTCTGTTAGCTATTATAATCAAATCAAATTTCTTTCTCAAATTGAATTTTTTCATGTCTCTTTGTAAAAATTTGACTTTGTTTCCCAAACCATCTGCTTTAGCCTTATTTCTAGCAATGTCAATCATTTTCTTTGACATATCAATACCAACTACCTTAATACCTTTTTTTGCTATTGGTATTGCCAAGCGTCCTGTTCCACAACCTACATCTAGTACTGTACTGGATTTAGAAGCTTCTTTTTGATAGAATTTCAAATCCCCTTCATTTCCCTTATGAAACATATCATAGTATTTTGCTATAGAGTCAAATTCGCTTTTCATATTGAATATATTGAAGAACCGTCTTTTAAATCCTGTGTGGTTTGAACAAAACTGTGAACCTATTCATGAGGACTCTAAGTATGAATTATTCTATGGGTTGAAAAACATTAGTTATGGTAAAGTCAATCCAATATAATCCTCTACAATTAGGCACATTCTCTATCAAGTCGTTCCCTATCTGACCTGCAGGGTCGTCAAACGTTTCCCATAAATGTTTGTCGATCTCATAACCGTACTGGAAGCCGACTTCAGCATCGGAGAAATGTTCTCCCCACATTTGGAAATCCTCCAACATTTCTGAATAGCTTTCAAACTCCTGGCTGTCTGATATGAAGACAACGTCTTCAGGATATGATTTAGGCATCTTTTCTATTTCCCAGTGCTTTAGGAACAATTTGTAATCCGGATTATATGTCTTCACTTTGTCAAGCCATGCTTTCGCTTCATTGCTTGTTACAGGTCTGCCGTCTTCATAATTTCCGACATCAATCCACTCCACATCAACACCGAACCCGATAACAGAAGGATGATTTTTGTACCTGCTAAGGACCAAATCGATAAGCGTTCCTACATCGGCTTTGGCAGGTTCCACCTGCAGCCAAATGTTCAGTCCTGCCGCATCAAAAGCATCAAGGTATTCTTCGTTCATGTCGGTTTCGGAAAATGTGATGTGTTCAATCATGTTGTCTTCGCCAGGAAACTGCAGATTGCACATGTCCAATCCTTGTTTTGTTCCAACAATCCATATGCCTGCCGGCACATAGCCTTCAAACTTGGAGGACATTTGGTTTGCAACATCTATCCAGTATTCAGGACCCTGCTCTTGCTGATAACCGTATTCCGAGGACCTCCAGCCAGCCATGCCAGAATCGGTTAGTACAGGCTTGTCCCCACTTTGTGCAAAGTATAGAAAAATGATTGATGCAACAATGAACAAAAGTGCAACTAATGCTATTTTTCTCATAAAGAACAACTTGGTCTGCTTCCTATTTATTGAAAGCTATTTTTTCTTCTTGGTTACTTTCTTATTATCTATTTTGTTTTGCTTCTTGTTTCTGATAATTCTAAAGGCCATAAAAGTAACAGGCATTGCCATAATAGCTACAACAGCAAGTCCTATGGGCGTTGTAAAGACTGAAAACAAACCCGTTGCCTGCGATTGGTCATCACATTCCATGAATTCCATGGACGTGTCAGGTTCAGTGCCGCATTCGTTCGAATCGACGCATGTTCTTATCTGGCTGCCTTCCCTGCAGGCAGACCACCCTGAACATATCCACTCCTCTATGCATGGCTCTTCTGTTGAAATCAACTCTTCTTCTGGCTCTTCTGTTGTGGTTTCATTCGTATCAGCATTATCTTCGTCATCCTTTGTCGTTACAGGAGGCACGTAACCTCCGCCGCCCCCACCACCGCCTCCAGAAGGCAATGAATTGGAAGGCACTTGAACAGTCAACAATGACCATATTCCATCAAAATTCGCCGTCCAGTTGGCTCCGCCGCTGGCGTTGAAGTTGTAATTGTGTTTTCCTAATTCACCGTTTGTTTCGTTGACAGAATAGCTGACATTGCCTGTGACATTCCCTATCAGGAAGCCATCCCTTCTGAACTCGTAAAAAACATCAACATCGCCAACATTATTTTCTATTCCCGCTACCAATGCTTGTGATCCCAATATAACAGTGTCTGATGGGTTAAAGCTAATTGACAGACTCAACACCCCTTTGTTGACAAATGCATAGTATTTGACGCCTGTTGCGTTGGAAGAGTAGTTGGCGTTGCCGGTGGCGTTGACCTTGTAAGTATAAGTCCCATTACCGAGCAATACCTGTTCGATTGCGTTTACAATCTGTGTTTCGTCTCTATACAGATATGCTGTACCAAACGCAGACATTGCTGTCGCGTTTATTGCTTCCGGATAGGTGTATGTGACGTTTGTGTTGTTGGTTCCGTTCAGGTAGAGGTAGACGGGATTGTCTGCTTTTGTGACTGTTATATTATATTCCTTTGAGAAATTGGTGGAATAATTCTGGTTGCCTGTTGTATTGAGAGTGTATTGCCAAGTCCCTGCTCCCAGCGTGACTTCTGTGTTGTTCTCTGAGATGCCAGTATCATTGCGGTAAAGGTTGCATGCACCTACAGTACACATACCTGTCACGTTTATCGGTGTGGCGTACACTATGTCAACGTTCTGATTCATGTATTCTGTGCCGTTGTTAAAGTACAAGTCGGTAGGATTGACCGCCTTGTTTATTGTGAACATAAGAGTTTGTGTGGCGTTCTGGCTGTTGTTGGAGTCGTTGGCAACGAACCTGTATTGGTATGTGCCGGCTGCCATGGGTGTTGTGTTATAATAATAGTTCGGGTAAGTGCCGTTCATTGAAGTGTTTACCAATGAGCCGGTAAAGTTGTTCTCAATGTATGCTCCGCTGAGCGAACTAGTATTGTTGCTCCATGTTATGCTAAAGTTGCTGTAGCCTGACGGCGTATAGCTGTTGACCAGCTGCGCTTGGCTGTTGCTCCATGAAAGCGACTTGTTTACAGGAATGAAATTGAAGCTGAACGTTTCAGTCGTATTTCCATTACCAGAAGTGTCATTGGCAAAGACCTTCCAGCCTACGACCTTTCCAAAAGGAACTGAATCGTTCCTCCATGTAAAGTTTGTCCATGCTTCGTATGTCCTTGGGAACCTTGGGGAATTGTAATAATTAGAGGCATTGATAACCTTGTTCGAATAGTCTATTGTGAAATAGTCCAACATACTCCAGTTGTTTTGCGCAACTACTGTTATGTTGTGGAATCCTACATCGATTTGAATGTTCCAAAGTATCTGACTTCCCCATACATATCCCCAGACAGTGACATTGTCATCACCAAGAACAGTATGAGTGTCATTCACAAAGTTCTGAGCTGTAGGCAGAGTATATTGTGTATTGTCTATATAGTAAGCATAAGTGTTGGATAAAGGTGAGTAGCTACTTGGGTCTGTCAGATTCATTCCACCAGTAAGAACCCTGAAAGTTATATTGTATCGATCTGTGGAAGGTATGAGAACGCCGACCGTCACACTGTCTCCAGCATCCGGCAAAGCAATGCTCGAGAAGCTGTCCGCTTCGAACTGGTCCTCGAGAGAGATGTTGCCGTTTATGTCAAGGTCGGAAACAGTCACATACATGTCCTCAAACTCGTTCCTCTTGGTGTAGTTTACCAGCTTCTCAAAACTAACAGCTGAACTGCCGTTAAAGGTCGTGTTGGCATCTATTATGTTCGAACCTATTGTGAACTTGCTTTCCTCGTCATTGGAAGCCTTAAGCCATGCAAACCTGGGCTCAATCCAACCCTCCCCAACACCGTCCTTCTCTATGGCCCTTGCTCCTATGAAGTCATTTCCCTTCACCCACTCTATTATGCTATCATCAAATACACCTTCTGGGTATGCAAAGACCTTGGGGCAGTCTCCATCCAACCATCCACATATGTCATTCTTGCTTTCGTTGATCTCTAAGCTGAGGTTAAGGCCAGGGTTGGCAGTCAGATTTAGACCACCTATAGGATGGGTCTTGGAATGGCAGGCTATATCCATGCCGCCGGCATGCAGCGCCTGAACATCTGCAATACCCATGTAACCAGGATAGTAGTTATTGTTGATCGTGTAATTCGTTATTATGAAGAACGTGGCAGTAAAGCCATATCTCTTGAGAATTGGAAAGGCGTTATCGTATTGGTCCTTCCAGCCGTCGTCAAAGGTTATGACAACAGCCTTCTCAGGCAGCTTCTTGTTGCTGTTCATATACTCCAAAAGTTCGGCAAACGTTATGGTGTTGTAGTTGTTCTTGTACAAGTAGTCCATATGGGATATAAAGTCACTCACCTTCGTGTTGTAGGGTGATGGGTATGTTTCGCCTATACCGTGATAGTAGAGTATGGGCACCAGCTCTTCTGTATACTCTATAGGCTTTACATATTCTATCCAAACACCTGTCTCGTTCGTAGAAAGAACGGCGGTTGACAGTGGTTCTGTACTGTTCCAGAAGACGCTGAGGACCGTATAGTTGCCTTCGACTGTAACCACGGTATTTGCCGCATTGGACGAATACGATGGCGCTGCTAAGGCTATGCTAGCAGTACCCAATATGATCATAAAACTGAATATAAGCAGTTTTAACTCCTTAGTCATAGTAACACTCAGACTTCTATTATGACCAAAGTTTTAAATAGCTATCTTCAGAGAAAATTCACTGCTCTTCCAGCTCTCGTTCTATGTAGTACATGTTCTCGTTAGGCTTTGCTTCCTCTTTTTTCTTCTTTTTAAAAAGCTGTTTTAGGATGTTGAGGTTGATATGCCCTGTCACTTCCAGCAAAACGAAGATTAAGAGTAGGACTATCAGGACTGCCACAATAGAGACCTCGAAGACCGGGAAATCTGTTGCAACCGCCGATATGGTCTCGCAGGGCTGGTTCTCCGCAGACTTGTCAGCGGTTGTTCCGCAGGCATTGGCATCAGTGCATGTCCTTGTCTGTAAGTCGTTCTCACATTCGCTCCAATCTGCACAAGACCAGACCTCTGCACAAGCAGCCTGACTTTCGTTTATTGTTCCTGCGCCGCCAGACCCTATGACAAAGGTCGAGAAGCCTGGAGACTCTGCCTGATAAAGAACTTCGGAATCATCTTCGCTTATGTATGTTGTGGGCAATTCGTTCCATCCTTCACCTTCCCATCTATATAGGCTGATATTTTGTATTTCTATGCCGTTTTCATCAAACCATGTTCTGTTTAAAGCGAATTCTATGTAAACTTTGCTAAAGTCTCCATCTGTTATATTTTCCTTCTCTATGCTGATGTAATTATATACCTTGCCTTGTATGTCATGACCTACTGACTCTGGCAATGACATGATTCTGTTGATAATTATTTTTGTGTTGTTGACAGTTCTTGCAACAGAAACGTTGATTTGCCTGAATGCTATGTCGTCTGTCTTTGCTATTGTAAAGTTCATTATGCTGTTGGCAACCATTGATGGCGCGGTTATGTTGCAGTTTCCTTTTTTGTACCTCAATGTAAAAGTTCTAGAAGCTGCGCCGCCCCCTCCCCCTCCGCCGCCACCCGCAGGAAGTTGGGAACCGGAAGAGCTTACTGTCAATGACTTGGATGTTGTCAGCGTCTGACCGTTCCCGCTTATGGTAGCAGTCGATGTAAAGGCGCCAGCACTTGTCGAGGTCACAGTAAACGTGTGATAAACTATAGTGTTCCCGTCTATGCTTGTGCTTGAAACAGAAGACGGTGAGCATGAAAGTCCTGTGCAAGACATGGATATGCTATATGTCGTCGACGTTCCGCCTGCGTTGTTCACGCCTACCGTAAATGTGGTCAAGCTGCCTGCAACTATGCTTGAAGACGCTATCGATGATGATGACGTTAGAGAGGCAGGCGTCATAACCTGCAGGCCTGTCTGGAGGCTGTCAGAAAGAGGCTGGCCTGTTCCGGAATCCAATGCGCCCACGCTTGCGGTTATCTGGTTTGTATAATCGCCTGAGACCGACGCGGTGCATGACCAGCTTGTGCTTCCAGAGCCACCTGACATTGATATGGACTGCGACCCTGACGGGGTGCAGCCAAGTCCTGTCGGCAAAGTCAGCGAACCGCTTACATCGCTGACCTCGGTGCCTGTGACGGACATTGTAATTGTAAAGGTGTCTCCTGTAGTCACACTGGAAGGCATGCTCACGCTCGATATTGATATCGAACCTGTCGCGAATGCTGGAAAAGACAACGCAACCAAAAACACAATTAATAATATTGCTGCTTTCATTTTCAGTTCACCGTAAACATCGTATTGTAGACTCCTGTGGACGTGTTAGTGTCAAGGCGCACAAAATATTTCCTTCCGCTGACGAGCACCGTGCTGTTTAGTATGCTATAATAATTGCTTCCTGTTGTTAAGGACAGAGGCACTTGCATAGTTATTGTCGTGTTCTCGTCTAAGGTAAGAACAGACGCTATCGCGTTTGGTATGTTGCAAAGTATGTAGACATTGTCCGTTGCATCGAACGTTGTTGCGTTTGTTGTCAAAGCAGAGCCTGTCCATAACGCAGGTATGGTTCCGCTTGTCGGTGGTAACACTGTGACAACCTGCGTTGTCATGCCTATGCCGCTGACAAATACATTAAACACGTACACGCCCGGATCTGTTATTGACATGTTTATCGTGGCGTTCGGCAACGAACCTGTGCTCAGTGATATGCTCGTATTCTCGTACATCAGGCTTGATGCCGTTGGCGAGAAGGTTCTCATAGTTGCTGTACCGTTGAGGCTCGAGCTTATGTTGACAAGGAAGTATGTTCCAGCATCTATTGAATTGGGCATTGTCATGTTCAGGCTTTGTGAGGCGTTTTTGACGTCGACCATCACGAATCCAAAGCCCTGCGACTGGTTAACGAACATGTTAACAGCAATCGGATAAGTTCCTATGGCATTGGCTTCGTTGGGTATCGAGATGTTCACCTGGTATGGCTGCACCTGTCCAGATGTGTCGACATACTGCTGTATCTCTCCCTTCTCCTTGTTGAAGATGAAAAGGAATCCGCTTGTCGCGTTTATTCGTGATCCCGATGTCCTGTTGTAAACAGTTATATTCAGCACCACATTGTCTCCAGGTGAATATGTGTTGCTGTTTGTGCTTGCTTCTACCCGAAGACTGCTCACAAAAAAGCCTGAGTAAGAATGTACATCACTACTGTTTGTAAGGTAAACATGCAAAAAGTAAGGGCCGTCAGTATAGTTGCCCGTTATTGCTATAATCTTTCTTGCCGTACCGTCGCTTCCAGTGGTGGATGTTCCGACAACACGCGGGGTTGTTCCGTCTGATCCGACCTCGAAGGTTACATTATAGCCGCTCACTCCAGTGCCGTTCATGTAAGTCAACTTTGCTGTCAAGGTCGCAGTGTCTCCTGTCTTGTAATGACTGTTGAAAGACCTGTCGGATAAGGAGCTCAGTCGTAGCGCTGCTCCACCTGTAACTGTGACCGTCGCCTGCGGGGCGAATCCTTGCTCGCCGTCTGGAGACGTTAGCCTAACTTCCAACCCATACTTTTGAAGTGGCGAGAACGCCGGTATACCCAAGGAAATGGTCGCGTTTCCGTTTGTGGTGGTGTTGGACGGTATCTCGATATAGTTTCCGAATGACCATAGCTTTGCCGTGACGACTGTACCGTCGGGCACAACGGCACCGCCTCTAGTGGCGTTGACATAAATTGTAACAGTGCCGCCCGGCAAGACATCATAGTTGTCTACTATAGAAACGCCTGGTCCGGGCTCGCCTGAAAGAAGAGTTGCCTTTAGTGTTGAAACTTGAACGCCTATGAACTGCTTCTGCCCTTCCATGTTTACCATTATGTAGTTGAAGCCGGGCTTTGTTGCGTTCAATGTGACAATTGCATGCCCCGTAGAGTTCGTAGTAGCGTTTGCCCCAGCGACAAGTATGTCGTTTGGCGACTGTGCCTTGTAAAGAGTGGCAGTAAGGTTCTGGCCTGATATAGCTGTGCCGCTTATTGTTGTCGCCTTAATGCTTAGCGTTATGTTTTCGTTCAAATCATAACTGAACTTGTCTGTTGATGTCATGATGTTGAAAGAGTTCACGTCAAAGCCTACATAGAATTTCTGCTGGCCTCCGCCTGTGGAGGATGTTATTTCGACGTTGTGATGCCCGACAGACCAGTTCCCAATCTTTACTTCCTTCGAGCCGCTGCTCCAAGCATCGTTTATGCAGAATGTCACGTTCGGCGTTGGGTTGCAAGGTCCCTGCGAAAGCGTTGTACCGTCCACCTTGACGCCTGACGGCGGTATCGTGAAACTTTCTATAGGACCGTACATAAGTATTGTCACGTTGTCAGATGTCTGGTACGACGGTCTTTCAGGCCTGACAAACAGATCTGTTCCCCTGACATCAAAGCCGAACCACGTCTCCAGCTTGACGATATTACTTCCAATGTTCTTTGATATTTTTATCTTAAGGTTATGCCATCCATATGACCATGAAGTGCTTCCTGAATGTGTGGAAGAGTTAAGCGTTATAGTGGCCTTTCCGTTGGAACCTGTGGTTCCTATTGCAGGGGTGTTGCTGCTGTCAGCCACAACCTCAACCGATGCGCCCTCTATTGCCGCACCCGTTGTTGAATTGGAAACCTGAATAGTTAAAACAACATTGTCTGAGGTTTGATAACTCTGCCTGTCTGTCGTGGTCTTAATGTTTACATTGCTTATCTGAACCCAGTTGTCAGACACTCCTACAGTGCCGTTTGTGCAACCTTCTGAGAAACAGTTGTCAGCTGTCACAGATGTCACTATCTGGTAGAATCCTAAAGCCGTTGGCATCGTCAGGTTCATGTATCCCTGGCCGTCCGTTATGTTGGATGCACTATAGGTGGCCGAAACCTCTGTACCAATGGAGTCGTACATCTTGACTGTCACATTCTTGTTGGCGCCTATGCTTGAGGAGTTGATGCCTGTTGGCGGATTAGTGCTCGTGTTAAAGACGAATATCTTCCCGTTCACAGTCTGGTTCGTGCCAAAGGTGAAACCGCCAAGGTCCATGCCGACCTGGAAATCGTACGCATTGAACTGCATGATATTGGTAGCAGTGTACAAAGTGTTTCCGCTAAAGTTGCTTGCATTGAGAAGAATTTTGTACTTGCCTGCATCAAGATTAAAGGAAGCAGGTCTGAAAGTAAGGTTGTAGAACGTATTCCTGCTAGAGTCGTAGCTGAATGTTATTGTTGTTGCATTTGCTACAGTTTTGTTTAGGAAAAGTATTTTAGCTGTCAAAACAACATTCGTGCCGTTTAGCATCGTGCCCTGCTTTGTCATTATCGAAACATTGATATTATTGTTGTCCGAAAGCGCCATTGACGGATTGAACATGGGCTGTATGTTCCAGTTGTCAGCCCTGACAAGGTTCATAACAACAGTTTCTCCTGGCGTTATTGAGATGTTCGTCTTGTTGTAAACATTGAGATACTGGCTGAAATCGAATGATGATGTTAGCTCTAGCGTGTAGTTTCCCGCAGGAAGCGGCATGCTAAGCGTCGGAGACTGACTCCCGAAACCAACCAAATTCTCAAGCAAAACGCCTTCAGGATTTATCAAGCTTACAATCTGACCGTTGCTATTGCGGAGAATGCCGCTTGTCTCGAACCAAAAGTCAAAGGAGCCTGCCTTGTTCCTGTTCATCGTGTTCTGCAAGTTTGAGCATTTGGACTCGTCAGAAATATTATAATCGAATATGTCATTGCATGTGTAAACGGTAAGGTTCAGATAACCCGGTTCTGTGAGATTGCACTTTATGGAGGTTATGCTGCCCTGTGTAACGTTTGCAGAAGTGTTGAAGCATGTCCTGATTATTGAGCCTGTCATCGGATCCCCCATTGTCATGTTCTTGCCAAAAAAGTTAATGACCAACTCGTTTCCGATAGGGGAAAGGAAAGACATATTCATGGATGATGGTGGGTTCACATTATCGAACATTGACGTCATTGAGAACTTTCCCGTGACAGCGTCCCTTTGAATACCCGTCCCTGTGGACGAGAACTTGCTAAGCTCGCTTATGATCATTCTTGCGCTGTTGAGCGTAAGGTTGGCCTCGACAAGACCACCGGCCTTAAGAGTCAGGGGCGGAAGCACGACTGTATCACCTATTGCAAAGTACCCCCTGTTATTGTTGTTGTCTATCGTGGGAAAGTAAATCGGCACACCGTTGTTTGTCTTGTCGCTGACTATGAAGAACTGATACTGCGGGAAGTACATGTCCCCTTGCGAATTCTCGCTCGGAGACAGCGATCTTGGAACCCTCATAGAGAACATGCCGTTCTCATCGGTTACGGAAGAGTTGAAGAACTGTATTCCGAACGCACCGCTTGGGCCCTTGAAGAACTGGGCGTAGACTGTGGCGTTCGGCACAGGATACTTGTTGCCTGAAGGGTCGGATGTCTGGTTTACTACCTTTCCAACAACCGTTCTATAATCGGAATCTGTGTATATGGTGCTGTTTGCCAAAAAGATTTGCGCTCCTGTCATGCCTGAAACAGGCGTCATGAACGGGAAGCTATAGTTCCTCCCGCCATAGTTAAACTTTATCTTATAGTGTCTGTACGGCTCTAGGAAGGCAGGCATTGTTTCTTCCTGCCCTGTAACAATGAATAATAGCTCGTCAGTCGTGTTGTCGTGGACGTTTATCTGGCTTGGTATGTTCTGCTGCTGGAACGATTCCGGTGACCAGACTGAAACCATTACCATGGCCATGGACGCAGGCGTGTCAAGGTTTAGCAAAAGTGGTGTGCCCGGAGTGACGTTTTGCTTGGACTTGTTTGAAGATATAAAGTCCAAGGCGATGATAGTAGTTGTCTGGTTTATGGCGCATATGGGAGCTATGTCGTTAGAGGGGAAGCTTATTCCGTGGTAAAGGCACCAGTTAGGCTCTACTAGCGGTGTCAGGTTGACGCATTCGCCCGCAGCCACAACACCCATACAGTGCTCGGCCCAATAGCCGTCTGTGTCTGAGAGAGCAGGACCTTCCAACAAAAACGATTTGGTGCTATTGTCAAATGCCATGAACGCTGTGTTCGGCAGCCCTGCCGACCCCGAAGCGTCGTAGGCCTGCAAAGAGACATAATTTATCGTGAACATGGTGCCGTTGCAGCCTGAAAGACCGCACTCTGCCGAGGCCGTAGCATAGTCTGTCTTGTTGCCGACCGTGGCATTGATTTGCATGGTCTGATTGGTAAATGGCGCATCGGTTCCGTTCAGAACAAGCAGCACGCATGACGGATCAGATGAATTGCTCAGCAGCTCGTTATTGTAATCAGTTCCGTTTGCAGTGCCAACACTGTAATCATAATACTGCGAGCTTATTATGCCGCCGTTTGTGGTGTTTAGCGCGGTTCCGTTGTACCACACGTTAAACCAGTTAACTTCCTCTGACATGCCGGCGCAAACGACAACGCTTTCATTGCCTTCTGTGCCAAAGGCATCAACTAGACAGAACTTTAACGAATCCAATCCGCATGGATTTTCTTCAGGTGCCGCAAAAGTCAATACGCTAAAGGAAAGAAGAAATATGAGAGATGACGCAATTAACAATGAAAAAATATTCAAACCGCCAGCAAGACATCTTTTGTTCAAAGAACCACTAACACTTATTTAGAAAACCGGCTTATAAACTTTTGTTTAAACGTCTAAAAAAATCATTGCTCTTCCAGCTCTTCTTCTATGTCGTACATGTTTTCATAAAGGCTTGTTTTTTTTGTCTTATTTCTTTTGAACAGTTCCTTTAGAATACCGAGGTTGATGTGACCTGTCACTTCCAGTAAAACAAAGATTAAAAGCAAAACTATCAGAACCGCAACGATGGTAACCTCGAAAATCGGGAAATCTGTTACAACTGCCGCTATAATCTCACAGGGCTGGTTCTCCACAGGCTTGCTGTCGGTTGTTCCGCAGGCATTGGTATCAGTGCATGTCCTTGTCTGCAGGTCGTTGGCACATTCAGACCAGTCAGTACATGACCAAGCCTCTGCACAAACAACAGTAAGTTCCGGCTCCACCGAACCGCCGCTGGTTCCTATGACAAAGGTCGAGAAGCCTGGCGAAACCGCCTCGTAAAAGTGCTCGAACGAGTCGTTGCTCACATAGGTTGTGGGCAATTCGTTCCACCTGTCGCTCTCCCATCTGTATAAACTAATATCAGAATAATTAATGCCGTTCTCCTCCATCCAGGTCTTGTTGACAGCGAACCTTATCACGGTCCTGTTAATGTCTGCGTCCTGGATGTTTTCCTTTTCTATGTTGATGTAATGATAGACCTTGCCTTCAATCTCGTGCGAGACTGAGGCAGGCGCGCCTGCAATTTTAGTTATTCTTATCTGTATGTCGTTGGCGCTGTTCCTCACGGATATGCTTATTTTTCTGACCGCCATGTCCTCTATCTTTGCTATGGAGACGTTTGTCGTGCCCCCTGCAGAAATCGAACCAATGCTCACATTAGCATTGCCCTTTTTCCTGTCAACATCAATAACAACAGGAACTGGTCCTCCACCTCCTGTAGGCACAAAGCTGGCTGCGGGAGCAGTCTGAACTGTTAATATCGATGATATACCGGTCGTGTTAGCCGTCCAGTTATTGCCGCCCGTTGCATTGAAAGTGTAGTTGTATGTTCCTACAGCAAGAGTGGCAACCTCGGAATAAGGCGTGGTGTTGTCGGCAAGAGCACCGTCCCTTCTCAGCTCATAAACAACACCGTCGTCACCAACATTGCTCTCAGTAGCGTTCGCAGTTGTCTGGTTGCCAAAAGTAACTGTACTGGAGGGGCTGAAATTAATTAACAGACTCAGCACACCCTTGTTTACAAGGGCATAGAAAGTGACTCCTGTTGCGTTATCCGACCAGTTGGCGTCGCCTGTTACATTGACCTTGTACGGGAAAGTGTCGTTGCCTAGTCTTATGTTCTCCGCTTGTGGAGATGTTCCATTTGCAACATGTGTTCCGTTTCTATACAAGAACACCGTGCCGCCGGACGATGTTCCGGTCGAATTAATTGATTCAGGATAAGTATATGTCACGTTCTGGTTGGTAGAGCCATTCAGATAAAGATTAACCAAGTTAACTCCTTTGTTTACTAAAGCGTAAAACGTAACGCCCGTGCTGTTGTCAGAGTAGTTGGCATTGCCTGTCGCATTTACTTTGTAAGGGTGTGTGTCGTTGCCTAACAGCACCAGCTCAGACTGTGGGGAGGTTCCGTTGGCTACCAGGCTGTCGTTCCTGTACAGATATACTGTGCCTATGTTTGTTGTCACTGTCGCATTTACAGCCTCTGGATAGGTGTATGTTACATTCTGATCTGCAGAGTCGTTCAAGATAAGGCTTACTGGATTAGATGCCTTGTTCACAAACATGTGTATGCTGCTGTTCGAAGCAGTTGACCAGTTGGCATTGCCGGAAGTGTTGTATATAACCTGATAGGTTCCGTTGCCCAAAACTAGTTCTAAAGATGCCGGGTTGTTGGATGTATTTGAAAGCGCAATGGCAGGTGAGGATTCGGAAACGTTAACGACATAAAGGCTAAAGTCTGGTGGTGTCACAGTTGTTGTTGAGTTGCCGCTTATGTTTGCGCTTGTTGAATATGTTATGGTAGAGTTCGCACCATCACCACCTATGAATATTTGTACGTCAGGCGTCCCCTGAGCCATTGCCAATATGTTTGCAGTCGTGTTTGAGGAATAATTGGCATTGCCGGAAGTGTTGTAAGTATAATTATATGCGCCCACACCCAAAAGAGCCAGACCAGGATTAGAGACAGCGGTAGAGTTCCTGTACAGATTACATGTTATCTGCGCTGGGCAGCCGGTTCCCGTCGTGTTTGAGCCTTCTGGGTATGTTCCAGACCATGAAAGGTTATTGCTCAGCTGCAAGATAACCGGAGCCTGGTTGACTATAACATAATATGTTGTCGAATTTGCAGAATAGTTCTGATTTCCTGTTGTATTTACAGTATACTCCCACGAGCCTGTGCCCAAAGTGATTTGTGTGTCGTTCTCGGAGGATACATCAGAGTCGTTGCGGTAAATATTACATGTTCCTGCAGAGCAAACGCCTGTCGCATTTGTTTGCGTGCCGTAAACGACAACAATGTTCTGGTTCGCGTACTCTGTGCTGTTATTCAGGTAAAGGTTAATCTGATTGTCTGCCTGGCCAATTGTGAATGACCAAGTATCGGTGTCGTCCCAGTTGCCCGCGGAATCATTGGCGTAGGACGTCCAGTTGAAAGTTCCTGCTGGCAGGACTAGAGAATAGTTATAGATTGAACCGTTAAAGGTGTCGTTTGTCATGGAGGCATTGCTTATCAGGACAGCGGTAGAGTTCCTGATTGTTATCAGGACATTTGATATGTCGCTGTTGGTGTCATTCCAAGTAACATTAAATAACGAGGGGGACGAAGCAGAGTATGAAGACTGTGGGGTTGTGACATTGTTATACCATCCAGGGGCTGTGCTGTCCACTTTGACAGTGTAATTGGCAGTTCCAGCGTCTCCCAAACCCGTATTGTCATAGCACTCGACATTCCATATATATGCCTCGTCTGTAGGAACCGTGTTTGTTATAAAGTTCGCAGACCCGTTCACAAGAGGCGTGGTGTTGCTTACGTTTTCCAGCCAGCTACCTGTGAAGTTCCCGTAAAGGGTGCAGTTGTCCATTGTAACAGAAGAGTTCCATACAGGATTGTAAGTAAAGTTGATTGTCTTTACACTTGACCAGTTATTGTCCCCGGGTGAGACAAGCGACACATTTATGGCGTCCGTGGCCGTGTAACTGGAGAAACTTGAAACCGTGAATGTGAGGTTCTCGCCGTCCCAGACAACATCCGAGCATATGCTTGGCAGGCATGATTGTGGATTGGAACCGTCATATCCTGTTCTGATTATCTGGGGCTTTCCGCTAATACCCAGCTGACCGGAAATATTGTATATGGTCAGCCTTGCTGATAGATTCAAATTCGGCCTGTCAGGCTGGCCGCAGCTGTCTCCGCAGAATTCCGTGTCGTTAATCCCTACCCTTCCCGCGCCCATGACGCTCTTCATGGCGAATTCCATTATGGCCTGGGATTGCTGCTGTGAATCAAAGCTGATGTTTGTCTGGAAAACTATTTTAGCCTTTCCAGGAACATCTATTGTAAAGTTTTGGATTGCTGAAAAGTTGCCGCTTTCCGCTATATCCGTAAAGTTTGTCGTCGCCCCACCAAAGCTGGGCGCGCACACCATCCAATGCGTGCCATTCCATGTTCCAGGGCCGTATGTGTCCGTATATGAACATAGAGAAACATTCTGCGTGCAACCAACCGCCTGCACAGGGCTGAGCACTGGAGACGAATTCGACTCGTTCCATCCAGGAACCTCTGGGAAGGACGCTCCTGGCTGGCCCTCGGGCGGGCAGCCGAAGGTTGACATGTTGACCAGCAATGCAACTGCAAAGAAACCGGGCAGGTCAAACGTTTCGTTCAGTCCGGAAGTATCGTTAATGACTGTTGCGTTCATCGTTATGTTCTTGGGCTGAATCTGCTGTACTGACAACGTTGTGAAATTTACAGTATCATTAAACTCGAAAATAGCCCAGCTTGCGTCTGTCCCGTTTTGTTTGAATACACCAGGCATAAGTTCGTTTCCTCCTATCTGAGAAAAATTGGCATCGACCAGCATGCTTGAATTGCAAACATGTGGTGAAGAACAACTGATGTTGGCAATGATATAGACGTCGTTCCCGTCCGCAAAGAACATGTCCCCTCTTGACAAATTAACCCATGTTGGGCAAGGATTTCCACCGCAAAAGTCATAGCCCTGCAGTCCCCCCGGATTGACATCAGCAAATGCTGGCAGGACAATTACGAGGCATATTATAATTGACAGAATTAGTACCGAAAATAAGCTCAAACTCCCCAAAAGGCCTCTTTTGTTCAAAAACACCACTAACACTTATTTAGAAAACCGGCTTATAAAGATTGCTAACAAAAAACCTTTATCTTCTGCATGTCTTATTTAATTTAATGAAAAAGTTTATTTTGTCTGCTTTGAAGACAGATATAGCAAAAAGCAGCGGCCTGATATTCATAGCGTCCTTGGCGGCGAACCTGATAGTTTTTCTGGTCGACATCTTCATATCAAACGTGCTCAGCCCGGAGGGGTTCGGCGTCTTTAGGACACTCTTCTATCTTTTCGCCTTCCTGCCGCTCATTATGGACCTTGGCGTCAACATCACTTTGACAAAATACATCTCCCAGTTCAAGAAAAGGAGCAGCGAGAAGATAGGCTACCTGATAAGCTACTTTTTGAAGATAAAGCTGGTCTCGTATGCGGTGCTCGTGGTTTCTGTCATCGTGCTGAAGGACCAAATAGCGCTTCTGTTCCTAAATGACGTGAGCCTCAGCTATCTCATATTCCCAGGCGCCATCCTTTCAGCCCTATTCTTCTTTAACAGCTTCCAGAACATCGTCATGGGATTCCAAAAGTTCAAGATTTTCGCCCTTTCGCAGTTCCTTGTGTCAGTAAGCTCCGCGATGCTGGGCTATATGTTAAGCTTCTTTGGCATTTTTTACTTGATCCTTGGTTGGGGCATAGGCTATTTTGTGGGCAATGTTTTTGCTTTGCGCTTCTTCTTCAAGCTAAAGTTAAGCCCAACAAAAAGGTTCGACGCAAGGAAAATATTCAAAACATTCAGCCTGCCGCTACACGCGGTGTACATAATAAACAGCGTATACTATGTCATCGTTCCCATACTAAGCATCTTCTTCTCGCAGGAGGCCATAGGCTACTTCTCCTTCGCCTTCCTCTTCTATTTCGCTACAATGCTTATACCTAACGCCATATCATTTGTGGTGATGCCCAAAGTGTCGGAAATGCAGGGAATGGACAAGATTGGAGATGCCAAAAGGCTTCTGAGGAAAGTTTTCATGCTTTACACGCCCATAGTTGTTGCAGGCATTTTGTTCGTTCTTTTAGCTTCAGACATGCTTTTCAACGTTTTTTTCCAGAGCTATCTGCCCAGTCTGTCTTTCTTCAAGATAGTTGTCATAATGGGCCTGCTTTTCGGATATAATGTAATATACACCTACTATCTGCAGGGCGTTGGTAGGATAAAGCGGTTCGCCTTTTTCGCAATATTGCAGAACTTGATAATACTGGCAGTAAGCTTTGGCATGCTGTCATGAAGCCGAATAAAACTTTTTATAGTTCTATTTCTAATTCTTGTTAGTTAATCATGGATGTAATAAATGTTCTAAAGGGCAAATGGTGGGTGTTTGTACTATTGGCTATTCTATTCTTCTCTTATCATATAAGGGCTATCAACATAGTAGAGGATAGAGTGCTTTCGTTCGACCCGATTTTCCAGTACAGATACACAAAGTATTTTGCTGACTGGGGCCACATGCCTGCTTGGGACGAATTGACTTATTACACAGGAAGGCTGATAGAAATCAACACAAGCCCGACTCTGATGTTCTACATGACTTCTGTCATATACTGGATTCTGGCGCCAATGGGGATGAGCCTGTTAACCGTATGCGCTTACATGTCAGCCGTATATGGAGCCATGATAATTATCCCAGCGTTCCTATTGGGGAGAGAGCTCTCCAACAAGTACGGCGGACTGCTTACAGCGCTTCTGGTCGGAACAGCGCCACAGATTCTTACAAGAACCTTCGGAAGCTCCTACGACACTGACCAGGTTGTGCTGTTCTTCCTAGTCCTCACACTTTATCTTGGCTATTATGCACTGAAGAAAAAGAGCATCTTCAGCTACTGCATGGCGCTCATAGGCTTTGCAGGCTTCCTGATGACGTGGGGTTATTCGTTCTACTCTTTTGCCATACTTGCGATTTTCGCGATAATATACTTTTTAATGAAAACGCTGCTAGGTGACAAGGGCTTCAGGAAAGCAGATTTAACAAAAAACCTCAAGGGCGCCCTAGAAGAGCTAAAACAGAACATATTGATGCTTGTAGCGCTTCTTTCAGGATTGGCTGTGTTCGCAGCCATAAACTATGAAAACATAATATTCCACATAACAAACGTTATTGGCTTCGCCTTTAGTGCGGAGGCATGGATAGTCAACATATCAATAGCCGAACTGCAGCCTTTCAACATATTCAGCTTGGAGGGTTGGATAACTGCCACAGGCAGATTTGTTATGGGCAACAGCTTCATCGACATAACAATACTCCTTATATTCGCTCTGTTCATAATAGCCGGCTTTGCGCTAAAGTACAGAAAAATTGACACGATAAGTCTGTCTTTCATGCTGACGCTGTTCTTGATAGGGATATACACGACTTTTAAGGGAATAAGGTTCACGGAATTGACATCGACTTTCTTCATAACACTAATAGGGGTCGGTTTCGGCTCTTTGGTAGAGATGGTTGATAAAAAGGACGCAATATACAAAGCAACTATCTTCGGCATTGCACTGTTTTTGGCTTTCAACGTTCTGCAGATAGGCAATGATCTCGGGACCCAGCTCGGACCGGACATAAACGCCAACTGGGACAGCGCATGGGAATTCCTAAAGACTGACACACCAGAGCTTTCCATAGTGGGGACTTGGTGGGATCCGGGCCACATGATAAACAGCCTTGCTGAGAGAAGAAATTACGCGGACGGAGCTCACTGCCACAACCAGTGCCTTTACACCATAAACGACAGGATAACTGACTTGGGCAAGATAATGGCAACAACGGACGAGAACAAGTCATTTGAGCTGGTGAGAAAGTACCAGGGCAGCTCTCCAGCATCTTACTGGATAGCGTCTGACGACCTGATAGGAAAGTTCAGATGGCTGCAATATTTCGGTATGGGCTGTGACGGGGTAACTGACCCTTCCTGTCCGCTATACATACAGCTGGGCCAGACGTCCCAGTCAGTTGACGAGAACAATAATGTTATGTTTGTGAACTATGACATGAGCCAAACCTCAAAGGTGGCAATATATAACGCACAGCTGCCCATACCCATCTTTGTCGAGGGCATAAACATAGCGCTTTTCGACGAGTTCATATTCTATAATGGAACAACACCTGTTCCTGTAAAGTTCTCCCAAGAGGAGTTGGAGGATGTCATCATCGCGCTAAAGCCTTTGGAAAGCCAGCTGAACGCGAGGTTCACCAACCAGACAATACCTATGACTATTTGGCTGCCGAGGCATTACCAGTACATTGTCATAATACCGCCCAACCTCAGGAATGTGGTATTCACCAAGATGTTCATGCTTGAGGGTCAGGGCTTGGATCATTTCAAGCAGGTTTTCAGAAACGAGCAGGTAAAGATATATGAGGTTATTTAATATATGATTTTGGTTTCAAGTCTTTAAGGTGATTATGAAATTTTAACAGTTGGTTTAGGGGCAAATTATCATGAAAATATCAGTAGTTGTGTCAACTTACAATTCAGAGAACTTACTGCCAAGATTGTTAAAGTCTTTGGTTGCCCAGGATTATAGGAATAAGGAAATAATCGTTGTGGACGACGGCTCGACGGACAGAACTGTCGAGGCTGCAAAAAAGTTCAAAAATGTCAAGGTTTTCTCACGCAAGCACATGGGTCCTGCGGCTCAGCGAACCTTTGGAGCAAAGGCCGCAAAGGGGGACATTGTCTTCTTTACTGACAGCGATTGCGTCGCCCCGAAAGGATTGTTGAAAGGAATTGCTATGAACTTTCAAAAGCACGACATCGCCGGCTGCGGCGGTACCTACAAGACGCTAAACAAAAAAAGCTCTGTGGCAAGGTTTGTTGGGTATGAGATAGGGTGGAGGCACTCGAAACAAGTTGGATATACTGACTTTCTGGGGACCTACTGCTGCGCGTACAAGCGTGATATATTCCTAAAGTTCGGAGGGTTTAACCCGACATTCAAGACCGCCTCTGGAGAGGATCCTGAGCTCTCCTTCAAGATTTTTAGCGGAGGGCACAAGCTTCTCTTTGACAAAACGCTCTTTGTTTGGCATTCTCATCCAAACAGCTTGAAAAAATACCTAAAACAACAGTTCTACAGGGCTTATTGGAGGGTCAGCCTTTACAACAAGCACCCAAAGAAGATGGGTGGCGACGTCTATACAGGAAGAGAAATTCCCTATTCGCCTATAATGATGGCTGCGTTCATATTCAGTCTATTTTCAAGCGCTGTAATGCCGGTATCTGCATACTTGTCTGTTATCAGCATTGCGGCTTTCTTTGCAATATATTTAGGATTCTTCAATTTCGTCTATAAAAGGGAGCGACGCATGTTGCCGATTTCAATAGCAATAATATTTTTGAGGACAATATCATGGCTGTTCGGATTCGCGTATGGTTTGAAACTGCTAAAAAAATGATTTTATGTCAAAAGTATCTGTGATAATACCAAGCTATGGGGAGAACTTTTCAAAGTCCGCCAGATGGTACACCAAAGCCAGGTCCAGATGCTTCAGGCATCCGGAATACCTTCTGACCGCTGTTGCCGTTCTGGAGAAGGTCGGGCATGATGTCCAGTTCATTGACGCGACAATAAAGAATTTGTCAAAGAAAATGTTGGTAGGAAAGGTCCTGAAATTCAATTCTGACATGGTCGTGGTTTACTGCACAACGCCGTCCATATACAGCGACATAGAGCACGGCTCGATGATAAAGAAAGGGAACAGGAAAATAAGAACCGTCCTGATAGGCTCTCATGTTTCTGCTTTGCCTAGAGAGACTATGGCGATTGACAAAAGCATTGACGTGGTTGCTTACAGCGAGTATGACTACACGTTAAGGGACTTGGCAAGCAAGAAGCCGTTGAAAAAAATACTTGGGATAGCCTACAGAAAGGGCGGTAGGATAATTAAGAACCGGCCCAGGCCAACAATAAAAAGCCTGGACGAGATGCCGTTCCCCGCATGGCGCCACATAAACATAGAAGACTATCCTGACCCTGGAAAGCTATACCCGTTCATAACCCTGCTAACAGGAAGGGGATGCCCCAACAACTGCACGTTCTGCGTTAACACGCCTGTAATGTTCAAGAGGAAGTTCAGGTCAAGGTCTGCAAAGAGTATAGTCGACGAGATTGAATACGACTTGAAGCTTTTTCCGAACATCAAGGAGTTCATGTTCGAAACCGATACCTTCACCGCTAATCCAGAGCATGTTAAAGAATTCTGCAAGGAGCTGGATAGAAGGAAGCTGAAGATAAAATGGAGCTGCAACGTCAGGGTGGATGTTGATCTCTCGCTGCTTCCGGTAATGAAAAGGCACGGCTGCAGGATGCTTATGGTGGGCTACGAATCAGGGAACCAAAGATGCCTGGACAGTGTCTGCAAGAGAGTGTCATTAAGACAGAGCAAAAGGTTCACAGAAACCGCCCATCGGTTAGGTTTCATAATTCATGGCTGTTTCATGTTCGGCTTTCCTGGCGAGACTCCTGAAGAGGCGCAAAGAACGATAGACTTTACAAAAAGCCTGCCATTAGACACGATTCAGGTTAGCGGCATAGCGGCCTATCCAGGCACTGCCATTTATGAATGGGCAAAGCGAAACAAATATCTTGTTCCGAAAGATTGGACTGAATGGGTCTCGCCTGAAAAGGAGCAGGTAACTGTGCTCAGTTATCCTCAGTTTACAAAGGAGCAGATAGATTACTATATAGACAAGGCCCTGAAGGAGTTTTATCTGAGACCAAACCAAATGTTAAGAATGGTCATCAATATCAGAAATGTCTCAGATATAAAGAGGAAGTTATTTGGATTCAAGGCATTTCTCGATTATTTTAGGGGTGTACACAATGACTGATATCATTTTAATAAACCCAAGTTATACAAGGCTCCATCAGGGATGGATAGAGGAGATAGCCAAAGGGTCTGAGCCGTTTTTGGGTATAGCGTATATAGCTGCAATGCTAGAGAAGAATGGGTTTGATGTAAAGATACTTGACGCTCTTGCAGAAGGCAGCACTGCCAACGATATCAAGAAATTCATCAAGAGAGAGAATCCGAAAATAGTGGGGATAACAGTTACAACGCCCATGATACCTTACGCGTCAGACATTGCAAAGATGACAAAGAAGATAAATAAAAACATCAAGGTGTTGGTAGGCGGAGCGCACCCTTCAGCAGTACCGAAAGAGACGCTGAAAAACTATAAGCATATCGACTATTGTATCATCGGTGAGGGAGAAATGACTTCAGTTGAATTGTGCGAAGCTATATTGCGCAGTTATCCTATAAAAAAATTCTACAATATAAAGGGGATAGCTTTCAGGGACAAAAGAAAAGTAAAGATAACAGAGCCGAGGCCGTTGATATCCAATTTGGACGACATACCGTTCCCTTCAAGGGACCTGCTGCCTATGAAAAAATATTCTTTCTCCCCGATAAAATACAGGATTTCCCCAGGAACAAACATGATAACATCAAGAGGATGCCCGTACAACTGCCTGTTCTGCACAAAGCATGTTTTCGGCCAAAGGTTCAGGCAAAGATCTGTTAAAAACATTATAGACGAGATAAAATTGCTGCAGGAAAAGTATGACATCAAGGAGATTCATTTTTACGACGACACGTTCACCATAAGCGAGAAGCACGTCAATGAGTTCTGCAGGGCAATAAAGAAGGAGAAGATTGATATAAAGTTCTGGATAAACGGCAGGGTCAACACTGTCAACAAGAAGATGTTGGCTATGCTGAAGAAGGCAGGATGCTACAGGATTTATTACGGCTTCGAGTCGGCAACCCCGAGGATAATCAAAATACTCAACAAGCAGGATACGATTGAACAGTCAATGAACGCTTCAAAAATGACAAGGGAGGCCGGTATAGAGGTATATGGCTTCTTCATACTAGGCAACCCAACTGAAACTGTGAAAGAGATGAATGCCACCATCGACTTTGCCAAAAAATATTGCGACTATGCTCACTTTACATCATTGACACCATACCCAGGAACAAGACTTTGGGCGGATGCCAAAAAATACGGCAAGCTGAAGATAAGGGGATGGGAGGACTTTGTGCAGATAGCGATGGAAAAGCCCCTGTTTGTACCATACACTCTAAAGCAGAAGGAGCTGACTGATGCTCTAAGCAGGGCTTACAAATCTTTTATATTTAGACCTTCGTTTGTATTTAACATCCTGAAGGAAATAGTTTATCAACCAAGCAAGATAATAAAATATTCCAAGGGTTTTTTCGCCCTTGTTTCAGGCAAGTGATTGTATGAAAAAAATAAAAAAGGAGGTGAACGGCGATGGTGGAATGTTTGTTAATAGAGCCTCCGATCTTCGGTAGCAAGTTCGGTGTCATGAGGCAGATAGCTAGCATTGGCCGCTTCAAGAGTCTTGTTAAATATCCTCCCCTAGACCTGATGATAATCGGAGGTCTTCTGAGAAAGAACGGCATAGACTTTAAGATTATCGACTCCATAAACATGAAGCACACCAAGCAGGACATCAAAAAAATAATAGAGAATGAAAAGCCAAAGTGTGTTGCTTTCACGACAACAGTCCCGACGTTGGATAATGACACCTCCATTGCCGACATATGCAAGTCAGTTGACAAGAACATCAAGACTATCCAGGTTAATATGGCAACAGAGTCCGCTTCATTCAACCTGCTTGAAAGGTACCCTAATCTCGATTTCGTTCCTTACAGGGATCCAGAGATGCCTATATTGAAACTAATCCAGAACGATTATGACGGCAGCAAGGTTCCAGGCATATACTGGAGGGACAGCGGTGAGATAAGGAAGAACGAAGGTGGTATATGCGCAGACATAAACCAGTTCGGCACCCCTGCGCACGACATGGTGCCTCTGAAGATGTACGAGGACTACCTCTCCAAGAAGAAGCCCATGACAATGACAATCTGCTCAAGGGGCTGTAAGAACCAGTGCTACCACTGCATGACGCGCTACCTGAACCCGCTGAGGCACAGGACCATTGAGAGTATGGAGGAGGAGTTCAATTTCCTCAAAAGGTTGGGGATAAAGGAGATAAAGTTCCTGGATTGCGAATTGCCTTTCGGGGACACGGAAGAGATTTTAAATTGGGCAAGGGAATTGTTCAACATGATGATCAGGAACAAATACAACTTTTCCTGGTTCTGTAATGGCAGGGCAGACTGCCTGCCGATTGACATACTGAAGCTTATGAAAGAGGCTGGTTGTCATACTGTATGCCTTGGCGCAGACAGCAACACCCAGGAGGTTCTTGACAGCATGGGCAAGAATGAGAAGGTCGAGGACATAGAGGCGGCGGCTGACAACATCAAGAAGATTGGCATGAGACTCATGACCTTTGTTACCCTGGGCCATCCCAAAGAGAGCAAGGAATCGATAAAGAAGACGGCTGACTGGATAATACATAAGATAAATCCCGACATCACTTCATTCTCCTTGGCTGTTCCGATAAGAGGGACTGTGTTTTACAACTATCTCAAGAAAAACAACTTTATGAAAGATGTGCCAGAGGGCGAAGAATGGGACGCATCCAAGCCTCCGGTATACGACTATCCCAATCTTTCTTCCGAGGAGATGTATAGACTGGCTATCCGGTCGTACAGAAAGTTCTACCTCAGACCCGCCTTTGTGTGGAAGAGGATGAAGAACTGGAGGAAGCTCTGGTTCGATTTCAAGTCATTCATCTACTTTTTGGACATGTACTTCTTAGAGTCGCGAAGGACAAAGAGCTAATAGTTAGATTTTTAAGTCCCATATGATAATTTTTAACATTACGTTGATTTCATGGCCAAGAAAAATCCCAAAGTGTCAGTAATAATTCCTAGATTTTTACAAATGGAGTGTTCGGCAACTAAAAAGTTTCCTTATTTCACGCCCTTTGTACCATTGAAAGAGTGTATAGAGTCTGTTAAAAATCAGGATTACAAGAACAAGGAAATAATATTCACTAAGGAAACTCATCCTAAGGGCACCGGGGCAATAAGAAACGAGGCAATAAAAAAAGCGACAGGCGACATCATACTTTGCATATGTCCAGACTCTGTTATGGTTGGTAAGAACTGCATCTCAAACTTCGTGAAGGTGTTTAACGAAAGGGATGTGGACGTTGTTGTCGGAAGCAGCATACCATCGAAAAAGCTTTCTTCTCCGTTCGTTTACCTCTTGACTTTGGAGTATGCTGAGAGGGAGAGAAATATGGGCGAGGGTTACACAAATGCCGGCGCAACATCATATTTTGCAATCAAGAAGGACGTCCTAAAAAAGATTGGCGGCTTTCCTCTGAGGAGCCCGGCGATAAACACCGGCAACCCACTTTTCGATTCCGGCTTCCCTGACTGGGATATTTGTGGGATACTTGTAGAAAAAGGCTATAAGATATGGCATACGAACAAGGCCAAATTCTACCATATTTACCAAACCGATGCCATCTCTTACTTCAAAAAGCAGATGATGCAGACCTGGTACAGAGTGGCCTATCTTAAGAGGTTTAAGGTAGTGAAGGAAGGTTACATATCTAATAAGATAATTGTACAGCCATTTCTGTTCCTATTGCTGCCTGTGTGGCTTGCATTAGGCCTTCTTATTCCGTCCGGAATTTGGCCAGCTGCCTTTCTGCTAAATCTATTGGCTATATTGTTTTGGGATGTTAGTTCTGTATTAAGTTTTTATAAGAAAACCAAAAACTGGAAAGTGGCTCTTCTGTTTCCAATTTCTTTCATAAGAAGCTTTTCATGGCTGTTCGGCGTAATCAAGGGTATTATAGACTTTTACATACTCAAAGCTTGATTGCCCTGAGCCTCATCTCGTTTATAGTTATTCTGTCCCTTAAGAATTTTGGAGAAAGTGGAAAGTATGACACCTCGGTCACTTTGAATCCAGAATCTTCCAAAAGATTTGTTAGCCTTTCTTTGTCCCAGTACTTTACATGCGTCTTGTCCCTCTCATAGCCCTTTCTATTCGGAACTATTATTATCAGCAAACCTTTCTTCTTCAGGATCCTTCTGAATTCCCTTATAGCGTCAACCGGCCTTTTTAGATGCTCGATGAGATGTGACGCAAAAACCGTCCTGAAAGTTCCTGCCTTGAAAGGGATTTTAGAAGCATTTCCCAAAAAGCACTTTAGCTTTCTGGATTTGCAGTAATCCACGACCATCGGGTTGCTATCGATGCCATAGACATTCTTGTACATTTCTAGTATCTCGCCCAGACCACAACCGACATCCAAAGTCTTGCCTCTGAATTCCTTTACAATCGACCTGTACATGAACTTTCGCAAAACAAAGCTCAACCTGCTTCTTTTGGCAAGATAGCTAAAGTATTCATCGTCTGTGGTTTTCATTGTATCAACTATATTCACTTACCTAACATTATTAAAAAACGGCTATTTAATATATTTCTATGAAAGCAGTCTGCATAATAGCCGCTTATAACGAGGAAGGAAGGATAGTGCCTGTCATAAGAGGCGTGAGAAAATTCATCAAAGGTGTGATAGTTGTTGATGACGGCTCAAAGGACAAGACAAGTGCTGTTTCAAAAAAGGCTGGTGCAAAAGTCATAAGCTACAAAGTCAATAGGGGGAAGGGATACGCTCTCAGGCTTGGATTAAAAGCAGCTATGAAGATGAAACCTGATGTCATCATTATTCTGGATGCTGACGGTCAGCACGACCCCAAATACATCCCAGACTTTATCAAAAAAATAAAAAGTGGCGCAGACTATGTCTACGGAAAAAGGGATCTTTCCAACTATCCGTTGGACAGAAAGGTTGGGAACTGGGGCCTCAAGACACTTACTAATCTTTTATTCCCGACAGGAATCCAGGACACTGAATCAGGCTATAGGGCCATGAGCACGGAAGCTGCAAAAAAACTGAAGCTGAAGGGTAACAGATATGAAGTTGAGATGAGCTTCGCATACGAGGTCTGGAGAAACAAGTTCAATGTAAGCTGCGTCAGTATCAAAGTTCCGGTATTCCACAAGAAGTTCGCTGTTGATAGGGGCATCAAGAACTTTGTCTACCTATTGAAAATGAGATTCGGAACAGCTTAGATGAATTTCTTTACCAAAAACCAGTATATTTTGAGAAAATGACTGGCAAATTTATTAAGGGCGACGCTCTCCTGGGCGTAGGAAATATCAGACGTAAAACTCTTTGTGATTTCTCTGTCACTGACTTTCCTCAGTCTCTGAAGCTTTGCTCTTTTTGCCATGATTTTTCCAAAGTTCGAAACAATGAAGAAGTAGCTTCCCAACTTGAAAGACAGCCAACCTCGTATTGCAGAGTAAGCAATCATTGGTATTTCTGTCAGTATCAGCATAGGAAGAACCAGCATAAGGCTCTTGGTGTTGTAGTTCTTTAGGATTGTGACCAGCCTGTTCCTCTCCAGAAGGTACATCTTTTTGGGCCTTCTCTTGAACTTGAAGTAGTGGTATATGAGTGATGTTGGGACGTAGATGACTTTGTATCCTGCCAGCCTCGCCCTCCAGCTTAGGTCCACGTCCTCATGGTAGATGAAATAGTCTTCATCGAAGAGGCCTATCTTTTTTACAAGGTCTCTTCTTATCATGAGAGCGGCGCCTGACGCGAAAGCCGTCTCCTCTATCTCCGTTTGCTTAAAGTTCTTCTTATACATATTAAGTGTGTAAGCAAAGCCAAGATAGTTTATGGCGCTGCCAGCATAGAGTATTGTCTTCTTGTCACCCATAAGCTGTTTCGGCGTGCATATGCCTATCTGTGGATCGCTTTCCATGACGCTCACCATGTTCGTCAACCAGTCTCTAGCGACTTCGGTGTCATTGTTCAGGCACAATATGTATTTGCCTTTGGCGGCCTTTGCACCAGTGTTATGACCCCCAGTGTATCCTAGGTTCTTTCCGTTTTCTATAAGTTTTACTTTAGGGTAATTCCTTCTTACAAATTCCTGACTTCCGTCAATCGACCCATTGTCAACGAGTATTACCTCATATCCGTAGGGAAACTTCATCTTCATTATAGAACCGAGGCACTTTGGAAGATAGTGCTTTTCATTGAAGTTAACTATGATTATCGAAACCATTATTTTTTTCATTTATTCACCTTTAACTGTATTGTATCATAGTAAATTTTGTTAAGTGTCCTACCACACCTCTTCATGAAAATTTCGGTAAAGAGCCCATGCCAGGCTGTATGAAATTTTTATCTCTATTCTGATAGGCGTATTCTTCATGGTCGGCACGCCGCTTTTCGGTTTGCCCTCGTTCCCCTTGATAGAGCTCGTCATTTATACACCTGTAGTATTATTGGTAAGGTACAACGAGCCTTGATCTAAATCGAATGTCCATTTACTTTCAGCCTGTTGTGTGTAGTTCAAGTCGCATCTGTAAATTATGTACCATTTCTGGAAATAAATGACATAAACCGGATCAGACCCGATGTTGAGTTTTGTGTAGCTACAGACTTGGGACATTTGTGAGTCCATATCATTCCATGCATACTTTGGCAAACTAAAAGCAAAAAAGACGAACATTACCAAGCACATAATATAGACGAACTTCATGTATTTTTTTGGCAACCCCCTTGATATCTGGATGGCCAGCAGCGGGAATATTGGCAGATAGTACCGTATTGTTATCAAAAATTCAAACGAAAGTATCTGCATTGCAAAGTAAGTCAAAACGAATATGAATATGAAGATGTGATCCTTCTCCAGTTTTCTTGTTTTACAAAGACCGTACGCTGTAAAGGCTATACCTATGTAGAACAGAAGGTCTATTGGAAGTGGATAGTAGCCTGATGTATCGAACCAATACCTTTCTGGTTGGTTCTTCTGGAAATCAGTCTCTAACCAATTTTCAACGCTGCTTATGTCAGAAGCGCTATAACCGACAACAGTGGCTACAATATCTCCATGAAAATATATGAAATTGCCTATGTACCATGGGAGCATGACAGCAAATGCCACTAGTATTGCGAGAAAGAACTTGCTTTTGTAGAAGTCTTTTCTAAATATATCGAATCTCTTGAAAATCAGAATAGCTATTATATAAGCGCCAAAAAATAGAAATCCTGTGCCCTTAGTCAGCGTAGTCAGTCCTGCGAATATGCCCCCCACTATAGGCTTCTTTTCGAAGTAATATATTGCCAGCAAGGACATAACAAGCAAGAATATGTCAACTCCCCCTTGTACAGAAACCCTCAAGAATAAGAACGACAGCATCATAAGAGGAACGGCTTTTTTCTCTATTTTGTAAAGGACAACCAAAGCGACTATGATTGAAATAATATCCAAAAGCTTAAATGGAAGTTGAACGGAAAGAAGAAGCGCATAAAGTATGTGTAGCAAAGGCGGATATAATCCTGCTAGATATTGGGCATTCGCATCAAAATCTCTTAGGAAGTTGGGGTTCTCTAGTATTCTTTCTGAAACTGTGTAATGTAAATAATTGTCAGAAAGTGGTGTTACAAGGATTGCACATAATGAGGCTAAGCCTAAAATTAATACAATTAACAATATTTTTTCTGCTTCTACCTTCATAAAAATCTATAACTTATATGTGATTAAATGCTTTAAAATCATCTTTTCATCCTTATTTTCCAGCCCTCCTTTGTGGAGAACTTCTTAGTCCTTGCGGAAATCGATGCTATTCCTGCTATGAACAAATAGAATAACACACCAAGAACCACCTTTGCCAGCTGCTTTATGACGTATAGAAATGAAGGCAGGTAAAAGTTCGAGACTGAGGCATTGTACTCCTTGTAGTGTTTTTGTACCTGCTTTTTTGCTATATAGCCTCTTATCTTATGACGGTAGAATGTACCAAAGGAAAGTTTTGAAAACCTTATCGAAAAAAATGGCACGTCATCCTCCGGCGGAACTGCCACAAGATAGCCGTTCTTCATTATCTGTATAGTTCTTTCTCCGTCGTCGCATAATGTGACTTGGGTTTGTTTTAGGGCGGACTTTCTGAATATGTTGACAAAGAAGGGGAAGCGCGAACTCTTAACATAGAGCTTACCGTCTATTGTCTGGGTCTGTTTCTTTACCTTGTACTCATGTAGCCACTTTATTATGAAATTGTTGCCAAAGGCCAGAATGGGATCATTCTCCTTTAGCTTGACTGTCGGACTGTCCTCAACGCCGCCAACTCTTTTGTCTTCAAAATATTTTATGAGGTTTTTGAAGTTATTGTTAGTAACAAGCACCCAGTCTGCGTCATGAATTATTATTATCTCGCCTCTGGCTATCTTGTAGAGCTTTTTTAGCATTAGGTGCTTTCCCGACCTTTTCTTTGACTTGTATATCTTGGCAAAAGGGAACTTTTTGACGACCTTCTCTGTTCCGTCTGTGCATCCGTCCAGCCCCACTATGACCTCCAGATTCTTGTATTCCTCTCTTCTTATCTTTTGGAGTCTCTTTAGCGGCTCTTCTATTATCTTCTCCTCGTTATGCGCAGGCAACAGAACCGAAACTAACAATTTTTTCATTAAAATCACTATGTTTGTAGTAGTATAATAATATTAACTATTACTGATTGATGAATTTTGACTTATTATACATTATATTAGAATTTATTTAGTCGTAACTTTTTCCAACCTTCTGTCTAAGTTTTTTGAAATCATCTATAGTTCTACTCAACCCATCATCCAAAGAAACCACAGGCTCCCAACCAAGTATTTTCTTGGCTTTAGTATTATCAGCGCATCTGTCATGAACACCTTCCGGCTTTGTGGTGTCGAATAAAATTTTCTTGGGCTTGAAATCACATACTTCAAGGATTTTGTATGCAAGATCCTTTATCTTAACCTTCTCCGGCGTTCCGAGATTTATGGGGTCTGCATTATGGGATTTTTCAATGCCTAGAAGTATACCTCTGACAACGTCATCCGCATGAATAAAGCTTCTTGTCTGCTCGCCCGTACCCCATATAACAAAGGGGTCCATCTCATTAAGAGCCTTGTATGTTAAACCTGGTATTACATGGCTTTTAAGGCTGAACTCTTCTTTTCCCGAGTATACATTAAAGAATCTGAATATTGTAGCCTTCATCCCATACGCCTTTGCGTATTCCTTGACCAAAAACTCGCTGTAATGCTTTGTTCTGCCGTACATTGAGTCGTATGTCCCACCTGCGTTTTCTTCTTTGGCTGGTAACGGCGCTTCCTTTCCGTATGTACAGGCTGTTGACGAGAAAACGATGTGTTTCACTCCGTTTTCAGCAGCAGCCTTCATCGTGTATTGATCGATAAGAGAATTCTGATAAGAAGCAAATGTTTGGTTCTTCAAGAGTTCGACGATACCTGCCAAGTATGCGGCAAGGGCGACAACCACGTCTTGGTCCTTTATGTGAGTTTTGGCAACGTTTTCCTTTGTCAGGTCGGCATGAACGAATTTAACATTAGGAAGTAAATTTCCGTCCCTGTATATGTTCTTTAAGTTTCCTCTAGAGAGGTCGTCTATGACTAAAACCTCAGCGCCTAAATCAGATAGCTTTTCGACAAGGGGAGACCCTATGTTCCCGCAACCCCCAGTCACACACACTCGCATTCCTTCCCAATTCATAAAATCACCTGCTTATTTTATAATATCTATAATATTTGTTATTATAAATAATTCACCTTTTTAAAAAGCCCTTCAAAATACCTATCGAGTAAGGGAATATCAATATCCATCTGGCTATGTATCTTGGTAATGCTTTTTTTATTGACCTTAATCTCAAAATCCAATAAAGAAGTGTCCCGCCAAAAACAATTACAAACAGTGGTAGGTTCAATGTGAACACTGAGACCAGACCAAGCAAAGCAGTAACAGGTAACAAAAGGGTATAGTAGTATAGCCAGTTCCTTCTTTTTTGGGCTTGCATCATAATTACAATGTCATGTCCCATCTTTATCGATTGATTCCAAAGTTTTTTGAAATCTTTGCGATAGCCTTTGTGGTAAACTATAATCTTTTCGTCAAGCCATATCTTGTATCCTGCGTCAGTCAATTTTTGGGATACATTAACGTCTTCTGCGGCCATCAGCTTCAGACCTGACCAGCCTCCGACCTTCTTCAAAGCGCTAACTCTGAAATAACTGTTCGCACCTATGACGCCTTCAACATAGCCCTCGTCCCAAGTCTCTACCAAATACCACATATGATGCAGCCATGAGACCCAGTTTACCTTACCGTAAGGTGGATGCCTGCCTGTTCCTGCCCCAACTTCAGGATGCTCCTTGAACACATTTAAGATGTTTTTGATAAAGTTTTTGTTCAGAACGCAGTCAGAATCAGTAAATGCCAAAAATTCTGTCTTACAGTTTTTAAGGGCAACATTCCTTGCGTTGTAAAGTTTGCCTTTGGGGTTTAGCAACACCCTAAAGTTGTATTTCTTCGCCACAGGTATAGTGGTATCGTCCTTTGTATCAACTATTATGAAGACTTGTTTCGGTTTTATCGTCTGTCTTTTAATACTATTTAGACAACTTATTATTTCTTTTTCTGCATTTCTAGCCGAAATTGCAATTGTTATTTTGTTTTTCATAATCTTACCTTTTGACATCTACCAAAAATCATATAAGGAAATATTTTAGCTATAATATTATTTAATTTTTTTCTAAATTT
>JAZDKZ010000006.1:0-265076 GCA_043802485.1 Candidatus Aenigmatarchaeota archaeon
ACCTTGATGACATCGCCTCCGACTGGGATAGCCGAAAGGGTTATTGTCCCGATATATCCTGGCAGGATAGAGGACGGAACAGTCGCTCCGCTATCAGCAATCTCGTTGACAAAGACCTTTAGTTGGGTAACTTCAACCCTGCCGCTGTTCCTTACGTAGACCTCGTCATTGTAAATAGAATCTATCTTTATGTCTGAAAGCAAGGACTTGGAAACCTGGCTGACAGACTCCTCGCCCAGCTCTGTTGTCTCTGATACAGTTTGGCTCAAGAAACTGTATGCCAGCGATACCAGGGAGACAGACACCATCAAAAGCAGTATGGTAACAATGATGGCAGACACACCTTTCATAAAGGATATATTTTAAGCCCTTGAATAAATATAATATGCCTAAAGCAAAGAAAAAAGCAAAAAAGAGAAGCAAGAGGCCTTCAAGAAAAGCGAGAAAAAAACAACTTCTAACAAGAGCATGGAGAGGACGTTTTTTGCGATAGCAGCAATCTTAATAATTTCCGTCTTAATTCTTTCAGTGCCGTCAGAGAATTACTTTGACAATGTTATACAGGATGTACGGGAACAGGGCGAAGAGTCGTCAGCGTTGGGCGTTACATACCAATGTGACAGGAATCTGGAATGCTTCCTGGTTGGTTGCAAGAGCGCTGGAACGCCTTCTTTCATGAGTTGTGTTAACACGCTGGCGCAGGAGACTTTTTACGAAGACAACTGTGAGGGCTACTGGGACGTGAGGGTAATCCAGGATTTCACAAAGTGCGCGTGCGTCCAAAGCTTGTGCAAATTAATAAGATAGGAAGGCGAATTAGTAGTATGAGAAAGAAAGTTCTATTTGTCATACTTGATGGAGCAGCTGATGTCGGGGAAAAGACGCCCCTGTCAGACGCCTCCAAGCCCAACCTTGACCTTTTGGCAAAGAACGGTGTTGCAGGCTTGGTGGAGAACAGGAACGGCGAGCATCCTGATTCTGGCATATCCAATTTCGTATTGTTGGGCTATCCGAAGGAAGAGTATCCTGGAAGAGGATATCTGGAAGCTTTGGGAGCCAACCTGAGGATTACTCCAGACAGCGTCTATGTGAGGGCCAACTTTGCCACTGTCAGGGAGGTTGTGGACGACGAGCTAAAGACAGGGACTTTCGAGCCGCACCTGATAGTCACAGACAGGAGAGCCGGCAGGGACAACACAGGCCTTTTGGACATGTCCAAGACAATCAGGGAGTTCTTCCTTGACGGGGTCAGGATAGATTTTTTCAAGTCGCTGGCGCACAGGGGCGTTGTTGCGCTTAACAGCGTCAATCTATCTTCGAACGTGAGCGATTCAGACCCGAACGAGGGAAGCAACCGAGTGAGAAGGGTGGAGCCGTTGACAGGCGATGGAAAGGCTGTCAGGACTGCTGCTGCCCTGAACAAGTTCTCGAAGGAAGTCTACAAGATACTGAAGGACCATCCGTCCAACAAGTACAGGGATGTTCCTGCCAACTACATTCTTCTCAGGGGCGCAAGCCAGTACCAATACGTCAAAAGCTTCAAGGACATGTTCGGTCTTAGCGCCGCATGCATTGCCGCTTCGCCAGTGATTAAGGGAATAGCAAGGGCCATGGATATGGAAGTCATCGAAGTATCAGGGGCAACAGCGGACCTGAAGACCAACCTGACCGAGAAGACTTTGAAGGCTTTGGATGCTTTGAAGACCCATGATTTTGTGGTTCTGCACATTCTAGGCGCAGACGTTGCGTCGCATGACAAGAGCTTCAACCAGAAGAGGTTCTTCATAGAGAAGATTGACAGGGAGGTCTTTAGAAGGATTCTAGAGTATGTCGATTTTGAGAAGAACATGGTTGCTGTGACTTCTGACCATATAACATCTGTCAAGGACGGTGAGCACAAGCCTGGGTTCATACCTTTTGCAATATACACCAAGGGCATCGAGGCCAACGGCGTCATGAAATACGACGAGGAGAGCTGCAAGTCCGGACCTGTGATACACACTGAAGACTTTATGGAAGAGCTGATAAGATTCATAGCTTGATTAAATGAAATACGAGCAAGTTCTGAAAAAGCTAAAGTCACATGCCAATCCGAAGAACGTAAAAGGCATGACTCGCTTTGGTATCAACCCTAAAAACACTCTTGGGGTTTCTGTTTACACGGTAAGTGATATTGCGAAAGAAATTGGAAAGAATCACACGCTTGCAAAGAGACTGTGGAACTCAAAAATACATGAGGCAATGATATTGGCGGGTCTGATAGCTCTGCCCGAAAAGACAGACGAGTTGCTCATGGAAAAGTGGGTAAGGGACTTTGATTCTTGGGACATCTGCGATCAGGTCTGTTCCAACTTGTTTGACAAGACGCCTTTCGCTTACAAAAAAGCCTTTGAATGGGGTAAAAGAAAAGAAGAGTTTGTCAAAAGGGCTGGCTTTGTTCTGATGGCTGCCTTGTCTGTTCATGACAAGGAGACCGAAGACAAGAAATTTGAAAAATTTCTGCCAGTAATAAAGAGAGAATCGAAAGATGATAGGAATTTTGTAAAGAAGGCGGTCAACTGGGCGTTAAGACAGATAGGAAAGAGGAACATAACTCTGAACAAAAAAGCCATCAAGACTGCGAAGGAAATCAGAAAAATTGATTCGAGAGCTGCTAGGTGGATTGCTGCTGATGCTCTGAGAGAGCTGACAAGCGAAAATGTCAAGAAAAGATTAAAAAAGAAATAGGAAATTATTCTGCACATTCGCCGATTTCCCAATAGTCCACGTCGTCAGAGCATGCCCCACACTTGTTGCCGTATGTCTGGGAAGTTCCATCAATCTTGAAACCACATACAGGAGCGTATTCCATGGTGCATATCTCTGCCTGCTTCTCCTCTTCTGTGCAAGTGTGCCTTGTAATTGTCTTTGATACAGCGTTTCCATTGTCTACCAGAACGGTTATCATATCCCTGTCTTCTCCCTGTTCCAACAAAACTTTCAAACATCCTTCACAATCGCCTGGCTCGACTTGTATTATTGTTGTGGCGTACTTCCAACCTACATAATCAACTGCTGTTGTTGCTGTACTTTTCTGCTCTTCGTCAAGCTCCCATTCTCTAACACATGCACTCACATCTTCATTCCAAGTGTAGCCTGCCGGGCCTAGGCATCCGTTTTCATCCCTGTCCCCACCTATCGGTTCCTCGATTTCCTCTACAAAGTGTTTCCCATCAGGCGTATTGCACTGCCTCGGATAGCTTTCCAATGCGGGATAGCCTGCGTTTATACAGTCCTCAAAGCTGTTTATCTGTGAATCTGCTATACAACCAGAGACTATTGCTATTGGGAGAACCAATGCGGCCAAAAAAAGCATTTTCTTGTTCATAATAAAGATTTGACAAGTCCTTGACTTAAAAATACCCGTTTTTGATAGGTTTTGGCCGAAACAAGCGGCAGTGATAACGTTTAAATACTTTTTGAAATTAATAACTTCTTACGTGATAACATGTCAAGTTCAATGTAACATTGGAAATCTTGCTGATTAGGCGACTAGATGAGGCTTCTTATGACATAATATGTTGTCCGTGTTGACCAAACCATCAGGCTTGGTTATGCCATATGACTTCGATACAGCTAATTTTGAGCCCTGAACAGGCTATGAAAACCCCCTGGGTAGATGATGGCGAAATACGATGCTCATTGCGAAATTTTTCGCGGTGTAAGGGTTGAGGACTGTGAATGTTTTCGAACACCTATTGATGCGCAAGCAGATGAGAACAAGACGGTAAAACGAGTCCATAGATCAATCATGATCAATGATACCGGCAGAGGTAGAAGGTAGGGTCTGAGCATATTCAAACCACCAGGAGGATAGCTCAGCTCTCGAGAACGACGAAGATCCTAGCAAGTTGGGATAAGCCTGGGGTAGGCGCAAGCGGCCTTTGAACCCAGGATTGTTGAATGCGACATCGCACCAGTTTCGACTGGTAGCCCGAAAGGGCGGTGAACCCGCTGAATTGAAGCATCTAAGTAAGCGGAGGAAGAGAAAACAATTGTGATTCCGTGATTAACGGCGAGCGAAAACGGAACAGAGCAAACCGAATTGCCGCAGAAATGCGGTTAAGATGTGGTACCCGGTACAACTTAACTGGTTGACTCGAAGTCGCCTGGAAAGGCGCGCCATAGACTGTGATAGCCAGGTAGAGGAAGACCAGAAAGCTGATTCGGGAAAAGACTACCATTCCTCGGATATGGAGTGGGAAGACGGCTGGCATCAACGGCTAACTCTAAACATCTCGAGAGTCTGATAGCGGATAAGTAAGGCAACTGAAAGCTGAAAAGTATTCTTAACAGAAGGTGAAAAGATCTTGAAACCTGTTGGTGATAGTTATCCATGGCCTGAAAGGTGCTCTTGCGAAGGAAGACTGAGTGATCAGTGTATACGAGCAGGAGCTTACAGGGTTGTGGAGTCCGTTTCGAAACACGGGACGGGGAGTTTGTTTCTGTGGCGAGCATAACTGCTTACGGCAGGCATGCGTAGCGAAAGCGAAATGTGCGTAGCGCAAGTCTGGCACTGGGTCTGAAAGGGCCTGCAGTCACAGCGACAAGACCAGAAAGCACTTGATCTAACCCCAATCAGGATGAAGCGTAGCGAAAGCTGCGTGGAGGTCCGAACTAGTACTGAGCTGCAAATCGTTTAGATGAATTGGGGTTAGGGGTGAAAAGCCAAACGAACGTGCTGATAGCTGGTTCCTTCCAAAATGTGCCTTAGTACAGCTCTGTCTGAGATAGTTAGTAGGGTAAAGCACTGATTGGGGAGTCAAGGGAAGAAATTCCCAGCTTCCCTGTCAAACTAATAATCTATTAACGTCTGAGAAGACAGGAGTGAGAATACCGGGGTAAGCTCGGTATTCGAAAAGGGAACAACCTTGCCTGAGGTTAAGGTCCCCAATGCTTGACTAATTCATAAAGTTTGTTTCGATCCCAAGACAGGAGGGGCGTAGGCTCAGAAGTAGCCATCGCATAATCAACGTGTAATAACGGACCTCTCTAGGATCGGAGCGGCGAAAATGGACGGGAGTAAGTCAAGAACCGATACCTCAGATTGCGAAAGCAATAGTGTAGGAAGGCATTCTGCTTGGATAGAAGCATCTGCTTGAGCAGGTGTGGACCGGGCAGAATAGAAAATCCCGCCGGTAGTAGCAGCAAAGAAAGGTTAGAATCCTTTCCGCCTTAAGGATAAGGTTTTCACGACAACATTTATTGGTCGTGATTTAGTCAGTCCTAACCCAACCCTTAACTGACGTTGGGGAAGGAAAATCTGTTAATAATCAGATACCACAGACATACGTGCGGCAACGCTAGCCTGATTGTAGACATTTTGGGATATGCTGACGCAAGTTAAGTAGTGAAGACCGGGAAGTTCAGTCATTGAGAGAACCGGTTGAAGCTGCGAATAGCTCTGCTGTATAGCGGAGTTCAGCAAATTTCCAGAGTCCGTGAAAATACAATTGGGAAGGATTGTTTGTGACTGTACTGAGAACCGATACAGGTATCCTTGCTGAGAAGGCAATGGCGTGTCGAGATATGCCAGTCTAGGGAAATCGGCAAAATAGAGTCGTATGTTTGCTATAGGACTTGCCTATGCAGAGATGCATAGGTCGCAGTGACAAGGAGGAAGCGACTGTTTAATAAAAACATAGCTGACTGCTAAGGAGAAATCCTTTGTATAGTCAGTGAGGCCTGCCCAGTGCGAGTGTGTTAAAGTTGGTTTCAACCGACCTAAGCCCTCGTTAACGGCGGCGGTAACTCTGACCGTCTTAAGGTAGCGTAGTCCCTTGTCGATTAAATGTCGACCTGCATGAAGGGCTTAACGACTTCCTCACTGTCCCAGACTGGAGCTCGGCGAAGCTACTATTGTGGTGAGTAGGCCACAGACCCTCAGGGGGAAGAGAAGACCCCGTGGATCTTTGCGGTAGCCTGTTGTTGTTATATGGCTACAATTGCATAGTGTAGGCAGTAGTCGCCATGCTATTGGTTTTGGCCAATAGATAGACGCCGATGTAACACTGCCCTTTTGTAAACATATGACTAACCCCATTGTGGGGACACCGATTGGTGGACCGCTTGGCTGGGGCGGTACACTCTTGAAAAGGTATCAAGAGTGCCCAAAGCAATCCTCATCTCCGTCAGAAATGGAGAGTAGAGTGTAAGCACAAATGGATTGTTTATTGGATTCAACACAGTAATGAATCCAATTGTGAAAGCATGGGCTAACGATCTGCCGAGCGTTATTGATGAATATCGGTTGTTTCAGAAAAGTTACCCCGGGGATAATGGAGTCGTGGCGGGTGAGAGCTCACATCGACCCCGCGCGTTGCTCCATCGCTGTCGGCTTCCCCTCTCCTGGCCGTGCAGTAGCGGCCAAGGGTACAGGTGTTCACTGGTTAAAAGGGGACATTAGCTGGGTTTAGTACGTCGTGATCTGATATGGGTTTAACTCTTCTCTTTGGTAATTAGCATGATTAGCTTTAGCAATAGCGCTAGCGATGACTTCATGTGACCACGTCTGGAATGGGCGATGATTGCACCGCCCCATTTAGAATATCTATATGATAATTCGGGTGTAACTTATGAGTCCAATTTTAATCGGTGGTATGTCTGGCCCTTGGGCCTATTGCATGCCATCGGTATCTATGTCAGACGATAAAGACAGTACGGTCTCTAACTACTGAGGGTGTTGTTACCTGACTCTAAGGAAGAATGAGTACGAAAGGAACGTTCTTCCGCGGCCTCTAGTTAACCAGTTATCGAAAGGTAACGCTGGGTAGCCACGCCGTAACATTTAACAGCTGAAAGCATCTAAGCTGGAAATTGCGGGGAAAAATAGGTAACTGGCACAGATAGACTATCTGTTTGATGGGGCAGGGATGTAAGCACGAAGCTTCGGCGACGTGTTCAGTTCACTGCTCCCAACAGCCTTTAGCTCAGACCCCTTCAATTACCTCTGCCGGTAAATTCTCATTGGTTTTCAATGAACTAGCGTCAGCTATTTAAAATTTTAGGAACTATCTTTAGTTATGAACATTCAGGGCGAGTATTTAATTCTAGATACTGGAGAAAAGCTAAAGATATGGAAAGAGCCTACACACGAAGAAGAAGTTAAGATGGCAACAGATGGAGCATTGACAATATGTTTGAAGCATATGGCCCGTTCTAGGGGTATAATGCCTCCTGAAGACGGAAAAGCCGCGTCAGACTATACACAAATCGGTATGGTAAAAGAAGTAGAACATGCTTTGGGTGATTATTTAATTCTACCTGAAGACAGGCCACAGATAATTGAAAGGGTCAAGAAAGAGTTTAGCTATAAAAGTTAGCTATTTAAAGCTTAACTTTTAACTATTATGAAGTGATAAATATGGTTGATGGACTTATACCAAATTACAAGGAAAGAATACCAATACTCGCAAAGGGAATAATGTATGAAGTTGTGGCACGAACACTCGAAGATGCTAAAACTCCTACAGAAGGACTCAAAACAGCTAATGAAATTCTATCAAAAGTTAGTCGTGGGACAAGAAAAGAGATAAAAAGAGATGTTTTGAAACCATACGAACAAAGACATTCCCTTTGATCGAATTAATTTAAAATTGTTTTATTTTTCATATTTTTTTGATTAGACATTTTTATAAAATTCCTGCCCACAATTAGTGTTATGTGTTGCTGCTGCGGTTGTAAGGACAAGAAAGCCAAGAAGAAGACAACAAAGAAAAAGAAGAAATAATTCAGACTTAAATAATTTTCTTTCTTATTTTGTTTAGTGATAACATGCCTGACAGAATTATAACTCCTAACCAATTCGATATCGATAAAGCGGAATACTATTTAAAAAACTCGTTATTGAATGTGCCCGTAATTTTGGTTTACGAGGCAGGACCTAAAAATGGTTGTGTCAGGGAATTCAAGCTGTATTTGAAAAGACTCGGAGAAAATCTCGGAGAGCCTATCAAGGGCTATTTAACATATGCTAGGGGTTCTAAAAACAAAAACGAGGAATATGTGAGTAAAGTAAAACAAATTCTAAACAGAGCCAAAAAGTATGAAGAAGAAATAAATAAGAAAAACGAGGAGATTAGGAGACGTAATCAGCACTCAGGCAATACTTTGATCGCTTCTCGTTGATATATAGTAACTTTTTAAATTATCGCCTTCAATTCTTTAGAGTGGGCTGGGTAGACAACTGCCCCTGAAAAGGGAGGAATTTCCATCCACCATCAACCTACGGGTTTGCCGTCCTTCGGGATTAGGCCGAAAGGTTTAGGTAGTCCAATAGGGCCACATGTTCGATTTGGATAATACCGGCAAGGTGCAAGACCAGACAGCTCTGATGACGAAAGAGGAGCGGGTAGGTCGCATAGACGAATGTTGTCGCAATACAGGGGTGAACGCGCCTGCAGGACCTGTTTACAGAAGATGGGATATGCCCAGCACACAAATCATTTTGTTATGCGTGCAGGCATTTAATTAGCTGTTGGTTTAATCGTTATATAGATTTTGCCATTAGGATACAATTTCTGTTATTCTATCGTTTGAGTATAGATATTAGAACTTAAAACTACACATATATCAAAACATCTAGTATACGTTATATGACCCACTTGATCAAAGCAAAATATTTAGGTAATACAGAATGGCTTTTAAAATAAAAATACAGAACATTGTTGCATGCGCTTCTTTAGGTATTAAGATAAATCTTGATAAAGTTACGTCTCTTATTGACAACACTGAGTATGAACCAAACCAGTTTCCCGGTCTGGTCATGAGATTAAAACAACCAAAGGCAGCTGCTTTGATTTTTTCTTCAGGTAAAATAGTTTGCACAGGAACTAAATCTCCAAAAGAGGCAAAAATAGCTATAGCAAAGGTTGTTAAAAAGATTAGAGGAATAGGATTCAAAGCTCCTGAAAACTATAAAGTCAATTTAGTAAATATTGTTGTTTCAACGAAGCTTGATTTGAAAATAAATTTGAATCAAATAGCATTTAGTTTAGAGAATACGGAATACGAACCCAATCAATTCCCAGGTTTGGTTTATAGAATGAGAGACCCCAAGGTTACATTCTTGTTGTTCGGCAGTGGCAGTATTATTTGTACAGGAGCTAAAAATGTTGCAGATGTGAAAAGGAGTATAGAAAAACTTTATAAGAATTTAAAGGAAGTAGAGTGATTAAATCTCTTTATTTTTTAGATACTCATAAATTGTTACGATTTATGTCTACACACAGAATGTAGTGCTTTAATTATGCCCATCACCGCCAATTTCAAATAATTTTCAATAGGTTTGAATGTCAAGCATACAATTACTTTTTTATATTTTCGCTTCTAATATTCTTTCATGGCAAAGGGATTTATTACAAAAAACAATCTGTTATCCCTAGAGCTACTTCTGTTATAGTCTAGTCCGTATTTTCTGGGCTAGGAATTGTTGATCGTATAGATCCAATTCTATCCCAGATTGATTATAGCAGTAAATGGTGTTGAGAATGAGAAGAGAAAAAATACTAATATTTGACACGACCCTGAGAGACGGCGAGCAGGCAAGCGGCTTCCATATGTATCCTGAGCAGAAGCTGGAGATAGCAAAGGACCTTGCCAGCATGGGCGTTGACATAATGGAGGTGGGAAATCCCATATCCTCTCCAGGCGATTACAAGGCTGTAAGAAGAATCTGTGAGCATGTAAAAGGGCCTACAATAGCAGCCCTTGCAAGATGCGTTGATGCTGACATAGAGTCTGCATGCACTGCTCTGGAACCAGCCATCCGAAGAGGTAAAGGAAGAGTCCATGTCTACATTGCAACCAGCAACATACACACAGAGAAGAAGCTGAGAAAAAGCAGGGAAAATGTAATGGACATGGTGCACAAGAACGTCAGCAAGGCCAGAGAGTTTACAGACGACATCCAATTCTCTCCAGAGGACTTTACCAGAAGCGAACATAGATACACGGTTGATGTGATAAGCAGGGCAATAGAAGCAGGAGCCAAGACAATAAACCTTCCTGATACTGTTGGCTACAGCATAATGTCTGAGACAAGAGGAAAGGTTCAGAGAACAATAGATGATGTAAAGGACAAGACAGGAAGAGATGACATCGTCTACAGCATACACTGTCACAATGACATTGGTCTTGCAACAGCCAACACAATAGAGGCCATTCTTGGCGGTGCTAGGCAGCTTGAGGTGACTGTAAACGGTATTGGCGAAAGGGCAGGCAATGCTGCATTGGAGGAATGTGTTGCAATAATCAGGGAGAGACCTGATTATTTTGAGAAAGAGCTTGGGTACAACGTCTACACCAACATAGAAACTAAAAAAATATTTGGCATAAGCAGAAAGGTAGCTAGCTTTACAAACTCCAATCCTCAAAGGAACAAGGCAATAGTTGGGAACAATGCCTTTTCACATGAGGCAGGCGTTCACCAAGACGGCATGACCAAGGATTCTAGAACATACGAATGGATAAACCCAAAGGATTATGGAGCAAGGAGCAAGCTTACCTTTGGTCCAAGGTCAGGAAGAAAGGGATTAATGGAAGCTTACAGAAAGATGGGAATCAAATTAAATAACGGCGACTTGTTCAACAATGTCTTTGAAAGGTTCACTGCTATTGCAGATAGGGAGAAGGAGATAGACCACTATCACCTTGCAAATGCTTTGTCAGGAAAAGCTATGATACCTTACTATAAACTGGTGTCAGCGAAAACATGGTCTGACAATAGTGGGGGAAGTGCTAGAATAGTTCTTAGTATCGATGGAAGACATCAAGTCAGGTCATCCTCAGGCAGCGGAATGATAGACGCGTCAGTAAAGGCAATAAACTCAATAACAGGCTACAGGACAGATATCATCGATTACAAGTCCATATCAGCAGCAATTGGATCCAAATCAAAGGGTGTGGAAACAGTTGTTGTGAGAAACAACGGCTTTGAGGTAGGTGGTCACGGCTGCGACAGCGATGTTGTAATGGGATCGATAAAGGCTTATGTTGATGCTGTCAATAAAATCAGATATGTTTCAGATACATTCAAAGAATACTTTTAAATCCTTTGAAGAATCTCTATATATTGATACTTATGGCACACAAGCAGCAGATGAGGCAGCCCAGCTCGATGGCAGGTCTGGTTAAATACGACGATGACGAAAAGAGCCTGGTCAAGATAAAGCCCATTCATGTTGTGGGCATAGGTGTCGGCCTGATAGTGATGGAACTGGTACTTTTCTTGGCAATGCCGATTTAGAAAAACATACACTTTCTGTAAATAAAACAGTTTTATAAGCGGAAAACAAATATTCTTTATGATTGACTTCAAGCTCTGGAAGGACGCCCTGCTAAAGCCGAAGCAAACCTTCAAGAAACAGAAGCCCAAGGCAGACCTGGGCGTTGCCATGAAGAATGTTGCAATCGCCGGGCTGATAACAGGCATCATTATGGGCCTGGTCGAGTTGAACCTTCTGAGCTTTGCTTTCAACATAGTTTTCTATCCCATAGTCATGGTTGTCTCGCTTCTGCTAAACTCCCTTCTGTATCATGTTTTTGCCCGCCTTCTGGGAGGCAAGGGAAACTATAACACGCAGACCTATCTGATAGCTCTTTACAGCGCACCCATGTCTATCATGAGTTCGATAGTATCTATTCCCCTTTTGTCCATGACAGAAGAAAATCTCTTTAACAACTTGCCTGTGTTGGTTCTAGTCGTAATTGCAAGCATGGTAGTTGGCATCTATTCGCTTTACCTTCTGATTCAGAGCCTGAAGGAGACCCATTCTATAAGCACTGGCAGGGCTTTCCTGACAGCCATCGTCCCGGCGCTGTTGTTAATGTTGTTGATAATAGCAGGCGTCTTGGTCTACTACGGTCTTTTCATGCCTGCGGCATACGAGATAGCGCTGCCTTCTACTGTTTAAAATATATAAGCCGGACAGGCCAATTAATTAGTGATAAGCGATGTGTTTCAAAACTCTAAAATCAATCCTGACAAACCCTGCTGAAGCTATCAGCAAGGCGAAAAAGTCAAAGAATGTTTCTGAGACATTATGGATACTTTTCCTGTCGTTTGTCATGATAGGAGCAGGGCTTTCCATAGTTTCCCTTGGTATGTTCACTGCCGTGGTGTCAGCAGCTGTCGGGATAACCATACTTTTGTTGGGTTCGCTGTTCAGCGCCTTTTTAGGCTACCTGCTTTCGATTGTGATGAACATTCTGGGAGGCAAAGGCAAGGTTAAAGACGGTCTTGCAGTAGTGTCGTACAGCATATTTCCGATATCGATTGCTGTTTTGGTGACTGCTCTGCTATCAATGATACATCCAACCATAGGTTTTTTGGGCTTTATTTTGATGGCAGTTCAGACAGCTTTAGGATTCTCAATCTACTTTAGAGCAGTCAAAGAATTGTTCAAGACGGACATGGTAAGGGTCCTGATAGGCTTTTTGATAATGATTTACGTCATCATGATATCCGCTTACCTTACGCTTGCCATATCGTCTAGCACTGTCCTGCCCTTCTTCAGCGAGATGATGATGCCTTTGGGTCTTGCCTGATTAAATTTTTGAAATCTTCTATTACAAGGCCTTCTGCTATGTCAATGCTGTCCATCTCGTCGATACCGAAAAATTCCCATTTACTGTGCTCTTTTGACAGTTTTATTTCGCCTTCTGTTCTGCATCTGAATATCAGTCTTATCAGAAAGGCTGCGCCTACTTCAGGGAAATCCACTGTAGAAGTCAAGTAGCCCACGAGACTGGATGAAATCATGTCTAGGTATGTCTCCTCCTTCACTCCCTTTTCAGGGCTTCCAGAGGCTCCTCGCCGTATTCAATCTTGCCCTCTGTGAATTGCCATCTTTTCTTGTTCGTCCTGTTGACCTCGCTCCTTTTGAGCATGAGGAACTTGTTGTCTTTCTCTATTATGGCAGTCACTATTGGTATGACTCTTTTTTCCATTCTAATAATCTGGGAAAGCTTTGATTTAATCTTTTTTATGACATCATACTGTTGCCTACCTGAAGTGGTAAGTCTTCTATATTGTGACTCTGGTATCTAATATCCTTCATGGCAGAGAAAAGGGTGCTGTTCGTTCCGCATTGCATTCTCAATCCTGATGTCAACGACAATTCAAAATCCACAAACGAGATTGTAAGGATGATTACCGAGTCGGGCGTTGGCATAGTGCAGCTGCCCTGTCCTATGATAGAGTACAACAGGAAGCTAGTTAGAGAGACCCGCAAGTCCAAGAGATACGGCGAATACTGCAGGCAGCTCTCGATAAAGATACTGAGCGACATAAAGAAATATCTGGACGCTGACTACAAGGTTCTCGGTGTCATGGGCATAGAGTTCTCTGTCTCTTGCGGCGTGCACCACACCAGAAAGAGCAACAGAAAGGTTCTTGGAAAGGGCTTGCTCATTGACGAGCTTGAGAAGGGAATGCAGCAGAGGAACTTTCAGGTTCCCATCCTGTCGGCAAACTTTGAGAACGTCTTTTCAACGCTGAAGAAAATAGACTTGCTGATTAAAAACAATTGAGGTGATGTTATGAGTGAATATGTGATGAAGGATTCGGTAGGATATTCGCAAAAGGCGTACATGGCGCCGACCGTGTCCTACTTTGGTGGCAACCTTGAGGCAGGAGAAAACACTGTCTCAGCCCTTGCCAAGACAGCGGCTGCTGTTGCCCTAGCCCTCGTGGCTCTGGCAGCAACTGCGGCAAGAGGTTCGGAGAGCCCGCTAGAGGAGTGATGGCTTGTTCGATTTCCAGCAGCTGGTTTCGGATCTTAGTGAGGAAAGACTGTTGCCGTCGGTTCCCTCAAAGCCTGACCGGGTGGGGCTGCTAAGGACCACTGACAGTTTTTTCAAGGATATGGAAAGCAGGCGGATATATCCCAAGGAGCTGGACAGCCCGCTGGGCTGCCAGCTGGAGCTGACGCACAGATGCAATTTGAAATGCAAGCAGTGCTACAACATGTCCGGCTGCTCCAAGCCGGACATTTCAATCAAGAGGTGGATGGATGTTGCCAAGCAGCTGGTGGACATGAACATGTTCGAGTGCGTTATATCTGGGGGCGAGCCGCTGCTCCTCGGGGACAAGCTGTACGAACTGATGGATGTCCTGCATGACAGCGGAATGAGGTTCGTGCTCGTCACCAACGGGATGCTTATGGATGAAAAGGTCATTGACAAGCTGAGCAAGTACGACTACTACTGGGTCCAGGTGAGCATTGACGGCTCAAAGCCCCAGATACATGATAGTATAAGGGGTGTGAAGGGAAGCTGGAAAAAGGCTGTCAATGCAGCAAAGCTGGTGTCCCAGTCAGGGATGCCTTTGGTCATTTCCCATGTGTTACAGAGGGAGAATGTAGACCATATCGATGAGATGATTGAGACGTCGTATGTTCTTGGCGCTAGGAGGCTGATAACAGGCAAGTTCACGTTTTCCGGCAGGGCGATAACCAACAAGGATGACATAGGAATCGACGAGAAGAAACTGAAAAAAGCCTTTAGTCTATTGAAGACCAGGCACGACCAATACACGGGAAGCATGGAGATAGTCACTTCGACAGACCCTGCATTCTATCTCAGGTACAGGATACTCGAGCCTTGCAATGTTCTGTTGGTAAGGCCGAACGGAGACGTCAAGCTGGACTGCATACTACCCTTCAAGATAGGCAATGTGAAGAATGAGAGCATCTCCAGTATGTGGAACAAAGTTGGAAAGTCTGCCTGGAGAAACGAGCAGGTGATAAGGTACATAAGCTCGATAAAGGAGGAGAGTGATATGTTGAAGGTCCGACCAAGGCCTTACATAGACGAGGACATTCTGATAAGGTGATAAAGATGGAAGACTATGTCATAGATGTCATGAGATCGGCTGTGCTAGAAAAGCCTAAAGTCCAGAAGGTGAGGAAGGATGGCGAATTCTTGGTTGTCAGGGACAACAACAAGAAAATAGTTATTCTTAACTCAACAGCAAGGGAAATATATGACATTTGCGATGGTCTGACTGTTGGCGAGCTCATAGAAAGAATGAAATCAGAGTACGACGTCGGCAGGAAGAAGCTTTCTGTTGACGTCCTGAACTTCCTCAGGGACATGGAGAAAAAGGGTCTGGTTGCTCTGAAATGAAAGAAGCGGCGCTGGAATGGTTCAAAAACAAAAAATAGAAAAAACTAAGAGTAGGACCCTGTTATTGTGCCAGCTGTGGTGAAGATGTTCGAAGATTCTGGCGGAATCGCATAGCTTATGACCACTGCGGCGCTGTATGCGTCTCCAACCGTTTTCGGTGTCCATCCAGATGCCGGCGTGCAGCCAACCATGAAAGACTTCCCTGGTTCGATTGTCCAAGCCGGATTACAGCTCACAGAAGTCGCGTCTACGGTATATTCTATGTTTTTTATCTCTAATATCTGGTCAATCCTGTTTTCCAAGTTCATTGTTATCTGCCCATTGCTTGCGTCAATGACCCACGGGTTTAGCACCTGTACCTCTTCGAACCCTACGGCTGTTTGTGCTGTTGGTCCCAAGAAGCTAGACGGCGAGTAAAATCCATAATACATCAGAACCATAGGCACTATGACTAACGAAGGCAGTATTGTTATCACGATACCAATGATTAGCAGGTTTCTGGCCATCTTCCTGTTGTCTTCCTTGACAACCAGGTAGCCAACCAATCCGCCTATCAGGCCAAAGAAAAGAGGGACCAGGTACCATGCTCTGCTCGGCTTTTTCTTTTCTTTAGGAGTTTCAGTCGCGTCCTTTGAGTAATAATAATCATCTTTCATGAGAAAATAATCTATTTTTTGCTATAAATAAGCTATAGGAGCGCCTCTGCATGTGTTCAAAAATAAAAGAAAAAGAAATTAAATTAAAAAATCGGAAAAAACTACGAGTAAGTTCCGGTTATGGTACCTGCTGTGCTAAAATCTACAGTTGATGCAGTTGAAGGATACCTGTAATTTATGACAAGTGTTGCGGTGTAAGCGTCTCCTGCTTCTGCAGTTGCTGGTATTACAGGTGCTATTGTACAACTAAATGTTGCGTCGTCACCTGAAGCAATGTACAAATCTCCTAAAACCGGAGTACATGTATATCCTGAGACATCATCTATAGTTGCACTAATCGTGGTTATGTTAACTGCCCCACCGACTCTGTTGGCTAGGTTTAAGGTCATCGTATCAACTGTTGCTGAAACTGCCCATGGGTTCAAGACTTGAATCTGACCGAATCCTCTTGCCGTTGGTCCCAAAAAGCTAGACGGTGAGAATATGCCATAGTACGCCAGAACACCAGCTACAATCAAAATTATCAAGATGGCCCATCCATATGTCATTAGGTACTCTATTGCTGTTTGTCCTTTCATTTTCATACCTCCTATTTAGTTAATTTTATTTTGTTAACCCGATACTTAAACTTTACTATATCTGGAAAAAACTGCCGAAAAAGAACTGTATCATAAGGTGGGACAGGAAGAAGACTGCCAAGGCCCCCAGCATGAAGAGCGGTATGAACTTTACGCCGTTCTTCTCAGTTCCTGTCTGTATCAGGCCTGTTATCAAAGCCCCGAAGAACGTGGTTGTTGATATTGATGCTATGGCAAACCAGAAGAGCTGGTCAGGCGTTATCTGCGGCGCCCCTGCCTTGGCCAGAAGCCCGCCACCCATACCACCGCTAGACAGTTCTATGCCGCCCAGGATTTCAGGCGACCATAGAGTGGTCATGACCTCGATGAAGAACAGGCTGAGCGAATAGAGCATGGGCGCGCCCAGGACTGCTGCGAAAACTATGAATATCGAATAGGTTGTGACAGATGCCTTTATCTCCTTCTTCACTGACTGCGTAACCCTGATGTTGTTGGCTGTCTCCTCCAGTAAATTGGCCAGCTCGCCTCCAGACTCTATGCCCTCTATCAGCAATCTCACCGCCTTGTCCAGAATGTCTGACTTTATCTTTTCTCTTATCTCTAAAAGGGCCATTTTTATCGACTTGCCGCCTACAGTCTTTGCCCCGACCCTTCTTATCTCCTCCTCGAATATGCCGAACTCTGGCCTTGCTGCAAGCCATATGGCCCTGTCGACTGTCATGCCTGCCCTTATGTTGGCTGACATGAGCTGCAAAGCATCAGGCAGGACCTTCTCCACTTCTGCTGCCCTAGAGTCTGCTATCAGTATGATCAGCACCTGGATGATCACCAGAGCGAGCGCCCCTGAGCCAAGCCCCAGCGCTATGCCGCTCAACCCCCAGCCTATCATGTAAAGGTCGAAGGCGATTACCACCCCTAGAAGCACTGAAAAGAAGAAGGTGAACCCTATGAACCTCTCTATTATCTTCTCGTTCACGCCAGCATACACAAGTTCCTTTTTCAGCTTCTGCTTGTACTTTATTGGTGTAAAGTAGAACAGCCTTTCCCTTATCCTGCCGACATTTATTTTTTTCAGCTTCATCTATTTCACCATCATAGGCCTCTTGGTCTTTATCACGCCCATGTAAAAATACTGGAACACGGACAATACCACGATTATCATGGGGAATATCATAAGCGGAATCTCCAGGCCGGAGAACGAAGTGAGTATTATCAGGAAGGTTGTGCCCAGCGTGGGCATTATCACGGCAACAAGCATGTACATAAGCGTGTAGGGCCCCAGCTCCTGCCCGTACTTTCTTATGCCTATCAGCTGCTCCTTTGTCAGGTTCTTGACGATTGATTGCAATGTCACGGCGACATCGCTTCCAGACTTCATGGAATTGGTGAGCTGCCATATGGCCCTTCTGAAATGTAGCGAGGGATTCCTCAGAGACGCCTTTTCAAAGGCCTTGATCATTGACAGGCCTGCGTTTATCTCCATGAGTATGGTCTTGAACTCCTGGCTTATCTCGCCGTATCCATCACTGACGCTAATTATTGAATTGAAAAGCGGGACGCCAGACTTTATTTCTATGAGTATGTGGTCCAGGGAGTTCAAAAGGTCTGCCTCTAGCTTCTTCATCCTTCTGGCAGCCATCAGCTTTGGAAACCTAAGCAGGTAGTTGAAAACAAATATGGAAAAAACAGAGCCTATCCCCAGAGGAAGAAGCAGCTCAGGCCTTCCTACTATAAGCCCTACCAGAAATATGAGGAGCGTCAAGACGCAGAAATAGAAGAAAGACGTCAAAGCGACTATGGACGCATAAACCTTGGGATGTATGTTGATCTCTGCCTGATAGAGGTCTAATTTCAATGATGGGTGGGACTTCCAGATGACATTGCCTGCCCTATCGAATATCTTTGCTTCTTTCATGGCCTTCCTTATAGGGAATGGCACGAATGGTATTATCATTTCAATCAGCTTTTTCTTTCAGTTCGCTCATCAAATTTTTTCCTACTAACAGCTCCGCGTTGCCGTTGGAGTTGACCACTTTCATTACCTTTTCCCTGTCATGGTAGTATTCTGCCACCACCTTACCCACAGTGTTGACAGTCATTATTCTCTTCTCCAACATCCATTGCAATATCTTTTCCTTCTCCTTCAGGTCGTCCTTCATATCGTCGTCGGTCATACCTGTGTGCAGCCTTATCTCGTTCAGCAGACGGACGCTGTTCCTCACCTTTTCTATTGTGTCTGTTGCAGGCCTCCACCTGTATAGCAACTCCAGTCTTGATGAGAATATGGTCCTGCCAGCTTCCCCTGGGATGAACTCGGCTACTTCCAGAGTTCTCCTTATGCCGTATTTCCTGTGCCTGTATTGTACAATAACCAGGTGCAATGATTCAAGCAAGCTCTCGGGCAGGTTTATGGGCGGGTTTGTCAATCTTCGGACAACCTGCTCTGCCCTATCAGCGTGCAGTGTAGCATAAACGCTGTGACCGGTGTGCATAGCCTCGAATAGAACTTCAGCCTCGCTTTGCCTTCTGATTTCTCCTACTACAATCCTGTCAGGTCTCATTCTCAGCGAGTTCACTAACAAATCAAGCATTGACACCTCTCCCTTTCCCTCAGGGTTGGCCTCTCTTGTTGTCAAGGGAATCCAATGTAAAAAGTCTGGTAGCCTCAGTTCCCTCGTGTCCTCTATTGATATTAGCCTCTGGTTCGGCGGCATGAACGCCATTAGCGCGTTGAGTATGGAAGTCTTTCCAGAGGCTGTTCCTCCTGCGACCAGAATGTTCAGCTCGTACTGTATGCACAGCCAGAGCAAGGCAGCGACTTCTGGCGAGATGGTCTTGGTCTTCGGGTCTATGAAATGAATTATAGTCCATGGATCTCTCCTGAACTTTCTTATCGTTATGGTGTTTCCTTTTGTGGATATGGGAAACAGCGTAGCATTGACTCTGTCCCCTGTTGTCAGGTGGGCGTCCATCAGGGGATTAAGATTGGTTATCTGCCTGCCCACCTTCCTTCCGATCAGGCTGGCATAGTTGTATATCTGCTCCTCTGTGGGGACTGACAGGTTGGTCTTAAGCCAGCCGAGTTCCTTGTGGAAGACCCAGACAGTTTCAGAGGAGTTGTTGATGACAAGCTCCTCCAGATTTGCATCCATCAAAAGGATCTCCAGTCTTCCTAGGCCGAGCATCTCGTGGACAAGATGACCTGCCAAGATGTTCTTCTGGTTCTCTGAAAGCGCCGGAAGCTCCAATGATATGGCCTCCCTTGCGCTGTCGATGAACCTTTCCTTTATGCCCTCGGCTGCCTTGGGGTCCAGAATCTCAGAAATCTTGATCTTGACAACCTCAACCAGCCTCTCCTTTATGGAATCGAGAATAGCCTGGGTTGCCGGCTCTATGGTCGGGAACTTTACGTCGTAGATTGGTGTGTATTCGTCAGGCTTTTTGATTATTGTTACCTCTCCAGGAACATTCTCAGCAATTACAGTATAGCTTCCTATTACTTCCATCAGTACACCACTATTTTACAAGGTTCAAAAAAAGTTTTGCTTCCTTCTTCTCCACATGCTCTTTCTGCTGCTTTATCTTCTTTTCTATTTTCTTCGCCTTCTTGTGCATGTCATTCTTTTTTACTTTTATTTTCCTGGTCCTTTTCTCGTGCTTTCCGAAAATATTCTTCAGGCTGAAACCAGAAGCATGCTTTTTTGAAAACGACTTTAATAACTTGGCCTCATTGTCAAGCTCCTTTATCTCGTTCTCTATCTCCTTCTTGGTTTTGTCAAGGTTCTCTATATTGACTTCATGCTTCTCAATCATCTTTATCTGCTTCTCTATCTTGCTTTCCATCTCATTGATGTTCGACTTTATTTCTTCAATGTCCTTGCCTACAGAGTCTGCCATTACCTTGAGCTTGATAGATTCTTCTACCATGTCCTGCTTTTTCTTCTCGACCGAATCAAGGTTCTTTAGGTTCTTGTCAAGGTCGCTCATCTTTTTGTGCAGCTCCTTTTCCAAAGAGCTAAAGTCTTTGTATTTCTCTTTGTTTTCCTTCTCTGTTTTTTCGACCTTTACCTCGAACTTTTCAGCCTTTTGTTCAATCCTTTCCCTTTTCTTGTCAAGCTTCTTTGCGCTCTTCTTCATATTCTTCTCCCCTGCCTCTTTCAGAATTATCTGGGGCTGGCCTAATGCAGGGTATATCAGCTCTACAAAGCCGTGCTCCTCGAGAATCTTGACCCATCTCTCCACCTTTGAGGTTTCCACGTTCAGGAGGGACGAAGCCTCTGTTAGCGATATCTTGTTCCTTTCCTGCAGCAGATTTATGAGCAGGTCTATAGGAGTTTCTATTTTGTTCTCTTTTTTGGCCATGAATCTTCCCTATTAATTATCAAATCCGGTCCATATTAAGTCTTATTATTTTATATTGAGATAAAATAATTATATGGAAAAACGGTATATAATGATTATACTAGCGTTGTCGATTCTAGTAATCGCGGCGATTCTCTATTTTTTGACGCCTTCCAGAGTCTTATCTGAAATAATCACAGGAGACATTCAAACAGAGGAGAACGAAAGCGAAAGAGCCGCTCGCATTAGCCAGAATGTCACAGGCAACGAGACCGGTGCGGTGTCCGAAGGAGGCGGGGGCACTGGCGGGACCGGCGGTTCAGAGGACTATACCGTTGAAAAGGTCAACTACACCATCAGCGTCGACTCTCAACCAGAGGGCCTTGGGATACTTGTGAACTATTCCATGAACAGCAATTATTCTACCATCAGAAAGTATGCTCCATATTCTGTTGAAGCAGAGTCTGGTACTGAGGCGTGCGTCCTGTTGACAACCAGCGTCAAGGGAGGCAGTGTTGTCACATGGGATATTGACGGCGAAGATTGCGTGCCTTCTATTTGCGCAGGCTTTATGGGCTGTAGCATTTTCATGGACATGCACCATACGGCCATAGTGTATTACAGCACGCCCGGCTAGACTAGGTCTGATATTCCATATTCTACTGCGCTTGTTGCATCTATCTTGAACCATGTGTATATGGGGTCATAGTTGTTGTTTCTTATTTCACTGCCCGCAACGCCGTTCCAATATCTATAATCAACACAACTGGCGTCGTTGTCCACACCCACGCCAGCGCTGGTGATGTCTGGAAGATAAACAAAAGTTTCAAGGCCGAATGCGTACTCTGGCGACAAAGCGGTGTTGCCCTCCAGCCTGTCCAAGAAGCTTGCTCCATAAAGCGAGCTGTGATAGTATTCGCTCTTTATATCCGAGGTGAGGTTTCCCAGGTCCCAGACTTTTTTCGTGTCATGGTCAAGGTATATCTTTGTTCCGTTCGCTATTGCCTGTCTTGCTCCTGCTGCGCCTGTTATTGCCTTGCCCCATATCCCAGGTGGAATCAAAGCATCGCTTTCTGACACAACACCTTTGAAAACCGAGGCTATGGACTCTTTGCCTGCTATGCTGTCTGTGACAAGTACCTTGTCAGAATATCCTGTGGTAAGTTCGGACGAGTCTATCACAAACGCCTCACCTGTCACGTAGCCTGAGGCATTGGTTCCTTCCACCAAGTAATGAGTTTCCTTGCTAGCATTGGACTGCCTTATGAACCTCACTACACGGCCGTAAGTATTAAGCGGGAATGTCGGATCCTCGACGCCCTCTATTGAGACCTGGACATCAGTAGATATACTCTTCAGGACGCCCATGACCTCTATCTTGTCAGAGATGTTGATGGAGATGTTGACGCTGAACAGAAGGTTGAAGCTGTCGCTCTGGTTTACGTAAATCTGAATGTTGTCGAACTCGACAAAGAAGCCGGACCTGTCAGCTATCTCGTTTATTCTTTCCTGCCAGAAGACTAGGTTGCTCTCGTCAACCAAAGGCGACGGCTCGCCATATAGCGTCCCGTTTATCATCATTTCCCCCAGTCTTAGCTGCGCGTCGTCCAGCCCTGTGCCGTTGACAACTATCTTTGAGACAGCTGATATCAATGCCCTCTTGCCATTTATCTCTATGAATCTTTCCAGGTCCCTTTCTATGCTCTTGGAAAAATATTCCAGCTCATTCGCCCTGATGTCAGTGTCAATGTCCCTGATCTGGGACGACTGGGAATAGAATATTACCAAGGCCAGTATAGGTATCATCATCAGTGATATCATCGTACTGTAAAGTATGCCTTTCATGTTAAACCCACATATTTAGTTTTATCTGCGCAGGCCCCCACATATAGGGAACTCCTGCAACGCTTACCGACTCGACGATTATGTCTATCGTTGAAACGTCCTCGCCCAACAAATCTTCTAATCTTTGGACAGCATCGTCTACAGCTTCTGCCTGCGTCTCGAATATTTCCCCATAGCTGATCGATGCTGGTATCAAAAAGGTGGTATGGCCAAGCGAGTACTCTGGATTGATGGCATAGCCATCAGAAAAATTAAGCTCGAATTTGTTGTCGCCTGCTATCAGTATACCGTCCGGGTTGGTGTCATGACCGAACCTGACGAACTCTATTATCAGAGGGTTGCTTGACGGATTGCTAGGATCATGATGATAAAGGACTTGATCGTTTGACAATGCCAGCTGCTCGGGGTCAGAACCGCTAAAGTAGAGCCAGGCCAGCTGCCATTTTGACAAGAGAGGTATTTTATTGGTAAGATTATAGTCCCATCTCACATACCTGTAGAAACCGTAAAGATCCGGATTGGCGACAGAATAGTCTTCCATAGTCCTTGTAAGGTCTATAAAGTTGTAGATGTTCTCATCGTCTGAATAATTCAAACTCACGTAGGAATCCTCGCCTTCAATATATCTTTCATAGTCCGTGAGCTCTGCTCTGTGATATTCGTCCACATCCATCGAGAACCAAAAGTACCTTCCGCTCAGTTCGCCATAAGATATGCCATGATAGCTCAGGTTATTCTTCAATTCCTCATCGCTCCATTCGACTACGCCGTCCACAGGGGCTTTGGTGCTAAGGTCATACGAGCGCCCGTTAAGTAAAAATCTTAGCGTTACTTCCTCGACTTGCGTCTCGTCTGTGAGGTTTATATGGACGCTCATGTTGTACAAGTCACCGACAATGAATATTGGTTTTTTGTACCTGATCGAGGCTTCTGACACGACAGTCTGGAAATATTGCCTGTCAAACTGCTCCAAGGTAGTGAGCTGTGTTGTGTTGTAGTGAACAACAAAATGGGTTGCCCCGTCATCGCCGCCTTCACAGCCTCCGCCTGCGTTCTCATCAGGATTCCCCCACCTGTATTCCACATTTCCCACGTTCCTTCCAGTGTGAAGGCTGTCTCTCAGATCATCATAAGTAAGCAGGGACCTTCCGCCATCAAGGGGATTACCAGTACTTTCAAAAAGAAAGTCTCCGTTTAGGAATATCTTGAATTTGTCGTCTGCCCAAGAAGATTCCACGAACCAGTAAGCGTCAGTGATGTTGGCACCGATCGGCACGTCTATAATATAGCTGATGTTGACCCTGTTTCCGTTGCTACCCTTGCATCTGGTAATCTCGTCTGTTTTGGAGATGCTGCTGTATATGACATCCCCCATGACAATCAAGGTGTTGCTCTTCTCAACGCTCTTTGCAAGGGCCCTTGCAACATAGCCTTCTGTCGCTTTGTACTTTTCATAGCCTGATGCTATCCTGTTAGACGAGATGGCTATGGTAGAATCCTCGAATCTGGGCCTTGGCGTGTCTGACGAATTGTAGACCTCATCGTTGTCTATCAACAGGCCATAACCCAGGTTCTGGGGCACAAAGCTGTCCAGTATGTCCTTTGTGATGTTGGCTGCCTCGTCAGCCCTTCCTGCAGACCATAGCGCGCCTATAATGTCTATGGTCTTCTTGTCAACGTCAGTCTCGTTCAGAACGCCGATTGAGATATAGTAACTTAGAAGAGATGGCGAAGCGACCTCGCTTATCTTGGATTCGCTGAACACTGTGAGCACGTCCTCTGACATGGAATGCAGCTGCTGCGCTGCCAAATATGGGGAACTGGTCTCTATCCTGAAGAACAATAGGAAAGACAATACGAAAATCATCATGCCGAATGCTATTATGGAATCCAGCGTGAAGACTATCCCTTTCAGCCCCAAAGTATTACCTCCAGTATTACTTTCTTGTTGGCAGAAGTAATGTCAGCTATGCCGAGCCTCTTTATCGAGACAACGTTTTTTGTATTGACAAGCGGCAGACCGAAAGAGTAGACCTCACCGCCTTCATCTATTGTTGCTCCGGTCTCGTTTTTCAGGCTTATGTTGAGATTATAGACACCTGTCCCAAGCATTACTTTGACGTCCTGGTGGTCAAGCTTTTTCAGCTCAAGGAACTTTGTCAGGTTGATTTTACCAGCGTCATGAAGGCCTATTACATTGACGCTTGTGGCGTCCCAATACTCTGGGTTGCCGCTGCTTGTGGCGAGAAGGTCTGACACGCTTATGGCTTTCCTTTGCATGTCGTTCAGCAGGTAGCTCTGATATATGTCGTTCTGCATGTTGTTGTAATAGAATATCAGTATCAATAGGACGGAAAGGAACAATATAATGCTTGTTATGAAATCAGTGGAGAAGAGTTCAGCTTTCAACCACTATCACCCCCGCGTTGTTCGATATCCTGTTAAGGCCTGGAACCATCGCCCCGCTTATGTTCTCGGTCACTAGGGTTGACATGACATTGTTCACGCCCCAACTAATCTCAACCATCCTGATATCCTTGTGGAATATTATGGAATATACATCGCCGTTGACCAGCTTTTGCGGCAGGCGGAACTCCCTGTAGTAGCCGTCGAACCTTGCTGCTATGCCGATTTCGTCCGATATCTTGTCCGCGATGCTCTGCGCATTGCTGTAAAGAGTTGCCTGGTTTATCTCCTTTGTCTTGCCGCCTATTATGGCAAAGAAGAACACGAAAAAAGTTAGAAGAATGCCTATAAACACCAAGAACTCTATGGAGATCTCACCCTTTCGTGATGTTGACATAGTTCTCCTCTGCTATGACCTTTATCTTTTTCATGCCAGAATCCGAAGAGATGTCTCCTTGCAGCGGGGCCTTTGACGTTGCGATGATGTCGCTTATGCTGGAGCTAATCATCACCTTTATCACTATTGTGTTGCCGACGAATTCTACCGAGCTCACCTTCTCAGGAATGTATACTGACAGTGTTATCTGCGACGGCTTGCCCTGCGTGTAGACTATGTTGGAGGCGTCCACTATCTTGTTGACAGCCATTATTGCATTGGCCACTATCATGTCGTCCCTGTTCCTTTCAGTCATTTGCTGCGAGTACCAGACAAGGATTCCTAGAAGCAGAAGGGCTATGGAAAAAAGTATCAAATACTCGAAAGCAGCTTGGCCACGCATAATTATATATAATTTGTTCTTATATAAGAAAAACTATGGCAAACATCTGGAATTCTTTGAAATTTGAGATAGCAGATGTTCTTGAAGTTAATGTTGAGGAGATAGAGGAGCCTGATAAGTATGGCGACCTTGCCTATCCGTGTTTCAGTCTTTCAAAGAAGCTGAAGAAGAATCCTAACGAGATAGCAAAGGACTTGGCTGGAAAGCTGAAAATAAAGTTTATCAAAAAGATAGAAGCGATAGGGCCTTATATAAATTTTTTTGTGGACTGGGATGAATTCGGGAACGCGCTTCTGGAAAGTATCGATGAAGAATACGGTTCGTCTGAAGAAGGAGGAACTGTGATTATGGACGTTTTCCAGGCAAACCCTTTCAAAGCCTTCCACATAGGTCATGTCAAGAACGCGGCTACAGGCGAGGCGATAAGAAGGATGCTAGAAAAGACTGGTATGAAGACTATCACTGTCAATTATAATGGCGATGTTGGCATACATGTGGCCAGGTGGCTGCTCTACTACAACAGGTTCTGCAATGGACAAGTTCCTGAAGACTTTACAAGATTCTCGGGCGAGATATATGCAAAGTCGTCGCAGTTGTCCAAGGAAGACCCCAAATTCGAGGAGGATGCCCAGGAGCTTAATAGAAAAATAGACCAAAGAGACCCTTCTATAGTTGGGCAGTGGAAAAAGCTCAGGGACCTATGCTACAGGGACATTGAGAGAATAAGGAAAGACTTGAATGTCAAAGTGGATGTGATGATACCTGAGAGCGAATGCGAGGAACCTGGCAAAAATATCGTGATGGAGCTCTTCAAAAAAGGAAAGCTTGCCAAGAGCGAGGGCGCGCTGGGCATAGACATGGAAAAACACGGCTTGGGATTCTTCATAATGTTAAAGTCTGACGGAACAGCAATATACGCCACAAAGGACGTCGGTTTGTTGCATCTGAAGCAGGAGAAGTTCGAGTTCGACCGTATGATATACGTAGTAGGGTCTGAACAGAACTTCTATTTCAAGCAGCTCTTCAAGGCGTTCGATTCCCTTGGCTTATATCCTCTTGAGAAAAGTAAGCATGTGTCTCACGGGGTTGTGACGCTAAAGGATGGCAAGATGGCCTCAAGGCTCGGCAACGTGATAACCTACGAAGACCTCAGGGACATAATGATAAAGAGGGTTCTTGAGGAGATAGAAGCTAAGAATCCTGACATGGAAAACAAAGATGATACTGCTAAGAAAATAGCATTGGGCGCTATAATGTTCCAGATGCTTGACATGGAAAACAACAAATCGATAAAATTCGACTGGGAGCAGGCGCTTGACATCCAGGGGAGATCAGGGCCGTATTTGCAGTATTCGCTTGTCAGGGCCCTTAACATAATCAAAAAGGACTCGGTCGGTAGCTATGATGCCTCGATGCTGAAGGAGGAAGCTGAAATTAATTTGATGAAGAAAATAGCAAAGTTTCCTGATATTGTAAAGAATGCTACTGACAATTATGCTCCCAATACCATAGCCAACTATCTTTTCGAGCTGTCTCAAAACTTTAATTCTTTCTACCAGTCAGTGCAGGTCCTTAAAGCAGAAGAAGACTTGAAGAATGCTAGGCTGAAGCTTGTAGAAGCTTTCGCCATAGTTATGAAATCTGGTATTTACCTTCTCAATATACCTTTCTTAGAAAAGATGTGATTATGTGAATTTCAGCAAAGACTGTATCTTGTCTATCGAGCTGTAGACGTTGTTAAGGTTCACGCCTATCATGGGGACTTGGAAGTTCTTTTTCTGCATCTCAAGCTCCAGTTCTTCCATGAAAATGCCCTTTCCCGGGGTGCTCCTTCTGCCGTTTCTCACCTGATGGACGCCGCATGTTTTCGAGAACTCTACGCCTATAATGCCCAAGACCTTGTAGTCCTTTTTCATGTAGGTCTCTATCCTTTCCAATACTTGGGAAGACATCTTCTGGCAGTTCTGCTTAAAGCCGTTGTTTTCGTACGAACCCTTTGTGGCAGGTCTTCTATCCAAACCGTTGTTAAACTCCATCTGCGGGCATTCCAGCTGTACTATACCTACACCTGATTCTGCAAAAAGCTCCAAAAGATCTTTGACAGAACCGGCAAAACTAGCCTTGCCTACTGGCATTGTGTTCTGATTTAGAAGGCAGTGTGATACAAATACAATTTTCTTTCCCCGTTTCATGTATTAGAGTATTGATACCTATGTCTTATAAACTTACTCATAACAAGTAGTAAAAGTAAAGGCGAAGACGTCAATCAACGAGTCAAGTCGTAATTTTAAATATTTTGAGGACTTAAATGTTATTCTAGGCTTATTTTTAGACTCTGTTATTTTATACTTTTAGTATAGATTTTTAAAGCTTTAGAAATCAGTATTCACTACTTGAAAGGTGAAAAAAATATGTTTAAAAAAGAGCCCACTTTAGAAGGCACCATAAAATATTTCATAAATAATGTCAATTGGACTAACAAAATAGGGAAAGGTATTGGGTTTTTGAACTCATTAGATATACCTTATGAAATTGTGAATAAAAGAAGACAGATAGAAGAATTTACTTACTTGCCGCTTTTTCAAATGAAAGAGGATGATTATCACCTGTCCAAGGGAGGAGACCGTGATGACATCAATGAGAAAAAAAAAATATGATTTCATAGGCGGGGAGGAAAGAAAGAAGGCCTTTAGAACAGCTGCAGAGAATGGGGCTTTACTAAAGGCTATTACCGAATACAAAGGCGTTGCCAAGGGCGGCCAGGTTGCCAGAAACATTAACGACCTTTTGAAAGTGGGCTTTAAAGTCAGATGCTTGGATTATCCTCTTTACGGAGCCCTTAATTGCATAGACAAGGAAAAATCCATATGTGTTTGGAACAGTTTTCTGTTAGATCAAAACTATAAAAGGGTGGACGGCTTTCCCCAAGATCCTAGTAAAATGAGATATGAGGGTATGATATTAGATGGTAAGACCCCTGAGCATACACCATTTATTAAACGTTTTGAGAAAATCTTTACAGACATGTGGGACAAGGCCGTTCCTGCGCAAAAGGTTTTGGATGATTTAGAAGAAAAAAGAAACAATTACCGCAATTTTAAACCTAAAGATAACGCAATCAGTGAATTATACAGAATGGAATAGTCACTTTAGCTTTTCCCACCAAAAGTTAAAGTTTTCTTTCAACGTCTCAACCAAGATGTTGTTGTTGGAGGTTATGAGCTCGTACTCATCTCTCGAATCAGAACTAGGCTTGCCGTATGAATCTATGCCAGTGTCGTTTGTGCTGGTTTTTATGGCTATAGAGATTAGTTTTCCGTCTACTATGTGCCCCCTTAACAAGCCGTTGTAACCACTTCTTACAGAAATTCCGATTTTTTTGGCAAGATTTATGTTTTTTTCCAACAACTTGTTTTTGGGATTGCCGGCAATAGCCTTTATCTTAATACCACTTTTAATTATGTATTTTATCGCATTGATGTTTTCTGATAGCCATGACAAATCACCGGAAAAAATCAGAACCTCGTCCTTTGCCATTCCCTTCTGCTCGTCTAGAATGTTGCGTATGTTAGACCTCTTTTCTGTGAACCATACCTCCTTTTTCTTTTCTCTCATGATTTCCGGAGATATTTCTGAAAGCAAGCTTATTATTTTTTTACTATCAGTCTTCATTTCTTTGATGTTTTTATCAAAATTGTTTTTTTTCAATTCGATGAGATTATTTATTGCCTTCTGCGGTTTTTGGGGCCTGAACTTTTTGGGCCTGCCCTTGCTTATCAGAACAAACCCCTTCTTCTGTAGTTCTGTCAAAGTGTCATAAACTCTGGGCAGCGGTATGTTTCCCAAAGACGAAATCTGATCAGCTGTAGCTATTCCTAGCTTTAGTAGACTGATGTATGCCTTTATCTCATATTCTGTCAGACCAAAGTCCCTCAGTATCTTTTCGTCTTCCATTTAATCATCATTGAATTTAACTCTTAGAGAGTAAAAAGTAGTAATCCCCTGAACTATTTAAAAGTTTGTTTATTTTTGGTACAAATACTGTACAAAATTGTTTTATAAAAAATAAAATTAATTCTCTATTATGAAGTTCAGGTTTTTGGAGGATATGGCAAAGGCTGATGTGGCCTTCGAAGCTTTTGGCAAGACCTTGGAGGAGGCTTTTGGCAACGCTGCTCTGGCCATGTTCGAGGTGCAGACGGACGTGGAAAAGGTCAAGCCTTCCATTTCTAATAATATTGAATTGGTTTCTGAGAACAAGGAATCTCTATTGTTCGACTGGCTTTCCGAGCTAATCTATCTGAGAGACACAAAGAGCATGTTCTTCAGCAAGTTTGAGATTAAGATAGAAAGGAATGAAAAGTTCAAATTAACTGGCAAGATTTTTGGAGACAAGATTGAAGGCTATGAGCTGAGGACAGAGGTGAAAGGCGTTTCTTATCAGATGATGAAGATAGATGAAGAGCCAGAGTTCAAAATCAGAGTCATTCTGGACGTGTGAAATCACTACTGTTCAGTATTTAAAGTTTATCATTTAAATCTTGTTAAGTTGATTTGTATGACAGGATTCGATAAAGCTATGAGGGTTTCATTGGACAGCCTAAAGTTCCATCTGAGACAAGAAGACATGTCTCGGGACGAAATATGCATAAAGACAAAGGCTGATATGCTGCTTGACCTTGTTAAGAAAAGAAAGAGGACTGTCCCTGAACTGTGCAGCATACTTGATGTTGAAGAGAGGACTATAAGAAACTGGATAGATGCGCTTGAAATGAAGAACCTTCTCAAAGTCGAGACCTCCTTGCTTGGCGACTGGTTTATTGTTGGTTGCTAAACTTTCATAATATTCTAATAGAAAACTAATCCGTAATGTGCGGAGGGCAGGATTTGAACCTGCGAATTAACCTTTGACAACACCCAAAGGCTTCAATCTACAGACAATCTTGCTTACGCCTGCCTTCTCACATGTCTCGACGACTTCTGAAACGTTCTTGTAGGCAAAGTCAGCTTCCTCTGCTAACGTCTTCCAGCCAGCGCTCATAATAGAAATTCCTCTTTTTTCCAGGTCATTCTTCACATCTTCCCCTCTTTGCTTCTGGCGTGCCGCGTGCCTTGACATCACCCTGCCAGCTCCGTGAGCAGTGCTGAAAAAAGTGTCCTTTCCTGTTTCAGCCCCCACGAGCAAGTATGAACATGTTCCCATTGAACCGCCTATTATGACAGGTTGGCCAATCTTCTTGTAAATAGACGGCAGAGCCTGATGGCCTGGTGGGAAGCCTCTTGTGGAGCCTTTCCTATGTATCCATACATTTGACTTTTTCCCGTCGATTTCATGCTCTTCCAACTTTATTATGTTGTGGCTGACGTCATAGATTAACCCCAAGTCCAACTCTTCTGCGCTTCTTCTGAAAACCTCTGCAAAGCTTTCCCTTACCCAGTGAAGTATCATCTGCCTGTTGGCAAGGGCGAAATTGACAGCACAGCAGGCAGCCTTGAAATAGTTCTGGCCCTCGTTGCTCTGGGCTGGCGCGCATGCCAGCTCCCTGTCAGGAATGTCTATCTTGTACTTCCTCATAGCCCCTTCCATGACTCTAATATAATCGGTGGCAACCTGATGGCCTAACCCTCTTGAGCCGCAATGAATCATGGCAGTTATCTGCCCCTCTTTCTCTATTCCCATTGCCTTTGCAACCTCGGGAAGGAATATCTTGTCCACCCTCTGCACTTCCAGATAGTGGTTGCCAGAACCCAGGCTCCCAAGCTGTGGCATGCCCCTCTGCTTTGCCTTGTCCGAGACCTTTGATGGGTTTGCGTCCCTCATGCTTCCATTGTCTTCCATGCATTCCAGATCCTTTTTCCAGCCATAGCCGTTCTTTACAGCCCACTCGGCTCCTGAATTTAAAACAGAATCCAGTTGATTATAGTTTAGCCTTATCTTGCCCTTTGATCCCAGACCGCTTGGAACGTTCCTGAAAATCTTTTCTATCAGTTCCTTTATTTTCGGCTTGAGGTCCTTTTCATCAAGATTGGTTCTGAGCATCCTGACCCCACATGATATGTCATAGCCGCAAAACCCTGGTGAAATTATGCCTTTGTTAAAGTCGAAAGCGCCCACAGCTCCGATAGGAGCACCGTAGCCTTCGTGTGCGTCTGGTAGTAAGGCAATGTGCTTCAGAACTCCTGGAAGGCTGGCGCAGTTCACTGCCTGACCTACTGTCCTGTCCCCTTCGATGCTCTTCATCATCTGTTCAGAAGCATGAAGCCTGACAGGAACCAGCATCTTGCCGGTTTTGGGTATCTCCCAAGTAACGTCGTTTATCCTTTTCATCTGCATTGTATCACTAGTAATAATGTTCCTCAAACTTAATATTATTTATAAAGGTCTGATTACAATAACTCTTATGCCAGTAAGTACAGCGCCATACAAGAGAGAATACGCCCACACAAAGGGAAGGGGCAGGGAAGGGATGGTAAGGTGCGGTTTCTGCGGCAAGAGCTGTCCTAGATGGAAGGCTTTCATAAAGTACAAGGGCTTTAGGATAACGGATCCTGTTTTAAGGAAGCAGATACCAAGGTACAACATACACACATTCCAGCAGAAGATATATGTATGTCCAAGCTGTGCAAGATTCAGGCATATTGTCCAACCTGGCAAAAGTGTCAGGAAGAAACATCTCAAGACTTAAAAGCTTAGATTTCTATATAATTAAAGTGATTTTATGAACGTAATCGATATAAAACCAGTCGGGATGCCAGAAGCAAAGGTTATAATGTCTAGCATTGAGAAGGACAGGGAGTTGACATACGAACAGAAGCTGGCTTTGGAGCATTTGAACAAATTCACTATTTTAGCGCCTGCAGAGGCAAAAAAACTTTTAGAGGAAATTTCAGGCGTTCTAAGAATGTCTGATGAGACCAAAATACAAATTCTGAATCTCTTGCCAAAGAACCCAGATGAGCTTAGAATGATATTTACAAGAGAGAACTTTAGCCTAAAAGAGAACGAGATCAAGAAGATTCTGGAGATAATCAAAAAGTATCTCAGGTGATAACCATGCCATTTCTACGAGACGAGAACGTCATAGTATTAGATTTCCTTTCAAGGGGGCATGCCACAGGTAGGCAGGAGCCAATAGCTCAGGTCATAGGCAACAAGTACTTTTCCTTGTTAGAGGTGGTTGTGAAAAAGGACGTTATCCTGAAGACAGGTGATGTTGTCTACATAGGCGAGTCTAAAAGGGACAAGATAGACCACATAAAGAGAAGGATAACTGTAAGGGACCTTACAACATTCGCAAAGTCGGAGCTCCCCTTTGTGGTCGAGAAGGTTGTTGTCGAGAACGAGATAATATTTGTCGAGTTCTTCAACAAGGCGCAGTCAATCTCCACCAGGCTTCATCAGTTGGAGCTGATACCTGGCGTTGGCAAGAAGCACATGTGGGACATCATAAAGGAGAGAAAGAGCGGTCCCTTTGCAAACTTTGCTGACATAAAGAAGAGGATAAAGCTCATGCCCGACCCAAAGAGTTCTGTGATCAAGAGAATAATGGAAGAGCTTGATGATGACAACATCAGGTACAGGCTGTTTGTTGCAGGCCCGGTCAGAAGATTCTGATGGACGAATTAGAAGAGATGCAAAAACTTCTTTTGAAAATACCAAAGGGTAGGGTCGTTTCTTACAAGGAACTTGCCAGGAAGCTCGGCATCCATCCAAGGACTGCTGCTAGGCTTTTGAGCAGGAATCCATTTCCTGACAGATATCCCTGTTACAAGGTAGTCTGTTCTGACGGCAGACTCGGTGGCTATTCTGGGGGTCTGAAAGAGAAGAAAAAAAGGCTTGAGAAGGACGGAATAGATATTAGAAATGGTGGGATCGATATCAAGCGCTTTTATCACTTTTCTTAGACCTTATTAGATATTTGCTTTTGGTGGGAAGCTTGGGTAAAATTATTTCGCTCACAGGCTCCTTTTTTCTGTTGTGTTTATCACATCCCCTATGCAAGAAAAATGAATAATCCATATGAGTAATAACAAAGTCATAGTTAGGAGAAAGGCTGATATTAGAATCATCGGTAATGATAGAGGCACCAAGACCTGTCAATACAGTCTCTAAATTCTTTACCTTTGCCCCTAATTCGTACATTTTTAGCTTGCCATGTGCCTTAAGCAGTCTGACAGTGTAATGATTTTCAGAGCCTTTGACTAGGCATTTCAAAAATATACGTTCTTTATTCACTTCTTCCATTCAACATATTGCTGAATAAAGCTTTATATTATTACTGTCCAGTGATAGTTTTATATATGACCTATACCTTAATATTATTACGGCTAAGTGATAAAGGTGTTATGGTGATACAGTTCAGAAACGGTGACTATATGTTCAGGAAAATAAAACCCAAAAGACCTGTTGTGATAAGAAACGGCAACACGGTTAAAGTTTGCTATTACTATCAGGGCACTAAAACGTGTCTGGGTCCTATGTGCTATTGGCTCAAGATAGGCCATTGTCCCATATGTAAAAGGATAAAGACCAGAAACGCAAAGTAAGGTGTAAAATATGGTCGAATATTGTAAACATTATGAAAGAGAGGGAGATTGTCCCACTATGACAGCTGCTAGAAACCTAATTAATCACCACTCAGATGAAGCCCGCGTTTTTTATATATCTCCCACAAGTGGTACTAGAGCTAGTTCAAATGTTATAGCGCACGATGCTTTTTTAGAAATATATTGTAGAAAAGGTGGTGCGGGTTGTGCTGTTAAACGCCATCTTGATAGTTGTACAACATGATAAATCTTTCATGAAATCTTAAAATTTTAATAATTTTTTAAAAGATTTGAAATCAGCATCAGTCTTTATTGCCGTAAGGCAGAAATGTGTTCTGGACGCTTTGAAGCCTTTTTTCCTCAGTTTTTTCAGCAAGACTTCTGTTTTGGGTATTGTGAAGCCTTTTGCTTTGGCTAAGCAGTGTATATCATAATAGAAAGGCGGCATGCCTGCTTCCGCTATCAACATATCCAGCAACTTCTCTTCCTTTTTTGCTAAAGCGAATTTCCTTTCTTTTAAATCTTCCAAGACCTTTTTGCAGAACGTCTTGTTGTTTATCTCTCCCAAGTACAGAGGGCCTGTTATCTGGAAGTCCTTGCCGCAGGAGCACTTCTCCTTTATCTTTCCGAAAACTCTGTTGCCGCATGAGCAGTGCATTACATAGCCGAACTCGTTGACAAGGTCATTTATCTTGCCCAAGCTTTCTATCCTTCCTATTGTTCTGAAATAATGCCTGTCAGAATGCGTTATCATTGGTATGAACGCCCTTTCCCTCTTCGATAGAGCCAGTATTATGTTAGTTAATAGTATCCTGATTCCAAGCTCTGCATAGTATTCTGTCTTCATTGACTTCAGTCCGTATTTCTTCAGGCATTTCAGGGGATAGGTTCCTGAAAGCGGAGCCTGGTCAGTTGCTGTTACACATAACAGACCTTTGTGATGAATAGACCTTGCAGCAGAGTCGAGAAAGTTGACAGGCGAGCCGAAAGGATCAATGTCAATGACAACGAAAACGTTTTGATGTAGAAGCACGTTGGCGTCGCTCTTGCTTGTCTTGCATTTTTTCGTGAGCTTATTCTCCTTTATATTTTTCTTTATGAGTCTAACTGCGACAGGATTATTGTCATTCAGCACAACCTCTTTGGCATTCTTTATTTCCTTGGCATACCTCAGGCCTCTTGCGCCTGTTCCTGACAGTGCGTCGCATATGCTTATCTTGTCATCAAAATCTTTCTGAAAGACTTGTATAGCTGATATTGACAAATCCCTTAGCAATTCTGCTTCTGGGTTGTAGAATACAGAAGCTTTATGCTTGTCTTCCATGGGTATCCAGATTTTTGCCTTTCCTTCCTTGATTTTCTTTAGTTTCATAAGAAAAGAATTGGTCTCTGTTGTATTTCTTATTTTCTATGTCTTCGACCTTTGACGAAACAATCAAATGTCGTGGTTAGTTTTATAAACTTTTCAGCGGTATCTTTTTAGATAAGGTGATAAGATGGGTATCGATATTAAGAAATTCTTGTTGGAGAAGAAGCCCACAATCGACAAGCTGGTCGAGAAGTGGATACCAAAAGAATTTGACAAGGACTATATGGACTTTGTTTTCGGCAATACGAAATACGAGTACAACATAGATGTTGTAAACAAGACCATCACCAAGCTCATCTGGGAGTTCCTTGGTCGCGGCGGAAAAAGATGGAGGCCTGCTCTGTTTCTTCTTGTTGTAGAGGCTCTTGGAGGGGATAAAGAAAAGTTCTTTGACTTTGTGATAATACCCGAGATCATCCACAACGGCACCCTGTTCGTCGACGACATAGAGGACAGGAGCGAGTTGAGGAGGGGCAAGCCGTGCATGCATCTGCTTTACGGAGTTGATGTTGCTATCAACACGGGAAACATGATGTACTATCTGCCCTTGTTGCCCTTGTTGAAGAACAGGGAAAATATCGATTCTCAGATACTTATCAATGTTTACGAGACATATGTTCAGGAAATGATAAACCTGAGCCTTGGTCAGGCAATGGACATAGCATGGCATAATGGCATGTGCAATTCGGACAACCTTTCCGAGAAAGAGTACCTGCAGATGTGTGCTTTCAAGACCGGGACCTTGGCAAGGATGTCAGCCAAGATAGCCGCCATACTTTCCGGTGCTAGCAAAGACTTGACAGAAAAAATCGGTAGCTATGCGGAAACGATAGGGGTGGCCTTCCAGATACAGGACGATGTTCTGAACCTTGTAGAGGGAGAGTTCACCGAGAAAAAAGGTTTGGGAGAGGATATAACAGAGGGAAAGAGAAGCCTTTTGGTTATACACACCCTTAAAGAGGCAAGTCCTGAGGACAGGAAGAGGCTGCTGGAACTTCTTGAGATGCATACCTCTGACCAGAAACTGAGGGACGAGGCAATAGCGATAATCAAAAAATACGGTTCCATCGAATACTCAAAAGATGTTGCCAGGAATATGATTCTTGATGCATGGAACGATATCGATAAGCTGATTCCAGATTCTGACGCCAAAAAGAAGTTGAAAGCATTTGCTGACTATCTGGTTGAGAGAAAGATATGAAGGACACCATAATACTGAAAATAGGCGGTTCTGTAATAACAGACAAGTTCAGTGATACGCCTAAGGTTGACTTGAAAAATCTCAAAAGAATCTCAAAGGAGGTTGCTTCTTCATACGATAGAGATAAGATGTCTTTGGTTATCGTTCACGGCGTCGGCTCTTACGGGCATGTTATCGTGAAAAAGACTGGAATACACAAGGGAATAGAAAGAAATGAACAATTGAATGATTTTGCGGAAACGCAGAGGCTCCAGAACGAGCTGAACTGCATAGTCACCAAATATCTTATAGAGGCTGGTCTTCCTGCTTTCCCCTGTCAGGCTTCTGCTTTTGCTGTGATGGATTCTGGCAGGCTTGTTAAAATGGATACTTCTGCGATAGAGGGACTTGTCAGTATGGGAATGATACCAGTCCTTTACGGCGTTCCTGCTTACGACAGGAAGCAGAAATGCTCGATACTTTCTGGGGACCAGATAGCTCCCTTTTTGGCCGTCAGGCTCAAAGCCAAGAAGATAATACACGGCACCAATGTGGACGGTGTTTTCACGTCAGACCCTAACAAGAATCACGATTCCAAAATAATACCTAGAATAAACTCTGGCAATATAGATAAGGTGAAGGAGTGGTTGACAGGTTCAACGGCCACTGATGTTACCGGGGGCATGTTCGGGAAGATAAACGAGCTCTTGAACATAGGTGTCAAGTCGCAGATAGTAAACGCCCTTGTCGAGAACAACATTGTTAGGGTCATGAACGGCGAGGAGATAGGCACAATAATAGAGATGTGATTTTTCTATAGAAAAAAAGAAAAAACAAACACTTGACTATTTGTCTGGAGAACGACAAGGCTTGGTTCGAGAAACCTACTTTCTTTATTTCTTAGTAACATAGTAGATTTTGTTTGGGTTTTCAATGACCCTGTAGATTCTATCTACTGTTTTTCTCCCTTTCCCAAGAGAATAACCTGCAATTTTAATATTAGAGTCAGAATTTATTATTCTGTTAAATTCCCCTTTGCTCACTCTTACTACTTCTCCTGTTCTTCCCGCGTCTTTAAATCTTCTCATTTTATTAGCCTCTCCTTTAGGTCAAGGTTCTATTCATCTGGGGAATAGCGGCCTACTAACTTTCCTTTATTAAAGACCTCTGTCACACCAGTCGGTCCGTCGTAAATCATTTCATGAGCATTTTTGATTATTTTGTTGAGCTCTTTCTGACTAACACTTACTACTTCTCCTGTTTCAACTTCTTTTTTTCTTTTGTAAAATCTCATGTAATCACCTTTTTCACTTACGATGCTACGCCATAATAAATTGTTCAAAATTTAGAAGCGTAGTTGTATGCTTTAAGTTTATTATCAACTTCAATTGTTACTTCTTCTACTTTTCTTTTGCCCCTGAAAATGTCTAATACAGAACCCACAGGGTTTGCCTCAAGATATAGATTATAATTATTTATTTCTGTCTTACCGTCCGTATCAATGCCTAATGGTTCTGCTCTGGTTTTTATTCTATAACGCTTACTTTGATTTCTTTTATTGTAAGCATCAATGAAGTATGTTTTGGAGCATTTATCATTGTCTTCTATAGAAACAACAAGGAATTCATAATCATCTGTTTGGTGTCCCGAGAATAAACCTACTCTCTTACCCTTTTCAAGTATCTTGAATTTAGTACCACCCTCTGGCAGCATTATAATTCCTACATCGTTTACTTTCTTGATGCGACAATTAATTATTGACTTTGTTGTTATGGACATATTTATCATCTTTGAACTCTATCAGCAGTAGCTACTTTTAGTGCTGTATAAACAGGTGGTCCGAATGTTAAAGCATATGCTGCTCCAGAAATGAGAAATTCAACAGGATCTTTAGGATAATCCATACTATCTTTAATTTTTAAAACATAAACTGGAACAGCTTCTCTAAGAAAATCTAATACTACACCTGTTGCCAAAGCCCCTGTGATGTGTTTTTTCAATCCCATGTTCATCATCTTTTTAGAGGTCAAAACATACCTCTTTTCATAACTACTATTATGTGATAAATATACAAATTTCTCCTTTACCAGAATCTCCGGTGAGGAAGCTTTAAAAGCAAAAACCATAAAGCTTTTTAAAGCTTTGTGGTTTAACTATTAGGAAGTGGTAAATATGATAGTCGAAGGTATGCTCGTTGATGGGAATAACACAATTTTTCCTAAAAATTATGTTTTAAATGCTGTCAAAGAAGTTGACAAGGATCACCCTGGTATATACAAAGACGCGATAGATATCCTCTCTAAAGGTGAAGATAGAGATAAGGCCGTTTCAAAGGCATATAGTCTTTTCAACAAATATGGAATAACAGACGTCGAATATTATCTTGCTAACAAGAGAGTTATGGGTGAAACAGAAATTGCGGAACCTTTCAAGAAAGTGGTGAGAGAAAATCCATATCTAAAAATGATAGGTGTGCTCACTCATTCAGACTTCATATCTACTTTTGCTAACATATACGAACATCTGGATCCCTTGACCCCGGCAAAAATATTGCCTTTTACTACTGGAATCGAGATGGATAAGTATGGTGTAATAAAGAAACATCCGACAGACATAATAGATTCTTCTGCCAGAGCCGAGATAGCAGAGGGGCTGAGTAAAATAATCAAAGTTGTGGGTATCGGTGACAAGGACTGGGGCATAAACCTTGATTTTGTGGGGAAATGTCATGCCGGGATTGAAATCGACAACCAAATGAATGATTATAAGAGGAAAAAAGGTAAAGATGCTGTTTTTGTCGGTGGGATTTCAGACTTGCCCAACATGTTCAAAGAGATATACAAACTACCTGATCCTAAAATTAACAATAAAAAACCTTTGGAATACTATTTTCAAAAAATTTTGGATAATCTGGAACCTGGCGAACCAATACCGCGTTTTTTGGATAAGCCAGAGTTTAATTCCGAGTTATCGATTATGGTGTGAATTATGAACGAAAAACTACTAAATGATTTGATTGAATTTGGACTTACAGAGTACGAGGCCAAAGTATATCTGAAGCTGGTCACAAGAGGGCCTCTGACAACTTCCGAGATAAGCAAGCTTGCAAAGATTCCCCAGACCAAGGTCTATGAGATAATAAAGAAGCTCAGTATGAGGACGATAATAGAAGAATCTTCTGAGAATGGTCACAAGAAGTTCAAGTCGGTTGGGCCCGAACATGCCATAAACAAGATAATAGCAAATAGGGAAGATGAAGTTAACAATATGAAAAGTATAGGTAGGGAAATCCTCAAACAGATTGAGGAAAAGACAATCCCGTTTGATGGCAAGAAAGGCATATGGTTGTCTGAGGGCAAGAGGGAATTCCTGGAAAAATCTTCTCTGATGATAAAAAGGTCAAAGAAATATGCTTACGGAATAACAAGAGAGTTTTCCAGAATCTCTGATTTGGATGAGGAGATTTTATCTGCTTCAAAGAGGGGCGTTAAGGTGAAACTTCTAGGTATAGGGGAATTCGGTGCTTTGAATAAGGAAAGGGCCAAATGGTATTCTTCTAACAACGTTGAGATAAGAATGATAAAACTAGGTGTACAGCCTAGGATTTGCCTTGTCGACAACAAGGAAGTGTGCATAAGGATAGACAACGAGCATAATTCAGAGTTCATGTGGTCGGACAACGAGGCCATGACGAATCTCGTGAAATCTTATTTCGAAGTTCTCTGGCAGAACGCACAAAAGTACAATTGAAATTTCGTCTATTGCCTGATATGGCAAAAGTCGAGGTTAGGTATATATCCTGCCTTCTATAAAGAAAGGGAATAGTTTGGTGATGAGATGGCAAAGATTGTTGGTATTGATGATATAGCGACATATGTTCCAAGAACATTTCTTGAACTTGTGCCAGAAGAAAAATCAAATGGAAGATATCTAGAAACCGAGTTTTCTAAGAGTAGAGAACTGCAACCTTCTTATCTTGCAGAAGGCCTGGGAACCTACCAGTTCGGTTGGCCTGATGGACATCAGGACCCAATCACGATGGGTGTAATGTCCTTAAAAAAACTAATAGAGAACAACGACCTTGAACTTTCTGAAATTGGTAGGGTTTATGTTGGGACGGAGAGTTCTGTTGACCATTCCAAACCTAATGCCATGTACATCGTAGGCGCTATTGAGAGACTAAAAGGCAGGAAAGGTGAAATGAAGAACTGTACTCCTGTTGATGTGAAATTTGCCTGTGCTGGTGGAACAGTCCCTGTCGAATTTTCGGCCGAATGGATAGAGACGGGAAAAAATAATGGAAAGTGTGCTGTAGTAATCACAACCGATGTTTCTTCTTATAATCTTTTTAGTCCTGAAGAGGTCACGCAGGGTGCTGGTTCGGTTGCCATGTTAATCAAAGAAAATCCGAGACTGTTGGCACTTGAAAACGGTATGAATGTAGAGATTGCGTCGACCATCAGCAGAGATGAGAGAGATTTTTTCAGGCCGGCTGACAAGCATTTTGCAGTCGTGGACGGTCCTCTTTCTGTAGGTTGCTATCTTGATACATGCAAGGCAGCTTTTTTGGAATATAGAAATCGAGCAAAAAAGCAAGGACTTATCAATGATGGAGAATGTCTTACAGACAAGACGGATAGAATACTACTCCACCTTCCTTTCAATAAAATGGGGGAGAAAGCGTCAGCCGAACTATTTAATCACGAAAGAAGAGGCAAGTCTGTGTGGCAAGATATTACAAATGAGATAGGACAGGAACCGAGTAAGGAAGATTACAAGGCGAGTAAGTTATTCATGAAAAAACTTAAGAAGACTCAACAATTCAGAAATTTCTTTGATGAAAAACTAAAAAGCGGAACAATTGCTTCGAAAAGAACAGGTAACACTTATACAGGTTCTCTTTACAACGCCTTTTGCAGTATGCTTGAGGCGGATTCACAAAAAGGAATCGATTTAGCTGGGAAGAGAATAGCTTTTGGTTCTTATGGTAGTGGTGCTATTTTCAAAGCATTTACTGGGGTCATACAGCCGGATTACAAGGAAGTCGTATTGAACCTCGACCTGCTAAAGCAGTTGGACCAGAGAGAAAAAAACAAAAAAGGATCACTCTCTCTAAAGAATTATGAAAGACTTCACGAAAAAAAGATGGGGATAGAGGAATCTGTTATTGAGCCTGAGAATGAATTCATTCTCGCTAGAATTGGCGACACACCTCTCGATAGGGGCTATAGATATTACGAGTTTGCTGGTTAGCAAGCTGAAAACTTTTAAGCTTCTAAAATCAACTATTCTTGATTGATATGATTAGGCAGCCTATTGTTGTGACCATCGGTCATGTTGACCACGGGAAGACCACTTTGCTAGACAAGATTAGAAAGACTGCCGTGCAATCCAAGGAAGTCGGGGGCATAACGCAGGCAATAGGCGCCACCGAAATCCCGCTGGATGTTGTGAAGAACATATGCGGGGACCTTCTGCAGAAGATGAAGATAGAGATCAAGATTCCTGGCTTGTTGTTCATAGACACGCCAGGACATGAGGCGTTCACATCAATAAGGAAGAGGGGTTCCTCGTTAGCGGATTTGGCGATTCTTGTCATCGACATCAACGAGGGCATCCAGCCCCAGACTGACGAGTCTATACAGATATTGAAGGAATTCAAGACTCCATTCCTTGTTGCCGCCACAAAGATAGACAGGATGGAGGGATGGATAAGGAGCGAGGGCTCATGTTTTTTCGAGAGCTATCAGAAGCAGCCTGACTGGGTGAAGGAAAGGTTTGAGGAAAAGTTCTACAGGTTGGTCGGTCAGCTGTCAGAAAGGGGCTTCCAGTCCGAGAGGTATGATAGGGTTGACGATTTCAAGAAAACAGTATCCATAGTTCCCTGCTCAGGCGTAACAGGCGAGGGCATACCAGAGCTGTTGATGTTTCTTGCCGGTCTGGCGCAGAGTTTCTTGAAGGACGAGCTGGAGGTTTCACAGGGAGTCGGCAGAGGTTCTATACTCGAGGTAAAGGAGCTTAGAGGATTAGGAACCACATTGGACGTCATATTGTATGATGGTGAGATAAACAAGGGAGACTGGATGATTATCGGAGGAAGAGAACCTGTGGTCACAAAGATAAAGACCCTGATGAAGCCAAGGCCAATGAAGGAAATAAGAGTCGAGAAGCAGTTCGAAAACATCACACATGCGTCCGCAGCCTCAGGAGTGAAGATTTCAGCGCCTGGTCTTGATAATATAATCGCAGGAAGTCCTGTTGCCTTTGTTTCTGACGAGAGCCAGATAGATGAGATAAAGAAAGAGCTACAGAGCGGCATTGAGGACATTGAGTTCGAAAAACCCATAGACGGCATAATGCTAAAGGCCGACAATCTAGGCAGCCTTGAGGCTTTGATTGGCATGTTCGAGAAGAAGGTTCCTGTAAACAAGGCCAGCATAGGAAGCGTGTTAAAGAAGGATGTCATAACAGCCGACGCGGTCAGCAACCCTTTGATGAAAGTAATAATTGCGTTCAATTCCCATGTAGATGAGTCTGTGCTAAGCTATGCGAATGACAATAATATCAAGATTATCAAAAGCAACATAATATACAAGCTGATGGATGAATATGAGGAGTTCGTGGAGGAGACCAAGGAAAGGATAAAGCAGGAGAAGCTGAAAACCATAACCCTGCCTGCAAAGATAAAGCTGATACCTGGTCATGTGTTCCGTGCGAACAACCCGGCCATTGTCGGTGTTGAGGTTCTTGCCGGAAAGATAAAGGCAGGCTACAAGCTGCAGAAGGACGGCAAGGAGATAGGTTTTATAAAAACCATACAGTCTGAAAGCAAGACTCTGGAGGAGGCCAAACTAGGCGACAAGGTTGCTCTTTCGATTGACGGTCCCACTGTGGGCAGGCACATAAGGGAGGGTGACGAACTGGCGACTCTGATTACAAAGAAGGACCTCAAGGTCCTGGAAGAGCTGAACATGAAAGAAGAGATTGCTCTAGCAAGGGATATTTTAGGAAAATAAATTATTTCATGTGATATTCGAATGATTTTCTGTTGAATTCCTCAGAATCGTATACAGTTAGACCTTCTTCATGTAAAAGAACAAATTCTTCTATCCCACTCCTCAAAACTAATACACTGCACCTAGTACATGAAGGTTTTCCAGACGGTTTTATTTCTCCTTCCTTTACCTTTATATGATACATCCTCGAACCCTTCAAACTGTTATATCTTTCCAGTGCATCTAAAATTGCTTCTTCTTCGGCGTGATAAGCGGGGCATTTATCTTTATTTCTTTTGTCCTTCGGCCTTTCCAATGCACACGGCGGTTCACAAAGCTCCTCCATAACGGTGTTATTGTTGCCTCTTCCGATAATCTTCCCGTCCTTGACAATGACCACACCTCTTTGAGACTTTCTGCAAGTTGAATTCTTTGCCACCTCTGCTGCTTGGAGAATGAATTTCATGGCTTCTTCGGCTTCTTTTCCTTTCAAGTACCTCATAACACTTTATTTCTTCGGTAAAAATTTAAAACAGTTCATCAAATGAAAAAGGGAACACTTTTTTTGTAAGCCCTGTATTTTATGAATTGCTTTGAAACTTCGTTTTCCTCTTTTCTGCAGACATCCAGGTACTTGTAGACAAGTATGGGCGTGAAAACCAGGGTTATCAGTGTAGGCCAAGCCACGAACCAGCCCCATGTCATTAGTATGAAGCCTAGGTATTGTGGGTGTCTTGAATACGAATAAATGCCTCGTGTTACAAGGCCTTTCTTGACGTTTTTGTACAACGTAATCCAGCCTGTAATTATTAGAAGCATCCCGACAACTATTAGGGCTGCTCCGTATACCATGCCTATGTCCATGCCGAAGCCCACACCAAAGATTTCGAAGCCTGTTAGAACCCCAGGCGTCTGGGCGCCCGGGTTAAAGAAATAGCTTGATGTTAGAAGTATCGTGAGCGGTATGCCGTACATCTCTATGAAAAGCGATACGAAAAACGCCCCCGCAAGGCCGTACTCGCCCCAGTTTGCCTTTCTCCTGTAGGACAGCGGTATCATGAAGGCCATGAAAAGCGCTATGCTGATCAGCACCACATGCCACTGTTGGCTTATGACTTCCCTGATTATGTTGCCGCTGAGGTATGATGCAAAGTGCTCATAGAAGCCTGGAACGTTTAGCAGGGGCAGGAGCAAAAGCACTATGAAAAACGCCTTGAACAAAATACCCTTAACCATGTCTATATGTTGTTTTCTCAATCTTTAAAATATTAGAATAAAATTGAATTATACAGATTTGTTTGAAAGAATGAACAAAGAAGTTAGTGGCGAGGTTTAAGTTTTAAATACTTTTATTATAATTAATAAACAACCCGGATATGTGCCTAGATAAGCAAAAACTGGGAGGTAATTGATTATGGCATTCAAAATCGTAATAAGCGAACCAAAAAGCAAAAAGGCTTGGCAAATAGAAAAGGAAGTTCCATTTCTGAACGGCAAAAAGATTGGCGAGAGCTTTGACGGATCTCTGATAGGTCTTTCTGGCTTCATGATGCAGGTAACAGGCGGAAGCGACAAGGATGGAGTTCCCATGAGGCCTGATTCAGAAGGTTCTCAGAGGAGAAAGGCGCTCCTAACAAAGGGTGTGGGTTTCAGAGGCATCAAGAAAATAAGGAAGAAAAAGTTCAAGAGAGAGGGCATGAAGAAGAGAAAGCTCATAAGAGGCAACACCATTTCCGAGGACATCATGCAGGTCAACTGCAAGATAGTCAGCGGCGAGGGCGATATCCCGAAGCTCTTGGGAATAGCACCTAAGGAAGAAGCGCCAAAAGAGGGAGAAGCACCCAAACAGGAACATCCTAAAGCAGAAGAGAAGAAGGAAGAACCAAAAGCCGAAGCTCCTAAAGAGGAGCCAAAGGTAGAAGAAAAGCCCAAAGAAGAAGCAAAGCCTGAAGAGAAGAAAGATGGTGAGTAAATTCAAGAAAATAGACGAGAAGCTGATTCCAGAAGTCAATATCGGTACTCTGGGTCATGTTGATCACGGCAAGTCTACTCTGGTTCAAGCGATTTCTGGCAAGTGGCCGGCAACCCATTCTGAAGAGCTGAAAAGAGGAATCACTATCAAGCTTGGCTATGCTGATGCAACCATATACAAGTGCAAGAAATGCGATATTTTCTGCTCTACGGAAAAATGCCCCAAGTGTTCTGAAAAGGCTGAGGTTGAAAGGACAGTCTCGTTCGTTGACGCTCCAGGTCACGAGACGCTCATGGCAACGGTTCTGGCAGGCGCCAGCCTGATGGACGGTATCATGTTCATAATAGCTGCGAACGAAAAGTGCCCGCAGCCGCAAACGAAAGAACATCTGATGGTTCTGAACATTGTCGGGATAAAGAATATTGTCATTGTCCAGACAAAGGTGGACCTGGTCTCCAAGGAAAAGGCGCTTGAAAACTATAACCAAATCAAAGAATTTGTCAAGGGTACGGTAGCCGAAGGCGCTCCCATAATACCTGTCTCTGCGCAGAAGAAGATTAACATGGAAGTCCTTCTAGAAACTATTCAAGAAAAAATGCCCACGCCGGCAAAGGATGCCAGCAAGCCGCCGAAAATGCTGGTTGTCAGAACATTCGACATAAACAAGCCTGGCACTGAGATAGAAAAGCTGTGCGGAGGTGTTCTTGGCGGAGGGCTTGTGCAGGGAGAGCTGAAGGTCGGTGAGGAGATCGAGATAAGGCCTGGTATAAAGATCAAGGACCAGTGGAATCCCATCAAGACAAAGGTAATCGGCTTGCAAAAGGCTGGCAAGAACTTGGAAAAGGCTGATGTCGGTGGCTTGCTTGGGGTTCTTACAGAGCTTGACCCTGCTCTGGTAAAGACAGACTTTCTTTCAGGCTCGGTTGCTGGCAGGGAGCTGCCCCCTGTGCTTGACAAAGTGACATTCAAACCCAACCTTTTCGAGGATTCGGACCCGCTAAGGGATGGGGAAAAGCTCATGATAAACGCTGGGACAGCAAGGACGGTCGGCGTGATAAAGAATCTCAAGAACAATGTCTGCGATGTTGACCTGCTGCTTCCAATATGCGCTGCCAAGGGCGACAGGCTGGTCATATCAAGACGAATCGCAGAAAGATGGCGACTCACCGGCTGGAGCCTTATCGAATAACAAATTATTTAAGCTTAAATGCACAAATGATTCTTATGAAAAAGTTATTTTTATCTTTTCTAGCCATAACCCTTGTCTTGTCCCAGGTGGCTTTTGCACAGGATTTCAGCATGACAATAGAACCAACGGACATTGTGAAGCACGAGTTCCTCGCGACTCACACAGAATACATAAAACTTACTATCGAGAACCCTCTTTTCGAGAGCTGGTTCACTGTTTCTGTTGTCGGCTTTCCACAGGAATGGGTAACGGCCAAGGAATCCCTGATAAGGGTTCCCGCCTATTCGAAAGGCGAGGTCCTGATAGAGGTCAACCTGCCAAAGGACGCGCTTCCTAATATTTACGAGTACTTTTTGAAGGTCACCAGGACTAACACAGGTTCTGTGTCGGAAAGGTCCTTGTTAATTAATGTCAAGCAGGTTACTTCTGCGATACTGAGGGACATTTACCTGAGCTGCGGCACATGCACAGACGAGGTGCTGATATCTGGCAATGTCTACAATGTCGGCTCCAAACTATTGAACAATCTGGTTATAGTTGCCAATGTGGGCAACCAGCAGAAGACGTTCCCGATAGAGCGATTGGGAGTCTTGGAGAGCAAGGAGTTCACCATGGCCTTTGACTTGGACGGCAAGAGCCCGGGTTCATATGATGTTGATTTCGAACTGGTGGACGATATTGGCAGGATATTCTACACAGAGCAAAAGTCCTTCAAGATACCGTCCATAGAGAACATTGTCTATGACAACGATGTTTCGTCAACGCCTTTCGGAAGCTCTGTCACCCTGACTGCGACCAACACAGGGAACATTGACGCAGAGGCAGACCTGAGTTCTGTTTCCCCAGAAGGCTGGTATTATTTTTACTCTGGTCCTAACCCGACAGGCATGATACTTGGCAAGTACTATTGGAAGACTACCATTGCTCCGGGCGAGAGCAGCAGCGTAACCTATTCGGAGATTTACTGGCCAACTTATGTCCTGATAATCGCGGCAGTTCTTGCCGGAGTTTTCATATATTGGCAGTCCACCGCTTTGACGTTCTCAAAGAGGCTGATCACCAAAACAGACGGACACGCCTCTGTCTCGCTCCATCTGAGAAGCAGGAAGAAAGGGGTTGACGGAGTGTTTGTAAAGGACACTGTCCCTTCCCAGTTCTCCATAATGAGCAATTTCGAGTCTGTCAAGCCCATAATAAAGAAGATTGCTGACGGCGTCGAGCTGCACTGGAGGCTTGGCAAGATGGGCTCGAAAGAGGAAAGGGTCCTTCACTATACCATAAAGCCTGCCGAGAACATGGTAGGTGACGTGAAGCTGCCTGCGGCAAAGGCAAAGGGCAAGAGGCACAAGGCGCCCATCTACAAGAGGTCCAACAGGGTCTCTGTGCGCGCTGGCGGCAAGAAGAGGACTTTTTCAGTCGCTGTGAACGAGTAGCTTTTCTGAAGCAATTTAAAGCTTTCTGACAAATATAGGACATGCCTGATGCAAAGTGCTTTACAAAAAGAGATGAGCTAGATATATGCTATCTGATAGTCGAGAAAGCAAAAGAAATGTCTGCTCATGGCGGCGCCACTAAAAACGACATGGCAAGACATGCAAAAATAAACATCACAAACCAACTTAATGACTATTTGTCGCGTCTTTTGAGTGGGAATATTCTTGAAAAGAAGGATAAGAGATACGTAGCTACTGCAGGCGGGTTGAAATTCGTAGAAACTTGCAACAAGTTGGATAACCTGTTTCCTTTGTCTCAAAGAACCGCTTGAATAAAGTTATAAATACTTCTCCAAATAATTTTGATTAGCCCCAGGTAGCTCAATGGCAGAGCGATCGGCTGTAGACGAGTACTGTAGTGCTTGTCGCTTAGCAGTCGCTCGGCAATCACCGATTACATAAGTCGGTAAAGGTTGGGGGTTCAAATCCCTCCCTGGGGACTTTCTTTTTTCAATTCCAGAATCCTTAAATTTTTATGCTGAAATTTCTAAATTAGAATTATGAAATTTTACTTATCCTCGTATAGCTTAGGGAACAAAGTCCAGAAGCTGAAAAAAATGCTTTCAAAGAATAAAAAGACGGCTTTCATATCAAATGCGATGGACTATGTTGATGATATGAACAAAAGAAAACAGAAGGATCTAAGCGGTATGGAAGAACTGAGAAAGGTCGGCATGAAGCCGGAGCTTTTGGACTTGCGTGATTATTTTAATAAAAGAGAAAAGCTCAAGAGAAAGGTCAAGGAGTTCGGTGCTTTCTGGGTGACAGGCGGCAATGTCTTCGTTCTTAGGCACGCCATGAAGTTGAGTGGCTTTGATTCTATTTTGGTTGGTATGAAAAACAGAGATGATATCTTGTACGGAGGCTACAGTGCCGGCGTATGTGTGCTGGCGCCAACCCTTAGAGGTATGAATCTCATGGATTACACTGGCTTCAAACTATATAGTAAAGAACCCGTACTGATTTGGGAAGGTCTCGGCATTCTGGATTATTCTGTTGTTCCTCACTACAAATCGGATCACCCGGAATCGAAACTGGCAGACAAAGTCGTGGAATATATGATAGAAAATAAACTGCCGTTCAGGCCACTCAGAAACGGAGAAGTTATAATCATAGAGTGATATCAATATTCAGACTTGTATGGGATTTGAACTTTTGGGTTAACCTCTCCCTGGGGACTTTTATTCTTATCAAACCACATATAGGATAGGTTACAAAATGTACGAATATTTCATCTTTTCGCTGATACTGCTTGGCATATGGCTTGCCATATACATAGTGAAAAAGTCCCTGAGAAGGGAGATGCTTATAGTTAGCTGGTTCACTGCTCCAGTTGGACTAACACAACCGCTTTTTCTTGGTGTCTACTGGAATCCTTCTTCTCTGTTCAACCTCAACAATATCATAGGCTTCGACATAGAGAGCATCATGTTCTCCTTTGCGATAGGAGGAATTGTGGCAGTTCTATACGAGTCCATGCTAAGGATAGAACACGTCAAGGTAGGCAAAGGAACCTACGACAGAGGAGGGTTTTTCCACAAGGTTGCCATAGTCTCGCCGATATTAATATTCTTCCCACTATATTTTCTGACGGACACAAACCCGATATTTTCCACTGTTTTCGCCCTGTTCATTGGCGGAGTACTTACCATAATATGCAGACGCGATTTAGCGAAAAATACTGTAGTGGGAGGGGTACTGTTCACTGTATTATATCTGGTTTTCTTTCTGTTCGTTAACCTTGCCGATCCCAACTTTGTGAACTATTGGAACCTGTCAGAGATAACTGGGGTGCTTGTTTTTGGTATACCTCTAGAAGAGCTCTTATTTGCTTTCGCCTTTGGTATGATGTGGTCAAGCGTCTACGAGCACACCTTCGGTTACATGATAAAGGCAAAGAGCAGAAAATAAAGCTGTCTGAAGACTGCTAATTTTATATTTCTGTTTTTTAAAGAAATAATATGGTAATCAAGAGAGTCAAGCGTCACTGGGGCATACACATGGACTACTTCAAGCTACATCTGAGGAACAGGCGCAAGGTTGCCAGATGCCCGATATGCGAGAAGAATATCAACGAGATAAAGACCCTCATATTCTGCAGAAAGTGCGACGCAAAGTTCTCCAGATACACAGAGAAAAGGAAGAAGAATGTAATCAACAAGATGACATCAATTCATAGCAATAAAAAGTGCTTCCTGTGCAAAGAGGAAGTGACAAAGTCAGAGAATAGGATGTTCTACTGCGCTCATTGTGACATCTCCTTTCATCTATAAAAATAAACTTAAATATTTAATCAGTTCATTAAATTCTAGATTTTATGACAATATTCAAAGACGTTAATTCAGAAGCATTGAAATTCTTGAGAGATAGGAAAGGTATGGTAGAATATTTTGGCACGGAGATGGATAATCCTGTCAGAAACAGTCTGATAGAGTCCGTTCTTTATGTTGGCGATGTTCTGCAGAAGGGTTCGGGAGATATCAGCATGCTAGAGAACTATGCTCAACTTTTGCTGGATTCTGGAATAATCCAAGAAAAGGACGGAAAGATTGCCATGTCCGAGGAAGGCAAAAAAACTTTCAGAGACCTGTATAATGCATATACAATAAGTAGGATAAAGGCTCTTTACCCTGTCCTTGAAGACCTCAAGAATTCCTGATGGGTCTTTAAATACATAATCAGCTCAATCTATAAAGTCCCAAAGGGACAGGTCAGATTCGGTTTATGAAGCTCGAAAAAAGAGATGGTTCTGAAAAAGACCAAAGAGTTGTGAATTCTTTATGTATGATTTCCAAAGCCTAAACAATATATCTAAAAAGATTAAAAATGCCAAAGGTAATGGCAAGCAGCTTCTGGACACGTTTGATGGTGATTCGGAGGACCCGCCCGATTCTATTGAAGAAAAGGAAGATGTTGAAGACAAGAAAAGTGGGGTCGTCTACAAGTTGAAGACCATTGAACCAGAGGAGATTGATTATGAGATATACAAAAGCATCTCCTACGAGCAGTTCACTTTCGACTGGGAATCTTTAAATACTTTTATAAGATAATAAGGAATGGTTGCCGGCCAAAGAGTGTAGGCAAGATCCGTTCCCATCCCGAACACGGTAATGAATCTACACTTCGTTTTCGGTTGTACTATAGAAAATATGGGAAGCCGAGGGCGCTGGTTACCACTTTTTTTCATCTCTATAAATATTTTGGGACCTATAATTCTATTAGGTAATATGACAGTTCCAGAGGGTCTCGATAGATGCCAGTTTGGAGCGTTTTTTGTTTCTTTAGACTCGGTTCAATATAAGCAGACTGAGAAAGAATATGCCGCAAGGGGTATCGCGAGACGGAGACGCATGAGAATTGATAGTGTTAGAAATGTGTATCTTATCAACCTTTGTAAAACCATTAGCAAGACCGTGTAGCGGTTTTCTTCAAAGAAAAGATATTTAAATAATCTTCTAAATAAAAGAATAGATATGCCTCGGTAGTATAGCGGTTAGTATATGGGCCTGTCGAGTCCGTGACCTGGGTTCGAATCCCAGCCGAGGCGCAGTGATTTTTATGTCGGTCACACTAAAATTGGACAAGGGGATGATAGAGAGACTTGTCGAGTGGACCGACATAGGACCTGACGATTCGAGGAACCTGACAGGCAAGGAGCTGACCCTGGAGCTGAATGACAGGGAGGTTCTGATAGAGCTGCACAAGAAGGACAGGACTATGGAAATATCTGACCTAAACGGCAGCTTTGGTATCTGGTTCAAGATCACGGACGAAAAGGTCGAGAAGTTTAAAAAGATAATTGAATTCATGGGCCCGTAACTCAGTCGGTAGAGTGCCAGGCTTTTATCTGTTAGATAAAAGCATGTGTAACGCGAAAGCGTGATGACAGGAAGAAACCTGGAAGTCGTGGGTTCGAACCCCGCCGGGCCCACTTTTTTATACACGTGTTCTAATAATTCTATTATGAAATTCCAGAAGGAGTTCTATTATTGCTTTGCCGGAGTTATTGCCCTTCTTTTAGTTTATCTTCTCTTCTCCTTCACACTCAATCTCAAGCTACAGCTGTTGTTCTCCTTCCTTTCTATAATAACTGGTTCGGTGATGGTCGTGCTCGGCTTTTGGGGGTCTGACTTTGCCTTTGCCATTGCCCTGAAGCAGCTGGATCAGAGCAGGGCTAGGGGCAAGTTCAAGGGTAAGAAGAGGATGGTCTTCGTCCCGTTCATGGGCAACTACACGCCTTTGGAATGGTGGAACATCAACTGGTTCGTGACTCTGATGGGTGTTTTCCTTGTCGTCTTGGGCTCACTTGTTCTCGGGATAATGGTTGGTGTGTATGTTTTTTAATTGTTGGGCACAATAAAAAGTATAACGTCGAGATAGCTCAGCCTGGTTAGAGCGCCGGTCTCATAAAATCATTATGAGATTTGACATCCAAGATGATATGGAATCCGGAGGTCGTGGGTTCAAATCCCATTCTCGACATTCTTTGAAATCTTTAAATAGATTTACGGCACCAATACTGGTTCTAGAGGTGATAAAAAATGAAAAATGACAAGATAGAAAACGGGCTTCCTGAAATTGAAAAAAAGAAAGAAGGCGTTTATAAGAACAAACTCGAAGAATCTTGGTACTTTATACATTCCTGAAAATAATTCTACCAGTATGTGTTCTGCTTCTTACCCAACCTCAACCTGATAAAGTTGAGCAGGTAGAACTTGAAGGCCTTTCTGTGGAAAGAGTCCTCGAACCTTCTTGCTGAGATGGGCATGTAGAGCTCTCGGAAGAATCTTACTCTTCCATATTTCCTTATTCTTGTGCTTAGTTCGAAATCCTCGAGGAAATTGACCTTGAACGGGTGCTTTAGCAGTTTGCTTCTCTTGAAGGCGCAATTGGAGCCGCAGATGCACGGATACTTGAAGGCCGATGTGGCTTCAAGGAAAAGGTCGCCCCACACCTTGAGGCCTATCTTGGTTTTGGTGTTGGCATCATAGGGAATTATGGGTCCGTAGACGCCGATGTTGTTGTCTATCAGCTTCTCTATATTTTCCACCCAGTTCTCTGGGGGTCTGGAGTCTGCGTCGCAATAAGCCACTATGTCGCCTTTTGCTGACTTGCAGCCGAGGTTCCTCGCGTCTGCTATGCCCTTCTTATTGTCCTTGATAATCCTGTCCGCGTACTTTTTTGCTATCTTTATTGTCTTGTCTTTGGAGTGGCCGTCGACAACAATTATCTCCGGTTTCACTGTCTGATTCTTTAGGCACTCTAGGCACTTTTTGATGTACCTTTCCTCGTTCTTGGTGCAGACAACTACAGAGACTGACATAAGAAAGATATTTAAAATATGTCAATATATAATTGATTTATGCCTCGATAACTCAGTTGGTTAGAGTGCCTCACTTGTAATGAGGATGTCGGGGGTTCGAGTCCCTCTCGAGGCTTTTTAATTTCAGAAAGCCTTTTAAACCAGTCTTTGCAATATAGAATTATGAAAATGGTATTGACAATGATATTAACTGTTATACTTTTTGTCATAGGAATAGCTCTTGTGGTGATGAACCCTTTGAACGCCTTGGCGATAACATTCGGTATGTTCCTTGTGGCGGTTTCGATACTGAATGTTGCTATACAGGTGTACTTTCCTTCTCAACCGTTGAGCACAGTTGAATTGAGGGTCGTCCAGCCGGAGAAAAAAGCCAAGAAAAAACCTGTCAAAAGGGTCGCAAAAGGGAAAAAGAGCAGGAAAAGATAAACATTCGACAAATAGTAAACTTTATAAGCATTAAAAATCTATAAATGAAATACCTTTTAAGGTTTTACTCTATTTTTAGAGTAATCTATATGGTGATGAATTGGAAAAGGAGTATAGTGTTCTAAAGCACGTGTTAGTTCCGAAACATACTATTCTTAATGATGAAGAAAAAAAGGAACTTTTTGACAAAATGAAGATAAAATCCAGAAACCTGCCCAAGATATCCAACACAGATCCTGTCGTAAAGGAGCTTGGTGCGAAAGAGGGCGATGTTCTAATGATAGACAGAAAGTCTCCAGTTTCCAAAAGCACAACCTACTACAGGGTTGTTGTCAAGAAAAAGAGAGCGTGATTTTATGAATGATGTTTTAAACGCCTTCAAAAAAGATGTCGGTTTTGTCAGATTCCAGATTAACAGCTACAACAACTTTGTTGACAACCGTCTGCAGAAGATAATCGAAGAGATTGGGGAGATAAGACCAGAGGTTCCCGAGATTGGGGAACTGGTGATAAAATTCGGCAAAGTCTCCATCGGCAGGCCTTGCGTCAAGGAGGCAGAGGGAGGTATCAGGGAGATAATGCCTACTGAGGCAAGGTTAAGGGACTTTTCCTATACTGCCCCGGTTTACCTTGAGGCAACGCCTATTGTCAACAAGGTGGAGCAGGAGCCTGTGAGCGTTCTTCTGGCTGAAATACCGATCATGGTCAAATCCAAATTATGCCCGTTGAGCAAGATGAACAGCCAGGAGCTGGAGGAAATCGGAGAGGACCCAGACGATACTGGGGGCTATTTTATCATCAACGGAACAGAAAGAGTGCTTGTCCTGATAGAGGAGATAGCGCCCAACAGGATGATTCTTGAGAAGCAGAAAGTGAGCAACTATACCGAGATGATAAGGATAAACTCGGAGAGGAACGGCTTTATCCAGAGGCATACGATAGACAGGAAGAACGACGGTTCTATTTACATTTCATTCGCAAACATAAGGAGACTGCCGATTGTTGTTCTGCTAAAGCTTCTTGGCCTGGAAAAGGACAAGGAGATAATCGATGGGCTGGAAGACGAAAAGATAATCAACGAGTTTTATGTTAATTTGTACGAGACTGACGTGCAGACAAAGGCCGATGCCATGGAGTTTGTGGGCAAGCACCTGAAGATTGTCCAGAAGGAATACAGAAAGCAGAGGGTCGAGCAGATAATAAGCAAGTACCTGCTGCCTCATCTGGGACAGGACGCAAAGAACAAGATTGACAAGGCAAACTACTTGTTAAAGGCGATAAGGAAGATTATTGACTTTTCTCTGGGGAACATACCAGAAGACGATTTGGATCATTATGGTAACAAGAGGATTAAATTGTCAGGTGACTTGCTTGAATTATTGTTCAGGTCAATCCTTGTCGGAAGATGGGGTTTGATTGCAAGGATAAAGTACAACTATCAGAAGATGGCCAAAAGAGGCAAGCTGCCTCCTGTTCAAACAATAGTCGAGGCTAATGTTGTTACAAACCAGCTGGCGTCTGCAATGGCAACTGGTGCATGGATTGGCGGAAGGACAGGCGTCTCGCAGAGGCTGGAAAGGAAAAATTATATTGATACGCTTTCTCACTTGAGATTGGTTCTCTCTCCTCTGACATCAACACAGGAGCACTTTGAGGCAAGAGAGCTGCACCCGACACACTGGCAGAGGTTCTGCCCGGCAGAAACTCCAGAAGGTCCGACAATCGGTCTGAGAAAGCACCTTGCCTTGTTTGCAGAGGTGACAAAGGGTCTGAACGATGTTGAGAAGAAGAAAGTGATAGCATCCATAAAGCTTGATGAAGCCGGTGTTGATGTTTATCTGGACGGTGTTCCTATAGGTTATTCATCGAATCATGAAAAGTTCCTTGCTGACCTGAGAGAAAAGAGAAGGAGCGGTAAGATATCCAACGAAGTCAACTTTGTGTTCCATCCAAAACTTGACGAGATAAGGATAAACACAGATTCTGGAAGATTGAGAAGGCCTTTGATAATCCTTGAAGACAGCAGGCCCAAGCTGACAGACGAGATAATGCAGAAGCTGAAGAACAGCGAGATAAAGTGGAAGGATCTTACAAAGCTCGGCTGCATAGAGTATCTTGACGCAGAAGAGGAGGACTCTGTTCTTGTTGCATTGAAGGACAAGGACATAACCACTGCCCATACTCACTTGGAGATGTCCACCATTGCCATATTCGGTTTGACAGCAAGCCTGATAACTTTCCCCGAGCACAACAGGGGAGACAGGGTATGCTACGGAGCAAAGATGATAAACCAATCCATAGGTTTCTACCAGTCAAACTTTTTGCTGAGAAGCGACACAAAGTCTAACATTTTAATCTATCCTCAGGTTCCTTTGGTCGAGACTGACACTGTCAGCGCCTCTGGTTTAGATCACCATCCTGCAGGCCAGAACGTTGTGGTAGCAATAGCATGCCACAAGGGCTACAACATGTTTGACTCGGCAGTTTTCAACAAATCCTCCATAGAGAGGGGAATGTTCAGGTCCATGTTCTACAGGGTCTATCCTGCAGAGGAGAAGAGGTACTGGGGAGGTCAGGAGGACGAGATGAGGGTACCTGACAAGGATGTGAGAGGCTACAGGAGCGAGGAAGAGTATGCCAGGTTGGCAGACGACGGAATCCTGTCGCCAGAGACTCAGGTAAAAAGCGATGACGTTCTCATCGGCAGGGTGTCGCCGTTAAGATTCCTTTCCGCAAACGAGCTGATGACAGGCATCGCGAACACCAGGGAAAGCTCGATAACAATGAGGCATGGAGAGATAGGCGTTGTCGACAGAGTCCTGCTATCAGAGACAACGAACGGCAACAAGTATGTCAAGATATCCATAAGAGACTTGAGAGTTCCAGAGCTTGGTGACAAGTTCGCCTCAAGGCACGGACAAAAATCTGTCGTGGGTTTGATACAGACTCATGACAACATGCCCTTTACATCAACAGGCGTAGTTCCTGATGTCATTCTTAACCCGCATTCCATTCCATCAAGGCAGACCATCGGGCAGCTGTTGGAGATTATAGCTGGCAAGACCGCTGCTATGAGCGGCAAAAAGTCGAATTCTTCTGCCTTTGAAAGCGAGAACGAGTATGATCTGAGAAAGAAGCTTGGTGAGCTTGGCCTCAGGTCTGACGGAAAGGAAGTCATGTACAACGGCATAACCGGAGAGAAATTCGATGTGGAGATATTCACAGGAGTTCTCTATTACCAGAAGCTGGACCACATGGTTGCCAACAAGATACAGGCAAGGTCAAGAGGGCCTGTCACGCTTTTGACAAGGCAGCCTACAGAGGGAAAGGCCAAGGAAGGTGGTTTGAGGTTGGGAGAGATGGAAAAGGACTGTTTGATTGCTCATGGCGCTGTGCTGACATTGAAGGAAAGGTTTGATTCTGACAAGGTTGTGATTCCGTTCTGCAAGAAATGTGGCTTGGTTGCCTTGTGGAGCAAGGTACAGGAAAAGAACGTTTGCCCTGCGTGCAAAGGCGATGATGTTGCTGATGTCGAGATGTCTTATGCTTTCAAGCTTCTGTTGGACGAGTTAAAGTCCATGCTGATGTACCCGAAGATCGGCATAAAGGGCAGTCTGATAGATTCTGTGGGTTTCAATCTCATGTCGCCGCAGATGGTAAAGAAGATGGCTGTGGCAGAGATAACCAAACCAGAGTTGTATGACAACGACGGCTTCCCGTTAGAGGGCGGTGTGATGGATCCAAGGTTGGGTGTCATCGACCCAGGTCTCAAATGTAGGACCTGTGGCAAGGGAATGAGTTCGGATTTCGGCCACTTTGGTTACATCGAATTGACAAAGCCAGTCATTAATGTTCTATACTCAAAGCTGATTTACAAGGTGTTGAAGGTTCTTTGCAAGTCTTGTGGAAGAGTTACGTCCGTGTCAAAGACATCAACGCCAAAGAAATGCCCGCATTGCGGCGAGGAAGTCGAGCCAGTAAAGTTCCAAAAGCCTTACAGCTTCATGGAAGGGGAAAGATATCTCACTTCTCTTGAAGTCAGGGAGAGACTGGAGAAGATAACCGAAGAGGACTTGGAGCTATTGGGCATAAGGGGCGGAAGGCCAGAATGGCTGATCATAACCCTGCTGCCCGTGTCGCCTGTCACAATGAGACCTTCAATAACCCTGGAGACAGGAGAGAGAAGCGAGGACGACCTGACACATAAGCTGGTTGACATCATAAGAATTAATCAGAGGCTAAAGGAAAACATAGAGATAGGCGCGCCAGACTTTATCATAGGCGACCTATGGGAGCTATTACAGTATCATGTTGCAACATTCCTGGACAACAGCCTTTCAGGAATACCTGCTGCAAGACACAGGTCTGGCAGACCTTTGAAGACTCTGTCCAGTAGGTTAAAGTCAAAGGAAGGAAGATTCAGGCAGAACCTGACCGGCAAGAGAGTTAACTTTTCCGCAAGAACTGTCATATCGCCTGATCCGTGCATAAGCATCAACGAGGTCGGCGTTCCAATTGTCATAGCAAAGGAGCTGACAATACCGATGACAGTCACAGAGGGTAATATTGACGACATAAAGGAAATGATAGAGAGGTCGCCCATGTGGCCTTCTGTCAACTACATATTCAGGCCTGACGGCAAGAGGAAGAAGGTATCTGACGAGACAAAGGCAGAGATTATAGAGGAACTTGCTCCTGGCTACATAGTCGAGAGGCACCTTAGAAACGGCGACATTGTCCTTTTCAACAGGCAGCCTTCTCTTCACAGAATGTCCATAATGGCTCACAAGGTAAAGGTGACTCCTTGGAGAACCTTTACCCTGAACTTGTGCACATGCCCTCCTTACAATGCTGATTTCGACGGCGACGAGATGAACCTCCATGTCCTTCAGACAGAGGAGGCGCAGACCGAGGCAAAGCTCTTGATGAGCGTGCAGAACCATATCAGGTCGCCAAGGTTCGGAGGTCCTATCATAGGATGCAGAGAGGACCACATATCAGGATGCTACATGCTTACTCACAAGGACACTGTGATGAGCAGGGAGGATGCGTTCAAACTGCTTTCCGATGTCGGTGTGTTTGCCGACCTTCCAAAGAAGAAGACGTTTACAGGCAAGGAAGTATTCAGTTATCTTCTGCCAAAGGATTTGTATGTGGAATTCAAGTCAAAGGCATGCGGCTGTGACGATTGTGTCAAGGGAACATGTCCGAATGATGGTTATGTTGTTATCAAAGGAGGAAACCTGAAAAGAGGCCTGATAGACTCCAAGGCAATAAGCTCAGAGCACGGCAAGCTTATCGATGTCATTGAAAAAGAATTCGGCTGCGATGTTGCGCATGAGTTCATAGACAGGGTCTCTTCAATAGGTATAAAGTACTTGGACAGGACTGGTTTCACAATCGGTCTTGATGATATCGATTTGAAAAAAGATGTAACAGAAAAAATAGCCAAGTATATTGAAAAGGCAAAGATGGAAGTTAACGAGTTGATTGAAATGTACAGGCAGGGAAAGATAGAATTGCTGCCAGGGAGCGATGCCAAGGAGAGTCTGGAAGCGCACATACTCATGACGCTCTCAAAGCCGACAGAGGCTGCTGAAAAGTTAATAAAGGAATCAATAGGGGACAACTGCGCTATTGCCATGGCAAAGTCTGGAGCAAGAGCATCCATAACACACATGATACAGCTCTCGGCTTTCACTGGTCAGGCTAGGATACTAGGAGAGAGAGTCCACAGAGGTTTCAGGGACAGGACGCTGCCTCACTTTATGGTCGGAGACCTTTCCCCAAGAGCTCACGGTTTTTCGTCAAACAGCTTCAAATCAGGTTTAAATCCTTTCGAGTTCTTCTTTGATGTAGTGTCGGGAAGGGAATCGCTTATGGACAAATCTTTGAGGACAAGGCATAGCGGTTACTTGGAAAGAAGGCTCATGAACGCCTTGCAGGACCTGGTAGTCGATTATAATTATGTAGTCAAGGACAACCATAACATAATAATCCAGTTCACTGCAGGAGAGGACAAGATAGACCCTGCAAAGTCTGACTGGGGAACCCTTGACATAAAGTCAATCATACAGTCCGTGATTAGGTGATAATGTGAAATTGAAAGAAGCAGAAGCAATACTACCCCTGAAGATTATTGACGACTTGGATAGAAACTTCAAGGAGTTCAAGCTTACTAGCGCTCAGAAGGAAAAGGTTATCAAGAAAACTGTAGAGCTGTACAAGCAGAGCTGCTACGACCCTGGCGAGGCTATTGGAGTTGTCGCAGCCCAGTCCATTTCTGAGCCAGCAACGCAGATGACCATGAGGACTTTCCACATAGCAGGGGCTGCAGAGATTAAAGTGACACTTGGTCTGCCAAGGCTTGTGGAGATATTTGATGCAAGAAGAGTCCCAAAGACACCTACCATGACAGTCTACATGAACAGCAGACATAACACGATGGAAAAGGCCCAAAAGGTCGCGTTCGACATACAGGAAACGCTTCTCGAGGATATTGCCATTGAGCCTGCTGTTGATTTGTTGAACATGAGGATTGAGATTCAGCTTGATGAGAAGATGCTAAAGGAAAAGAAGCTGACAGTAAAGAAAGTCGCAGAGAACCTGATGGAGAACACGAGGGTGAAGAAGATAAAGCTGAGCACAGGAAAGGACAGCCTTTTGATAAAGTCGGAGGATGAAGACATCACAATCAAAAAGTTGCAAAAGATAAAGTCAAAGGTTCTGAAAACCCACATAAAGGGCGTCAAGAAGGTTACCGAGGTGAGGGTTTCCAACAAGGATGGCATGTGGGTTATAACAACTCTGGGCAGCAACCTTGCCGATGTACTGGAAGTGGAAGGAGTTGACACCACCAGGACAACATGCAACAACATACATGAGATAATAAAGGTCCTTGGCGTAGAGGCTACAAGGCAGTCCATAGTAGACAATGTGATGGAAACCATGGAGGAAGGTGGATTGGATGTTGATGTTCGCCATGTTTTGTTGGTGGCAGACATGATGACATCGACAGGAACGATAAAGGCCATAGGCAGGTATGGAATTGCCGGTGCCAAGGGTTCTGTGCTGGCAAGGGCCAATTTCGAGGAGACCATGAAGCACCTGACAAAGGCTGCGGTAAGCGCCGAGGTCGACAATCTGGATTCTATAATAGAAAACGTCATGATAAACCAGGTCGTGCCCGTAGGCACGGGCATGTTCGATCTGGTATTCAAACCTAAAAAGTGATTTTATGAAAGAACTGAAAGATGCATTGAAAGAGAAAAAGGTCATCATGGGCACTGAGAGGACTGTGAAATGCCTAAAGTCTGGTGACGCAAGGGTCGTCGTGGTCGCAAGCAATTGTCCGGACGACGTGAAAAGCGACCTGGAAAAGTACACAAAACTTTCTGGCGTAAAACTAGAGAACTTTGACGGAACAGCAAAGCAGTTGGGCGTGTTCTGCGGTAAACCGTTTTCAATAGCAAGCCTAGCAATAGTGAAATAAATGAGAAACTTCGACAACAGCACCATACAACTGATAACAGCTTTTGAGAACATAGCCCAAACCGAGGTCAGGGACTGTGTCTGTTCTGATACTATCTATTTTCTTGTGAATCCTGGCAAGATGGCCAGGACCATAGGCAAGAACGGCTACAACATAAAGAGTGCCGAGAAGATGCTCGGCAGGCAGATAAAGGTCTTTGAGTGGAGCGAGGACGAGAACCAGTTCATAAAGAACCTGATACCAAAGGTCCAGAAGGTTGAGATAAAGGACGGCAAGTGTACTGTCTCCCTTAGTTCTGAGAACCGCGGCTCCATAATAGGCAAGAAGGGCTCGAACATAAAGGTGCTTAGAATCCTTCTTGAAAGAAACAGCTCGATAAAGGATTTGAAGGTTCTATAACAAAGGCCCTACAAAAGTAAATACAATGACCGCCAGTATGGCCAAGGTTATGGCGATTGTTATTCTTCCGCCCCATTTCTTCTTGAATACCTTCTCAGCCAGTGTCTGAACGATCAAGCCTCCGTCCAGCGGGTATATCGGAAGTATGTTGAATATGCCCACCATTATGCTAAGAGACGCTATCATGCCCAGCAGCGGGAACAGCACAGAGAAAAGACCAATGTCGCTTGTGTTGGCCCTTGACTCTATGCCCATGTAAGGAAAGCCTTTCAGCTTGGGATGCTCTGCCAGTTCGATGTCATAGTAATTCCCGTCAACTTTCAGTTCCACGACATCTCCTGGTTTGTATTGGGAAAGGCTCCCCAAGAGGATATAACTGGACATTGTCTGGGTCATGCTTTCTGTGTTGGACTTTTCTACTGTCAGCACAATGAAAGCGTAATCATTGAAGGACATGGTTGACTCTCTGCCGCCTATGCTCTGCAGGACCATGCCAGGCTCCAGGCCTAATTGCCCTGCTGGTGACGTCTCGTTGACACCTGTTATCAGGACGCCGCTCACATTGGGAGACCATACAAGGGCTTGGACAAGTATCAGAACCAGAACACCTATCGATATGTTGATGAAGCTGCCCGCGGAGAATATCCTCAGCTTTGTCATGAGCTTTGATTTCTTTATCTGCTTCTCGTCCGGCTCGACGAATGCTCCTGGGAATATTGCCAGCAGCAAGAGGCCTACATCCTTCAGCCTTATACCTTCTGCCCTTGCTATTATGCCGTGCATCGCCTCGTGGGGAATCAATATTATCGCTATCGCGATTATCCAGAACCAGAAAGGTATGCCGATGAAACCCGGGCCGACTACCATCTGCTCCGAAGGTATGGGCAGGGCTATTGACAGAGCTGGCTGTTCTATGACCCCGCTGTAAACAAGATAAGCGATATTGACCATGTTCCATGTCCCATATAACATGAAGAACAGGCACACTAGGAAAGCCAGGGTCCCTATAATCTTCCAGAAGCCTATTGATTTCTTGGCTATCCTGTCAAGGACGTCCCTGAACTTCTTGGTCCTTCTCATTATCAGTATGTATTTGAAGTCGATGTTCTTCCTGTCCCTGTATATCACTATTCCCAGAAGACCGAAGAACACCAAAACTGACGCCGTGTAAAGGTCAATCATATGTTCTTTTTATTTGTTGTAGTATAAATAATTTTAATATCAGTGATTTTCATGAACGATATTTTTTGGTCAGACGAGATAGCAAGCCTCATGATCAATAGGAAAAAATACAATCATATTGACAAGAGGATTGAACCTTCAAAGAGCTTTGCTATAAAGAGCTCCACTTCCATATCCGGAGTTCCGCACATAGGCAATGCTTCTGATGTCATAAGGCATGATGCGGTCGTCAGGTCCTTGAAAGAAAAGGGGATGGATGTAAGGTTCATCTGGGTGGCTGAGGATATGGATGCTTTGAGAAAGGTTCCGGCAGGAATACCTGCCAACTTCGAGAAATACCTGGGCATGCCTGTTGCGGATGTGCCATGTCCTGAAGGCTGCCACAAGACCTACAGCGAGCATTTCTGCTCAAAGTTTGTTGACAGCCTGAAAGAGTTCGGGACGTATCCAGAGTACCTGTCGACCTCGAAAGAATACAGAGCAGGCAACTTTTCTAAATGGATAAAGACGGTTTTCGAGAACCTGGATGAGGTAAGAAGCATTCTCAACAAAGGCAGGAAGATCCCTCTCCCGGATGATTGGAATCCTTGGAAGCCTGTCTGCCAGAACTGTGGCAAATTAATGACGACAAAGGTGATTGGGGTTGACGGCAACAGCGTAAGATACTCTTGCGATGACTACCAGTTCAAGCCGTACGGCGAGAAGGCCTACACAAAGCTCACAGGTTGCGGTCACAAGGGAGAGAGCGACATGAAGAACGGCAAATTGCTATGGCGTGTCGAATGGGGGATGCTCTGGGCTCACTGGAAAATAAACTTGGAAGGCGCTGGCAAGGAGCATTTCATGCCGAGCGGTTCGTTCTGGAGTGCTGGCGAGGTCGCTGAAAAGATATTCGGCTGGCCGGAGCCTTATCCTGGAAAGAACTACATACAGCCTTACGAGTATCTGACGATATCAGGCAAGAAGATGTCTGCTTCTGTTGGCAATGTCGTTTCCACATGGGAATGGCCAACGTTCGCTCCGGCGCAGATACTCAGGATGATATTTCTGAAAAAGCCGAATCGTGTGAGGGACTTTTCATATGAATATATTCCAAAGTACATGGACGAGTTCTACAGACTGCAGAGGATATATTTCGGCAAGGAGGAGGACGACAGGGAGGAATTCTCCAAGAGGCTCTATATGATGAGCGAGGTTTATGTGCCTGATAAGATGCCTGCGCAGATACCTTTTGAATATGCTGCCATGGTATCTCAAATGGTTCCTGAGAAAAATTCTTTAGAAAAGGCTGTGCAGTTATTCAGGGCTACAGGTCATCTTGGCCAGGATTATGACGAAGCCAGAATCAAGAAGATTCTGAGCATGGCAAAGAACTGGTCTGACAGGTACGGAGGCGACAGCTACAAGATAAAACTTATGGAAGAGCCGTCAAGGGAATTTTTGGAAAATTTGAGCAGCGACCAGAAGAAAGCGATAAAGATGCTGGCCGAAGCGCTTGCCGAAGACTTTTCAGAGAAAGAACTTTATAATAAGATTTTTGACATAATCAAGGAGACTGGCATAAAATCAAAGGAGTTCTTTGGAGCAGTTTACAGCATCCTCTTAGGCAAGCCTTGGGGTCCCAGGCTAACTCCTTTCATATTGATAATCGGAAGAGAAAGAGTAAAAAATATTCTGGACAAGGTTCAATAGCCGAACCTTCTCTGCCGTCTGCTGTACTCTTTGACGCATCTTATGAGGTCCCTTTTGGTAAAGTCTGGCCAGCATTTTTTCATGACTATGAGCTCTGCGTAAGCGACCTGCCATGGCATGAAGCCGGATATCCTCTTCTCGCCTCCGGTCCTTATCAGCAGGTCTATGTCGTCCTTCACCAGCAGGTTGTCCTTTATCGTTTTTTCAGTGACTGTGACAACGCCTGTCTCCAAAGCTTTCTTGGCTATCTTCTTTACAGCCTGCGTGAGCTCGAACTTGCCGCCGTAGGCAACAAGAATATTGAAGACCCTTCTGTTGTACTTTTCAGTCTTTTTCATTATCTTGCCCATCACTTTTCTCAAACCCAAGGGCAGTTTTGTCAGGTCTCCGACAAACCGCATTCTTATCTCATACTTGTCCAGAAAGCTCTTCTTCTCGTTCTCTAGCTTTTCTAGCTCTTTCTGGAAAAGACCTAGAAGGGCATTGACCTCCATTTTGGACCTGTTCAGGTTTTCAGTTGATAGGGCGAAAACAGAGACTTTGGGTATCTTCAAATCGACGCACCACTCGAACAATTGCTCCAGCTTCTCAGCTCCGAAAGAATGCCCTTGCCAGGGCTTTAGGCTGTGCTTAAGGGCCCATCGTCTGTTAATGGGGTTTTACTAAACCTTTCCATCCAGGATGACGCCCAAGTGACTAGGTATTGCTGTTGCCTTCAAATAAATACCACCCTATTTTTGTTCTTTTCATTATGCCAGATTTGACTAATATGTGCAAATAAAGCAATATAGTGTTTCTGTGCATTTTAACATTATATTTTTTCTCTATATAAGTTTTCAACTCCCTGAAATTCAGATTTTCAGGATACGAACCTCTTAATTTGCTATAAAGCTCTTTCAAAATTGGCGCTTTGGCGTTAGCCCTTACAGGGAACAACTTAATTAGTTCTTCTATATCTGTTTTTCTATTTCCCCTGATTATTTCCAGTTTAGTCTTTTTAGGACCTTCAAGATTCTTCAAGAAGAAACCAAAAGATTTGCTATAGAAACCGTACTTCCATCTTTTCGACCATCTTTCGAACTTTCTTTTGAAAAGCTTAACTCTGAGTTTGTTTTCCTTTAGAATATAGACCATTTGATCCCTTAGCTTCTTACTTATCGATGTAAATTCTATTGTTCCGTCCAACTTCACAGAGCCGTCAAAAATCAATGCTGATGAAACAAATGATATCTTGTATTTATTGCCTCCCTTCATGATTTCTTCTGGTATTCTGACTATGCTCCCTTTCTTTCCATAGGGAAACCCTAGGCTGTGAAGGTATGGTATCAGATGTTTATTGCCTATTCTGAACCTAAAACCTCCCTTTAGAGGTTTTATTGAGCCTTTCTTACCTGTTATCTCCTTTACCCATTCCGAGATCAACTTTACATTCTCAAACCATTCATCCGTCAATTCGAAATAACTAGAATAATAGTGGTGACCATTCCACATCTTTTTCTGCCTGTAAATAGTGCCGTCTGTGGCAAGGGCGCCGCACAGCTTGCATATCGTAATTCCTATATTTCCTTCATGGATTTTAGAATTTGTAAGGGAAAAACCTTCCATGAGAACTTTATTACATTCTCTGCTTAAATCTGTTTTTCACCAGAATAATAAAGGAAATTAAAAAGTTAAAGTCGTTTTATTTAGAAAAGATAAGCCGTCTAGAACCTTCTTGGCTTTTTCTTTGCGAAACAATCTCTACAAAATACAGGCTTACCTTCGGTCGGCTTGAATGGAACTTCACATTCCTGGCCGCATTCCGAGCAAACAGCTTTGTGCATTTCTCTTGGACCCCTGTCGAAACTGGGTTTTCCTCTGTTAAAGCCGCCGCCACTTCCACCTCTGTCTCCGCCGAAGCGTCTGTCTCTATCGAATGGCATCTAATTCATTACTCCTTATTTAATATAAGAGTTGGTTGGTTTTGGGTCTTTATAAAGTTGATTTCTTGAGGGGTGGGGTTGAGCGAATATGAGATTTTTAAACGTATTTAAAATTTCGGTCAGAATTACATGCTATGAGAACAGCTTTGCTAATAGTACCATTGATCATTTGCCTAGTTGCCGGAGCTCTCATAGGCGAGTCGCTCTTCGTCTCACAATCCAGCACTATTGATACCTTGCTGGATGAAGCTCGCTGGGCCCCTTTGAACCCCATAACAGCAGCCATGGCGGTGAACACGAAAAAAAGCCTGAACATAGTCTATGCTCTGGGTGGGTCAATAGGGTTTCTGGCAGTATTTGTTGTCATTGTCAAACTGTTCGGGTAGATCAGCATAACAGCTCGTTTATCTTCTTCTTGAGTTCCTTTTTCGTTCATTTAATCATCTCTTTTTTTGTCAGGTTCAACTCTGACGGTAACATTCGGTCCCTTTATTCCTGCCAGTGCTGGAAGAAGATGGGAAACCATCTGTTCTGTTGTACAAGGATGTATGGTACCGTTTGAGGCTGTTAGTGTCCAGTCTTCCTTTTCTTTTCTAAATTTGTTTATGCACTTGTTTTTAAACATGATGTAGATTGTGCATTCATCGTTCTTCATAAAATCAATTTAGAGTCTATAGAATAAAAATGCGGATGGCAAGATTTGAACTAGAATGGAATTTGTATAAAAGCTTATTTAAACGCCACCAATAATTAAGTATGCTTTTAGAAATACTATCTTCCTTGTTCATACTATCATCCTCACTCAGCCTTCTTTATGCTTTTATCGTGAAAAGACCTTATCAATTAAAGGAACCAAAGGTCTTGCCAAAGGTTAGCGTCATGACATATGCATATAGGGACGACTGGGCAGGAAATGTCATAAAAAGGAAAATAAAAAACTTCCTTCAACTGGACTATCCCAAGGACAAGTACGAGATAATAGTTTATGACAATGGGTCCACTGGCAAAACTTTGAAAATATGCAAGTATTATGAAAAAATGGGGCTGATAAAACACTATAGAAGCGAAAAGGGATACAACCGAAAGGGCCAGGTCCTTGACGATGCTATAAGAGATGTAGCAAAAGGAGACATCATCGCCCTCACAGACCCCGACGGGATGTGCGAAAGAGACTGGCTGATGAAGCATGTCTGCACTCTGATGAGTGACAAAAAGGTTGGTGCATCGATAGGGATGGTATTCTGCGGAAACTGGTACAAGAACTTGCTAACTAGGATGAGAGCCATAGAGGATGTATGGATGATAGATTTTTCATATTTAGGAAGAGCGAGGATGAACGTTGAACAATACATTTGCGGCGCTAATTATTCGTTCAAGAGGAAAGTATGGAAAGAGGTGGGTGGACACGGAAAGACACTCGCTGAAGACGGAGAAATGGCCAACAATTTGAAAAAGAGAGGATGGAAGATAGCTGTTACTGACGCAAGCGTATGGCAAGAGGAGGTCGAGAATGTCTATCATTTTTTTATACAGAGGCTGAGGTGGTACAGCATCCCAATGAGATTTGTCTTTAGCAAGAAAAAAATTACCTCAACAATCTTATCCCTTAATCCTTCGGTTATACAGACCATAAGTTTGTTTTCTTTAATAGCCTTTATTTTTGCGAACAGTTTGCCTTTGCGCATTTTTTCCATTATTCCGTTTCTAATCTCGTTCCTAGCGATATCAATAGGTTTGTTTAAAATGAAAGAGGGGCGCCTCATTCCGTTTATCCCTCTTTATCTGACCTTTGACTCGGCATTGTCCCTTGTCTGCTTCGTGGCAGCGAGAACCTTGAGCATGTTCGGGAAGGAGGTGAGGTGGGAGAGATTATCGAAGGAAAAATACTACCATAATGGGACCAAAATAAAAATCAATAGCAATTATTAGAAAGTAGATAAGCTTCAGCAAAACCGAACACGTTAATATTATATTTTCTTAACCGATAAGACATTAGTCTTAATTTCATGACTATTCAATTCTTCTGAGAATTTTTTCATATAATCGTTTATGTATTCTTTGGTTTCCTTATCAATAGCTTCAATTACTTGAGGCTCTGTGTCTCTTATATTTCCAGCTGCATGCCTTGAAATATTGAAAACATGGAATGGTTTAGAAACTTCTTCCACATATAGTATCTTTCCATTTGAATCGTAAGCAGAAAGATAAAGCCTCAGATGAGTGTCGCCAGGATAAAAATAATCTGCCTTTAAGTAAGTCTCTCCTATTCCTTTCTTTTCAAGGCTATCAAAAAACTCGTTTCTATCGTTTTCTATACGAGTTCTGAAATAATTCAATAATTTTTGTTTTCTACTCTGTCTGAATTTCATAACGATCGTTTCATAATAGAACAAAAATCTTTAAATCCTTAACATGCTACCCTCCCTGCTAAAAATGATGCGGAGGGCAGGATTTGAACCTGCGAAGGGACTAACCCATAGGGTCCTCAACCCTACCGAATTGACCAGACTATCGGACCTCCGCTCTATCTATCTTATAATCCAAGACAATTAAAAGCTTTTTGGAAGCGTATTTAAAATTTTGGGACCAAGTCATGCCTATGACAGTGCTTTCGATGCAGACCATAAAGGAGTATATAGAAAGGAAAAAGGACCCGTTAGAGATATATACGATAGATGTAAAGGGTCAGAAAAAACCTGTTCCATATTCTCAGATAAATTCCCATACAGTCAACCTTAGTGTCGGGAGCATGGTAGGCGAGCTTGATCTCGACAAGTTGGCTGGGGAGATAGGCGTTCCTGAACGCGATAGGATGGATTTTTTCGGTTACGGAGGCATAAACCCATACAAGCACAGAAAAGCCATAGAAAGTAGCATGAGGATGCTGGACCTCAACAAGCTAGATAATTACATTGTCGAGAAGGAGGCTCAGAGCGATTCTGGTTGCTATTCATGGCGAGTCAGGACCGACGATGGTTACGAGTTCTCGGCCAGAGTGGTCAAGGAAAAGGAAGAAGATACCAGGGCCAGGGGGATAATACTTCATCCAGAGACGTATAATTATATGAGCCGGTACACCCACATGGCGTCCGTTCTCAAGAATATGACAACCAACAACGCCAAAACGCTGGCTTTATCCAAGGGCATTCTGTACAGTATGAAAAAAAGAAAGAGAGGACCGACCAGATACCCTAAAAGAAGGTCAAAGTTTGGAAAAAGGGAACCGACCAGATACCTGGAGAACAGGTTAAGGCTTTTGAAAATGGAAAACATTGCCATAAGAAACCGCATCAATTTTCCTGAATACAGAGCACCGTCTGCAAGCTTCCATATAATATGGACCGACGAGTACGTCAACCTTCCCAACGACGTCACAGGCGTGATACATACCAAGAGCAAGATGGCAAGAGTGGGCATATCAACCCATCCCAGCTCGGGGAAGGTCGATGCAGGCTTCCACAACAGGCTGGCGCTGGAATACAAGAACATTGGTAGAATACCGATAGTGTTGAACATTGGAGATGGTGTTGCAGAGCTAGAGTTCCACAAGCTTGACAAGCCAACCGAAGTGGGCTACTCACAAAGGAAGAATTCGCTTTACAAGAAAAACGTGATAAACTTCTAGGCTGCCTTCAGGTGCTCGGGCTTTGCTATGACCTTCTTGGTCATGTTTATGTCCTTTATCTCGACCATATAGGCCATTCCCCTTTTTCCGACTATCTTGCCATGCCGACCCTGGAACCTTTTGAAGGGCATGCCGCTCAAGGAAGACGATTCTATGTCTATTACAACCTTCGAGCCGATGTCAAAGTTCCTCATGTATGTGTTGACAGTAACCCTGCCTATTTTTCTGAACTTTTCTCTTGTTCTTTTCCTTGGACCGTGAGATTTTGTACCCATTGAATCAACCTTATTTATTATTTGGGTGAAGTAAAGTATATAAAATTATATAATGCCGCTTCATAAGATATAAATAATGTGTTTTTATGAGGCTGAAATGTATCATGATCGATTTTGGTGAAACGATAGCCGACGGTAGGATGGTATATAACAATGTCGACAAAGAATACAATTTGCAATTTTGGCGGAGATTAGGATTCAGCGGTTCTCTAGAGGACCTGGAAAACGCTAGGATAAAAAATAGTGCCGATATTGGAAAAATCACCTCACAGAAGAACGTCTCGAAAACAACATGGGCAAAGATGTTTGCTAAAAAATTGGGGCTGGAAATAACAGAGAAAGACGCCGAAGAAGAATTCAGGGGCTTCATAGAATACTACAAGAGAAATGTTCGTTTGTTTCCCAATGTGAAGGACACTCTTGATTTCATAAAGAATAACGGTCTGAAGCTTGTACTAATTTCTAACGGCTGGAAAGAGTTGAATACCATATTGGAATATTTGGACCTAGACAGGTATTTTGATTTGGTCATTATATCTAAAGACATTGAAGCGTACAAGTCTGAAGGAATACCGTTCAAAATAGCAATGGAGAAGATGTCGCTAAAGCCGGAGGAATGCATAATGGTCGGCGACAACTTGAAGGAAGACGCCTGCTCCAGAAGGATCGGTATAAAGTTCTGCTGGTTCAATCCATTCGGAGCAGAGGCAAAGGAAAATAATTTTGATTTCGAGATAAAAGACTTTAAAGATATCCAAGGAATTGTGGAAAGCTCTTCTGATAACGATTAGATTTTTGGCTAAGTTCTATTTTATACTATGGTCAGCCTGTAGCAGTAGATGTCCTCGAACGAGATGTGGATCCTTTCCAGTTCCTCTGCTGAGAAGCCGTTTTTCTTAATCAACTCGTCCACCTTCTTCCTGTTGGTGAGTGAGGAGAAGAGAAGTAGTATGAAGCCGTCCTCTGCAAGGAACTCTTTTGCCTGGGTCAGGAACCTTTCTATTATTTCATGGCCCTTTTTGCCGCCGTCCAGGGCAGGGTCCTTGGCGCCCTCCTCGGGAAGGTATGGCGCGTTGAAGACTATGGTGTCAAACTTTTTCTTTTCAAGAGAGGAGAACAGGTCGGATCTGATGAAGGTTATCTTGCTGTTTTTGAAGTTGTTTATACTTTGTGGGTTGATGTCAACTGCTATGACAGATCTGGCTTTGGACAGAGCAGCAATAGCTTGGATCCCCGAGCCTGTGCCCATGTCCAGAACGTTTCCTCGGGCCAGTTTCTTTACATATTTCTCCAGGAGGAAGGAGTCCTCTCTTGGCTGGTAGATGTTTGACATAATGTAAATATAGAAATAGATTTTAAATTTATATTCTCTATAATTGAAGTACCTTGTATATTTTCATTCTGCCATTTGAATTTCCCTTTGCTATGCTTAAACTTTCCAATTTAAAATTGAAAGACAACCTTTTATTTTTCGTTTCTTTAAATGCTTCTCTAAAATTTTTTCTTGAATTTTCAAAAAATGCTAATGTTACATGAGGTTTGAATTGTCTATGCATTACCTTGCCATATTTCTCTAGCTTTGATGATATTCTTGAAGTAAATATTTAAGCCGGCTCTCACTAGTTATAGGCATGGCAAAGAAAATTTCCGAAGCGAAGAAGATTTCAATGCAGATGGACAAGGAATACAACATAATCAAGGCAAAGATAGCCCCAAAGATGCAAAAGAGATCAAGGGGAAGACTGAAGAGGCTAAGGAAGAGCATGAGCCGCCTAAAGCCCCTTAAGGTAAAGGAGCGCAATATCTCAATGGCAGAGCGTGACACAAGGGCAAAGCTCGGTCAGGTCAAGAGACAGATAATGTCTGCAAAGACAAAGGCAAAGGCAGACAAGGCACGCATGGCAAGCCTGACCAAGGAGCTGCAGAGGCTCAGAAAGGAAATACCCCTTCTGAACAAGAGCATTAGGGCATGGTCCAGTGCAGAGAGAAAGATGGCAGGAAAGCACAAAAGCATAACCAGGGAAATGGCCAAACTTGAGAAGAGAATCGCAAAGGAAGATATGAGAAAGGACAAAGTTGTCAAGGAACTCCAGAAATACTTCAAATAATCCTGACAATTTTTATCCGGCTATTTTCACATAAGCATAGGTCTGTAATTCTGCTAGTTTTGAGTAGCGTGAGAAAACATTAATAACATCACTGGTCAGGATACTCTTCTACCATGTCCTCGTTGTAGACTATCTCCACTCCCGCTTCCTTGAAGAATTTTCTTGTCAGCTCCCCGTTGTGGTACTTTTTCTGGCATACCACCCTTTTAATTCCGGCGTTGATTATCATCTTGGCGCAGGTGAAGCATGGCTCGAACTTTACGTAGAGCGTTGCTCCTTCTGTAGATATGCCGTGCAAGGCTGCCTGGACAATGGCATTCTGCTCTGCATGAGTCGTCCTTATGCAGTGCTTTGACTGCTTGCCGTCCGGGTTGATCACGTCGTGCATCAGATGACCGACTTCGTCGCAGTGCTTCAAACCTTTCGGCGAGCCGACGTAGCCTGTGGTAATTATTCTCTTGTTCCTGACAAGGACCGCTCCGTTCCTGCCCCTGTCGCAGGTGCCTCGCGTCCCCACAACCTTGGCTATCTCCATAAAGTACTCGTCCCAGGAAGGCCTCTTATATTCTTCCCTCTTTTCTGCAATCAACCTTTCTGCGATTTTGGCAATCTTGTCTTTCAGAAAAAGCTCGTCATCCATCAATTGGAATTGACATTGAAATTTTATATGTTTTTTGGTCTCTGAACCATTATCACGTCCAGGTTCTTTGGCGTTGCCTCGACGCCCAGAATGCCTGCAACAGACGGTTTTGTCCTGCCGCCGTTCCCTGAAACTAGTTCTTTAACATAAAGACCTGCGTCTGTCCTGACCCGCAATTCAAGGGTCTTGCTGCTTATCCTTTTGTATTTTATCTCCTTGACCCTTCTCTTCCTCACAAGGTCGGCTCTTCTGTGAGCGACCCTTGTAGGGGTTCTTTGTGATATGACTCCTTTGAGCTTGTACAGCTTCCTCAAATCCTTTTTGTCAACAGACTTTGAGAATTTAACAGTAACATGGTAGGTCTTGTCACCTCTTTCCGTCTTTACCCTGACAACAGTGTTCCTGTCGCAGAAACGCACCAGCTTGACATTAACCTTCTTGCTCTTGTTTATCTCCCTTTGCATCTTCCTGATGCTGAACTTTCTTTTCACAGGCTTTTCTATCTCTATAACAAACGGTCTCCAGTCAAGGCATCTGGCGTCAATGTCCTCCCTACCGCTTCCGTGGAAGGAGCTCTTCTTGCTCTTTGCAGCTTTCAAGAGCGGCTTTGCTATTATCTCCTGGACAGACGTCTTGTGCACGCCAGGCGTTCCCCATTTGGACTGGGGTATTCCGCGTTTCAGTTTCTTGTAGAAGCCTAGAACGTAGAGGGAGCCTATTTCCAGTTCATATCTGTTCTTCTCTAGATTGGCTATGATCAGGATGTCAGGCCTTTTGAACGCTACCGGCTTTTTTACAAGCTTCTCTATCCTCTTGCCCAATTCACGATTAATCTCGGTCTTGATGGATTCGACATACTCTATGCCATTGATTTCCCATATCTTCTCTTCTCGTTTGTGAACCTGGCTGCTGACCTTTGAGCCGACAAGAAAGCTGTTGAATTCCAACTTGTTCATCCTCTTTACGCACTTCTCGGCAAATTTGTCAATGCCATCGAAAATGTTAGCGCATACCCAGCATTTTTCCTTCTTTCCTGTTTCTAACTTGTTCCTGAACTTGATGCCTTGGAAGTTGCTCATGTCAATTCCTGCTGGATCGATTTTGTCGGAGTCTATCATCATTGCTGTAAATAATCTTATCACCTTTCCCCTCTTCTCGCTGGTGAAGCCGCTCAATAAATTTGCGTAGAGCCTGCCAAGGCAGTGGTCGCAAAGGTTCTTTTCAAAAACTTTTGTGTTAATCATATTAATCATAATACCACTCTCAATGGTAAATAAATTATATGTTTAATGTTTTTAATCAATCTCTAGACGATAAGATGAGAAATTATAGCATAAAAGAGTATAATGAGGTTCTTGAGCTTAGAAAGAAACGATTAACATTCAGAAAAATCTCTAAGATTTTGGGAATACCTATGAGTACCATATATATGTGGACTAGAGGCTCTTTGCCTATGAAGCATTCCAAAAAACATAGAGAACACAGAATAAAAAACATAAAAATGATTAATGAGAAAAATAGAGGATCAAGAGAAGAAAAATACAATAATTTAAAACGGAAAATTGATACTAATTTTGCGTTCGTCTTAGGTTCTGTTTTAGGTGATGGTTGCATTAGTTTTACTAAGCGCAATGGTGGTCAGGTTACTCTAATTACTAAAGATAAGGACTTTGCTTTAGATTTTAAGAAATCGTTAGATGAATGGAGTTTAATGAAATCTAAATTGATATATTATAGAAACGTATGGCAAGTATGGTCTTATTCTACAGTTATTGCAAAATGCCTAAAATATTATAACCTTAGCGATATTTTCAGAACAGATGAAAACATTAAATGTTCCTTTCTAAGAGGTATATTCGATGCTGAAGGTAGTGTTGATGTTAAAGGCAAGAAGATAGTTTTTGCTAACACATCTACAGAAATAACAGAAATTACTAAAATATTATTGGAAGATATTGGAATAGAATGTAAAGTTTACAATAGATTCTCAAATACCAGATATATAGAAGGCAGGAAACTTTTTCCTGGCACATACTTTGTAATTCAGATAGGCTCTAGAGAAAATTTGAAAACATACCATGAGAAAGTGGGTTTTTCCATAAACAGAAAACAAGAAAGATTGGATAAGATTATAAAATCTTATAAGCCTCTTTGATCCAGAGCCCAATTTATAATCGATATACAAGAACTGGCAAGATACACGTTTTTTCCAATAGATATCTTTTCGCCGTATCGTAAAGCAAAGCTTTCCTCCCTGCTTGGAAGTCCGATTTGGTCTCCTAGTATTATCATAGGGTTCTCTTTCAGTTGAACTTCGTTGATGGGAGTCCCCTTTTCATGCAGAACATAAACATTGGAGTCAGTCTCCTTGATAATATCCTGGAAGCTCTTCCTTGCTATCTGCGTTCCATGGACATCAGACCAGTCCTTGCCAAATCTTGTTGACAATAGTTTTTTTATCCATCTTGCATTGGCCTTCTCGTCAACATAGACTTTCAAAAGCTTGGAGCCGTCGAAGCATATGGTGACAGGAGCTCTTGACGGGCCATTGAGGTTGACATAGAACTTTGTGTCTTCCCTTGCCCTGTGGGACATCCACAGTGCGGAAGTTATGCACCTGCATACCAGGTCCATCCTACCTGCCTCCACAAGCTTTTCCTCTTCGAACCTGTTGTCGGTCCTTCCCTTTCTAGAATACAAAACAAAGGACCTCATATCTTGAAACCTTTGAATCTCTTCATCATATTGCCCATCATGCCGCGTTTGCCAGAGAACATCTTCAACACCTTCTTCATCTGCTCATAAGTCTTCATCAGTTCCCTGACCTCTGCCTCTGTTGTTCCTGAACCCTTGGCAATCCTCTTTACCCTTGACGGGTTTATCAGCTGCGGGTCCTGCTTCTCCTGCTTTGTCATCGACTGTATTATGATGGCCCATTTCTTCATCTTGTTCTCCTGCTTGTCAGCGTCAAACCCTTTGGGCATCTTCATTGCCGACATGCCAGGAACCATGTTCATCATAGAGCTCATCGAACCCATCTTCTGCATGGATTTCAGCTGCTCGTAGAACTCGTCCATGTTGAACTTACCTGTCATTATTTTTTGAGCAGTTTCCGGTTTGATCTCCGCTTCCTTTGCCTTTTCAAGAAGGCCCTGCATGTCGCCAAAGCCTATCATTCTTGAGATGAACCTCTCGGGGTCAAAGACTTCGATAGCATCGACCTTCTCCCCAGTGCCTATGAACTTTATTGGCGCTCCTGTCACTGCACAGGATGTCAAAGCACCACCACCTCTGGCAGTTCCATCCATCTTTGTAAGAAACACGCCTGTTATACCAACGAGCTTCTTGAAACCTTCTGCTTGTTCTCCTGCAGCCTGACCGAGTTCAGCCGGTATTGTCAGCAATACCTCGTCAGGTTTCACCAAATCTGCCAGCTGCTTCAGCTCCTTTGCCAGTTCCTCATCCAAAGAGCTTCTTCCTGATGCGTCGAAAATAATGATGTCATATTTCTTGTGCTTGTTCAGCCCGTTCTTCACAATCTCCAGCGGGTCCTTGATGTCCTTCGGAGCGTAACAGGGAACGTGAATCTGCTCTGCCAATTGCGAAAGCTGGTCCATGGCAGCAGGCCTGTGAACGTCGCAACCGATTAAGGCGGGTCTCAGACCCCTTTTCTGGTAGAACTTTGACAATTTGCCGATGGAGGTGGTCTTGCCAGAACCGAAAAGGCCCACAAACATTATCCTTCCAGGCTTCAGCATCAGCTCGGTCTTCTCGCCAACGAACTTTACCAGCTCGTCATAAACGATTTTGGTGACATGCTCCTTCGGTGTCAAGCCCTTGGGTGGCTTTTCGTTGACAGCTCTGTCCCTTATCTCGTCTGTCAGCTTTTGCGCAAGCTTGATATTGACATCCGCCGATACTAGGGCCTTGTAAATATCGCTAGACAAATCCTCGACTATCTTCTTGTCGACATAGCCTGCCTTTGTCAGTTTTCTCAGGGCATCCTTTATGCCGCTGCTTAATCTGTCCAGCATAACTAACAGATTAAGTTTTGATTTTTTTAAATCTTGTCTTTGCCTGATATTCAATTATTAATTTATAGTCTGAATCTATAATATGGGAAGATTCATTTTCATCAAGGGCAAGAACCCTGTCTTATCCAAGTTGGAGTTGGAGTCATATTTTCAGAGTAGGTGCGTCAAATATTCAATTGTTGACGATTCAGACGACTTTACCATCATCGACGCTAAAATCGATCCAAAAATGATAGATTCTTTGGGAGGGACCCTTAAGATTGCCGAGCTGATAACCGAGTGCGAGGATATAACGCCAGAAGCAATGAAAGACGTCGAGAAGATGATAAGCGCTAGGGTCTTTGGTCTGAGCGTCTATGCTGAAAAAAGGGAGCACGGGATTTACAAGCTGGTCGGAAAGACGCTGAAGGAGAACCTAAGGGAGAACGGGGTCAAGGCCAAATATCTGGGCTTTTCCATAAGCAGAAGGCCCCAGATGAGCAATGTCGAGCTCATCAAGAGGAAAATCCTGGAGGAGAGCGTTGAGGTTGTTGTGTGTTATTCTGACAGGTTCTACATAGGAGTCACCAGAGCTCTGCACAATCCCTTTGAATACCAGAAAAGGGACATGGAGCGCCCTGAGCAGAGGCCCATATTCTCCATACCGCCCAGGCTTGCGAACATTCTCATCAACCTTTCAGGGGCAAAGCCCGGCGACTTGTTGTTGGATCCTTTCTGTGGTATAGGCACCATTCTGCAGGAAGCTGCGTTAAGGGGTATGAGGATAGCCGGCATAGACAAGGACCCGAGTTGTGTGGAGGCTTCGAAGATAAACCTGCATTGGCTTTCCGAAGAGTACAAGCTGGAGATAGACGACGGCATGATAGGCTTTGGTGACGCGACAAGGCTCAGCGACAACTTTTTGAAAGATTCAGTGGATGCTATTGCTACAGAGCCTTACCTTGGTCCGCCGCTGAGGGGTAGCCAGAGAGAGAACGAAGTCAGGAAGATATTCAGGCAGCTCGAGCCTATGTACGCAAAGTCTCTGAGGGCCATGGGCAGGATTCTGAAGAAAGGCAAAAGGGTTGCCATCATATCCCCTTGTATAAGGATGCATAAGGGCAAGGCCGCCCATTTCGAGTTCCAGAGATTGGCAAAGGCTGCCGGCTTCAAGATAATCGAATCGGTGATTGATGCCGAGAAGAGGCATGTGACCCAGAGGGAAATATTCATCATAGAGAAAAGATGATTAGAAGCTACCCTTGTAACAGTGTTTCAACTTCTTGTCATGATTCGTCTTCTCATATTTTTCAATGAATCTTTCCTCGTCCAGATAGTGCTTGCCTTCAATGTAACGGTTCTTGTAATTTTTCACAACAAGATACAGCTTCTCAAGCTTGGAGAAGAGCTCATCCTTTCTTAGCTCTTCTAGCTTATCAGAATTTTTATCAATCAAGTCAAAGAAATCGATCAATGTCATTTTTTCCTTCAGAAGGTGAAGCCTTCTTTCTATTGCATCCACAGCAATCTGCTCACAGTAGACATCTCCAGTCAGGTAAAGAATGGCTCTTGCCTCGTTGACTTCATCCCAGCTGGGGTTTTCCTTGTCCAGTATGTTCTGGTATCTGTTCCAGAGCCTTTCCAGCTCTCCCTCTACTTTTTTCGGCTCCAGCATATATGTATATTTCATTAGTTCTATCATGGTTCAGACCGTTCACTCTAAAAGCTTGTCAACAAGCTTTTCTGCATCGAACTTTTCCAGATCTTCGTACTCTTGGCCTACTCCGAGGAAGAGTATCGGTTTGTTGATTGTGTGCGAGGCGGATAAGGCTGCTCCGCCCTTTTCATAGACATCAGCCTTTGTGAGTATCATGGCGTCTATGCCAACAGCATCGTTAAAGGTTTTGCACTGGTCATAGATGTCGTTGCCTGTCAATGCATCTAATACTAGAATCTTGAGGTCAGGTTTGTTGACCCTTATAATTTTCTTCAGTTCGTCAACCAGATTGACGTTGGCATGGCTCCTGCCTGCAGTGTCTGCCAGTATCACATCTAATCCCTTTGACTCTGCGTGCTTCACTGCGTCGAAAATAACAGCTGCAGGATCTGCGCCGTACTTGTGCTTTATCACAGGTATGTTCAGGTTCCTGCCATGCTCTTCCAGCTGCTCGATGGCTGCTGCTCGCCACGAATCGGCTGCAGCGAACACGCAGCTGTAACCCTTTTTCTTAAGCATATGGCCTATTCGGGCTATGGAGGTGGTCTTGCCTGCGCCGTTGAAGCCCACGAAGACCATAAGGAAAGGCTTTTTGGCTTTTATTTTCTTTTCAATATCAAATGTTTCGATGTCTAGAATCTCTAGTATGGATTTCCTGATGGACTCCTTTACTATTTTCTCTATTTCCTTTTTCTTTATCGACTTGCCCACCAAGTTAGCTTTCAAATCGTTTGATATCTTCTCTGCCACATCGAGCGCGACATCCGATTCTATGAGCCCTGTCTTCAAATCTTCAAGCATGTCCTTTACGTCATTCTCTTCCAATTCCTTCTCGGTGACTTTCTTCCTTATTCTCTGCAGGAAGCCCAATTTCTTTTTCGGCTTCTCCTCTTCGGTTTTTTTCTTTTCCACAACTCTTGGCTTTTCTTCAGTCTTTTTCTCTTCTACTTTGGTCTTGGGTTTTTCTTCGACCTTTTCTTTTTTGACTTCAACCTTAGGTTCTACTTTCTTGATCTCGGGCTTTTCGATAATTTTGACTTTCTTTTCTGGTTGCTTCTCCACAACCTCTTCCTTTGCCTCTACAATAGGCTCTATCTTTTCCATTGCTTTTTTTATTTCTTCCAGATCTTCTTTGATCTTGTCCAGCTTCTGAATTTCTGATGTCTCCTCGACCGGTTCTTCAACAACTTCTTCAGAAGGTTCCTCTTCAATTTCAGCTATTTCTGGTTCAATTTCTTCTTTCACTATTTGTTCAGGCTCTGCTTTTTCTATTTCTTCTGTGATAGGTTTTTCTTCAGAAACAGTTTCTTCCTCTGTTTCAGTAATCTCTTCTTCTGGTTGAGCTTCTTCTTCGACTTCCTCGATAACTTCTTCTATTGGTTGTTCTTCTAGCTGCTCTTCTTCCTTCTGCTTTACCTTCTTAGAAATTTTATCTATTCCCTCTTTCAGCTTCTTTTTAAGAAATCCGAACATGATATCAACCCTGCATCTCTTGCAGATTTAACTGGAGCTTTTCCAAGCTGCGTATGATAGCCTGAGATTTTTTGGTCAAGTCGTTCGAATCGTTCTCAGCCTCTGTTATCCTGCTATCCAAAAGAATGATTGCGTCCTCCCTCTTCTTCTTAAGGGCCATGTCGCTTCCGATGCTAACTATTATCTCGTCCATGTTATCGACTGTGCCGAAGACAAAGTTGCCGCTACCCATAGGTATCAGCGCCTTGTTGGGCTCTGTTCTCTTGAGGTCGTCCAACGCCTGCCTTGTCCTCTGGAACTCGTCTATCTTCTGGCCGATTATATCTGCCCTCTCCTGCAGCATCTTCAAGTTAGATTCAAGAATCTGGAACTGCACTATCTTCTTCTGCATCTCCTGCTCTTTACTCATCAGCAAACACTTCCTCAATCCTTCCCAGCTCGGCTCCTGTCGTGACTTCCGAGTACAGGATGCCTTTACTATTAACAATTACTCCAGAATTTATATAAGGACTGCCATAGCCGGCTGTCCCGATGTCGACCTTTACCTTTAGTACGCTCTCTATCAGTTTCATCTCCTTCTCGCTGGCCTCCCTATGGCACAGGCAGCCAATATTAGAAGCAGCAGCCGCGGAGCCAACTATGCTAAGGCCTGCGACAGTTCCTGTCCCGACCTCGACGCCCAGGACGTCCGATATCTTGCCCTTGAACCTACTCAGGCCCCTTGATATTATACAGCCCTTGTCGTTGCACAGGATCAGGTTCCCCAAAGCGGTTCTCTTTGAGTTTATCACTTCAATGTTAAGGCCGAGCATCTTTTTTATTTTTTTCAGCTCGTGCTCCTCTATTATCTTCGGAAGAATTATGCCGTTGGAGTTGCCTGCCACGAAAATCCCTAGCAACTCTGTGCCTGAGAGGGACGTGATTTTGGGCTTAAACCCTACTGTTTTCTTTATCGTGTTCAGCATGCTGCTCTGCGGCGTGATGCCTAGAAGGCAGTATTTGTCGGTTGCAAAGCCGTACAGACCTATATTCGGATCTCCCTTGAACTTTGCTTTTGAAAATTTGAAGGGCATGTCTTGAATTTATCGAAAGAACTATTTAAACTATTTCTTTTCCTCTTCTTTTTTGGCGTCTTTCTTTGGCTTCTCGGCTTTGGCTTCTTCTTTCTTTGCCTCTGGCTCTGCTCCAGCTTCGACTGGCTTGCCCTTGACCTCTTCCTCTATCTCTTCCTGTATGCTCATCTTCTTCCTTTCCTTCCTCTCTTCCTTGATCTTCTCCCTCTTTCCTTTCTTCTTCTCTTCCTTCTTCTTGATCTCTTCCTTGGAAGGAGTCTTTATCTCGACGCCCAGTAATTCAGAATAAACAGTATCATCTTCCTTCACAGCATGAACCCTTATCTTTCTCGGCGGGCTCTGCATGCCCCTTTCCCACAGGCCCTCGTTGATGGACTTGCCCAGCTTGACGTTCTCCGACTTCATGTGCCTTATCAGATACTTTCTCACAAGTTTTGAAGCGTCCTCTGCTCTGTGAACCCTACTCTTGTCAAACGCTTTCTTCAGTGGGATTGTGAATATTTTTTCCTCAGCCATAACTATAAAATGAATGAGAAATATTTAAAGCTTTTATATTACTTCAGAAATGTTTATCTAACGGAACACTGATTAGCTTTATTTTTAGTTTGCTTGAATCAATAATGAACTCTTCGAAAACCTCTATTGTGTGGTTTTCTGTTGAGATGCTTTTCATATTACCGACCTCCTTCAATAGTTCATAAAATCCATGATGTTCTCTATCTCCTCGTCAGGAACAACCTGCAGGAATTCTACAGAACTCAGGATATTTTTTATTTTTTTATTGAAACATATAACTTCTATCATGCTATATTTATAGAGTTGTACAAATAATCTATATTACATACACTTTTTTATACACATAGTTGTATAATATTAGCATGGTTTTGACCAAGGAAATGACCAAGAAAATCAATGATTTTGTCTATCTAAAGCCCAGGAGCATAGATGAGATAGCCAAAAACATCAAAGTTAACTGGCGCACAGCTGATAGATATGTAGAAAAGATATCAAAAGAGCTGGGAACCATATCAACCAAGGTCTTCCGTGGTGGCACACGCGGGGCTTTGAAAGTGGTTTTCTGGAATAACTCAGAAAATTTCAATTCTTCAGAGATTAGGGAGAGGCTTTTCAACCAGATAGTCTTCGGCAAGCAGAAAAAGGATTTCAGCCCTTCGGAAATAGTCCAGTTTGTCGACAAAGATAAGAAGATAATAAAGGTCATGACCGAGAACGAGTACAACTCGACCTCCAATTCAAAGGATTTTGCAGACAGATTAAAGTCTGCGGAAAAACAGATATTGTTCTTCTCAGGAAACCTGACCTTCAGCAATACCAAGAATCATGATAAGCGGATAAGGGACATAATCGAGGAGCTGGGGAGAAAGAAGGTCTCTACAAAAATCCTGTCTAGAGTTGAGTTGGCAGGTCTTGACACCATCCAGGACGTGCTTTCAATAAACAGCAGGATAGGTTATGACGCTGTTGAGATGAGGCACTGCTACCAGCCACTCAGAGCCACAATAATAGACAGCAAGGAAGCCTCTTTCAAGGAGGTTTTAGATCCCGAGGACTATGCCAAGGACGAGATGAAGCACAAACTATACGTAGTATATCACATTTACGACGAGGAATGGATAGAGTGGCTGCAGAAAGTTTTCTGGCACCTTTTCAGGGGATCGATAGACGCCAAAAAAAGAATAGAGGAGTTGGAGCTGCTAAAATAAGAATTTTAAGCCCTTTTCTTTTTTTTTGCCTAAAGAGTCGTAAAAGCCAGTGTATGCACCCATAACCTCGTATAATGCGCCTCTCTCATCCGCCTTTACTATAAAATTGAGCGTTCTCTTTGTTGGCCGCCCGACCTTTTTGGCATAAGTCAAGAAATTGACTCCATGGATAGTACCTCCTAACTGAGGTCTCACTTTGTTTTCGTTATCACCAACAGATTTCAAATTTATTTTTAGACCCCCGTTTCTTCTTAGGGAACGTTTGTTTTGGAGGTTTTCTTCTATTCTTCTCATCATCATGTAACCGTCTTCTTCTGCGAGCCTTTTGCCAGGAAAACCGTACGCCGTTTCATTTTTCTCAAAGTCTACGTACAAAACTTTAAAGGGTACGGGTTCAAAAACTTCCCTGATTTTTTCACTCATATTTATTCATGTAATTTGGGAAATATAAAACCAATATAGGTACCAATACAGTATCCATTAACCAAGAACAAACAACTCCAAGAAAACAGGAAACAATACTATTTCTTCAGTCTGCCGCGTCTCCAGTGCTTTGTGGGCTGGACTGCAATCCTTCTTGTTCTGGCCCTTTTTCCATATTTCTTCAAGTCTGCCCATCTAGGCGCAGGTTTTTTCTTGCTGGCTGCTATAAGCCTCAATTTTTTTGCCGCAGGCGTCTGGTTCGTCATGTAATCATTTTCTCTTTATTTTTGTCTTTCTTTTCTTGGGGATTAAAACACTCAAAATCTGCTTTAATTTTTTGTCATCAATCTTTCCCTTTAGCTGTCCTGACTGGTATAGTTGGACAAGGTAGAGTTCCAGCTGGGTCGAGAGAACAGGGTTCGCCATCTTCACCCTTCCTAGCCTCTCCATCGCCTCCTTGTCTAGCACTTTTATGAGCACGCTGCTCTTCATCGCATCGAACTGTTTGAGGTTCTCATCCGTCATCTTATCTCCCTTCCTGTTCTTTCCAGGAACTTCTGGCCTTTCGGCGTTATTGCCCTTCCTTTTTTAGGAGCATCAACCGTTTTGACATAGCCTACCTTTTCAAGCTGCTGTAGTATTGTCCTCAGCACCTTGCCGCCTGCCTTGGCATGTCTGCTCGGCTTGTGGCCCCTGTCCTTCCTGCCGCCGAACACTGTTCTCAGCTTCTCGGTGCCAACAGGGCCGTTGACATAGACCCTTCTCAGCACAGCAGCAGACCTGATGAACCACCAGTCGTCCTGCACAGGAGGCCTTTCCGAGCAGACTCCTGTCTTTACATACTTTGACCATTCTGGCGGCTTTATGTTGTCGTTCTTCTTCAGCTTCTCCGACAAGCCGGCTATCAGTTTTTGGGGCGCCACATTTTTCATACACTCACTTTGACTTTAATGTTTAAATGCTTTTGCTGCTTTGAACTCGAGCAAAACAATAAGAAAATAGGCATTTACATCTTATAAAATATTATGGTTAAGGATGAATTCATTAAACCGTATATCTCTGCCTATTTTCATAATAATCCTGTTCGGTCATTTGTTTATATTTCTCTTGACTGGGAAGAGGAAACCCCATGAACAATTGGACTAATCTCAATTCAATGCATTTTTTCATATAATAGAAATTGTGAATTAATCTTAAATATTCAATCTGTACTTCTTGGATATCCTCTTTATCAGCAGCTCGTAGCGTTTCTCAAAGTCAGGCCTTCTTGCCTTCATTTTGTCCAGGATGTCGATTCGTTCCTGAGCGATTTTCATTCTCTCGTCTTTCATCTGCTTGAAGCGTTTGGCTTTCATTCCCGTATCACCTTAGAATCGTTTGTCAGGTCTATAACTTTTGAAGGATTTCCTTTCAATATGCCCTCTTCTATGTACATGGAAACAGCATCCCCGAATTCGTTCTTTATTTCATTTATGTTGATTGGTGTGGGGTGCTGGTGCTTGTTTGCCGAGGTGGTTGTTATCGGTTTTCCGAAGCTTCTAGATATTAAAGTGCACCAGTGGTCCGGTATCCTAAACCCCACATTGTTTTCAGAGACATGAAGTGTGGTTTTAGGTTTAAGAATAAAGGTGAACGGACCGGGCAATGACTTCTTCAAGACGCTCATTTGCTCCATGCTTATTTCTGCGTATTTTGCAAGCATCTCGAAATCCGATACAAGGACTGAAATTGGCATATTCAGCGGCCTCTCCTTTATTTCGTAAACCTTCCCAACAGCTTCTTTTGAAGTGGCGTCAGCGCCAATGCCGTATATCGTATCTGTGGGGTAGACTATCAAATTGCCGTTTCTGAGGGTTTCAATTGCCTTTTCAAGAACCTCTACTTTTTCCATTAATATCACGAAAGTGTGCACCGACCGGGACTCGAACCCGGATCGTGAGCTTGGAAGGCTCATATCCTACCATTAGACTATCGGTGCTTACAGAATAGATTTTAATTCTAATTATTTAAAAGACTTTCTTATTTTTTCAGATATTTTTTCCATCTCATCATTCGGTAGTTTCAAAGTCTTCTCTGGATTAAGCCAGCTGCCATGGCCGTCATCCTTGAATCTGGGAATAATATGTATGTGTGCATGGGGAACATCTGTTCCGCCAATACCAGAAACCACAAACTCTGCTTCCAATGATTTTTGCAGGGCCTTGGCAACTTTCTTCGCAGCCTCGAAATAATCTCCTGCGTTTTCAACATCCCAGACCCACCTGTAATGTTTCTTTGGGATAATCAGCGTATGTCCGGGGTTACAGGGATTGATGTCCAGAAAGGCTATGAAATCATCTTCCTCATAGATATTGTGGCAGGGTATATCCCCTTTCACTATCTTGCAAAATACACAGTCCATGTTATCACAATGAAGTGGGGTTGCCAGGATTTGAACCTGGATCGGCTGGTTTCCTCTGTCATCTTTGGATCAAAGCTCCAAAAAATTGGAGCCAGCTATCTTAAACCTGGTTGGACGACAACCCCTCTGAAAGAATTGATACGCAAGTGTTTTTATATTTTTCTAATTCTAAGAGAAAGCCCTGACAGAATTCCAGGAAACGCTCTTGTTGAGCTTCTCATCTACAAAACCCTTGAAAAGCAAAAATAGATGAACATTACTGAGAAGGAACCACACAGGCAGGTAAATGAGATCTATCAAAGGTTCCTTGAACTTTATTCTAGAGTAGACAAGAAAAGCCATGGTGAATAAAAATAAGCCAAGAAGAGGCGCTGTCAAGAAAAGGGGCAGGCCGAAATACATGAATACTGCGAGTATGGTAGCTGTCATGAGCCCAAACGGCGGGACGTAAAAATATACGCCATGCATAAGGTCTGAAAGGAACTTTATGCCTGATCTTCTCTTGTACTTTAGCATCCTTACAGAGCCTCTGGCCCATCTTATCCTCTGCTTGAAGAAAGCCTTGAAAGACGGCGGCTCCTCGTTCCATGCTATGGCTTCTGGCTCGAAAACCGTCTTGTAGCCCCTGTCCTTGAGTTTTAGCGACATTTCAATGTCCTCTACAAAGGTCTGCGTGTCAAAGCAGCCAACCTTCATCAGGACATCCTTCCTTATGAACATGTTCTTGCCGAAAAAGTGGGTGTTGGCTCCCTTGCTGTTGAGGAAATATTCAATAAACGAGATGAAACTGGTCTCCAGTGCCAACGATCTGGCTATTATTGATTGGTTCTTGTTATGAGACTTGAGATTGCCACAGACTCCTGCTATATCCTTGTTTTCAAAACGTTTTGCCACTTTTTTAAGGCAGTTCTTGTCAACGATGCAGTCTGCGTCGTAGATGCCGATTATCTCGCCCTTGGCCTTGGGTATGACGCTGTTCAGGGCGTCTCCCTTGCAGGTCTTTGGGCTTGATTTTATGACTTTTACCCTGCTGCCAAAGCTCTTGCATATCTTCTCTGTCCTGTCCTTTGAGCCGTCTATTGCCACGATTATCTCTAGCCTGTTCTTTGGGTATTTCAGGTCCAAAAGGCTCTTTAAGCAATTGCCTACGACTTTCTCCTCGTTCCTTGCCGGGACAATAAGGCTCATTGTTGGTAGCATTGAATATAAGATTGGAATAACTGCTTTATAAGCTTATTTATAATCGAAGGACACTTTCACTGAGAAAAAGTGGTATTTATAAGACAGAAAAGCTAATAATAGAAGGATACTAAAGAAGTTTTCTCTGTTAAAAGAGTTAAAAGAAATTAGTTATCTAAAATGGATGGTGATAAGTTGGGTAATGTTTTTGTAATGAGAGAGAAGTTTTTGGAAAGGCTTGCAGAGAGCAGGCACAGGGATGCAAAGAATACGGATTAAATCCCTCTTTTTCTTCATTTTCATGCTATCAGCAGAGCACCTATCACAATCATTATTACTGAGAGAGTCTTCAAAAACAGGGTGGACCTGATGGAAAACACTGCCCACAACATATCATTATAATTTGATGGACTGGCTTAAAACGTTAAAAAGAAGTGGGCCCAGAGGGGCTCGAACCCTCGACCTACTGGTTAAGAGCCAGTCGCTCTACCGACTGAGCTATGGGCCCGTGAATAAAGAATGATAATTGTATTTTATAAAACTAATTATTGATAGAAAAAAAATTATCTCTTCCTGTTCCTTGTCAAAAGGTTCTTCCACGCCCAGTTGAACTTTCTCATCTTTGGATCAGGATAGCCACATCTTGAACATCTCTTTTTTGTTATATGATATGTATGTTTCCCGCACCTTCTACACGGTATGTGAATAATTTTTCTACGTTTACCAAAAGAAGGAGTTCCTTTTGTCACAGAATCAACCTCTTATTGAGCCGAAGGAGAGACGAAGATTATCGTGTCGCCCCTGACCAGAATCGATCCAAGCTTTACCTTCTTGTCTCCCTTTATCTCATCCACATCTTCTAGCCAAAGGTTCAAGTGTAAATCAAAAGCTTGCAAGACTCCTGTCATTTCAGCGCCGTTCTTTAATCTTATAATTACTCTCTTTTCTTTTGCCTTATCAAGTACATCTAATGGTCTTGTCATTGTTATCACCAATCTATAACAGATATTACATTAACATATTTAAATCTTATTACTTCTGAAAAATCATTCCAGTCTTTTTATTATGTGCCAGCCAAACTGGGTTTTCACTGGTTGCGATGTCTCTCCCCTGTTCAAGGCGAATGCCGCCTTCTCGAACTCCCTGACCATCCTTCCCCTTCCGAAGGTTCCAAGATCGCCGCCTTTTTTTCCGGATGGGCACATTGACTTTTCCCCTGCTATTTTAGAAAAGCTGTCTCCCTTGGTTATCTGTTCCAGAATGCTCCTTGCTTCCTGCTCTGTCTTGACAAGAATGTGCGCGCAGTGTGCATTATCCATAAAATCACCTACAACTCTATACGAGAAAAGCATTTAAATATATCTACCTACTAATGATGTTTGTGATTAAATGTCTATAACTCGATTGAAAAGCAAGAGAAAGCTGACTGGTGGTCTGTACAAGAAGCAGAGAAAGAAAAGGAAGAGTGATTTCGGCAAAGACTTTTTTCCTCCAAAGATTGGCAAGGAAAGAAGGAAGACCATTGACGGTCTGGCTAGGAACAAGAAGGAGAGACTGTTCGAAGTTGAAAAGGCAAACGTCTCTGACGGGTCTGGAAAGGCCAAGGTTGTAAAGATATTGCACGTTGAGAAGAATCCTGCCAACCCGCACTTTGTGAGAATGAGCATCGTGACAAAGGGCGCTATAATAAAGACGGAATTGGGCATGGCCAAGGTAGTTTCTAGGCCTGGGCAGCATGGGGTTGTCAACGCCGTTTTGGTCAAAGAGAAGGAATAATTGGAAATTTCTAAATTTTATATACAGACTTCTCGAAATATAATTTGGAAGATGTAGTGTAAACATAATTAAAATTTGATGATATGTCAAAAGAACTTGAATCTATTGGTTTGTATAAAAAGTTAATAGAATTCTCTAGCGATGCCATTATCATGGTTGATAAACTAGGCAGGTTTGCATTTGTTAATAAAAAAACTTTAGAAGTTACAGGTTATAAAGAAAAAGAATTAATAGGAAAGGGTTTTAAGAAATTAGTCCCAGCTAAACATCTTCCCAAAGCTATTGCCATGCTTAGAAAGGTGAGAAGAGGTTTAGGAATTAAACCGTTTGAAATCGAGGTCAGAACTAAAGGTGGCGTATTGATACCATTTGAAATGAACGGTTTAGCTGTTAAAGATAAAGGAAAAAATATTGGAGTTCAAGTGATTGCAAGGGACATTACCGAGCGCAAGAAAGCAGAAGAGATTCTGAGAAAAAGCGATGAAAAATACAAGATTATATTTGAAGGAACGGCTGATGGCATTCTTGTTGCTGATACTAAAAGCCATAGATTTATTTTTGCTAATCCCAGAATTTGTGAAATAACAGGCTATTCATTAAAAGAATTGCTTAAACTAGGAGTAGGTGATATTCATCCTAAGAAGGATTTGCCTTTTGTAATTGACCGGTTCACAAAACAAGCGCAGAAGAAAATAACTCTCGCCAGAAATATTCCTGTTCTGAGAAAAGATAAAAAAGTGGTTTATTGCGATGTCAATTCCAAACCCGTAACAATTGACGGACAAGAATATTTAGTGGGCTTCTTTAGAGACATCAGTGAACGTAGAAAAACTGAAGAAAAAATAAAATATGAAAAAGAATTTTCTGAAACTATTCTCAACATAATGCCTGTTGGATTAGATATTGTTGATAAAGATTGTATTATTCGATTTATGAATAAAACTTTCTTAGACGTTTTTGGAAAAAAGGCTTTAGGAAAGAAATGCTATGATGTTTATAAAATAAATAAAAAGCAATGTGACGGTTGTTCTTTAAAAAAACCAATAAAAATTGGTGAGACAAAAACAATAGAGGTTGGGAGTATTGTAGGCAACAAAACGTTTTTGATATCGCATACAGGGATTTTATTTAATGGAAAAAAACACATTCTGGAAGTTTTCAGGGATATCACAGAGATTAAGAAGTCAGAAGAGGTTTTGAGAAAATCACACGAAGAATTAGAGAAATTCTACAAAGTTGCTGTAGGCAGAGAATTGAAAATGATTGAACTGAAAAAGAGAATAAGAGAATTGGAAAGTCCTAATTCAGGAAACCAAGGAGAAAGAAGAACATGAAAACAATAGGGATTGTTGTTATTGTTGTGATTGGGATTTTAATTGGCAGTTATTACTTCTTTGTGTATGGGGCAGACGTAACTGAAAAGCCAGCAGAACTTGAGAAAGTTACTGTAACTGCATATGAGGGGGATGTCGCTGTTCTAGTCTATATAGCAAAAGAAAAGGGTTATTTCGAGGAAAACGGTCTTGACGTGACAATAAAAAGTTATGCTTCTGGCAGGCTTGCTGCCGATGCGTTATTAGCTGATGAAGCTGATGTCTCTACTTCAGGAGATTTTGCATTTGTGAGCGATAGTTTCGCTAATGATGACTTGAGGGTTTTCGGCACAACATCTTACTTTGATTTATGTGAAGTGGTTGCTCGGAAAGACAGAGGCATTTCAAACCCGAGCGATTTGAAGGGAAAGAAAATCGGGGTTCTTAAAGACGGTGCTCCAGAATTCCATCTCGGGACATTCTTAATATTCAATGGTCTCTCTTTAGAGGATGTGGAAATCGTTTATTTGAGTGCCGCTGAAACAGTTGAAGCTATCATAGACGGAGAAATCGATGCCACAATGATATGGAACCCATACGCTTATACCATAAAGAACAGCTTGGGTGACAACGCAATAAGCTGGCCCGGTCAAAACGGGCAAAGAATGTACTTTCTGCTGCTTTGCAAGGAGAAATGGATAAAAAATAATCCTGACACGGTTAAAAGGTTTACGAAAGCCCTTGTTGAGACAGAAGAATATGCAAAGGCCAATGAAAAAGAAGTTAAAGAGTTTACTATACATAGATTTGGTTACGATGCTGATTATTTTGAATCCATATGGAAAGAGATTGACATTTCGGTTGAAATATCCCAGACAATGCTGGTTACATTGGAAGGCCAAGCACGATGGAGAATTGTTAATAATCTAACAGATAAAACCGAAATCCCTAATTATTTGGATTACTTTTACACAGATGCTTTGGAAGAGGTTAAACCAGAGTCCGTAACAATAATACGCTAGCTGGGCACGGTAGATAAAAAGTGAAAATAAAAAACAAACTCCTCATAGGGATTATACTCTCAATTACATTTGTTGTTATAGTGTCATCTGTAATGTTCCTGTCTAATAAAGAAATAAATAAAAAAAATAAAGAACACCAAGCGACAGATGATATACGTCTGGCTGTATCAGAGCTCGATATAATCATGTACGAGTATCTATTGTATCACGAAGAGAGGATGATACAGCAATGGAATTCTAAATATGATTCAACAGCGAAGACTCTGGCAGAATTAGAAGAGTTAACTGTAGAAGAATCAGAAGAAGAATTAATAACATCAATACGCGATGATTATACCGTTTTTGGTGCTTTATTTTCGCAAGTAACTGCAGCTCATGACAAAAGACAGACACTCATTCAAGAAGGAGCTTCTCAAGAAGAGATCGATGAGACTGCTCGTTTAGAAGAAATAATGGTTGCCCAGATGTTAACGAGAGCACAAAGAATAATCACTAGTACCACCTTTCTTTCTGACATTTCGCACAAGAGTACGATTAGAATTCAGTCACAAAACAACGACTTGATTTCATTTTTTAGGACTATTCTTGTTATCTCTATAACGTTTACATTGGTCCTTGTTGGCAGAAGCATCTCAAAACCCCTTGATAAACTAGTAAAGGGGGCAGAAAAAATCGGCAAAGGAAATTTCGAATATAGAATTGATGTCAAATCAAAGGATGAGATGGGAGAACTCGGTTCAGCTTTCAACAGGATGGCTGCTGATTTGAAAAAATCAAGAGATAAGACTGAGAGATACGGTGGAAGTCTTGAAAAAAAGGTTGCTGAATTGACAAAAACTAAGACTGCTATGCTAAATATGACGGAGGATTTGGACAGCACTAACAAAAAGCTTTTAGAAACCCAGAAAGCTTTGAAAAAGAACTTTAGGTCTCTGGAAAGCTTGGACAAGGAAAAGGACGCTTTCATATCAATATCGGCGCATGAATTAAAGACCCCGATAACTGCGATACATGGTTTTGCTCAGCTTTTGGAGAATGAAGACGTGATTAAGAATCCTGAGATGAGAAAAAAATATTTGAAAATAATAGACCAAGAAACAAAGCGTCTGGGAAATCTGGTAACGGAAATACTTGATCTTTCTAGGATAGACCTAAATACGGTCAGGTTCACCAAAGAAAACATAAATCTCTATGAAGTTCTGGAAAGTATAAAAGAGGAGGAAGAAACAAAAATAAAGAGTAAGGACCTTAAAATAATTCTTGATTTGCAAAAAGACCTGCCTATTATCTATACTGACAAAGAAAAAGTCACACAGGTATTAATAAACCTAATAGACAACGCTATGAAATACACTCCAAAGGGGGCTATAACAGTCAAAGTGATTAGGAAAGGGGATGGCATTCAGGTTTCAGTGTCTGATACAGGCTTGGGCATACCAAAGGAAAGTTTCAAAAAAATATTTACCAGATTCTATCAAGTCGACTCTTCCTACACAAGGAAAGTTGGCGGTTCGGGGTTGGGCCTTTCCATCTGCAAGGAGTTTATCAATGCGCTTGGTGGTAGGATATGGTTTGAAAGCAAGGTTGGAAAGGGCAGCACGTTCTATTTTACTTTACCGATAAGAACAAGACGTAAAAAATTATGAAGCGAGTTTAATCTTATATTTTTTGTAAATCGGCGTAAATTTAGCTTTAGCCGTCTCCTCTCCCGTCAGTCTTGATAAGAAGAATGTGCACTCATCTAGGAAATCTTTTGGATATTTCTCTGGGTCTTCAAAGGAGTCTAGCTGCTTGGCTACCATTTCTCCCAACAGCTCTCCTATAACTTTTTTCGCATCATTTTTCAAAGTCAAGACATGCACCTTATCATCCCTTTATGTACTCCAAGTACCTTTTCTGGAGCATGAAGCAGCCAATGAAAAATATTATGGACCCTATTGAACATAGGACTAGTATATGTATAGAACCGTAAAGTGTTTTCGGAAAGCCGCCGTGTATACCAGAAAGACAAACAATTTCCCCCGTTTGATGAAGTATTGCGAACAAGAACATTCCAGAACCTATCATAAACGCGTATTTTTTGAACTTTTCTCCGCCAAAAAATTTTAGAAATCCTATTAACATAACAGTTCCGATTATCAAGAAAAAAGCGCTATATACTTCAGCACCAAGTATTTCCCAGTGCGCAAGAGTCTCAATCACCATCCTTTTTTCTCCTTAAGGACAAAAGACTCGTAATCTCTTTTTTTAGAAGAACGGCTGCGGCAAAATACGACGTAGTCAGCAAGACTGAGATAATCAAGAACTGCATTTCGAAATTTTGTAAATCATACAATCCGTGTATTACTTCAAGGCCTTCGTGAAAAATAGCAAAAGAGATTATAACAACGCACATGAAAATCGAATAGATTTTGGATTTTTTCGAGCCGAATTTTAAGAAGAATCTTATAAGGAAAACCGCACCAAGAGTAAGGAAGAGCATGCTTATCGCATCTGCCAAAACCATCTCCAAAGGAACATATGTCATTCGTACATCTCCGTCAACGCGCCGACAATGGCATAACTCAGCACCGAGTACAGTATGAGCGACTCTCCAATGCCCACAAAAGGCATTACAGAGCCTGTCATGCTTGGATTAAGGCCTGCCAAAGAAAATCCTGCCGTAGTGAGCAAATGGCCCAATAGTCCCATTCCGACTGTTATCTCGCCAAGACCCCATCTTATGTTAAGCTTCTCTACTCTGTTTTTTATCCTCAAATCATAGAGCAAAAAAAGCAGTAGAAAGGATATGCAGAGACTATGAACATGCGCTACCTTTAAAAATGAAGGTATCTCTTCACCGCTTGACAGCATCTCAGCCATTTTGAGCCCTATCCAGAGCGCATAAACTACCATAAAATATATTGTGTACAGATACACCTTTCTGATGGAACTTTTCCAGCCATTTATGGAGCCAGTGTCTTCTGGTTTATCTGGCATTTTTTTCATAAAAAGTATTTGTCAAGGCCGTACTTAAAAGATAGTTTTTATATGCTCGCAAGTAACAAATTATTTTATATATTCGCTTGAATAACAATTAAGTGTTTTAATGGCCAAGAAAATAATGGTTGTGGACGACGAGATAAACATAGCAGAACTTGTCAAAGCTATACTTGAGCATGAAGGGTTCGAGGTTATAGGACTGAATAACGGACAAGCGTGCTTGGAGAAATTGAAAACAGTCAAACCGGACCTGATACTCATGGACATGATGATGCCTAGGATGAGCGGACGAGAAACAACAGAAAAAATAAGGGCCAACCCAAAAACCAAGAACATCAAAGTTGCATTTCTAACCGTGGCAAGGTTCTCTGAAGTGGGCAAGGGTAAGCTAAGGGATTTGAACGTCTCGGATTACATCACAAAGCCTTTTGATAATAACGACTTGATAGAGCGCGTGAAGAAGGTTGTCGGCTAATCAAGATCCATTGTTTTGTCTGCAAACATTTTCAAGTCATTGATTAATTCTCTATTTTCTTTTTCTGGAACACTGTCACTTTTCAGAGCAATGAAAATTTTTTTGACATCTTCATTCTTGTTAGTTAAGCCATGAGTAAATTGAAGTACAGAGAAGCTTTCTTGATATATCAATAAAGCAGATATTGTGTCAAAAAGCAAGACGTTGCATTTTTGCTTTTTGATTACATTCTCTATTGCCCGCTTGATCATTTTTATGTTGTTTGGTGAGCTGACAAACGTACAATTCCTATGCGATTTTAATTTTTCATAATGGCTGCTTAGAACATCAACAAAGAAGAAGAATTTTGTATTTATTTTGTTTTTCCTCAATTCGTTCAAGACATCTTTATATGGCCTGCTTAGGCACACATAGCATATCTTGCTCTTTGATTTCTCTACAGATAGGACTATCTTGTTTAGCTGATTCATGTATTGTGCTTCGCTTAGCAAAATAAGTAAGAACTTGTTCTGGGTTGTTTCTTTTATAATATTCACTTAAGACAACTCCTTTTAAATATTACAATTAAGCTAGTATAAACATATATGTTTAAACATATAGAATTATGTTTAAACATATAAGTAATATATATAAATATAGAAAATAATAGTTTAATATGTCAATTCTCCATTACGGTAACACTACAAAAAACGGAGAGACACTGAACAGATCAAAGAATCATCTTTCTGAAAAAAACAACGAACTAAACGGGGCTATCGAATTTGTCGGGTATTGATGATGAAAGATATAACCAGAAACTTGGTAGGCTTTATAAGACTTAAAGTCTGCATTTTCATAAGTACGATAGGAATTATCGGGTTTCTTCTTTTCAACAATATTGGTGTTAAGCTGTTATTTGTCTTTTTGGCGTCGTTCCTGATATCCGCTGGCTCCTATTCCTTGAACAACCTGACAGACACTAAGGAAGACATGATAAACAGAAAAAAAATCAATCCCTTTGTTCTTGGTAAGAGGGGCTTTATACTGGTTTCTCTCCTTTTTCTTTCTGGACTGTTTTTTTCAATGTTTCTGTCTTTTTATTCAATCGTATTTTCTTTGATAGGAATTCTGACGAGTATACACTATTCCTACTTTAAGCTCAAGAAATATTTTTTGGTGAAAAATCTTTACACCGGTTTTGGAATCAGCATAGTGTTTTTGGTCGGCACCAGCAAAATAGGTCTCGACGTTTTGTACTATTACTTTCTAATCCTGTTTTTCATTGTGATTATGAGTATGATTTCTGATCTTAGAGACTATGTTGGAGACAAGGCGATTGGTTTCAAAACTCTCCCAGTTTTTTTGGGATACAGCAGAGCATTGAAAATAGTATCTGCGTTGATAAGCATATTTTCGTCGTCTCTTCTCCTTTTTAGTCGCATTATAATCCTTCTGCCTTTTTCTCTGGCAATAATGTATTCCCTTTACAAGAACAAACCTTTGGTTTCGCATACTTTGGGTTTGTATTCCTTTATTTTTCTAATGTTTTGGTTAGTTCTAGGAAGTGTGTTTAATGTGTATGGTTACGTTTGAGTGGGACAATTGTGACGCAAGGGAGAAGGTAAGAAAATTTGAAATGACAAATTCTCTAAGCTGGGTAGTTTTGGAGCTTACAAGCCTTTGTAATTTTAACTGTGTTTGGTGTTACGCTAATTCGAATACTCATGGTAGTCATATGAGTAAGAAAGATTCAAAAAGAATCATTCGTTTGCTAGCCGACAATGAAATAAGACAGATCACTTATTCAGGGGGAGAACCTTTGATGTACCCTTACATCAAGGATGTTGTGAGAGAAGCCCATGAGTATGGTATGGTTGTTCACATGAATACAAACGGCTACTTTCTAACAAAAAAGATTGCCGAGGAGTTGCGAAGACTTGGTCTATCTCAAGTTCAGATAGACATTGATAGCCTAAAATCTGAAACACATGACAGAATACGAGGTAAAAGCAACTCTTTCTATAGGGCGGTTAACGCATTAAAAAATGCGAAAGAGGTTGGTATAACATGTGTTTGTCAAACAGTATTGACCAAAGTCAATGAAAAGGAAGTTTTAGACATATTCAAATTTGCCCGCAGTTTAGGAATACAGCGTTGCAGGGTTTCTGACATGACTCACGAAGGCCGCGCGACAGAAAAGTCGGATATGAGACCGACTGATTATATGAAAACTCTTCAGAGTCTTTCTGGATTTTCACACAATACAGGTGTAAAAAGCATAGAATGTGGTGATCCTATATTTCCTTTGAACTATAAAGATGAGACTGAGATTACGGGAGGTTTTTGTCCTGCAACAAAAGGCATGTTTACTCTTATTTCTAATCATGGCGGTGTTTATTTTTGTGGCGTATACAGAAAATTACTATACAATGTTTTTAATCTCATAGAACATGGAGAAAATTTGAAAGAATTTCACAAGATGAGACTCGAAAAGTTCTTAGAAAGCAATATTCCTTCCAAGTGCGGAGGCTGTAGGCATTACAAAATTTGCCGTGGCGGCTGTCCTGCCAGACGGGATTGCGAGAAAGATATCGTTGATTACTGGTGCAATAACTTTAATTAAAATAAGTTATTACCAGTTTACCATGCTTGCATTTCTTATCATTTATTCTGAATTTTTTATCAATAAGCCACAGATAACCTAAAATCACTTCTGCTAAAAAATCCCAGTTATCTTCTTCTATCTGCATTCCATGCGGCAGGTTACTTATTTCGAATAAAATTCTATTTTTTTTGTTTATTATATTCACGACGCCCCAACCCATAGAATGGAGTAAGGTTTTAATCATATTGAGTTTCTTGTCGCATGATGATTTTTTTATTATAATCTGTCTGAAGAAATCGTAAGATATTTTCGGTACTTTGTCCAAGAGTATTTTTCTATTGCCTAGTATATGAAATCCGGTATTTTCCACATACCACAAGTCCTTTCCTCTGAAAAGGATTCTATTTGAATCCCCCTTTAGCTGAAATATGCCAGACTCCAGGACACTTTTCAATGTTATTCCCTTCGATCCAGAAGAGAGATTTAGTCTGTCATACTGCTCTTTTTTCTTTGATGGTAGAGGTGAGAATTTTTTATCTAGCAATTCGTAGAAATACCTGCAGCTTTTTCTCGTCTGTATTTTTTTACTACAAAACACTTGAGAACTGAATAAAACATTTAGTATGCCTGCATAAAAACCTGTCAGACACTCATTCTTTCCTATTAGCCTTGTTACAGTCTCTTCTCTTGTCTCTATTAGAATCTTGTTGTTTTTTTTGATAGCGTGCAGGTCTGAAAGCAGACCCAGATTTATCCAAACCTTTTTCATTATATTATTCAGAAAGAATATCGGAGTTCTTTTGAAAATGTTAGGAACCATTCTGTCCATAACAAGATTCATCCATTTCTGCCCAATCTCGGCTATTTCAGCTTCATGACCAGAATTTTCGCATAATTTTACATAATTTGCTATAATCTCTTCAAAAATTAAGACGTTTCTTCTACTTTTTATTTTGAATCTGTTTGTAATCCATCCAGTATTAGTCTGTATTAGATTTTTTCTTATAGAAACGGATAGCCTCATATCAAACAATCTTGGCGGTCGATAATTTTAAGCCTTTTTTGTTGATGAACAATTCGTGATTCACTCTCGGGTCAAAAGACGTATAACGAAGTTTGCAAATCTCCAGCGTCCTTTTGGGTTTCTCCTCAAGGTCCAGGAAGGATATGTGCAAGACGCCGTCGACCTCGAACGACTCGCTGTTCCCGCTATCAATGTCTTCTCCAACAGTCTCGCAAATGAGCAGGCTGCATTTAGATTTCTCCTTCAGATACTTTATTATGTCCGACAATTTTATCCTGTATTCCTTCTTGTTCTTGGCGTGCATGAGAATCTTGTTGACGTTGTCTATGACAAGCCTGTCCACTTTGGGATATTCCAGGAAAAGCTTTGCCAGCTGCTCTAGGTTTATTTTCTCGCCCAGGGGCAGGCATTCTATGAGCAGGTTCTTGTCTATGTAATTTTTCGCTTTTTTAAGGCTGGTTATGCTTTCGCATGCTCTTAGTAGCTCTTCCTTGCTCTCTGAAACAGAAAGATAATAGCACCTTTCTCCCTTTGCAGCGCCCTCGACTAAGAAGTTTAAACCTATCAAAGTTTTTCCTGTGCCAGGGCCACCGGAAAGAAGAATAACAGTTCTAGAGGGAAACCCACCTTCTGTCAACTTATCCAGTCTTGGCAAACCTGTTGTTATTCTCATCATTCATCACCAAATACAGGCTTTCCTATCGTTGATTCCTGTAGTTTTATTAAAAGAAACTTTTCATCGCCCAAGTCAAAGACTTGTGACGGCGCCTTTTTTATAAGACTTATGTCATGCCTTTTCAGTATCTTGTTGGGCAGCATTATTCTGTTGCTGTTGCCTAGCTTTCCGGTTGTAAGCGACTCGCTCAATATGCTCATCTCAGTGGGCAACAACAGGAGCTTTTTAGTGGACTGCTTCAAAAGACCATACTCTTTTTTCGTCAGCTCAAGCTTAACAAGAATCTTGTCGTTTTTCATATCCATGGAGTCTATATTTGCCATAGTTTATATATTTGGAAGATATATTTAAATAAAATGTATTGTTTGTTAACATTTTAATAATAGATGATTTATTGTATTATTATGCTGATGACTATGGCCAAGAAAATAATGGTTGTGGACGACGACGAGATTATGATAAACCTCGTGAAAGATGTTTTGGAGCAAGGTGGGTTCGAGGTCATTGACGTAAACAACGGGCAAGCGTGCTTGGAGAAATTGAAAACAGTCAAACCGGACCTGATACTCATGGACATGATGATGCCAAGGATGAGCGGACGAGATACGGTAGACAAGATAAGAAAAAACCCACATACCATGGACTTGAAGATAGCGTTTCTAACGGTGGTCAGATTCACTGACTTGGGAAAAGATACCTTGAAAGACCTAAACATTTCAGACTATATAACAAAGCCGTTCAACAACAACGACCTTATCGCGAGAGTAAAAAAAATTGTAGGACAATAAAATGTTACAGGAATATAAAATCCAATTATTGAGGACTTTCTGGGAGAGCTGTGTCGAGGATGCGATAAAGGCACTCTCCATAATGATTAAGAGTGATGTGAAGAAAACTAGAACCATCATAAAAGTAAGCAACTTGAAGGAAATACCGAAGATGATGAACCCCGAAGAGATAACCACAACCCTTGTCTATACAAAGGTTCCTGAGCAGATAAAATTCGTGATCATGTTCTCCTCGTCGCTTAGGGGCTTCCTGAACCTCATAAACATGCTGCTGAACAAAAAGATTGACTATTATACCGCGCTGAACGAGGACAACGAACCGGTTATGGTGGAGTTTGGCAACATAATAAACGGCTATTTTGTCTCTTCCCTTGACAGGGTGTTCGGCAAGGATTTGAACTACCAGGATGCCGTGATATCGACCAATCCCTTCAGGGCCGTGGAGGATTTCGGAATGGGCAACATATACAAGGAAAAGGTCAAGGTCCTCGTCTTCAGGACAGACTTTAGTGTAAAGAACGAAAACGTAGAGGGCAAGATGTTCCTGTTGGCTGAAGAGAAAAAACTGGATGTCCTTTTAGAGGAGATAAGCAGGAACATACGTTTTAAAGCTTAGAACCTGTGGCCCAACTTCTCGAAAATCCCTTTCATTACCAAGGCGTCCTGTTCTAGGACAGGTGATTCGGAAATCAATGTTATATCAATCTTTCTTTTCAGAATTTCCTTGGCAAAGTCCTTAAAGTCTGGGCCTGCCTCGGCCATTGGGACGTGGTTCTTTTCATTCCCCTTTCCAGGACTTACAACAGAATAGTTTATCCCGGAGAAGTGCGAATCGTATTTTTTTAGTTTCAATACCTTTAGCTTGTCGAAAATTTCTTTATAATCAATCTTTCCTGCGTTGCCTGCATAGATGTGAGCCACATCAAGGTATGGTATCACGTTCTTTATTTTCTTTGAGATTGGTATTATCTCGTCCAAGGTTCCGAAGGACTTTTGCTTGCCCATGGTCTCCAGACCCAACTTTATCTTCCAATTGTTCTTTTCGATCGAGTCGGAAATTTCCTGACAGGCGTCTGTTATCATCTCTATCGCATTTTCTTTGTCCTTGCCATAGTAACCCCCATGAACAACCACAACAGTTGCTCCCATTGCTTCCCCTCTGTGAAGAGAATCGAGAATCCTTTTCTTGCTAGCTTTTATCACGTCGTTTTTTTCGCTTGCCAGGTTTATGTAATATGGAGCGTGCACTGATAATTCAACATCCAATTCCTTGGCAACCTTGCCGAACTCTTTGGCTGCAGGTATTTGCATATAGACGCCATGAGTGAAGGCGACCTCCATAGCATCCAGTCCCAATTCAGAAATGCATTTGACACCTTCTGCCGAAGAGCCCCCTTTGCAGGATAGGGGTATGCCTGAAGAGCCTATACGTATTTTCATCTAATCTTCCTTCTTCTTGAAGAACAGCCAGTTCTTAGGTGGTTTGAACTTCACCAGAACGTAGCTGCCTTTCAGCTTTTTGCCCTTTATGTTGAATATTATCTTTTTTGGCTTCTTATCTATTAATTCGAATGTACCGTTGTCCCATATCTTTACTTTTCCTGCCCCATATTGTTCTTCAGGTATTGAGCCCTCAAAGGTAGCATAGTCTAAAGGGTGGTCTTCTACCTCCACAGCCAGAAGTTTCTTTCCCTTCAATGTCAACAACGGATCTTTAGGTATGGCCCAACTTTTTAGCACACCATCAAACTCAAGGCGAAGGTCATTATGTAAATGGCTTGCCCAATGACGCTGTATTACATAAGTAAAATGGTTCTTTTTATTGTTTGTTTTATTAATCTTTCCTTTAGGTTCAGTTGTGCCTTTTTTGTCCCGTTTACGTTTTTTTACGTATTCATTTAGAGACATGGATAAAACCTCGTTTTTTTGAATGGTACCTTTCTCTGGCTCTTTTATTCTTCTCTAGTTTCTTTTCTTCAGACTCGTTATCTTGCCATTTGTATTCATAGCATTTTACTGGGCATTTTCCGATATAGTTTAGAAATTTCTGATTATCGGATTTCTTTATTGCTATTTCATAACCATTATTATTTTTTACTATTCTGCTTTTTATTTTCAAATGTTTTTGAAATAAACCCTGAAGGAAAATTATGTCTTTCAGAGAAAAATTATCTGTACATAACTTTATTTCTCTATAGAAATTTCCATCACAAAGATAAAATTGCAGCATGCTGTCAGGATTGAATATAAAATCTTTAGGTATGTGCTTTATGCTGCTTTTATTATACCACTTTTTTCGCATCAATTCAAATGTTCTGTAACGATGAGTTTGTAAGAAGCTTTCAGGATATCCACCATTTTTACACCTCGGGTCGTTTCTCTTTCTTGTTAATAACGGGCTGAATGTTATTCCATATTTTTTGGCTCTTAAAATTATATACTTTAGGTATTCTCTGTATTTACAGCATTGTGTATATGACCTAGCTTTACCCCCTTTTCTAAGAGGTATGGAACCATCTCCCATTAATAGACCATCAAAAAAAGCTACGCAATTTTTAGTTAGTTCAAACTCTTTAGGTGGATGGGAGATATTCATCTGTTCATAAGATGTTCTTACAGGTATCTTTAGTCTTTTCATGTATCTTCTTATCACAGTTCTTTCTATTCCAGTTTCTAACGATAAGCCCTTGATAGATTTTTTTAATTCAATATAATTTTTAATGAAAAAATCTTTTGTTAGAATGTTAATATGCTTCAATTTGCCTCCTGGTGATGATATAGTTGCTTGTTCTTTATGCGATCTTAGTTTTATTTTGTTTGATAAAGCATATCTTTTAACTGTTGTCCAGTCTGCGCCAACTTTGTTAGCGATTTGTGTTATAGACTTTTTATTTTTGACATATTCCCTGTTAAGAAAACTATGAGTTAAAATATCGTTATAAATGTTTTTCATTTTATCAGTTAGTAATTGTTATTTGAAGAATAAAAAAATTTCTAGACTCGAATCATTTCAGGGTTATCTTCATCATGTCCTTGGCGATGACAACATTCTTGAATATATTCTTGACCGAATCGTAGACTTCTTTTTCGTTCATGTACCTTCTGCTTATGTGCGTTATTATCAGCTTCTTTACCTTGTATTTTTTGGCCAGTTTGGCTACCTCAACAGCAGAAGCATGAGGCCTGTTCTCCTCAGGAACCTCCACAAAGGTCCCGTCATGTATAAGTATGTCCGCCTCTCTGGAGAACTCAAGTAAGGTCTTGCATATTTCAGTGTCGCCGGAATAGACGACCTTTCTGCCAGTTTTTTTGTCAGCAATGTCTTCCAATTTCACAACTTTCCCGTCAACTTCCACCTGGCCCTTTTCCTTTATCTCTCTCAGAATCCTGCCTTTCAGGCCTAACTTGTCAGCTTTCTTTACGTCAATTCTCCAGTGGTCTTTCTCCTTGAAGCAGTAGCCCACAGCAGGCACAGAATGCTTTACTTTTATTGCGTATATCTCATAAGTGTCAGTTTCTATCAGCTTCTCGATTTCCTTCTCGCCGCAGTCCTTTGGTATGACACGGAAGCCTATGCCCCAGTAACTCATCTCGACCAACGCATCTATAAAGCGTGAAGCCTCAGGCCCGTATATTTCCAAGGGCTCCTTTCTTCTTGAGAGATGAAGAGTTTCTATCAGAGGCAGTATGCCTGCAAAATGATCGGCGTGCCAGTGTGTTATCAGTATTGCGTTCAGTTTCATGGGAGATATTCTTGCCTTTTGCATCTGTATCTGCGTTCCCTCCCCGCAATCCATGAGGAAATAATGCGAGCCGTAATGCAAAAGAATGGCGGCAGGCCTTCTCTTCAGGCTGGGGATGGCCGCGCCTGTCCCTAGAAATGTTATCTTGATTGGTTCTGGCATCAGACCACATCCAAGTCCTTTTCAAGCCATTCCTTCAGGAATATCCTAAGGTCTTTTGATTTCTTTGCTTTCATGAGAAAGCCATTATCATAGAATAGATTCGCCTTTCTTATTTTCGGAGATATCTTGCTGGGTATTCCCTTTTCTTTCAACTCCCTTTCACTTAAGCTGAAAAGATTTTTCAGATAGTCCGAGACTCTAACAAACTCACGCTCTAATTCCACTAACCAGTTGTCATTCTCTATGAACACCTTTTTGTCCTGATAATGCTTGATGAATTCTTCCACATGCCTGCTGTAAACATCCGGTCCAATATTCTTGTATATCCTTGGAATTTCCCACTCCTCCATCTCAAGCACTATGTGGCATCCATCATTGCAAAAAAAGTCGCTTCTCAGCACTCTGAAACCGTTTCGTGTCAGCATATTGCCAACCGCCTTTGTGCACCTTTTCATCTGTGGGTACAGAATGTCGTTGACTACTTTGGGTTTTGCAAAGCTAATGTGATACCATCTGGTTCCACGTCTTTTGATTATTTTCGTTAGCTTAGTTATTGTGTAGGGCTTGGGTTTTGAAGGCAAGAACAGTTCCTTGCTAGGTTTTTTGTTAAACTTTTTGCAAGCATCTACAAAGGTGTAGAACTTTTCCATAGAAACCGCGGCTGCCACATTTCTGTTCCTGTCTACCGGATCTATGACAACTAGCGGAGTCTTGAAAAGCCTTGCCTGTTCCTCCGTTGAATTGTTGAATGTTATAATATGACCTGCTCTCCATTTGGAAGCAGTCTTGGCAAGCTTCTCAAAAGAGCCATACTTTATTATCAACAATTCACAGAGGTAGCCCGAGAATCCTAGGGTCTTTACATCTGCTCCGTAGCATCCGTTAGCTATGCAGAACTGCTTCAGCAGCCTTACCTCGTCAGGGTTCTTTAGCTTTGATTTGACGAACTTGACGTGATGCGGCGTCCTGTCCACCGAGGACTTTATCCTCTCAGGATTCTCTATGTCATAACACGGAACTATGTCCACATCGTAGCAGCCGATCCTGCTTTTGATGTAAGGATGCTCTGCAAAGGCTATCTGGTACTTGCCCCTGAGCTTTTTTACAATTGATTTGGCCAGACCCATGCCCCTTTTCTCCAGCTCAACCTTGGAAAGGCTCGAATCAAACAGCAGAAAGAGGTCGACCTCGTTCTTCTTTGACAACCAGGTGTCCTTTTCAGCTGAGCCGCATATGATGGGTCTTGCCTCGCTGGAAAGCTTCTCGCTGGTCTTGATCAGCCTCTTGATAAAAGAATCCATCTTTTTGCATTCTCTGGCATCAGGTCTTATCTTGCTCAGAACGGTGCTTAGGTTCATTTTTTATCGAATAAGTTTATAAATAAGGAAGTAAATAAAGTTTTAGGTGAAAATATGGTAATGATAGAACAAGCAATTTTAACCCTTTGGAACAGTTTTCTCATAATATTACCATCTTTGATATGGGCATCGATCGCTTTGGTCGTAGGTCTTTTAGTAGGAAAAGTAGCAGGTTGGATAATAAAGCAGTTCCTAGTTAGAGTAAAGCTTGACCAGTACGTATTTGAGAAGGAGAAGTTCAAGATGAAGCTCTCCGATGTTTTCTCGACCCTGGGAAGATGGGTGATATATCTTGTCTTTGTTCAGGTTGCATCTGGTCTTCTAGGAATAGCAACAGTGATAAACCTTGTCAACAGTGCCATAACATTTTTGGCAGGTGCTATAGAGGCAACCGTGATAATAATCATCGGCTACAGCTTGGCGCACTACATAAAGGACAAGGTCATACATTCCAAGACCTTTTACGGAGACCTGGTAGGCAAAGTGATATTCTTCCTAATGCTCTATGTGTCGATAGCGCTTGCATTGCCTTTTGTGGGCATTGACGCCACGCTAATCAACTGGATGTTGATAGTCATAGTGGCCTCTCTGGGTGCAGGCATGGCAATCGCGATAGGGCTGGGAATGAAGGATGTCGTAAAAGATGTGGCAAAGGGTTATTCCAAAAAGTTCAAAAGGTAATTAGATGTTTGTGAAAGAAATAATGTCCACAGATGTAAAGACTGTCAGGTCCACTGATAATGTCAAGGATGCCGCGTGCCTCATGAATGAGAGCATGATAGGTTGCCTGATAGTTCTGTCTGGCACTGGCAAGATTGAGGGTATTGTCACTGAGAGGGACATACTCGTCGACGTGGTCGCCGAGGGAAAGGACCCTTGCTCAGTGGTGGTCGGTGACATAATGACAAAGGAGCTTGTCATCATATCCCCCGAGAATACCTTGGAAGAGGCGGCAGACGTCATGACAGATAAGAAGATAAAGAAGCTGCCTGTTGTGCAAGGCTCGAAGCTCGTGGGCATAGTCACTGCCACAGACCTGGTCGCCTATGAAAAGGACCTGATAGAGAAGGTGGCAGACCTTTTGACAATATCCCCGATGAAAAGAATCGGCGGATAAAACTATTTTCTTTTTATTTTAATAACAGTTACAGACATAGCTATATTTTTTTATCCGTAGAACTCCTCTTCTCCGGATTGGTAGAGCCAGATTGCAATATCGAGCTCTTCTGGGGAAATTTCTGCTTCTTTCGCAAGCCCCAAGAAAACTTCTTCTAGTTCCAAGTACCTTTTCTTTGTCAAGCTCTTGTTCTTATTGATTTTGCCGACCTTTTTGAGAAAGTTCTGGATGTGTACGTCTATTATGGCCATGCCTTGGAAGCCTATGTTTCTCATGAAATGGGTTGACTCTTTCATGCCCAGACCCTTTATGTTCTTTGCTAGCCATTCCCTAAGTTCTTGAGGTTCTTTACTAAGATTCTTTTTCAGCTCCGGAAGTTTTCCCCTGGCCTCCACTATCCTCTGTGCCTTCACTTCTGGGAATCTTACTCCTGTCATGTATTCTCTTATCTTTTCCTGACTTGCTGTAAAGAGCTTTCCGTCTTTTTTCAATCTATCAACAGCAAGCCTGCAGTACTTTGCCCTGGACTGCGGTGTCATGATGCAGAAGCACAACTCTTCAAACAGGCATTCGTCGTCCTTGATGCTGCACGTTTTGATAAACGAAGCTATGGTTTTTTTCCTACTTTCATAGAAAATTCTGAGGTTTTCCATTTCCTGCATAAGAACTATTATTTTTAAGAGTTTTAAATTGTATCTAAATTATGATGAAACCTGTTCTGGAGCTTAGGAATGTCAGCAAGACTTACTGCAAGACCGGGCTCCCTGTTCATGCTTTGAAAAAGACGAATCTGAAAATAAACAGGAAAGAGTTCATCTCTATAATGGGGCCCAGCGGTTCTGGCAAGTCTACCATGCTGCATATGATAGGCTGCTTGGACAGGCCTACAACCGGGAGCATAATGGTAAACGGAAGAGACATCTCCAAGCTGGATGATAACGAGGTCGCGAGGATAAGAAGAAAGACCATAGGTTTCATCTTCCAGTTCTTCAATCTTATACCCAACTTTACGGCTGTCAAGAACGTTGAGTTGCCCATGATATTCAGCAATTACCCTGACAGGGAGAAGCGGGCCGAGGAACTGCTAAAGACTGTTGGGCTTGGCCAGAGGCTTGGTCACTATCCCTCTCAGCTGAGCGGCGGGGAGATTCAGCGAGTTTCTGTCGCAAGGGCCATGGCTAACAATCCTGACATAATCCTGGCAGACGAGCCTACTGGCAATCTTGATTCCCAGTCAGGCGCGGAGGTTCTGGACCTACTAAAGAAGTTAAATAAAGAAAGAGGAGTTACTCTTGTCATGGTGACACATGACAAGAAGATAGCCATGCAGGCAAAGAAACTAATATATTTAAAGGACGGCCAAATAATAAAGAGAGGTGTTAAAAGATGAAAAGGTTTATTATCGTTCTAATTGCCATGGTTCTTCTGGCTACGACTGTTGAGGCTGCTTTGACTTTGAGCGTGGGCTGGTCGCTGTCAGCAGATACCCTAAAACCTGGGAGCCAGGTGATACTTACTCTTACATTTACCAATGCAGGAACATCTGAAATCACCAATGTTTTTGTTGAGCAGAAAGCAGGTCCTTCCCTGAAGCTATTATCCGACGCTACGCAGGAGCTGGGCGCTATTGCTTCAGCCTCTTCGCAGCAGACTTCCATAATAATAAAGGCTGACGAGGATGCCAAGACAGCCAATTCATTCGTGACAGTTGATGTTGAATACTATAGCGGGACAACAAAGTACTCCAAGACCATCTCTGTACCTGTCCAGATAAAGAGGTATCCGATACTCCAGATAGTTAACGTCGGCTACGATACAACACCAGAACCCGGAAAGAATGTCATTATCTCTTTTGATATCAAGAATGTTGGCGACGGTACTGCCAAGTATCTAAAGATATCCCTTAATCAGAGCAGCGTCTTCTCCATAATGGGCTCTGGAGGAGAGATTGTGATACAGAGCTTGGAATCCTTTGATAGTCAAAGCGTTGAATTCCCGATAGTCATAAATCCTGACGCTTCTGTCGGCATAAATTCTGTGCCAGTTATTCTATCCTACCAAGACGAGGCAAGAATCAACAACTATACCCAAATAGTTAACATAGGTCTGACAATAACAGGCGATGCTGACTTTGTTGCTTCTGTTGATTCTGGGGCCAACTTCTTTTACGGTAGAGCGGGAGAAGCCGAGATAACCATTTCCAACAAGGGAAGCGGGCCGGCAGAGTTCGTCACTGTTAAAGCAACTTCTGACTATGGCTCCAAGGAGTTCTATATAGGGAGCCTGGATGTTGACGACTCTGAGACGATTGACCTTTTGCAGAACCTAGCAGGCGTCTCTGGCAAATACCCGATAACCCTGGAAATTTCTTACAGGGACAAGTTCCAGAACACTTACATTGTCACAAAAACAGTCGAGGCTATGCCCACCAATGCTCCTGCTGACTATACGTTTGTCATAGTGGTCGTGGTGGTTGCTGCGATAAGCGTCTGGTACTATAGGAAGAAAAAGAAAAAGTGACTAGATGATCAGGGAAAGTCTAGAATTGTCTGTTAGTAGTTTGAAGCACAGGAAAATCAGTTCTGCTTTGACGATTCTAGGTATAGTGATTGGCATAACTTCTATTATCGCCCTTCTTTCTATTGGTGAGGGTCTGCAACAGGCTGTCATAGAGCAGCTCAATGCTGTGGGTAATGACAAGATAATCGTTTCTTCAGGTTCTGACTTTATGTCTGCCTTTTCTGGCGAGGGTCTTGTTGAGGATGACATAGACATGGTCGAATCTGAGAATGGTGTTGAGGTGGCCTTTGGGACCTTGGTAAAATCAATTCCAGTTAAATACAAAAAAGAAAACATGATAGGTCAAGTGATTGGGATACGCTCGGAAGACACGGAAAAGATTTTTGAACAAATGAAGGTTTGGGAAATAGATTCTGGCAGGTATTTCAAGAAAGGAGAAAGAGGACTTGCTGTAATAGGAAAGACGACTTCGGAGGAAGTTTTTGAGAAAGAAGTCAGTATAGGAGATTCTATTTACGTGATGAACGAGAGATTCAAGGTCGTTGGGATATTGAAATCAACTGCAAATAACCAGAGGGACAGGTCCATTTTCATACCGATGCAACAGCTGAGAGAGTTGACAGATACCCCGGATTCTATAACAGTGATTTTTGCCAAAGTCTCGGATGTGGAAAGAATAGAGAGCATCGCCGAAAATATAGAGGAAGAGCTTGATGATGAGTATGGAGAAGGCTATTATCAGGCCTCTACCAGCCAGCAGATAGCTGACAGCGCGAGTTCGATAATAAGCGTTATATCATTTGTGCTGGGAGGTATCGCGTCAATAGCCCTGATAGTTGCAGGTTTTGGCATAGCCAACACCATGTTCACTGCTGTCATGGAGAGGACCAAGGAGATAGGGACCATGAAGGCCATAGGCGCGACAAACTATAATGTGATGGAGATATTTCTGATAGAAGCCAGTCTTTTGGGATTCTTCGGCGGTGTAGTGGGCTGCATCCTGGGTTTCGTGATATCACAGGTAATAACAGCCGTTGCAGTCAACATCATACCTGTTCCTTTCAATGCTGTGGTGTCACCTGAGATGATAGTATTGTCTTTGATTTTTTCGACTGTTATTGGTATAATTTCCGGTTTGTGGCCGGCAAGAAGGGCTGCCAAGTTGCAGCCTGTTGAGGCTTTGAGGAGATAATATGATAAGAGAGAGTTTGGAAATAGCGACAGATACACTAAAGCACAGAAAGATCAGTTCCATTCTGACGATAATGGGTATAATTATTGGGATATCCTCAATAATCAGCCTTCTTTCAATAGGCTTTGGGCTCGAGCAATCGATAACAGAGCAGCTAGAAGGCATGGGTTCTGACAAGATAATGATCATGCCTGGTTCAGATGGGGGCTTTGGGATGTCTGCATTCACTGCCGAGAGCTTGACAGATGAAGATGTTGAGACTATTGAGGACATAAGTGGTGTCAAGATGGCTGTTGGCCTTCTCATGAAGACCTTGCCTGTCAGATACAAAGACGAGGTCATATCGACTTACATAACAGGGGGAACACCCGAAGCTTACGATAAGATGTTTTTGGAGATGAGAATATTTGAGATTGATGAAGGTAGGACTGCTAAAGATGGCGAGCGGGGCGTTGCAGCAATAGGCTATAGGATTGTGGGTGATATTTTTGAAGAGGATGTCGGCATGGGCGACAGCATCTACATAAAGGGTCAGAAGTTCAAAGTCATAGGAAACCTCAAGTCCATCGGCAACACTCAGGACGACCAGAACATCTACATCCCTCTGGATGACCTTAGGGAGCTTGCTGGCGGGAAGAACACGCTTACCATGATATATGCCCAAGTCTCAGATACAGACAACATTGATGATATTTCTGACAAGATTGAAAAGAAGCTGGAGAAGAAATACGGCGACAACACGATATCGACCATAACAAGTGAGCAGATGGCCGAGATGACAAGCTCCATATTTTCTGTTCTCACCTTTGTTATCGGGGGAATCGCCTCTATCTCGCTTTTGGTTGCCGGGGTCGGCATAGCAAACACCATGTTCATCTCTGTCATGGAAAGGACCAAGGAGATTGGTATCATGAAGGCCATAGGCGCAACGAACTATGACGTGATGGAGATATTTCTGATAGAAGCTAGTCTACTGGGTTTTATAGGCGGTTCCATCGGCTGCGCTGTCGGTTATATCATATCCAGAATAATAAACGTTGTTGCTTCGGGCATGCTGCCAATCACCTTTGAGGCGACCGTTACCTTGGAAATGATCGCATTAGGTTTGGGCTTTTCTGTTGTTATAGGGATAATCTCAGGCTTGTGGCCTGCCAGAAGAGCCGCTAAGCTGCAGCCAGTTGACGCCTTGAGATACGAATAATTATTTCGTTTGAACTATCATCTTTCTTCCCATCAGAACCCAGTAGAGTATTTCTCCGCCCTGCTGCAGTTTTCCCTTGAATTCTTCTGTTAAAGGGGCTTCGAATGTTTCATATGTTTCCATGTCCATTATCTGAACGTTGTTTTCTGTTATTGCAACTATCTGTCCTGTTCTTTTGTCGACGATGGGAACATCAATATCAGAATCTGCTGGTTTTACTATTGATCTTTTCTTGTTATCAAATATGCCCACGGCTTCCAGTCTTGCCTTTGCTCCGCCATGTTTACCTGGATGTGAAGTAGTCATGTTGAGAACCTTGCAAGGCTCGTCGTCGATGACACAATATCTTCCCGGTTTTAGATTTTTTATCGTTGTTCTTGTTGTTGTCATGAAAGAATAAGGTAAAAAGAACAATATAAAATTAAGCCTTGTCTGCTACCAGTTTGATGTCTTCCTTGAAGACAGTCTTCCTTTTGGCGTGCTTGGCTATCTGAGAGGCTTCCAATGCTATTTCAAGGCCTATCTCCTCTGTTGTTTTGGCCAGTTCGTTTATGGCTTTGGCCGATATCCTTCTGGCTCCTGCTTTTCTTGCTATCCTCTCTATGCACGCTAAGGGAATCATAATATCTGATATATTATAATGTCAGCTTTGATTAAAATCTAACGCATGTTTAAAAAGTGGTTCTTGGACGATAGATTTTAAACAAAGCCCACAACGACAAATTGCTTATAAAGATACGAAAGTTTTAAATAGACCTGCAAATATAAATAATATTGCTAAGTTTGAAGTGATTTACTACTTTATAGTAAATATGGTGAAAAAATGATTGATTACAGAGGACTTTTTGCTGAGGGCATAGATGAGTCAAGACTAGATAATTTCAAAAGCCTTTTGGGAACTCATGGTGCCACATTCAAGAGGACAGGAAAAAATAATGAACGTCTCGATGGGCATATTATAGTGGATATGAATAAGGCGCATGAGCTTATGGAAAAACTAGAGAACGACGACTATGTACTGAATGTAAAGCCTATTATTGATTATGATTCTTTAAAACAAAGGGTTATAGGTGATTGATTGCCAAGAAAAAGCGCGAAAAAAGCAAAAGTTTGTCCGGATTGCGGCTCCAAATATTTTAGAGAGGACCCGTCAAGAGGGGAGACTGTTTGCGCGAAATGCGGTCTAATTTTGGAAGAAGAGATGATAGATACTTCTCCAGAATGGAGGGCTTTTGACGAAGAGCAGATGTCCAGAAGGACCAGAGCTGGCGCTCCTTTGACCTTTACCAAGCATGACAAGGGTCTTACAACAGAGATAGGTAGGGGAAGGGGAGAGCTTTTCAAGGTTGCTCCGTCCAAGAGGGCTCAGTACTACAGGCTGACAAAGTGGCAAAAGAGGCTGGTCGAGTCAAAGGACAGAAACCTGTCTTTCGCTCTGTCAGAGCTTCAGAGACTGATATCTTTCCTTGGTCTGCCAAGGTCTGTTCACGAGGAAGTTGCAAAGAAGTACGAACAGGCTGTTGACAGGGGCTTGGTCAGAGGAAGGTCAATGGAGTCTGTTATAGCAGCTCTGCTGTACACAGTCTGCAGGGAAATGGGCACTCCTAGGACTCTGGAAGAAATAGCAGAAGCTTCTGGTGTGGAGAGAAGGGAGATTGGAAGAACCTACAGGTACATAGCAAGGGAGCTCGGCATGAGAATCCTGCCTGCTATGCCAAAGGACTATGTTCCAAGATTCGCGTCCATGCTAGGTCTGACCGACAAGGTCCAGGCAAGGGCAATAAGATACCTCAAAAAGGCCAAGCAGATAGAGGCTTCCTCAGGAAAGGGGCCGACTGGCGTGGCAGCTGCAGCATTGTACATTGCAGCTGTGCTGGAAGGCGAGAAGAGGACTCAAAGAGAAATAGCCGACGCTATTGGTGTGACAGAGGTTACCATAAGGAACAGGTTCAAGGAACTTGTGGAAAAACTCGGCTTGGAAGAAGAGGTTGAGAAGAAGGTCAGGGAAGAAAGCACGGAAAGAATAGAAAGAAAGGCCAAGAGACTAGCCAAGAAAAAGAAATAGTCAATACCTTTTCATTTTTTCTTCTATTAGCTTTAGCCTAGTGTCTATTGTGTCCAGCTTTTGTAGCACAAGCTCCATCTTGTCGCCTCTGAACTCTTCCCTCGGCATGTCCAAAGGCTTGTCATAAAAGTCTGTTCTGGACTCTTCTGGTTGAGGTAGCCTGAATTTCTCTAGGTCGCTCGGCAGGCTTGTCGGCAAGTCAGGAGCTATCCTTACCTCTTCCTTTTTTCTTTTGAATCTGTCTAGCATACTCATTTAACCACCATTTTCTCCAACTCTTTTTTCAGCTCGTTTTCCAGCTCTTCCAGCCTTGCTTTAGCTTCTGCTAAATACTTTCTTCTTTGCTCTGAATAAAACAAGCGCGAGTAAAGCAGAACAAGACCCTTGCCCATCAGGTTAGAATATTTGAACTCTGTCTGAAGCGCACCTGTTATCTCTATCTCGATGCTACCTATTTTGTTCTTGTTCTGCGATCCGAATACTTTGACTTTCGCCCATACAGATGTTCTTTCGTCTTTGGGGTCGTTTCCTCTCCACTCACCGTAGAAGTCCGTGTTCTCTGTCGAGACGTCCCACTTTATCTTGTCCTCGTAGAACTTTGAGCCTCTAAGCCTGAAGATGTTTTTCATCAAGTCAGGAACTATTTTCAAGAATCTCGAAGGATGTTGACCGGTGAACTTTAATTTTTTCGCGTGCTCCGGCGCCAGCACATCAGCCTTGAGCTTTAGGCTAGTCATGTTGGACACTTGACAAGACTCTTAATTCGTTGACAAAGCTTGAAAGAAGGTATCTGCCATTCCTCATGAACTCGTCTCTCTTTGATGAATAGAACGATGAATGCCATAACATCCTCATGAACTCGTACAGCAGGCTCTTCTGCCACGCTGTGTCCTGGGGATACTCTGTTCTAAGAGCGCCCTCCACTACTATCTTGGCGCTTCCAGTTGTTTTGGACGCTTCGCCTTCAAGTGAAACCTCGACCCAGTAATACGAGAACTTGTCCAGGTCCTTTTGCAGCTCCCACTTTATCTTGAACTTTTCAGGGTTTCCCTTTGACCAGTGAAACTCTTTTTCCTGTATAGAATGCTCATGAACTCGGAAGTTGGCTATCAGCAGGTTGTATATCTCCTTGTAGAACTTTCTTGAATCCACCCCGTCGAACTGCATGGTCATCTTAGGGACAGGCCTTAGCAAATCGTCGTGTATCATCAGTTTTGTTCTTGCCCAGACCATTTTTATCTAAGCTAATATTAGATAAACGTTTTTATAAACTTTATATCAATTATTAATTATGATTTTGAAGGTTCTGGGTCTAATAATGCTTTTCTTGGGATTTCTAGTGCTAAAGTACTTTCCTGACATGTCTGACTACCAGCAAAAAGGAATGACGTCCTTCGGGATATTGATAGGGGTTGTATTATCTATAACAGGCATAATAATGTTAATAGTGGGTTGATTGGGGATGGACAAGGATATATTTGAACTTAAAAAAATTGTGAATATAGACAAACCTACTATGGGTCTCTTTCTTTGCGCCGGGCCTAAGGAGGCCCCTGGTCTGGAGGAGAAAGCCAACCAAATCACAGAATTGAATTTTACAGGCAAGCCGGGTTCAGCTTCTGCATTATATTATTCACTATTCTTCCAGCTGCCAAAGTGGGGCTGGGAGGTAGCAAAGGCTGACGAGTGGATAGATGTCTCCCCGACGCATAGGGAGTATTATGAAAGGACTGTCTCGACAAAGCAGATGTTGGAATCAACGATAAAGACCGGTTTGGCAACAGCTGCTCAGTCTGTTGCTGACTATGAGCTGATGAGCCACGACCTGAGAAAATACACGGAGATTCTAGGTTATTTTGCAAGCAAAGACGAGCATGTTTTGAGGTCGATGTTCGTTGACCAGGTTGATGTGCACACAGACATGCCTGGCCAGCCTCTGAGCATGAGGTCAATTGCGCCAAGATGGCCCACAATAATTGCTGACTTCCTTAGCCTGAATGAAGATGACAAAGATATCAAGGACATTGCCAAGAAGCTAAACATCTCCAATGCCGAAGCGTTGATACTAGTCACAAAGAACAAGCTTTATTTGGAATGGAAAAAACTTTTCGAGGGCGTTGCCAAGGAAAGATATGCATCCATGAGGGGCTTGGTGAATGGCAGGAAAAAATCAATAGAAGAATACAGGAACTGGCTAAAGCCTTACATCACAAGGTTCAGGATGACACGCCTTGGAGGTGAAAATAAAATTTTTAGGGCTGGCGCAATCAAGTCTTTTGTTGACATAGCAGGCCAGTCGACTTTCTCCAATGGTATAAGGATTTTTGCTTGGAAACCTTTCAAGACAGTGGAGATTAGAAAGCCTGCAGCAGAACTCAAAAATGGTTTTGTCGTTTACCCTTATGATGATTACACTAGGGACAATCTTATCTTTGGAAAATGGGGCCTTGCCAAAACCTACGGATGGTTAAGAAGTAAAAGGAAATATTGCTCTAGGTGTAACGACTACTATTCATCCGGAGCAGTAAGGTGTTCTGAATGCAAAAATGTGCATCTTGAGGACAGAACGTTTGCTGACGAGATAGTAGAAAAGGAGATACTGGAAGCTTGGAAGAGTAGAGACAAGAACCTTGACCCTTACGAGCTCTACTATATGTTCCTTGATTTTGATGTCTTCAGGGTTGGTTCAAGGCTGCCTGTCGGTGAACTGGAGGATATAACATTCACTATAAGGAATTTCGTCATATCCCAAAACGTCATGCTGGTAAAGCTACTGGAAATGAAATGTAGGGAGATTGAGCTGGAAAGGTACATAGACGAGATGCTGGGAGTCAGAGTCGGAGACATGGCATTTGACGAGATTCTCACAACAGACTTTCCAGCTTTCAAAAAAGAAGAAGAGTTTGGCGAATATCACAAGTTTGTCAAAGGTCTGAAGGAGACTGGCGAGGCCTATACCGGCTTCACTAAGAAAATCAAGTTTCCCAAGGTGGACAGGGAAAAGTTCATGTTCTTCAAGCACGGTCCCTATGAGGGCGACCTCAAGGATAGAATAGCAAAGAACTATCTCAGCATAGCTGGAGCCCAGTTCGGTGGAATCGTGGGCTTTATCAAATCACAGATGGGTGTTAGCTGATGGGTTATATAGTAGGAATCTCAAGCGGTGCCTTTGGTCTTGTTGACCAGAAGGAAAAGCAAAACCTCATGACCATAACCAGAAAGATATTTGCAGGTGGTCTTGAGGGCGTCAACTTTACGCAGGTAGACCTGGAGGCCATAACCGAGTTCAACGAGCCTAATGTGAAGGAAGAGATAGAAAAGATAAAGGGATTGGGCATATCTTTTGGGTTTCATGGCGAGTTCTACGGCGGGTCAGAGAGACCCTTGGAGATGCTTGACTCTGCTATAGAATCAGACTACTTCCATTCTCACCAAAGATTGGTAGACCACATAGAGGGTTGTGGCAATCTTGGTGGCAAGTATGTTAACTTTCATCCTTCCCAAACAACACCTTTTACTAGATTGGGTAAAGACCTTCAACCTACAAAGCTTGTTGATCCCTGGGGCAGGCCTATGAAAAAATTCTTGGAAGAGAACAAAAATTTGATGGATTGGATAGTAAAAAAAGAAAATGACTTTTTATGGGAATTTATCCGCACAACACCTAAAGATTTTATTGAAGATAGTGTTAAAAATTTTGAATATCGTTATAAGGTTCAACATAATAAAGAACCTTCTGAAGGAGAAAAGGAAAAAATCTATAAAGAGGCAGTTGAAGAAGCTAAAAAAATTTTTATAAGACATGTTAGCACTAGTGACCTTTCTTACGGTCCTGAAAAGGCTGCTTATTATATTATTGCAAAGTGGATGCAAGACAACAATGACTCTCTTTGGAACAATATTGTTGGGGAAAAAATAAAAGATAAGGATTTGCCTAAAACGAAAAACATAAACAAATGGGTTCCTGCCGTATCCGCGAAATACATCTTGGGCCACTTTCAACCAAAGAACGATCTCGATAACCCCACCAAACTGATGGAAAAATATAAGATATATTGTTTCTTCGAGGCTGAGATGGGCCGTGGCGGTCTGCAGGGCATGTCTAGAATAATCCGGCCTAGGGACTTTATATTTCTCTGTCAGGCAATCAAGTCCAAATGGGCTGCTGTTTGCATCGACTTTGAACACATACTTTCACAGGACATTGACCCTGTCAAAGAGATAGAGTCAATTCCTCCAGGCTCAGCCGAGCGCGTAAAGCTTCTTCACCTGGGTTTTCCAACGCCACATGTTCCAGCCCACATGCCCATACCTTTGGGCTCCAAGGAGCAGCTGTGGTTGTATGAAAGGCTTTTCGAGCTGAGGCAGAAGGGCATGAAGGATGCTTGGATGATATTTGAGAGAGCTGGCAATCCCAGGGAGCAGGTGATTCTTGTGTTAAGGCTGATGAAACAGTTCCTTGAAAAGGACATTGCTCCCAAAGAACTTCCATTAGAGTTCTATGGCATAAGGCCTGACGGGCCTGAGATGAGAAGGCAGGAGCTGGCAATGAGAGAGCATGCCCTAGACCCGCTGAAAGGATTGCTGACAGTGCCTGAGGAGGAGTACACCTTCCTGAGCTCGGCGGCAAAGAACAAGGGCAAGGCGGAGCTTTGGAGTAAAGAAAGGTTTAAATAAAACATAAAATAATTACTATTGAGTGATTAAATGGTCAAGAGTGTTGGAAAGAAACTGAAAAAGTTCTCTGTTGAAACCAGGCTAAAGTCTGCAGAGGAGTTCAAGGAAAGGGTTCTTGGCATGTTCAAGACCTATGTAAAGTCCATAGTAGTTTTCGGTTCTTTCATGTTCGGCAAGGGAACAGGTAAATCTGATGTCGACGTCTATATCATATTTGACGACACCAAGATGCCCTTGAAGAAATTCGACGACATAAGGGAAAAAATCAACAACGACCTGTACAAGGTCGCTGCCTCCATTGACCCAAGACTGCACCCTCAGCCCATACTTGCTCTTACAGAGTTCATCAAAGGCACCAGGTACACAAACCCCCTTTTCTTCAACATAATAAGGGATGGTTATGCTATTTACGATACTGGCTTCTTCATACCCATGAGGAAGCTTCTTGAATGGGGCGAGTTTCCCATCACTCCTGAGGCTGCCCACATGAGGATGGAGGGCGTTCCCAGGAGGATAACAAGGGTCAAAAGCGTCAAGCTCTATATAATCGCGGAGGATCTCTATTATGCCATGCTGGACGCTGCCCAAGCTGTTCTGATGTATGTTGGGGTTGGCCCGCCGTCGCCCAAGAACTCTGCCAGCGAGGTGAGGAAGCATCTGGTGGATGCCGATTTGCTTGAGGAAGAGTATGCACAAATGCTCCAGGACATCAACGAATTCAGAAAGAAGGTCGAGTACAAGGAGATAAAGGACATACCAGGAAAAGATGTGGACGAATGGATAAAAAAGACTGAAAAGTATGTCAAGAGGTTCGAAAAGCTGCTAAAGGACCTTGAGACTCAGAGGAAATCCTATGATATCAAGAGAAGTTATGATGTGATGGTCAATGCTTCTGCAGCTGCCCTGAAGAACCTCAAGAAGCTGCCCAAGGAGCCTGAGAAGCTGCCTGAGGCTTTCAAGAAATATCTTGTTGATACAGGCCTGATCAATCCCACCTACTCCGAGCTGTTCGGCAAGGTGGTCGAGATGAGGAGGATGCTTGAGGAGAACAAGCTGGACAAGATAAAGGACAAGGACATCTACTTGAACAAGGAATATGTGAGGAGATTCGTCACAGACATCTCGAGAATAATAAAGCAGCCAGTTCCACAGGAACCAGAGGACAAGATGAAAGAGGCCAAGCAGATGCTGGAAACTGCTGAAGAGGTCAGCAAGGTCAGGAAAAAGAGCAAAAAGGCTAAAAAAGCACGTCAGAAGTCGAAATAATTTTAACTATACTTCTATAGTAAAAACTATAGTTTTAAATAGTAACAGAACTATATTAAACAGAACGATTTCACGTGAAGGGAAGTATAAATATCGTAACGTCTTTAATTTTAAGATGTTTGTGATGAGTTGGTTAATAGTATGGTGTTTTTAATGGATCCAACAGGAGTAATAGTAAATTACCACATAGCTTATACGAAGGAAGTTCTTGTAGATGTTCCTACTGTAAAGTCTAAGAGGGATGCGGGCAAGTTCATAGGCAAAAAGGCTGTCTGGACCGACGAAAAGGGCAAGAAATACATCGGTCATGTGACAGGTCTGCACGGAAGGAAGGGCACTTTGAAGGTAAAGTTCAAGAAACCCCTGCCAGCCAATGCCTTGGCAAAGCCCATCTTGATAGCTGATTAGATTTATATAGAAGGTTCTAATAATTTCTTAATATGCCAAAGAAAGCTTCCGTTAAAGGTTCTTCTAGTGGTTCTGATTTTGAGAGGATTCCCTCTGGGATACCTGGTCTGGATGAATTGATGGAGGGAGGCTTCCCGAAAGGTTCTACTAATCTGGTTTCTGGTGCTGCCGGTACGGGCAAGACCATTTTCTGCTCACAATTCATTTGGGAAGGCCTACAGAAAGGTGAATCGTGTATGTATATCACATTAGAGGAGAGACCGCAAGACATAATGGATGATGTCAGTAGGTTTGGCTGGGATTTTGAGCCGTATATTAAGGAAAAGAAGCTTTTCTTGGTCTATCAGGACCCGTTCCAGATGACTGATGTTACTTCTCCTCTGTTGGATGAGATCAAGCAGAAGAATGTTCAGCGAGTTGTTATCGACTCTACAGCCATTTTTGGCATGTACTACAAGGAGCCGTTCGAGATTAGGAAGCAGTTGTTCAAGCTTCTGAACGGTCTGAAGGACATTGGGGTCACCAGCGTCATAACCTCCGAGCTGCCTGAGGAGACGAACCAGCTTGCCAAGTTCGGTGTCGAAGAGTTTGTGGTCGACGGCGTCATTATTCTGAGATATATCGGCATAGGTGGGGAAGATTTTGTGAATCTGCAGGTCAGGAAGATGAGAAGAACCAAGCATGCTAACGCATGGTTCCCCATGACAATATCAGATAAAGGTATTCGGATAAAGAAAGAAGAACGAAGAGTATTAATGAAGTGAGGAAATGGGGCTTTCCTTAATAACAAAACTTTTGATTTCAAAGCAGCTTAGATTCGAAGATGGTAGGATAGTGTTCTTAGAGGAACCCATGGCTTTTGTTCCAATTGAGTTTTATATTCATTTAACAAAGGAGATAAACAAGAAAAGAAGAGACAAGATGGAGGTGTATTTGGATGCATGGAAGGCTGGAGTCATTTTCATGCGTAGTGTAGCAAAGAGATACACCATGAGTAGGTTTGAGGAAAGGTACAATGAGGCTATGGAAATAATTTCCTCCGCAGGTTTCGGCGACTATCAGACTTTGGATTTTGTACCTACTAAATATGCTCAATTTAAGATATTCAACAATCCGATAGCAGAAAAATTCTTTCCCTCCAAGAAACCAATAGATCATGTATTGCGGGGCTTCAACGCTGGAGGGGGTTCCCCGGTTCACGAAAGAATCATTAATACTATTGAAACAGAATGCAAGGCTGTTAATGGCAAATACTGTATACACCTAAACGGTGCTACTGAGGTGCTGAAGCAGGCCAAGTACAAGAAATTTGTAAAGGACCAACTAGACTTGCCATTTCTATTAAAAGAACAGAAAAAATTCCTCAAAGAAATAAATTACAAAGAGATAAAGCCCTAGAAAAGAAATAAGCTTAGCAGGAAGAAAAGGAAAGTAATTCTTCCAAAACTCCATGAAATTTCTCCTGTCTTCTTCGTTGGATTTTTATAAACTTTTATTTCAGGTATTATGAGTGCGATGAACAATATGCCAGACAAAATAACGAAAGACAAGTTCTGAAAGCTCATATGGTAAAAAGTTAATAATGTAACAGGAAAGAAAATCATAGTTCCTATTATATTTAGTCTTGATGCGTTCTTGACACCATATTTTGTCACTATTGTCTTTTTTCCATGTATGTCATCTCCTCCCATATCCTTGAAATCTTTGAGTATTGAAAAGAAAGAAAACAATAATGTTAAAGCCATTGATTGTAAAAGTATTTGATTCGTCATGATTAATGTATTTGTAGAAAGAACAAATCCCGCATATATTGTTGTGAACATAGAAACAAAGCCTAGACTTAGATTACCTAAGATTAATCTGTCTTTTAGGGATATTGGGGGAGCAGAGTATGCTATGCTGGCTATACTCATCAGCAGAATCGATAGGAAAAATTTTACTGAAACATACAAAGCCAGTGCGTTCCCTAACAAGTAGCATGCAGAACAAAAAATTATTACATCCTTGACTTTTATGGACCCCCTTTCTAAAGGTCTGAACGGCATATTAATTGAATCTACTTTCATATCGAAAAGGTCGTTTAACGCTGAACTTCCGTTGTATATTAAGAAGACTACAACTGTCAAAATTAATATAGGCAAAAAGTTCATAGTTGTAGAAGAAAGAACAAAACCTAATATGGAAAGTATAATCACACTCAAACTATTCCAAGGTCTGCCTAATTCAAGTAAAGAAGTCATTTTGTTCTTCTCTAATAGTTTGGAAAAAAACCTTTCCATGTATCTTATTTTGAATAAATCGCTATATAAAACTAGAAGACGTCTTTAACCTTCTTTACAGAAATTATATTTTTCGGGTCAAAGCCGTCCATAAATTCCAGATTCTCCTTCAGGCTCGCCCACTTGTAGTCCTTATGGTCCTTTGACAGCTTGATCTTTCCTATGGTTTTGCACTTGAAGACGACACGGACAACGCGGAAGATGCCTCGGCCCTTTCTCATTATGTTGGAATGTATGCCGAATAGCTTGACGCTTGTCAGCATCGTGCTGGTCTCCTCCAGAATCTCCCTTCTGAGAGCTTTGAGCAGGTTCTCACCAGGTCTGACCTTGCCCTCAGGCAGCTGCCACCTGCCTTTGTTTGTCATGTTCTTGTCACTTCTCTGCAGAACAAGGTATTTTCCATCTTTCTCTATGAAAGCGGATGCAACCAGAATAACAACTTGACCGGGCATAGAAACAATAATTGTCGTCTATTCTTTTTAAAATTTTTTGGCCTTGTTCCAGAGTTCTTTGAAATAGGTCCTGAACACACTGATCATGGCCGGGCTGTTGCTCCAGAAAAAATCCGACTCTAATGGATTGTCTATCCTCATGCACATCTCCCTGCTGTCCACGATTCCTATCCTTGGGTGGACGTCCATGGGCAGTATCCTTATCTGAGCTCCCTGCTTCTTGTACCACTTGGCCCTTGCCATTTTCGATTCGTCTAGTTCAGAAGTCCCTATTATCTTTATTCTTATTCCTTTTTTCAGGGCCTTTGAATAAGCATTGTCCAGCAAGGAGTTTCTGGAAAACCTTGATGTTGTTGCCATGCCTTCTTTTTTAGTCATTTCCACCATCTCGGCAGCTTTTTCAAGAAACGCCTGCCTGCCCCTTCCGGTCCACATGCCCAGGTTCTCCTTTTTATTCTGGAAGGGCTTTAGCTGGTCAACAATCATGCTGGTTTTCCTGTTCAGCTTCTCTATCTCCGACTTTTTGGCGTCTATCAACTTCCTAAAGGCATGGTCTGTCTTGACAGCCTTGAACCTTTGGGGTTTGGAGTTCTGCTCCTCTGCCAAGGACTTGTCCACAAGCTTCCTCATTACATTGTATATCTTGGACTGGGGTATCTTGCTTTTCTGAGAAAGAATAGAAGCAGATAGAGGACCGTGGATTGACAAAGCCAAAAAGGCTTTGGCCTCGTATTCGCTCAGTCCGAAGACTCTAAGGTCCTGGACCAGTTCTTGTTTCAACATAATAACCATAAACGATTAAATTATTCAGCAAAAAAGATTTCCACAATCGTCGCATGTCTTTTTTTTCTGTTTTTCACTATACACTAAATCCAGATACTTTCCCGTCATACCATGATATCTTGCTACTTTGTATGTTTCGTCTATAACACAATGACCATTTAACGAAGTTCTACCCATTTTATCACCTTAACACAAAATATTCTTGCAGACTTTGCTGCAAAACTCTTTTTCAAAACATTGCTATCCATCGCGACACGTCTTTCATAAAATCTTTCGACATGAAGCTTCATAAATCCAAATTTGTTATGATTGTCATCAAGTGGACATCTGTCGCAAAGCGCCATGAAATCACTGTCAATTCTTATATCGTGAGACTATTTAATTGTACGTCTAAATATAAACCTAACCACGACATAAAACGAATACACTTTAAAGAAATAATATCATAACCACCACGGGTAGTAAATTATATCTCCTCTTTCTGCGTTACCTGCTTTTCCTCTTCTGCTATGAAGGCGCGGCCGCCCTGCCACTGACCCTTGTATGTGTTGGCCTTTCCGTCGACTCTGTGGAATACCATGCTGGCAATCCTTGCGCCCAACTCTATCTCGAAATTATTGCTAGACGTGTTGGTCATGATGAAGGAGAACTTGCCGCAGTAGCCTGGGTCAGTCTTTATGCCCTGGACGACTATGCCGCATTTGTACAGGGTTCCCCTTGGTATGAACCAGCCTACAAGGTCTTTGGGCGTGTTTATCTTCTCTATGGTAGTTGCAGAATAGGTCTTGCCTGGCTTTAATTTTATTTTTACAGGTCCGGTGTCAGCAAACTTTGCCAAAAGCTTGAAATTGGGTGATTTTCTCGTCTCGATATGGAGAAAGCCGTCTCCCTCCTCCATCTCATATATATCGCCTATCCTGATGTCAACGCCGCAGCCCTCAAAGTTCTGGTTTTCGGTGTCAAGACCCTCTATAAGATTTTTTTCTTTTATCAACTCAAGAACCTTGTCAATGCCAAGAATCATAAAATAACTTCCCTTTTTAAAAATTTAAAACTTAGTAAGAGCATGAGAAAGACTTTCGGTCTGGTGAAGCCAGAGGTAATACTCAGAGCAGATGAGATTATCGATTATATCCAAGAAAACGGCTTCTCTGTAATCAAGGAGAAGAAGCAGGTTTGGACAAGAGAACAAATAGCTACCACATATTCTCCAAAAAATCTTAAATATCCTGATCCCCAGAAACCAATCCATTCTGTTAATGTTAAGATGTCGGAATATATAGTGGAAAAAATCTACGAGAGATTCGGCACTCCGATTGTTGATGCCCTTTTGCTGACTTCCCAGGGCAATACAGTGCAAGACTTTGTGAGACTATGCGGTCCGACAAAGGCTATTGATTATGTAAAGAAAGAATTCGAAAACACCCTGAGGGGCAAGTTCGGCCTTCCGGTATCAGAGAGTTTAGTCACAGAAATCGATGGCTTTGTCTGCAGCTTTGACTTTAACGGGATTCATAAGACATCAAGAAAAAAAGAATTAAGAGATGCAAAGAAAAACTATTTGCTCTGAGGCTTTTTCTTGGTCACCCATTTGGTGTGCTTTGACTCTCTTCCAAGAAAGATCATATTCTTTTCGCATTTCTTTGAGCAGAAGTAGAACACTTTGCCGTCCGTCTTTACGTACATCTTACCGGTTCCCTGCTCTATGTTCTCTTTGCAAAAGTTGCATTTCATTATCTCACATCCAGTGTTCCAGATGATTCCATCTCTGTCTCCCTCAGCATCAGAACGTCGCCTAGTGCAACAGGTCCGACAACGTTCCTTACCAGAACCTTGCCCCTATCCCTGCCGTCTATGACCTTGCATCTGACCTGAGAAACTCCCTTTATTCCTGACCTTCCTAGGAGCTGTACTACTTCTGCTGGAATTGCATCAAGGGGTGCTGCCATTCAATCACTTTTTTGTCAATGCCTCTATGTCATTTTTGGCGTCCCCTGCCTCTGTCACTGCTATGGCGGCTGTCGAGACGTCTATGCCTGCTGCCCTTCCAAGTTCTAGCTTGTTCTTTACATGCAAGAACGGGATCTTTTTCTCGTTGCACAACGGCTCCAGGTGCATCACCACTTCCTTTGGTTGAACATCGTCAGCTATGACGATTAGTTTGGCAATGCCTCTTTCTATTGCCTTGGTTGCCTCGTTTGTGCCTATTCTTATCTTTCCCGTGTTTTTAGCTATTTCTACTGTATGTAGAACCTTGTTATCATCCATATCATCACCTCATTTCATTAGTTCATTTTTTAATATCATCTATTTGTAAAGTATTTAAATTTACTTGTGGGCAAAGTAGAACAAGCCCTTCTTTTCGCATCTGGCAAAGCCTATCCTTTCGAACTGGACTGTCTGGTCCGGCTTTACGTTTTTTATATCAGGCTCTGTCAGGCCTTCTACTTCCCTGCCGTCGGGCATTATCATTTTTATTTTAACATTCTTCGAGACCCAGTGGATCTTTGGAACGTCCTTTAGCTTGATGCTGGTCACCTTTGATTTCCTGTCAAGAACAATGTTGCAGAAGTGCATCAGCCTTATCTCCTGGCCTCTGTATTGGGCAAAGTCAAGCTTTTCGACAAATATCTTTTTAGAAACAGGGATTATCCTCTGTTTTTTCTTGCCAGGCATCAACGGCGCCTTTACTGTTTTCTTGGATACCTTGTCCAGCTTTATTTCAACTGGCTCGCCGACAAAGAAATACCTGTTCGATACAGAGTCTATTATCTGCCTGTTGTACTTTTCAAGCTTGTCAAAGCTGATGTCAACATCGTTCTTGCTCGGTCCTATCTCCTCTATCAGCCTTTTGATTGTGTCCGGTCTGAAGCCTTTCTTGAGAAGGTTCCTTGGCGTTGGAATCCTTATGTCCTCGAAACCGCTCAGCTTCCCTTCCTTTATCATCTCTATCAACTTTCTCTTTTTCATGGGGATTCCTGCCACTGTCTTCAGCCTTCCGAACTGGATTGTAACAGGAACTTTCCAGCCGAAAATATTATAGATAAATTCCTGTACCTTTGCATCATTCTCAAAGCCCTTGTCCCTCATGACGTGAGTTATCTTCAATAGACGGTCCATCACAGTGCAGGCAAAATTATACATCGGATAAACCCTGTACTTTTTCCCTTTCAGAGGATGTTCGGAATCTATGATCCTTAGCATGCTTGGTTCCCTCATCGCAGGATTGATGTGAGCAGGGTCTGTCTTCAGCCTGACAATCATCGAGCCTTGTTCCGCGTTCTTCAGCATCTTCTTCCAGAGTTTAAGATTATCCTTCTTGCTCCTGTTCCTGCAGTCGCATACCGAAGCGCTAGCTCTCATTTCCTTTATCTTGAACTGCGGGCATGTGCAAACATAGAAGAATTCCTTTTCAAAAAGCTCTTCAGCGTACTTGTAGAATGTTTCCATATAGTCTGATTCCATCACTTCCTTGTTGAACTTTAATCCGAACATCTTCAGGTCGTCCCTTATAGCATCATAATATTCTTTCTTTTCCTTCCAAGGATTGGTGTCATCAAACCTTAGAAACGCCTTGCCCTTGTATTTTTTAGCGTAGAGATAACTAAGAAAAGCAGATTTCAAGTGACCGAGGTGCAGATAACCATTGGGCTCAGGAGCGAATCTTGTTACAACTTTTCCTATTTCAGCTTCTTGTAGTTCAGGCAAGCCCTCTCTCTCTACTTTTTTCGGTTTCTCAATCTTGCCGAACTTTGCCAGCTCCTTTTCCTGCTTTTCCAATGACCATGAGTTTATCTCCTTCACAACCATTCCCACAGTCTTTCCGAGTTTTGCCATGTCTTTTTTCAGCTCTGGCTTCTCTGCCAGAACCTTGCCCAGAACCGCCTGCGCATTGGCCTTGCCGTTATATTCTTTGGCATTAAGCAGGGCGTGCTTTTTGATTATGTCCATAGCCTATAATTAGAAAAAGAGTTTAATAAATTGCTACTCCTGCATAACCTACAACAGCGTCCAAGCTGCCCGAAACCTCGAAGCTGGTGGAGTAGTCTACCAGCTCTCCCTTGATTGCCCCCAGCTCCTTGGCAGCGAAAATCATAGACGCTATTGCTCCGTAGCCGCAGACAGTCAGCCTGTCCTTCTCACACGTTTTTATTACCTGCTTATGGTCGAGCCTTTCTATCGAATCGATGACATCCATGTCTGTAGCTTTTATTCTTTTGATGACCTCTTTCGGCTCTCCTCTGAAAGGGACGTGCCCGTAGACAATTCCATAATGTGTGAGGTCGCTGCTTGCTATCACTAATACCTTTCTTCCAAGCTTCTTTGCGGCTTGGGCTATCTTGCTGCCCACCTCTTCCGAGGTTTTTGTATTGAAATAAGAATGGTTTATCAGGATGGGCGCTAACTTGAAATTTCGGAACAGATACTGCAGCCAGGGCAGCTGCACCTCTATCGAATGTTCTGTTGCGTGTGGGACCCTGTCATCTACAATAACAGAGTCTTTGACTAATTCATTGACAAAGTCGTTATCAGAATCTACCAGACCGAGAGGAGTCTTCCATGAGCCTGTGCATGTCGCCACTCCTGCACCGATTCCGCTGTGGTTTGAACCGAGAATGACGGCCGTGTCGAACTTGTTCGCGACTGTCCTGTATATCGAGGCAAAGGTCTTGCCGCAATAGGCATAGCCTGCGTGCGGAGCCAAAAGGCCTATGACTTCCCCGTTCTTGACATTCACTCTTTCAAGAAAATTCTTTATCATATTCCTTAATTCGTCTGGGTTGTGAGGATAGAATGCTCCTGCAACGGCTGCCTTTCTTGTATGCATATAAGAAATAATTGTTTCTTTGTTCTATAAAATTAATTACTCTTCCTGTCGCCTGCGCCTTTCCTCTGTCTCAAAGTCCTCAGGCTTGTGCGCGAATTCCTCGTCTTCCTTTATCTTGCCCCTGTTCTTCTCGATCTCCATTGCCAGAAGGTAATACACCATTGCTATGGATTTTCTTCCCTTGTTGTTGACAGGAATCACAAAGTCGATAGACTGGGTCTCGTTAGAAGTGTCAGACAAAGCCACGATAGGTATCCTCATCTTGGCAGCTTCCTTCACTGCCTGCGAATCTATCAATGGATCTGTTACCAGCAGCACATCCGGCTCATAGTAACCTGGGAAAGCCGGGTTGGTTATTGTTCCAGGTAGGAACCTTCCTGTCATTTCCTTTGCCCCGACCACCTCTGCGAACTTTATTGCTGGCTTCCACCCCACGAACTTTCTGGAAACTACCATTATCCTTTCAAATCTTGCCAAGAACTGCGCTGCCAACTTTATCCTCTTCTCTATGGTCTTCAGGTCCAGCACTGCAAGACCGTCGTCTCTCAGCTTGTAGACGAATCTTTCCATGTCCTTTGTCTGCTGCTTCATGCCGATGTGCATGCCAGCTGATAGGTATTGTTCGTAAGGCATAGCAATCATTTTGCTTGGACTTATTTAAATCTTTTTATTTTGCTAAAAAATCTTAAATACCTTCATGTTAGAATAGACCTTGATAAGACTGAGATAATAGATGTTTCAGATTTGTTGTTGGAAACCCTTAGAAATTATTAGTTAATGACATACCATTATAAAAACCTTTAAATATATAACAGTGTTATATTTTCTAGTGGTTGAATGAAAAGAATCTACATGGATTATGCTGCCACAACTCCTGTCGATCCTAGGGTTGTGAAGGAGATGGAGCCCTTCTTTAATGAAAAGTTCGGCAACACTATGTCTATTCACTCTGCTGGCAGGGCTGCCAAAGGAGCAGTGGACTACGCAAGGGAAAGGGTTGCCAGCCTTATGAAGGCTGGCCCTAAGAGATTGATATTCACTGGCAGCGCCACTGAATCCAATAATATGGTTTTGAAAGGCATTGCCTCTGCCAACAAGGACAAGGGAAAGCATATCATCACTTCAAAGATAGAGCATGACTGCGTTCTCAACTCTGCCCGCTGGTTGGAGAAGCAGGGCTTTAAGGTTACATACCTGCCGGTTGACGAATACGGCCTGGTTGATCCGAAGGAAGTCGAGAAGGCCATTACCAAGGAAACAATTCTGGTCTCGATAATGCATGCCAACAACGAAATCGGGACAATAGAGCCGATAGAGGAGATAGGCAAGGTATGCAGGAAGAAAGGCGTTTATTTTCATACCGACGCTGCCCAGAGCTTTGGTAAGATTCCTATTGATGTTAACAAGATGAATCTTGACCTGGTGACGGTCAACGCCCACAAGATGTACGGCCCGCAGGGCGTTGGTGCCCTGTACATAAGGGAAGGAGTCAAAATCGATCCCTTGCTGCACGGAGGCGGCCATGAGTTTGGCTTTAGGTCTTCAACTTCGAATGTTCCGGGTATTGTTGGCTTTGGTAAGGCTGCTGAACTGAGGAAGAAGGAGATGGATGCCGAGGCAAAGAAGCTGACAAAGTTGAGGGACAGACTGATAAAGGGTGTTCTTGAAATAGATGATGCCCATCTGAACGGCCATCCTACCAAAAGGCTGCCGAACAACACTAACTTCTGGTTCGCTTTCATCGAGGGCGAGTCCCTGGTCCTTCACCTGGACATGAAGGGGGTTGATGCTTCCACAGGTTCTGCCTGCTCCACATCGTCTTTGGAGCCTTCCCATGTGCTTAGGGCTATCGGCCTGAAGCACGAGCAGGCCCACGGCTCACTGAGATTGTCATTGGGAAAAGACACAGAGGAAAAGGATATCGACTATGTCCTGAAGGTTCTGCCGGGGATAGTTAAAAATTTAAGAATGATAAGCCCATTTAAGAATTGATTGTTATGGTTTTGTTTTGCATACCCTGTCTGGTATTGTTGGCATACTTTGGTGTAATGAGCATCTTCTTTCCCAAGTATAGGAGTTACATAAAGGACGGTTGGAGATGCTTTGTCGACAAGCTCAAGAGAAAGGAATGCTCTGCTTCTTTCGACAACAGGATGAGGCTGGCTGTGTCGATGTGGTTTACCGAGAGGAAGATGTCGAGGATAGGCAAGTTCCTGCACAACAAGAGGAACTTTGAGGTGACCTTGATTGTGATAGGGATTGTGACGACCATAGTGTCAATCTACTTGTTCGTCCTGTTGATATTTTACCTGATAGAATCGCCCTGTGCGGATGATGTGTGCGCTATAGAGGTAGGTTAATTAGATGAAGATTATAGCTAGTGCCTGTCTTGCCGGATTCAACTGTAAGATTGCGAGAATGTATGGTTGTGAAGAAGCCATCCTCAAAGAGGGAAGCCCATCTTGTGGCTGTAAAAGAACTTTCTACATTAATGAAAATCTAGAAAATAAGAAAGTAGGAGGCATGGATATTACAACGGCTTTGTTGATAAAAAACGGCATTAAGGTTTATACGGAGGAAGAATTAGAGTGATATTATGACTAGTCCATACTCGAATGAAATAATGGAGCATTTCAAGAACCCGAAGAACATTGGCAGAATCAAGGACGCGGACGGCATAGGCAAGGTGGGCAACCTTGTCTGCGGCGATGTGATGATGTTCTACATCGCCGTCAAGAGTAACAAGATTTCTGACATAAAGTTCCAGACGTTTGGTTGTGTTGTTGCCATAGCCGTAAGTAGCATGTTGACCGAAATGGTAAAGGGCAAGAGCCTTGACTTTGCCATAAAAACAACGAACAATGATATCCTCAAGAAATCCGGTAAGGTCCCTACCATAAAAGCGCACTGCTCTGTGCTGGCCGCGGACGCTCTGCACGAGGCTATTTACGATTACATGACAAAGAACAAGATGAAGATACCCAAGGAGCTTGAGAAGGAGCACAAGAGGATAAAGGGAAACCTGGAAAAGGTAGAAAAGAAGCACAAGACAACAAAGCTGGAAGAAGAGATTTTGAACAATTTCTAGATAAATAAATTTATAAATTGCAAAGTGGTAGATTATTCATGCCAAAGATAATTCAAGAAAAGGAAAAATGCATTGGTTGCGGAGCGTGCGCAGCAGTTTGCCCAGACTTTTGGGACATGGGCGACGACGGCAAGTCAGTCCTAAAGGGCGGCAAGAAGGTCGGCAAGAACTTTGAGCTGACAGTCAAGGACGTAGGTTGCAACGAGGACGCTGCGAACACCTGCCCGGTCCAGTGCATAAAAATAAAGTGATTCGGATGGGAAAGATAACAAAGAAGATGGTTTTGAGAGATGTTATAGAAGATCATCCCGAAGCAGTAGATGTGCTTTTAGGGAGCGGTCTTCACTGCGCGATGTGCCACATGGCTTCCCATGAAACAATAGAACAGGCAGCTGAGGCGCACGGCGTAAAGTTGGAAGCGCTGCTAGCAAAGCTTAACAAGGCTGCCGCAAAGAAGAAATAAACCTTTTTTCTTATATTTATTTAAACTGTGATAGAAGAATTTCTATAATGAGAAACAGGATAGTGGGGGTTCTTGTAATTGCCATTGCAATACTTTTAGGCTTCATGATATTCTCTTTCAACACGGCACTGAATGACATAGTGAACGCGTCGTGTTCTCATGGCGATTCTTGCCCGATGTGGGGAACCATCAACTTTCACACTAATGTCAGTATAGGCATAATGGGTTTTGTTTTGATCCTTGGCTTGTATCTGATATTCTTCTCAAAGGAGGAAAGGATAATAACAAGGATCAGGAAGATAAAGCCGCAGGTCGAGTCCAAGAAGCTTACAAAGCAGAATTATAGAAAGATAATGAACGAGCTTGGTAAGGACGAGAAGTTGGTTCTCAAGAAAGTAATAGAGTCTGACGGGTCGGTACTACAATCAAAACTAGTGGAGACAACAAACCTGAACAAGGTCAGAGTAACAAGAACATTAGACAGGCTGGAAGGCAAAGGGTTGATAGAAAGAAATAGGCGCGGCATGAGAAACGTCATCATCCTAAAGCGTTGAAACTAGTTTCACAACTTGTATTATATGCTGTTTCCAAGTACATTTCTTATGAAAAATCAAAAATGTCCGTTATGTCTTATGACAATCAAGAGCGATGCAATGTTAGAAAAGTATTGCAAGCTTTGTGGTATGGGTATAGAAAAAGACAGCAAAATTTTTTGCTGCAACAAGTGTTTGAAAAAGTTCAAAAAGAATTTAAAAACCAAAAAAATCAGAGGTGAAAAGAATGAAGGAAACAATTAGCATAAAAGGCATGCACTGCGGCAGCTGCGTAAAGAACATCGAGAATGAAGTAGTTTCTATGGAAGGAGTCAAAAAAATAAAAGTTGATTTGGCTAAGAGCAAGGCTTTTGTTGAGTTTGACAATAAAGTTATTGGTATCGATAGAATAAAGAAAAAGATAGCCTTGATGGGATATTCAGTGGACGGAAAAAAGAGCAAGGGTGTGGCCCAAGGTATAATGTACGGCCTGATACCTCACATAGGCTGTATAGCCTTTATCGTAGGATCAGTGTTGGGAGTGACCGTACTTACACAGTTCTTCACGCCACTGTTGATGAACCCATACTTTTTCCACATACTGATAGCAATCTCGATAGGCTTCGCAACACTATCTTCAGCACTCTATCTGAGAAAGAATGGTATTTTGTCTTTGGACGGAATACGTTGCAAGTGGAAATACCTTACAACAATGTACGGTTCGACAATAGGGATTAACTTGGTGCTGTTCATGCTGATATTCCCTCTCTTGGCGAACGTTTCGTTGGCTGCACCGACAGGACTCTTGATAGCAGAGGTTGACAGTTCGTACTTGAGCATGGAGGTTGACATACCTTGCCCGGGTCATGCGCCGTTGATAACACAGGAACTGAAGACAATAGACGGTGTGGGTGATGTGCATTTCAGCTTCCCTAATCTGTTCGATGTGAACTATGACTCGTCAAAAACAACAAAGCAACAGATACTATCTTTGGATGTGTTCGAGACTTACAAGGCAAGGGTTGTCAGTGAAGACGTCAAGGAGATACAGACTAACAGCAACCCTAGCTATAACAGTGGATGTGGTTGTGGTGGAAGCACTTGCGGCGGCGTCGGCAGCTGTTGCGGAGCTTGATATGAACATTTATTCGTTAGACTAACAAAATAACAAGAGATATCCAATGAAGAAAAAGATAACTTTGTCAGTACACGGCATGCATTGCGCTAGTTGTGCGCTTAACATAGAGAGCTATCTGAAAAAGACAAAGGGCGTCTTCAGTGTTGTTGTGAACTTCTCAGCAGGAGAGACTAGCTTAGAGTACGACCCAAAGGTTATCAGCGTTAAGCAGATAAAGGATAACATAAGCAAATTGGGCTACAAGGCTTTGGAGCCTGACGAGTTGAACGAGAGCGAAAAGGAAATCAGGAAATTGAAGCTACTTTCTTTCTTTGGCATTATTCTTACCATACCTGTCGTTGTGATAAGTATGTTCTTGGAAATACCGAACGAAAATTATATACTTCTTCTCTTGACAACTCCGGTGCAATTCGGTATCGGTTATCACTTTTACAAGAATTCTTGGAGCGCTTTGAAAAACAAATATATTAACATGGATTTTCTTGTTGTTCTAGGTAGCAGTGCTGCATATTTTTACAGCTTTCTTACGATTTTTACTGGAGGCATGGTTTTTTTCGAGGCTGCCGCTACCGTGGTAACCACCATCACCATTGGCAGGCTGATGGAGACTGTCTCCAGGGGCAAGACGTCAGAGGCTATCAAGAAACTGGTGAAGCTCCAGGCCAAGACAGCAAGGGTGATAAAGGATGGCAGGGAACTTGAAGTTCCTATCGAGCAATTGAAGAAGGGCGATATTGTTCTTGTCAAGCCTGGGGAAAAGATACCTGTAGACGGTTTTGTCATCGACGGCTACTCTTCGGTTGACGAGTCAATGATAACAGGGGAAAGCATGCCTGTCGGAAAAAGAAAGGGGGACGAAGTTATCGGTGCTACCATGAACATGAATGGTGTTCTAAGAATAAAGGCAACCAAGATAGGGGCTGAGACAGTCCTGTCCCAGATAATAAAGATGGTCAAGGAAGCGCAGCAAACCAAAGCCCCAATACAGAGAATAGCTGATAGGGTTGTGTCGTATTTTGTTCCTGTGGTTCTGCTTATTGCTATAGTGTCATTTTCTGCCTGGTACTTTTTCGCAGGTCATACCCTGTTCTTTGCTTTGACTGTAATGGTTAGTGTTTTGGTTGTTGCCTGCCCGTGCGCCATGGGAATAGCAACGCCTACAGCTGTCATGGTCGGTCTGGGCAAGGGCGCAGAGAACGGGATTCTCATAAGGAACGGCGCCTTTTTGGAGGAGGTTCATAGGCTGAACACTATTGTTTTTGACAAGACAGGCACTCTAACAAGGGGCGAGCCTGAGGTTACAGACGTAATAACCTTCGAAGGAACAAAGAAAACCCTGATCAAGCTTGCTGCTTCTGTTGAGAAAAATTCAGAGCATCCCCTTGGCGAGGCCATTGTTAGAAAGGCGGAAAAAATGAAACTGGAGATAAAATCTTCTAAAAGCTTCAAGACAATACCTGGTTATGGGGTTGTCTCCAAATACAAGGGCAAGCCTCTCTTGGTAGGCAACAGGAAATTGATGAAGAAAAGCGGCATAGAGACAAAAAACATTGAAGACAGAATCCAGAAGCTGGAGAAAGAGGGAAAGACCACTGTCCTTGTAGCTGCAAATAAAAAGGTTATCGGCATGATAGGTATTGCAGATACTTTGAAAAAACATTCCAAGTCTGCTGTCAAAGAGCTCAGGGACCTGGGCTTGTCTGTGATAATGATCACTGGTGACAATGAGAGAACAGCCAAAGCCATTGCAAAGCAGGTCGGTATTGACGAGGTGGTGGCGGACGTGCTGCCTCAGGACAAGGCCAAAAAGATTGAAGAGCTGCAGAGGCAAGGCAGAGTTGTCGGTATGGTTGGTGACGGCATAAACGATGCCCCTGCCTTAGCAAAAGCGAACATAGGTATAGCCATAGGCAGCGGGACAGATGTTGCAATAGAGACTGGCGACATTGTCCTGATAAAGGAGGACCTTAGGGATGTTGTTGGTTCTATAAGACTTAGCAAAAAGACCTTGAGCAAGATAAAGCAGAACCTTTTCTGGGCGTTCTTCTACAATACGGCAATGATACCTCTGGCAGCGGGCATTCTATATCCTTCTTTTGGTATTCTGTTGCCACCGATGGCAGCCGGTTTGGCAATGGTATTCAGCGACATTTCTGTCATTGGCAACTCACTTTTGCTCAAAAAGTTCAAAGTCTGAGAAATTTCTAATTCTTTTTCCATTCTTCTAATTTTTTCCCTCTGATGTATTTGTCTAGCATTTCTAGCTCTTCATATATGCCTTCTATGAGTTCGTAGCTTTTTGCTTCTTCTAACGTGACCCACGCGTACTCTGTTAGGTCTGGGCAGAGCTTTATTTCCTCACCACAATAATCCGCGAAAAGGCTGACAATGACTGTTGGAATTCCATCCTCTCTAACAAATACCATGCTTGTTAAGTATCTTATGTTTTTTATTTCCAAACCAACTTCTTCTAGAACCTCTCTTTTTAATGTTTTTTCAAAAATATTGTACCAGTGCTGGGTTGTGTCTTTGGGTTCGTTAGCATAGTCGTTCATGACTAGTTTGCCTCCGGGCACAGTCCATTTGTTTGGAAACGCTTTTTCCGTTGCTGCTCTTTTTACAATCAAGAATTTACCATCATTGACTATTATGCCTGTGACAGCTATGTAGTGCGCTTTGTTCTTGTCATACACAATAATAATGATTTTTCTATGAATAAAAATATTCTTCTAACTGGTTTTTTGATAATAATAAAAGAAAAAAGGTAAAAAAATCTAACAGGATCCGCTAGCAGCTGCAGCAGTTCCTTCCAGAGCTTGAGAACAAGCTGCTGGTGCTTCCGTGAAAGCGTCACAGATAGCCTGCTTGTAGCCTTCTGGTGTTCTTGCCGGGCTGACTCTTACGCCATTGATCATCAAGGTCGGTGAGCCGCTTACGCCATAGATGCTTGCCATGTCTGCGTCCAGTGATATTAACTCAACACTTTCCGAATCAACACAAGTCTTTATCTTTGCCGCGTCAATGCCGTTCTGAGACGCGACATTCTTCCAACAAGGGTCGTATGCTGCGTCGTCTCTGTACAAGCTCGAGCATTCTGTGTTTATTCCCATTATATAGTCCCAGAATGTTGCCTGGTCGTAGTACTTCATCACACAGACCTGCCTCAAATCCTCCATAGCCTCAGGCGCTCCGTGCAAAGATCCGACATCTGCTGGCGTGTCCCCGTTCACATTAACTATGAAACGGACAGTGATGTCTGCCTCGTTACCGAGCAAGTCTATCACAGGATCCATCGCAGCCTCTGCCTGCATGCCGTAGGGGCAGAAGGACATTACGTACAAATCCACCTCAGGCCTTGCGGTCTTCACGATCCCAGTTGCCGGAGGCGTTGTTGCCTCTGCTGTTGGCAATTCCTCTGTTATGTCCAGAGGCGCGGCCAAGAACATGTATTTGCCGTCCATTGTCACGTACACAGGAATGTTGTTGTCCTGGTAGGAGACAGTGACGTTGTACAAGCCTCCTGCCTCGTCAACAGAAACGAAAGATGCCGTGGTTCCAGGCTGGACCAGATTCGTGTTTATGAATCCGACCGCTGCGTCTGAAGCGTCTTCCGAACTTATCTGAGGCGTTGCTCTGCTCGTACCCACCCCGACGATGAAGAAAATGCTCACGCAGAGCAGCACTATCAGAGCCAGAGAAACTAACTTCCACCTGTTTGTTTCCTTTTTATGTGTTTTATGTTCTATTTTTTTATGTTCTGCCATGTTTATCATTGCTTTGAATTGTTAAATAATTCTTTAGATAAAGTCAATACCTATAGTTGCTATAAAAAGTATTTAAAGATATTGAAAAATTAAGAGCAAAACCTAATCATCTTCCTCATCGCCCTGCAGGTCGTCTTCCAGATGCCCGCTATCATATCCCAGTTCTTCATCTTCTATTTCCTTGATGCCCTCATCTACTTCTTTTTCTGTTTCAGTTTCTCTCTCGCTCTCATCGTCAGCAGTTTTCTCAGATTCTTCGTCTATTGCCATTTCCTTCAAAGTTTCGTGAGTAGACTTTTCCTTTTTGATCTGCTTTTCGTTGTAGCATTCCAGACATAGGTCATAGTCCTGCTTTGCCTGCCAGTCCTTTAAAGGAACACCGCATTCTATGCAGTCTTTTTTCGGTTTCATAAGAATAATTGCTTTCCGAACGTTTTAAATCTATTTTCTCATTTTTTCCAGAGCATAGATATAAGCGCCCAACAGGCCTATGGTGTCTCCGAGTTTTGTCGGAACGATTGACGGAACCTTGTTTAGCGTGTATTTTTCTATCTCCTTTCTGCTAGGTATTATTCTTTTGAACTGCTCGACTCCCATGGAGCCCATTATCACTATTGTGTCCACGGAGAAAGCGTTCAGCATGTTGCCGATTCCCTGAGCATTATAGTCTCGTATGAGACTAACAGCCTTTTTATTAGTTCTGTAAAAGTCGTTGAAAGACATGTTTTTCTTCTTCATCTTCTCGACTGCCAAGCCGCTGGACATTGCCACCCAACAGCCTTTTCTTCCACAGTTGCATCTCTTAGCCTTTTTAGAGTATCTTTCTAGTATGTCGTGCCCGAACTCTCCGTAGAAGCTATCGACGGTCTTTCCGTTTATGACAAGTCCAGAACCTATGCCAGTGCTTATGGTTATAATATAAAAGTTTTTTGTCTTCTTGCCGACTCCGAATTTAAGTTCGGCCCTTGCCGCAGCTTTCATGTCGTTTATGAGAAATATAGGTTCCTTGATTTTTTTGCTCAGCTTCTTTGCAACGTCCACACCTTTGATTTTCATGGCAGGAGCTTCCACCAGAATATTGTTCTTTACAGGTCCTGGGAGAGCGATTGACACAGAAATGACATTAAAACCTGAAGGTATATAGTTTCTCAGAAGCTTTGACATCTTTGCTATCTGTTCAATGAAAAACAGCGGCTTTTTTCTGGCAGTTCTGCAATGCGCTGTCCTGACAAAGGTGCCGTTCTTCTTTATCAGCGCGCCCCTGATGTTGGTCCCGCCAACATCATAGCATTCTACTAGGTATGTCATAATAATTATTTGCCCAGTTTATAATATATACCAAGAAGCCGATAACTAAAATATGAAATATGCTGACCGCATCAAAAGGATGAAGGCGTCCGAGATAAGAGAGATGCTTGCTCTTGTTCACAGACCAGGCATGATATCCTTCGGAGGTGGCATGCCGAGTCCTGATTCCTTTCCTGTCAGCACCATCAAGAGGCTTGCCAACAAGGTTCTGAACGAGCACGGTCCTGATGCCTTGCAGTACGGCTCGACCGAAGGTTACATGAAGCTGAGGGAGGAGATAGTGAAGAAGAGCAGGAAAAGAGGAATAAAATGTGATATTGGAAATGTAATTGTGACAGCCGGTTCTCAGCAGGTTCTTGACCTGACTGCCAAAATCTTTCTCAACCCAAAGGATTATGTTTTCATAGAATCTCCCACCTATATGGGAGCTTTAGTGGCTTTCAACTGCTACCAGCCCAAATACATCGGAGTTACGATGGACGATCAGGGCATGATTACGGATGAGCTTGAAAGAAAATTAAAGGGGATAAGAAGGTGCAAGATGGACTTTGTCTACACCGTGCCCACGTTTCAGAACCCCTCTGGAGTTACAATGTCCTTGGAAAGGAGAAAGCACCTGCTGGAGATTGCTGAAGAGCACGACCTGTTCATCCTGGAGGACGATGCCTATTCTGATTTGAGATATTCTGGCAAGCCTGTTAGGTCGATGAAAAGCATGGACAAGAACAATCGCGTTCTTTATACTCATACCCTTTCCAAGACCTTGGCGCCTGGCTTCAGGCTGGGTTATGTGATAGCCGACAAAGAAAGAATCAAGAAATTAGGCATAGCAAAGCAGGCCTCCGACATCTGCACCAATGTCTTTGCCCAGTATATTGCTTACGAATACCTGAAGCAGGGCATGATAGACAGGCAGCTGAAGAAAATAAAGAAGATGTACAAGAAGAAGTTGGATGCGATGCTCAACGCTTTGGAGAAACACTTCCCAGAGGGCTGTGAATGGACAAGGCCTGAGGGAGGCATGTTCATATGGGCTACTCTGCCATCCAAAATAGACACAAGGGAGTTGTTTGTGCAAGCTGTAAAGGAGAATGTCATCTTTGTCCATGGTTCTGTTTTCAGGGTGGACGGCAAAGGCCATAACACGATGCGTCTGAACTTTACCAACACTAGCGAAAGGAAGATAGATATAGGTGTGAAGAGACTTGGAAATCTTATCAAAAGGAAGATGAAATAATTTTATATAACGGAAGTGTATTAATTATATGCACAACGTCCTTGAGAAAACAGGGAAGAAAGTTCTCCTTCTAGGCAACGAGGCAATAGTGAGGGGGGCGTTGGAGTCTGGGGTCGGATTAGCTTCTACTTATCCTGGCACGCCGTCATCCGAGATAGGCTCGACCTTTGCGAAGATAGCAAAGGAAGTCGGCATCTATTTCGAGTACTCGACTAATGAAAAAGTTGCTTTGGAAGTATCAGCAGGAGCTGCTTTGTCTGGCGTCAAATCAATGGCTTTCTTCAAGCATTTTGGTTTGAATGTTGCCTGCGAGAGCGTCTTTCCTCTGGCATATGCAGGAGTAAAGGCAGGCATGGTTATAGTTGTTACAGACGACCCGTCAGGCCACAGCTCGGGGCAGAGCGAGGAGGACACAAGAGCTTTTGCAAGGATAGCTCACCTGCCAATGCTGGAGCCGGCCAATGCCCAGGAATGCGTTGATTTTGTCAAGGAGGCCTACCGAATTTCTGATTTATTCAAGCTTCCTGTTTTCATAAGAACCACCACCAGAGTTTCCCACATGAGGAGCGTTATCAAGCTAGGTAAGATAATCAAAGGAAAGACCAAGGGCAAGTTCATAAAAGATGTCGCTTTCAAGGCGTTCCCGCCTTTCGTAATTGATACACATAGAGACTTGCACGGCAAACTGGAAGCATTGGGTAAGGTTTCTGACAAGTCTCCGTTAAACTTTATCATCAACAAGAATGCAAAGAGCAAGACAGGGATTATAGTTACTGGCGTCTCGTTCGATTATGTGATGGACGCCATGACTGATTTGAAAGTCAAGATGCCTGTTCTCAAGATAGGTTTTACCTATCCTCTGCCTGACAAGTTGATAAGTAATTTCATCAAAAAGTTCAATCAGGTTCTTATCGTTGAAGAGCTGGAGCCTTTCATAGAGAATCATGTCAAGATTCTTGCGAAGGAGGTCAATCCCAAACTCAAGGTTTTTGGCAAGGCGGATGAGCACTTTCCATACCAGGGCGAATACAACGAGGAAATGCTTGTCAACGCTTTGAGCAGGGTTACAGGGAAGAAGTACAGGTTTGATCTGGCAGCCCACAAGAAAATGTACCAGAAGATAAAGGAGCCGAAAAGAACGCCTCTGTTCTGTGCAGGCTGTCCGCACAGAGCCACATTCTACGCAGCAAAGCAGGCTACAAAGGGTATGGACGTTGTCTATGGAGGAGATGTCGGCTGCTATCTGCTTGGTATATTCAAGCCGTATGAGGAGCAGGATTTCATGTTTTCGATGGGAGCCAGCGAAGGTATTTGTCATGGCATCATAAAATCAACTGACCAGAAGGCAATAGCCTTTGTAGGAGACTCGACGTTCTTCCATGCAGGCATGCCTGGAGTAGTTAATGCTGTTTTTAACAAGTCTAATATGTTGGTAATTGTTTTAGATAACAGGATAACTGCTATGACTGGCCATCAGAATAATCCGAGTACTGGTATAACAGCTATGGGAGAACTAACCAAAGAGGTAAGGATAGAGGAAATTGTAAAGGGTATGGGAGTCGAGGACGTTAGGGTTGTTGATCCGTTCAATGTCAATTTGATGATAAAGACAATCAGAGAGATGTTGCAGAACGACAAGGTTTCTGTTCTGGTCGCCAAGAGAGAGTGTCAATTGTTGGTAATGAGGAAAAGAAAGAGGCAAGGCATCAAGACAGTAAAGTTTGAGATTGACCAAAAGGTTTGCAAGAACATTGAGAAATGCCTAAAGGAACTAGCATGCCCTGCAATAATGAAGAAGAAAGACAGTGTGGTTATTGACAAGAACATCTGTACAGGCTGTTCGGTCTGCGCTCAGATATGCCCTGCCAAGGCGATAAAGCCGGTGAAAGCGAAATGAAAGAATACAATGTTATTGTTACTGGTGTTGGAGGCCTAGGGGCTATGACTCTTGGAACCGTCATAGCTCAAGCAGCTTTGAAACAGGGATATGATGTGAGGACTTCCGAGCTTCATGGTCTGGCGCAAAGAGGCGGAAGCATGCTGCTGCATTTGAGAATCGGCAAGAAGCTGTACACGCCGCTGGTTCTGGAAGGGGAGGCTAATCTCGTTATTGCTCTTGAGCCTCTGGAGGCTCTGAGAACTACATACTTTGGCTCAAAGAAACAGAAGACTACATTCCTTATTGATAATTTCATCCTTCCTCCAATGACTGTTTCGGTTCTAGGAGAGGAATACCCAACCATGAAGAGCATTGTCAAAAAGATAAAGCCCTTTGCAGGGAAGGTAATAACTCTCGATGCTTCAGATATTGTTGAGAAGGAGACAGGTTCTATAATAGCATCAAATATCTTTGTCTTCGGCTATACCATCGGCAAGAAGCTGCTGCCGATAAAGAAGAAGTTTGCTCTTGAGGCTTTGGCAGAGGTTGTGCCTCCGAAATACCTGGAAATGAACAAGAAAGTCTTTGAGATGGGCTTGAATCACAAATAGTTCTACCAGTTCTCTTCTGTCTCGCTATCCAGCTCTTCCACCATCTCTTTCAGCTCTTCCTTTTCCATCTCGTCTGTGTCATCCTTTCTTTCCAAAAGAGAGGCGCTTATGTCGCCGAACTTTTGCATGGGCCTGTCGCAGCATATCAGGGTGCCGCCGCCCACGCTCACCATCTCTACCACGTTGCCGCAGACATTGCACTTGTACTTGTCACCGACGTTCTTGGTGCTCATAATATAGATGTTTTGTTCCAAGTTCTTAAATTTTGCTATAAGCTTTAAATTCCGGCTTTTCCATATCTTTAATATGGACAAGCTTGAAATTATTGAAGAATTGGAAGACCATGATCTTTTGATATTCCACTACTGATTAATCTACCAGACCTTTTTCTAAGCAGTGTTTCATGAACTGGTAGATGTTCTTTTTGGATTTTATCCATAAAGGTTCCAGTTCAATTGACTTGTCTATCGCGGCTTTATAGAGCTTATTATTCAGTTCAGATTTCACATAGCCTTTGTATTTCGGGAACAATTCTTCTGCTATTCTGTTAAGAACAAGATAAACAGGTATATGTGTGAAGGTTTTGGGATTTTTTGATTTGTTGATAAGATATCTGAATTTTATTGGAGTGTTATAGTGTATGAGTTCATGAGTCAGAAGTTTTATTCTCCAGTTATTATCACCCATTTTTACTGTTAATGGTGACGAAATGCCTGCTGCAGGCTTTGGTAAATCTTCAACAATAAAACAATTTATTTCCTTTAATTTCCAATCGAAACCATTATACTTTTCTATCCTGTTCAGTATCTTCTTTTCCTTCTTTCTCCAATCCGTTTCAAATTTTTTAGACCACTTTTTTACTTTTTGCAGGTCCTTTTCAGTATAATTCTTCCCAACATTTCCCGTTAAAACCATATTATAAGATAATGACACTATGAATTTGACTTTCATTTTATCATCTACTCATAATATGATTCGTTCAAGTCCCCTATTGTTGCCGCAGATATTACAACGGTATACCTGCTTTTGTACTGTCATGCTAATACTCTTCACACTTGAGCTGATAGTAGCTTCTTGGATGGCCGCAAGCCGGGCACTTTAGCGGTGGCTCCTTGCCGAAATGCGCGTAGCCGCATTCCCTACATATCCACCAGACTTCCTTGTCCTTCTTGAAGACTGTCCCCTCTTCCAACTGCTTCAAAATTTTCAGGTATCTTTCCTCATGATGCTTTTCTGCAACAGCTATCGACCTTAGCCTTGCCGCAATCTCGGGAAAGCCCTCCTTTTCTGCAATGTCTGCGAATCCAGGGTACATCTTGGTGTGTTCATAGTTCTCTCCTGCTATCGCTGCCTTGAGGTTTTCCTTTGTCGTACCCAAAGTTGTGGGCGCTGCTGCTTCTATGATTATCTCGTCCATTCCCTTGTCTTTCAGTTCGTTTATCAGCTTGAAGAGCCAGCTCGCGTGCTCCTTCTCATTGTCTGCGGTTATCAAGAAGATTTCTGCGATTTGCTCGAAACCTTCTTTCTTCGCAATTTTCGAATAGAAGGTGTACCTGTTTCTTGCCTGGCATTCGCCGATAAAGGCCTTTGTCAAATTTTTTATAGTCTCATTCATTTTTTCACCTGCTTAATTAACATAAGAAAATATAGAATATAATTAGATTTCAGAAGTTTTTATAAGTTTCTAAAGTTCACAACCTGACAAGTTTGATAAGTTTTGCAGTGTCTTTTCTCCGGGGTAGTTGCTGTCGTCTATCCTCCATGTGGGATAGCCCTCGACTCCTGCGTTGTCGCAAAGCAGTTTGTTCTGGTCGCAGTCCACAAAATCCACATACTTGAAAGAGCTACCAAACATATCTTTCTGATTGTTGCAATGGCTGCACCAACTAGTACCGTACATTGTCGCTCCATTCTCTGTCAGGCATTTGGCAAACTCGTCATAGTTTCCACCAGAATCTGCAGAGAAAATAAACCATATAATAACTATTATGGCGATTAACACAATAAGCAAGAAGTACTTTATATTATTTTTCATTACAAGTAACCTTTTACTTTAGAATTCAAGACATCATAGGGCATTGCCCCTATTATCTTGTCAACTAGTTTGCCTTCCTTGAAGACAAGAAGGGTTGGTATGCTCATTACCTCGTATTTTCCAGGGATCATGCTGTTCTCGTCAATATTAAGTTTTCCAAAGACTATCTTTCCCTTGTGTTCCTGAACCAGCTTCTCTATCATGGGTGCTAACATCTTACAAGGTGGGCACCACTCTGCCCAGCAGTCCAGAATAAACATGGGGTACTTGTCCATCTCTTCTTTGAAATTCTCATCCGTTACCTTCAATACTCCGTCTGGAAAATCAGAAACCATAAAAATCTTTACACTTTATCTTTTAAAAAGCTTATAATCTCCGCCTTGAATCCTTATGGCTTTGCCCTTTACAATAGCTTCTGAGACCTTCTTTCTGGCAGAACTTAATAATCTAAAAAAAGTGGGTTGGGATATATTCATTTTCTTAGCTGCGGTTTCCTGATCGTTGCCTTCTATATCCTTTAGTCGAAGCGCCTCAAGCTCTTCGATGGTCAGTATTATCTCTTCAAGCTCCCTTACAGGTATTCCTGCTGGCTTGAAATAGGTTGTGTCAGGCTGGAATCTGACATGCCTGCATTTTTTTGGTCTTGGCATAAACCTATTTCTTATTATGAATATATATTTATTTCAGTTCTTCCAGTCTCTTGTCTATTTCTGCTAACGCTGTTTTGATGTCTTCTTTCTCTACTTTCAGCATCTCTATCTCTTCTTCTTTTGTCGGCCTTCTATAGGCCATTCCGTAACCAGACCCTCTGAAGCCCATACCTCTTCCAAATCCTCTACCGAAGCCTCTTCCACAAGGTCCTAGGCCTCTTCCGGTCAATGGTCCTCTTCCTTCTGGTCCTGTTCCGTCTCTCCATGGCATCCTTTTCACCTCCTTTATGAATTGTTATTCATTATATTGTATTGAATATATATTCATAACATTATTTAAAGCTTTCATTTCAATAACTTTTTAAATCTAAGAACAATATTATATAACGGGTCAGTATGGCCGGGGAATTACTTTGTCAATAAAAGTGTAAATGATTTCTCCAGCCATGTTTCTAGAAAAATAGTTCATTTAAATAAAGAAAGGATAAAAGATATTTCTATGCGGGGATGGCAGAACGGCCATGCGGTCGCCTGCAGAGCGACAGACCTGGGTTCGACTCCCGGTCCCCGCTTCATGGTGCTTCTATGATATACAAGAACATACTAGAGACTATTGGTAAAACGCCTTTGGTAAGAATAAACCGATTAACAGGAAAGGAAGACGCGACCGTTCTTGTAAAGATGGAAAAGTTCAATCCTGGCGGTTCTGTCAAGGACAGGATTGCAAAGTACATGATTGAGAACGCCGAGAAAGAGGGAAAGCTGACAAAGGACAAGATAATTCTGGAGCCAACTTCAGGTAATACTGGTATTGGTCTGGCAATGGTGGCTGCTGTTAAGGGCTACAAGGTGCTTTTCACAATGTCCGAATCTGTCAGTGTCGAGAGGAGAAAAATACTGAAAGCTTTCGGAGCAGATCTCTTGCTCACTCCGAAGAGCAAGGGTACTGACGGCGCCATAGAAAAGGCATACATGATGGCTAGGGAAAAACCTAAAAAATATTTCTTGCCTGACCAATTCAACAACAAGTACAATGTTCTTGCCCATTACGAGACGACCGGCGAGGAGATAATCAAGGACACCAAAGGAAAGATAGACATGTTCATTGCTTCTATAGGGACAGCAGGAACAATAACAGGAGTGGGAAAAAGACTAAAGGAGTTCAATCCAGATATTAAAGTGGTTGGTGTTGAGCCCCACTTTGGTCATAAAATCCAGGGGTTGAAAAGCATGAAAGAGGCCTACCGGCCAGGCATATACAATAGGAAGGCAATGGACGAGAAAGTTTTCATTGATGACGAGGACGCTTTTGAGACAGCAAGGCAGATGGCTAAGCAAGAGGGTCTGCTTGTTGGCATGAGCTCAGGAGCAGTCGTGTTTGTAGCACTAAAAAAAGCAAAAGAATTAGGTAAAGGAAAGACAATAGTAGTAATACTGCCTGACGGTGGAGAAAGATACCTGACTACAAAACTGTTTGATGATTAATATGACACTGAAAATTTTCAATACATTGACTAGGAGCAAAGAGGTATTCAAACCGATAGATGAGAAAGAGGTGACCATGTACACGTGCGGTCCTACTGTTTACGGTATTCCTCACATTGGCAATTACAGGAGCTTTGTTCTGGAGGACATGATGAGAAGATATCTAGAGTATCTAGGTTACAAGGTCAAGCAGGTCATGAACATCACTGACATAGACGACAAGACCATAAGGGATTCTGGGAAAGAGAACGTTTCTCTGAAGGATTTCACTGAGAGGTACACGAAAATATTCATGGAAGATCTGAAAACACTGAACGTTCAGAAGGCCTTCATGTATCCAAAGGCTACAGAGCATTTTGAAGAAATGGTGAAAATAGTAAGGTTTCTGTTCGAGAAAGGCTACGCTTACGAGAAGCTGGGGAGCGTCTATTATGATATTTCTAAATTCAAGGGATATGGCAAGCTGTCCAAAGTCGATCTCAGCGGCATAAAGAATGGTGCAAGGGTTGATGTCGACGAATACGAGAAGGACAATCCTCAGGATTTTGTTCTCATGAAGAGGTCTACCACAGAAGAGTTGAAAAGAGGGATATTCTATGAGAGTAAATGGGGCAAGGTCAGGCCTGGATGGCACATCGAGTGCTCGACAATGTCCATGAAATATCTCGGCGAGACTATTGACATACACACAGGCGGGGTCGACAACATGTTTCCGCACCATGAGAACGAGATAGCTCAGTCAGAGGCGTATACAGGGAAGAAGTTTGTCAACTACTGGATGCACATCGAGCATCTGATAGTTAATGGCGAGAAGATGTCAAAGTCCTTGGGCAACTTTATTACTCTCAGGGATCTTCTTGAGAGGGGTTATGATTCCAAGGCTATAAGGTATCTGTTATTGTCTGCTCATTACAAAAGCATCCTTAACTTTACTGACGAGAGCTTGAAGGACGCTGAGAGGACAGTGAACAATATCAATGACTTTGTTGATAGGATCAGCAAGCTGAAGATAACAGGAGATTATAGTGATGATTTGAGCGGCAAAGTAAAGGAAGCTAAGGCAAAGTTCGAGGGCTACATGAATGATGATTTCAACACACCGCAGGCCCTGTCAGCTGTCTTCGAGCTGATAAAGGAGACCAACAAGGCTATTGACAAGCTCTATCTTTCAGAGGCTAATCTGAAAGAGGTCTACAATCAGATGCTGGAGTTTGACAAGGTTCTTGGTGTTATCGAGATAAGGAAGAAAGAGCTTCCCAGAGAAATTCTAGAGCTGATAGTCAAAAGAGAAACTTATAGAAAGATGGCTGACTTTGACGCTGCAGACAAGGTCAGAAAAGAATTGAACGAAAAGGGCTTTTGGGTTGAAGATGGACCGGAAGGACCCAGATGGAAGAAGGTAAGATGATTATTTTCTCAGGCGCTTTAGCTCTTTCTGCTTCACTGTCAGCCTTCTTATTGACTCGAAGACCTCTATGAAGCCTATGCCAATCAGAATGTAGCCTACTATCTGGGCCAGTTCAAAGTTCTGGAAGAAGCCTGCGACAGCGATTCCTGCCACGATGAACGTCAGGCCAGTCCTCATGAACGAGAGGATGGTCCTCTGCTTTGCCAGGACGACCTGCTCTTCCTGCATTAAAATTATTCTTGATTTCCTTTTAGGCATACTCTTATTTCTCATAACTTGAATAAAAAGATTTTCTATAATTTATTCAGCTTCGGTTTTTCAGTATTTTTCCATATTTCTACAAGTCTGTCATGTTTTGCCTTTCTCTCTCTTCCGAAAATGCCGCACTTTATCAGCGGCGAGCCTATACCAACAGCCAAATCAGAAATAAAGTCGTCCATGGTTTCCCCTGACCTGTGTGACACAATAGTTTTGAACTTTGCCTTGTTGGCCAATTTCACAGTCTTTAATGTCCTGGAAACAGTTCCTGCTTGGTCAGGTTTGATTATTATCGCATTGCCTGCCTTCTTCTTTATTCCCTGCTTCAGCCTTTCCTCTTGCGTCACGAAAAGGTCATCGCCCACTATTAGACATTTAGCTTTCCTTGTTAGCTCGGAAAAGTTCTTGAAATCGTCCTCGTGAAAAGGATCCTCTACGTATTCAAGCTTGTAAGCATTTATCAGGCCAAGAATGAATTCCATCTGCTTTTCAGGCGAAAGCTTCCTCTCAGGATTCTTGTAATAATAAATGCCGTTCTTGAAGTTCTCCGAGGCGGCAAAGTCTATGCCAATGCCAGCATCATATTGTTCTGCTACCTGGCTCAGCAAATCCAGGGTTTTGATGTCGTCAAGCTTGCACATCCATGCTCCTTCATAGTTGTTGCCGTCCACCATTCTCTTTGATTTTAGTATCTTGCCCACAGTTTCCCATATTTTCTGGTTGGTCTCCAAAGCCTCTTTCATGGTCTTGGCCTTCTTCGGAAAAACCAGGAACTCCTGCTCTGTCAAGTAACCCTTGTGCACCCCTCCCCCTATGACATTGCCCAGTGGCAACGGGAATTTTAGTTCTTTCGGATTAAGAAATTGGTAAACATTATTGTTTGACACTGCTCTGATGCCTGCCATAGACAGTGCTATGGATATGTGAGCTCCCAGATTGTCAAGACCCACCTCTTCTATCAGCCTGTCAACATGCTTCTCGCTCTGTCCTATGAAATGAGGCTTGTATCTGGGAAAATACCTTATGGCGTTTTCTATTTTTATTGACTTGGCTTCATGGCTGCCTTCCGAAGTTCCGGCAGCTGCGCGGGCAATGAAATCACCCTTGTCAGTTTTTAGTGTAACCCTAACAGTCTTCTTGCCGCAAGAATTGTCAATCGGTCTTATCATGATGTCTTTTATCATGATATACTAATTTAGAAAGCTGGTATAAATTATTTCTTGATGTCAATCGGTATTACGCCTTTTTTGAATTCCAGCTCTGCTATGCTGATGGGGTCCTTGACATCAGTCTTCATCATCAGAGGCGCTCCCCTAGCTATCTGCAAGGCCCTTGCGCCTATGATTCTCGCCTTTTCGAATCTTGAGTAATCTTTTTGCATAGAATCACTTTTTGTAAATTATTATTTAAAATTGTACTATATAAGCTTTTAATTATTTCGTCTTCTCTTCATGTTTCCTCGGTTAAGTCTAATATATTGGAAATAAGAATATAACACCAGATATATGGAACCTACAATGATTGGTAAAAGAACCAAGAATATACTATAAACAGGAATCAATATGGAGATAGTGGCGATTATGCCAGAAACCTTGAATATCTTTCCACCTAGTTTGTTGGTCTTTTTCCATACCCTTTCATCACTCAATGTCCACGGAGTTTTTATTCCTATGAACCAGTTCATTTCAGATTTCTCGGTCAACACTCCTGCACAAAAGAGAAGCAAGCCTATTGGAGGAATTATAAGTTGAGACATATCGAACCTTATTCCTAGGTTCCAGATAATTGTTAACAGATAAATATAGAACATGAAAACAATAGTGACTAACGCAAATATGTCAAAATAGCTTCTGAACTTTTTTATGTTCTTCTTTAGAGGGTCTATTTTCGGTATTATTACGAACATGGTCATCAAAGCAACAGAAACAATAGGCATTAAGAAAAGACCCCAAAACTTTGACATGTAGCCGTCCACTTCTCCTTGGGCATTCCAGTGCGATGCCAGTTCATCGGGCATTATGGGATAAAAGTAAAGACTTGTCATCAAAGATGTAAGAACAATCAATAGAGACAATATGTAAACTTTTCTCATAAAAATATCAGCCTATGTATTTCAGCTCTTCCGACTTCTTTTCCTTGCCTAATTGCTCCATGGCCTGCTTCTGGATGCTTTCCAGCTTATTGATAAAGTCGTGCATTGCCTTGACCTTTTCATCGAGTTTAGATAGGTCAATCTTGAGGTTCAGCATCTTTTTCAGAATGTTCAGGACAGCTTCCGCGGCTGTTGGGTCAGTGATTATAGGGAAGCCCGTCGTCTCTCCCAGCAAAACCATACCCTTTATGTCATAAAGCTTTGACAAGCCAACCAATAAACCTGACGCTCCGACTATGGTGCCTATCTGGCCGCTTATGTCAAAGTTTATCCCCAGTTTCTTGTAGTTCTTGGTTGACTCGTTCTCTGTTATCGAGCCATAGACAGTCGGCTTTTCAGAAACATGGCCAGTGCCAAAACCGCCTACAGTTATTATCTGCTTGCAGCCCATCTGCTGCAGGAATTCTAATATCTTGCCAGCAACCTCATAGTGACCTTTCGGATCATAAGTCTGGCAGTCGCCTATCAAAAGTATCAGGTCGTGCTCCTTGCCCTTGCAATAGTAGAACTCGTTTCTAAGGGTGTGTATCTTGTTGTTGTGTATCATTACAAACGGGAAGAAAAATGGCGAGTACAGTTCTGCGAACTTTTTCGCCTTCAGTTCATGAACCATGTAGCCCACGGCAATCCTGCCTATGTTGCCTATGCCCGGCAGGCCGACGATGCAGACAGGGCTTTTCAGCTTGGGTTTTTTTTCGATAAGAATCTTCGTCTCAAGCATGTTAAACACTTTTATTTTCCTCTAATTTAAATGTTTGCCTTCTATATTTGCCGTATTTCTTCTCCTTTTTCATGGAGAACTTTGGCGGGTAGGCTGTCACTGACTTTTCCTTGCATTCAGAACATGCGTCCTTCATGGTGTATTTCTTGCACTTGGGACATCTTTTCAGCAGCATCTAATCAACTTTCAGGACGCCTTCGCCGTTGCATTCCTTCAGCTTGCTGATGATCTCTTCACCAACTTCTCTCAGTTCCTTTTCTCCTGCTTTCGCGTCCTTTGTCTTCAGTAAAATGGAATATTTGGGTGCTGATATGTACCTTAGCTCTATGTCATGCTTTTTTTTGGCATCCTTCAGAAGCTTTTTTATAACAGTTACACCATCAGGCTGGTAGCACTTTAGTTCTATGTCAGCCTTTATCTCGATTTCCTTCAGTTCCATCTGCTCATCGGCAATTTCCTTTATCTGTTTTGCCCATTTCTCAGGAACTCCCTTCTTTATCAATAATTCGTAACCTTTGTCTGACAGGGACATGTGGAAAGCCTTGAAAATCTCGCCGAATATGTCACGCAGCTGGAAGCCTATCTCCTTGTAGGCCTGGTCCAATGTCATCTTGTTCTTTTCCGCCAGAACGTTGAGCATCTTCTCGGCCTTTATCTCCCTCTTGTACTCTTTCATCTTTTTATCAGAATCGTACTTTTTGACCCTTTTCAGGCTCAGGGTGATGTGACCCTTCAGCTTGTCAGTTCTCATTACCAGGGCGACTACTTTCTGGCCCGGTTTGACGAACTTTCTGATGTCCTTTACCCACTTGCCAGCGACTTCAGATATATGGATCATTCCTTCCAATTTCTCATACTCGTCCAGATTTACGAAAGCAGAAAATGGATTGACCTTTGATACAGTCCCTAGAACTATTTCTCTTCTCTCCGGCCACCCTTCTTTCTTCGGCATAAACACTTATAGAGAAAGAGAATTTTTAAGCTTATTTGTTAGAATACTTGAAGAACCTTTGACTTTATCTTGCCCTTGCCGCCTGTTGACTCTGCCAGTTCCGTGCCGCAAACTAGGCACTTTACTTTAGAGCTGGGCTTGTTGAAGATTATCTGCTCGTTGTTGCACTTTTCGCATATAACCTTAAGGAACTTGCTAGTTGTTTTTGGTATCATACTTTTCATTTAAATCACATCTTCTTTTTTAATTCGAACTTTTTGACTCTGAAACCCTTACCAATGCATTGCTCCTTGCCACAAGTCTTGCACTTGTATCTCAGGTCGACCTTCTTTGTTGGTTTTGACCTTCCCCTAGGGTTGGGTTTGGGGAAGCTTCCGAACCCCTTCATCTTCCTCTTGAACCTTCTCTGGCCCTGAGCCATTTTTCTCTTTACCTTGCTCGCGCTCATCCTTCTTACCGTATGTACGGTGTGCTTCTTGCACTTTGGGCAGTGCCTGTTTTGGGTTTTTGGCATATCCATACTATCACTCTAAAATGTTCTCGGCTACCTTTCTTGTAAGCAGTATGTTCCCGACCTCATTCGGCAGCGACACGACATCGCCAGTCTTCAGAGGCCCGTATGACTGCATGTTGGAGCCGACAAATCTTGGCAAATCGGCCAATATTTTAACCATTAATTTGCCATTAGGCTTAATAAATTTTTGCCCTTCGATTGTTTTCTCGGGTTTGAGCTCTTTTATGCTGCTTTTGGCTTCCTCTATCTTTTCCTCTACTATGTCATCATAGTTCCTGAATTTCTCATTCATATTGTTACTGAAATCTTTTAATATGTTTACCATCTGGTCGAAAAAGCCCCTTTCCTCGTCGTTAAGGTTAACAGGTGGCATGTCGCCTCTCACAGTCCTTAGGGCTGAAAGAACTATTTTCTTCTCCCTTCTGTTTATTATCTTGTCCAGCAGCTTTTTGGCATTCTCCACTTCCAGCAGGGAAGTGGTGTCTTTCATGTTTTCTTTGTGCTTGAACCAGCTTCTGATGGACTCGAAAAAGCCTTCCGGCAGCTTCTGCAGCTCGTCGTCCTTCTCGGATCGGTGGGCGTTCCTTATGGTTTCGTAGGTTATGAGCTCCATTCGAATCAGATAATAGTTTTGCTTTAAAGCTTAAAAATCAGTTTTCATCCACCTTTCTTCACTTTCAGCTTCTTGTAGACATAATTGACAGGATTCTTCCTGCAGTACCTTTCCTTTTGGCAGACACCTATTGACTTGTAGAACATGCTTGATTCGCAGTTGGCAGGCATCAGGTCCCTGTTCTGTCTGGTGTGCCACTTTAGCTGGGTCTTGATAAACCTGTTGCTCAAGGGCTTGTAGTTCTCGTTGTTCCAATCCATAATCCTTTTCTCAATGTCCTCGGGGGTCCAGTTCATGTTCTTCAGGAAGGTTATCAAAGTAAAAAGCGATCTCTTCTTGCCGTCTGGTATGCCTTTCAATATGTTCTTTATGCAAGGAGGAAAGTTCTCCTCTGCAATGGGTGTCGAGAACTTCTTGCCCTTAAACTCTCTTACGATTTCTTTCTCCTTGGGCTGCTTGGCCTTCCATTCCAACGACTTTAGCAGCAATTCTGCTGCCTCGCCTTCCTTGTTGACAAGAAACTTTACATCGGTTTTGACATTCTCCGGCTTGGCAATATCCTTATTGAAATGCTTCAGGTCCTCGAACCTTATGGGCTTTGAGACTAGCCAGAACTTTGTATGTAGAGAATAGGGCATCCTGAAAAGGTGGCGGTTGCCCCAGTCCTTTTCTATCTCAAGGAATTCGTAAGGCGACAATTCTGACACCGAGTCAACGGTCTTGATAAGTGAGGACACACCTCCTTCCATTTCTATCAACTCTTCTAATAACCTTTCCTTTACAGAGTACCTTATGTACTCGGCTAGGGTTCTAGGTATCTCGGGATATCTTTTGCTGATTTCCTTGAAGTCTATCTTCTCTGGGAAAGCTTCCTTGGCTATGGCTATGTGAAAACCACGGGAACCGCTGAACTTGATGGTGGGCATCACGCCCATGTCCTTGAGGAAGTTGTAGACCACTCTTGTCCCGACAACAGCATGCTCCAGCTTTGCCTTGGCGTCAATGTCTATTATGAAATCAAAGCCGCTTCTCATGCTGTTTATTTCCTTCGGGCTCAGCTCGGTAGACAGCTGCATGGGCTGGGTCCATCTTTCAACAGAGCAATGGAAAGAGACTACCCCTTTTTTCACACGCTCCATTATGTCGTTAGGATAAACTATGATGTCAGGCCTGCTAAGAAAGGAACCATTCTCCAAGGAGCCGACGACCTCCCTGCCCTTTGCTATCATAGTAATCTCCTTCTGTATATCGTCCCTAGAATAGTACTTGATGACCTCGGACAGATTCATAGATAGAATTTTGGGATTGAACTATTTAAAAAATCATCTTCCAATAATTTTAGAAATCCCTTTGCCTATAGGTTTGACAAAATTACTATAAAAATCAGAGGGATGTTCTCTGTTGTATGTTCTTTTAAGATCATAAGCAGTCTTTACACCACTTGCGGCTAGAAAGGTCAGTAACAAAGCTTCATTTTGAATTTGAGGACCAATAATAAGAGGTACATAAATATTTCCTGATAGTTCTATAACATCCTTTACTGTCTTTGTTTTGTCCTCGTTCCATCTTTCGTTTACGAAATTACGAAGCTTGTATCTTATGTTTTTCATATTTAGAATATGAAGCGGAAGCTTTAAAATGTTTAACTTAATCTTTCCTTCAAAGAGGAAACTATCAAGGGCAAAGCGATGGTCGCGTCGCAGTTGACACAACATATGTCAGAATCCTTTGTTAGCTTGCCCCAGCTTATGGCTTCTCTTAGCGTGGCTCCGGAAAGACCTCCGAATTGGGGCTTGTCTGTTGTTATCTGGACAGCGTACTTGTGCGGCTTTTCCGGTATAAGGGCAGATTGCAGGATATAGTTCTTTGGCACGCCGCCACCAAGGATGAAAACCCCGCTGCTTCCCCCCTTGTCCTTAATATCATAGTTAAGCTTTATCATCAAGTCCAGGTCCTTTCTAGGATTGATACTAAGCTTCTTGTCCTGGGAATACATCCATACCTGCAGGCCGAGTATGGAATCGAAAAATGCTGGAATTATTATCTTGACCCCGCTTTCGGCGGCAGCCTTTGCTATAGAGTCCTTGTCGTCAATCCTTTTTCCTATCTCCTCCATCAGCTCGTATGTGGAGAAATCGCCTTCACATATTTTTTCCAGTATCTTTTGTATGTTCTTCTCGAAAGCTACAAAAGTCCTGTCAGGCGACAGAACGTCGTATATCCTGCTCATCTTCTCTTCGGCCATCTTGACGTCGTCAACAGTGTCAGGATTGCAGTGCAGATAATGCTCCTTGCCAAGCGATATTGACAGGTCGTGTGTTATGTTGGCGCCGGTTGATACTATCACGTCAACCCAGCCGTTCCTAATCATCTCCACTATGCATTTTCTCATGCCTGCCGGAACCAGAGCTCCTGACAGACCAAGGAACTTTACGCATTTCTTGTCCCTTATCATCTTTTCCAGAACATCGACAGAATCACTGAGCTTTCTGGCGTTGAAGGCTGTCGATTTCATCTGCCGTATCAGCTCATCCACGGTTTGTTTCTTTGGCTCAATATCCTTGACATTAGTCATGAGACTAATTCCTTCCTTAAGAATATAAATTATTAGCGGTTTCGTTGATTTGACAAGGTTTAAGAACTTCTTAAGGAAATAAGTATCATGGCAAAAAAAGAAAAACCATTCTATTCAAAGCCATGGTTCTGGGCTCTGGTCATAGTCGCTGTTGTTGCAATCTGGATTGTAGGCACATACAACAGCTTCATTTCTATGGATCAGGCAATAAACAACCAATGGGCTCAGGTAGAGACACAGTACCAGAGAAGGGTAGACCTTATACCTAATCTTGTGAACACAGCCAAAGGCTACATGCAGTTCGAAAAGTCACTTCTGGAAGAGATAACAGCTCTCAGGAGCCAGTGGACATCCACATCTGATATCGATGACAAGGTGAACATAGGCAATGCTTTGGACTCTGCTCTAGGAAGGTTGATAGTTGTCTATGAGAACTATCCTCAGCTGCAGTCGATACAGGCTGTTTCATCATTGATGGACGAGCTGTCAGGAACAGAGAACAGAATAGCTGTTGAAAGGATGAGGTACAACGAAAAGGTCAGGAGCTTCAACACGGCAGTTCTGGTGTTCCCGTCAAACATGCTCGCAGGCATGTTCGGGTTCAGCGAGAGGCCGTACTTTGAGGCCCAGGAAGGCGCTGACGTCGTACCTGTTGTGAACATAACGGTCTGAGTGTTTGAATGAAACGCATTTTGTTTTTTATTCTATTCCTAATTTTCATTAGCTCTGTCGCTTTTGCAGAGGTTCCCACGCTCCAAAAATACGTCAATGACAATGCCAATGTTCTTTCGGATGCTGACGAGGCAAGACTGAACTCTCTGGCAGCTATGATAGAGGAGAACACCACCGTAGAGATTGCTATTCTTACGGTTAACAGCCTGGAAGGCGTGTCAATAGAAGAGTACGCTGTGGAGACGTTTGAGAAGAACGGAATAGGCAAGAAGGATGTTGACAACGGGCTTTTGATAATGGCTACCATCGAGGACAGGGAATGGCGCTTCGAGGTCGGTTATGGCTTGGAGGGCGTTCTGAACGACGCCAAAGTCGGGCTAATTGGTAGGACATATCTGACGCCTGCTTTCAGGGAAGAGATGTATGGAGACGGTTTCTACGATGCTGTCAGCGCTGTGTTTATTGTCATACAGAATGGCGGGGACACTTCTTTCATATCAGAGCAGGCGGACTATGAGGAAATCTCTACTATCATCATCTCGCTTGCTTTTACGCTGATACCAATCGTCTTGATAATAGCATCTATCACAGCGACCCCCAAGTGCCCCGGATGCGGCGGAAAGATGAAGTGCCACGAAGAGGGTGACTATTTTGTCTGTGAATGCCTCAAGTGCAAGAAGACTATAAAGAAGAAGAGGGATCGCATTCCGTGGTGGCTGCTGTTCTTCGCAGGCTCTCGAGGACATGGTAGTAGAAGTGGTGGCGGAGGTTTTGGTGGCGGCTCTTCTGGCGGGGGCGGAGCTTCTGGTAGATGGTAGCATGCACATCGAGAAAGAAATTGCTAGTTATCTTTTACAAAAAGGCGATTCTGTAAGATATTCAGAATTTAGAAAAAGATTCCCTGGCTCTAGTTCTTTAGACAGGCTTCTGTTTCTGATTACTGTCGGAAAGGTGTGTGTCGTAGGCCAGAGCGAAGATAACGTCATACATGACAAAGAATTTTGCCTTGTAAACAGGTTATGGAACCAGTATGATAGCTTTAGAGAACCGCCGTTGGACGAAGACAATGCATACATTCCGCATGACTTAGAAGAAAGAGAACCACTGTTGGCACATATTGAAGTAAGAAAAAAGGTTCCGGAACAATGGTTCAAATTTTAAATTAAGAGCAACCCATATCTTCTCTATGATGTCAACCCCAAAGAAATACGCTTTAGCCTTTCTTTTAGCAATAGCAACCTTGATAGTAATACTGATTATATCGGTTCTGTCTTCTAGGCTTGTCTTCTAATCATTCTTCAGAAACCCTGGGAGCCAGCACAATGTTCAGGAGAGCGTCCTTGCCCTTGAATATCATCTTCAATGGGAAATCCTTCCCCATCTTCATGATTATCTTGTCAGAAATCCTCGCGCCCTTGACCATCTTCTTCAGGTAGTCTATCGAATATCTGGAGCTCATGATCTCAGGGGTCTCCAGCTTTGTCAGTACGTCGGTTCCCTTGAAGAGCTTCAGCTCGCTCTTGCTGCTGTTGCCAGAAGCATACATCCTCATGTTATCCGGCGAGAGCTCGATTATTATAGAATCAGCAACAATATCGGCGTCGTTTATGCCCTGCTCTATGACATCAGACCTAACCTCTGCCTCTGCGGCAAATTCCAGCTTGTCGACCTGGGGCATCTCCTCCCTTCTTATCTCTAGCATAGGTATGGCGAACTTTCTCTTGGAAACGCCGTCCAGGGTGATTTCCAGCTTGTTCTCCTTCTCGTCAAGTTCCAGGGTCAGCTTGTCGTCGCTGTTGGCCCTTTTCAGAATCGTGAGAAAGTTTATCATATTCAAACCCACTTCCTTTTCAGCATCGCACGTGTACTCGTCAAAAGCCGAGGACTTTAGCTTGAAATCTACAAAAGAGACTGTGGCACGGTCAGCTGCTGACAGCTCTATGCCGTCCTTTTTCAGCTTGAACAGACCATCGTCTATCAAAAGGGATATGGTATCAATACTGTCCCTTAGTAATTTTGAATCAGATGTAACTGCCTTGAACAAAAAATCACCTATTAGCTATTTCCTTTGCCTTTTTATATAAATCGATATTAAAGCCGTCCATGTTCTGTATGGCCTCTCCCCTACACTCGAACCCGTCAATCATGGGCATTATTCTGGTTATAACCCTGATCATCTGGCCCTGCCTTACCATGGGGTCCTTTTCAAGGAAAATCTCCACTTTGCCTGTACCGTCATCTATGACAACAGAGTTCGGGCTAGAGTCTATGACGGTTCCTGTCAGTCTTAACCTCACATCCAGTTCAGGCTGTATCGAGCATATGTCCTTTTCCTTTGCAGGCAGCCTTCTTCTTACTATATTTTCCTGAACCATACAGATTCTATATGGTCCAACAAATAAATAGGTTATTTACAACCTAGTTAACGCATATTCCGTAAGATTTTAAATACGGATTATAGAATATTATACTATGGTTTTGGAATCGATATTACCGGTAAAAAAGGTGATAAGGAACCCTGTGGAGATGTTCATCTTCTCCATGATAATCACCTTTGCGTCAATATACCTTGCAGAGCTCATATTTCCCGGACCGTCCACAGGCAAGATAATAACCCTTTTCATAACAGTGGCTGTGACTCCCATGATATACGGCCTTTTCAAGGAGGATGAAAAGGTAGAAAGGGATTGCGCAGAGCACAAGAACAAAAAGTCCTTCTTCGACAGGCACGACGAGATAATATGGTGCTTCAGCTTCCTGTTCCTCGGGGTCTTTCTGGCAGTATTCACTGTGGCTGTGCTGGCTCCAGAGGCTTATGTGACTTCCATGTTCGACGACCAGATGTCCGAAATAGAGCGGGTTACCTCCATATCAGGCAGCTTTAGCGTTGCCAGCATTCTCAATATAATAATAATGAACAATCTTAGGGTCATGGCGCTTTCATTCGTTCTGTCATTCCTTTTAGGAAGCGGTGCGGTCGTGATAATGGCCTGGAACGCCTCTATCCTTGGACTTTATCTAGCATCTTTCGTACGCCAGGGACTTATGGAAGAGTTTGTGATGAGAACAGTCGGTCTCATACCTCATGCTCCTATTGAGATAATGGCCTACTTCCTGGCAGGCATAGCAGGCGGCATAATATCTGTCGGCCTGATAAGGGAGAAGCTGATGAGCAAAGAGTTCGGTCTGATATTCAAGGATGCGCTAATACTGATGGGCCTGGCAGTTCTGGCTGTTCTAATAGGGGCGGTCATCGAGGTTCTTTAGAATTAAATATAAAGAATATACATCAATAATTCTTAGGGCTCGTAGTATAACTTGGCTTAGTATTCCAGCTTCGGGGGTTGGAGATCGGAGTTCAAATCTCCGCGAGCCCACTTGCTATATCATAATATTATCATTTCTAGGTAGTGAATAAACGATAGCTTTAAATAGTTTTTCTTTGTATTATGTTACTATAGAGTGGTAACATGAACAGAAACGTTTTGATTGCAACGATTGTTTTGACAATCTTGTCTCTATTGCCAATAATCGGTTATGCATGCGATGCGGAATTGTCCCAGGTGAGCGTCAACAGCTGCACGGGTTCAGGAGAGCTCTTGTTGTATGTTGGAGAGCAGACACAGGATCCAGAAACATCTTTCACTGTTCAGAGAGACCAGGTATTGATATTTACAAAGCTTAATTATGTGTCTTGGATAGAGGTCAAGATAGACAATGTTGCTGTGACACCACAGGTCGTTCTTGAAAAGTCAACCTCATTTGGTGTAAATGTTTATGCTGTAAGCACAACGCCGGGTTCGGTTGTTTCTATTAAAGCAGAGACAACTTACGGAGCAAGGGCAATACAGGGTTACCTTGCGCAGGATTCGGCAAATCCTTATATGGATGTTAACACCATCGAGATAGTTTATGACGAAGTCCAGGACAGCACAATGCAGCTTTTGCCAGGCGTTTATAATTATATAGTTTTCGACAAGTATACCAAACATAATGGTGGTTCTGTTGACAACAGGTATGTCAGCGTTTACATAGAGGGTCCTGAGGGGGTTGTTTATGACCTGACATACAGACAACCTTTCCCGACAGGAACTGAGGGAGTTGTAGTTGATAGTTTTACAGTGGAAGGCGGCTCTTATCTGTTCTCAGTGGACACTGATGACAGCACATATCTGCCTCTTTTCAACTGCCCTGAGTACGAGTGCTACAAGGACTCTGCTTGCGAGGCTTACTGTGATGGTTCTGTAAGGTACTATGACGGCGTATGCTCTGAAGGCACATGCTCCTACCAGAGCCAGGACTGTGGCGAATTGACAGCAGGGATCATCTGCTCTGGCGCAGGAACTGACACCTTGGAAGGGGTAACAGCTGAATACGATTGCAGCTGCGGCGAGTGCCTGATCGGCGAGCCAATAATCACCAGCTGGACTTGTGATGTTGAGATGGAGTACGAGTCACAGGAATGCGGCGGTGATTATTATTATTGCTATTATGATGACGGCTATGTGTGGGGCGAGTCTTGGCCCGAATTTGAGACCGACTGCTATGACGGACATGACAATGATAATGACGATCTCATAGATGGGGACGACGATGATTGTTATGAATGCTTTGCTAATGAAGATTGTGACGATTCTAACGCATGCACAATAGACGAATGTGTTCTTGGGGCATGCACTTATACATGCGTGGAAGATGGGACAGAATGTGACGACGGAAATTCAAATACGGTGAACGATGCATGCTATTCGGGTTCTTGTGTAGGCGAAACAGACAACGATGGTGACGGTTATGGTGATGATGACTGTGATGACTCTAATCCTGCTATAAACCCTGGCGCAGAGGAAGTGTGCTGCGACGAGATTGATAATGATTGTGACGGCGAGGTCGACGAGGGATGTGAGTGCTCAACTGACGAGGACTGTGATGATTTTAATGTTTGTACAATCGACAAGTGTGTAGAGGGCTTTTGTACTTACACCAATGCGGAGAACGGCACCGTCTGCAACGACAGCAACTCTAGCACTGTAAACGACGTGTGCATGCTTGGTGTGTGCGGCGGTGAAGACGACGATGATGGCGATGGTTATGGTGATGATGACTGTGATGATTCCAACCCAGACGTCCATCCAGGCGCTATAGAATTGTGCGCAAACGGTGTGGATGACGATTGTGATGGCCAGACTGATTGTAAAGACTCAGACTGCTCAAGTTATTCTACATGCCTGCCGAGAGCTCCTTCTGGAGGCGGTGGTGGAGGCTTTTTCACAGCAGCAATAGTAACAAGCACAGAGTGCGGTAACGATAAGTGCGAATACAAGGAGAACTGCATTAACTGCCCTGAGGACTGTAAGAAAGCAGACGAGGTCTGCTGTGCCAACGTGACATACAGCGGAGAATGCTGCACAGACTATGACTGCGGGGCTGGCTTTGAGTGCACAGTCGGCAAGCAATGCCAGCTTTTGGAAGGCGGCGCTGTAGAGACACCTTGCCTCGAGGACTGGACATGCTCTAATTGGTCTGTTTGTCTGGGTGGTAAGCAGAAAAGAACATGCGTCGACCAGAACGACTGCGACACTGTCTTCAACAAGACTGCAGAAATGCAAGAGTGTGTAGAGATATTGCCGATAACAGGTCTTTTCGCTTTCATGACTTCACCTTTGTTCGGGGTAATAGTTTCAGCATTTGTAGTGTTCCTGATACTGTTTCTCTGGAGAAGGAAGAAGTAGGACTTAAATTCTTTTATTCTTAATTTACTTTATGAATGTTGCTGAGAAAGGAAAGTTTATAGTATTCTACGGCGTCAACTCTACTGGCAAATCAACGCAGAAGGATATGCTTGTCAACGCCTTCTTGAAAAAAGGACTGAAAGCAGAAGGCATAAAATATCCTATATATGATTCAGAAAGTGGGAGAAAGATAAACTCTATTCTAAGAGGCGGTAAAAAACAGGAAATATCAGAATTCGACCTTCAGTCGCTTTACACAGACAATAGAGATGAGTATGAGCCTGTATTGAAAAGTAAGCTGGAGAACGGGGTAAATGTAGTGTCAGAAGACTACAGATGGACTAGTCTTGCTTGGGCAAAAGCCAAGGGAATAGATAATGATGCGTACGTTTTACTGGAGCTTATGAATTCCTATCTGCTTTCAGAAGACATAGCTTTTTTCTTTGACGGCAAGCCTTTCAAGGAGGCTTTGGAAAAGAACCATATTCACGAGTCTGACTTGAAGCTTATGAAAAGAAGCAGGGAGACGCATCGAGAGCTGGCGAAAAAATATAGTTGGATAAGGATAGACTCCAACCAACCAGTGGAAGTGGTGCACAAATCTATTACCAAAGAACTTAGAAATAAACTGGGAATTCTTTGAGCTATATTATTTTCTTTATTTCAATTAAATTGTTTATTACATAATCCGGCTTTGTATTAACAATTTTTTTGGAGAAATGTTCGGTGTGATAATAGGCCATTTCCTTATTGTAGTCACAAAGAACAGTCTTGAAGCCTAGTTTTTTCGCAGGCGTTATGTCTTGTGAGAGCTCGTCTCCAACAGAGAATGACATGCTGGGTTCTATGTCCAGTTTCTCGATTACGTACTTCAGGTGCTTGCCTTTGGACTTTAGTGCCTTTACAGTATCGCTTCCCACTATAAGGTCGAACTGGTTTACCAACCTACCCATCCTGAACTTTATCACTTCCTCGACAGCATTGGTGGTGAGGCAGTTGTAATAGCCCTTTCTTCTGGAGTATTTTAGGACCTTTTCCACATTAGGCAGAACCTCCAGTAAATCAATGTTAGCTATGTGGGCCATTTTCCAGTCAACACCCATCTCTTTGGCATGGTTTATGTAGTCGTGCCATTTCCAAGTGTTTTCTGTCTTTTTCAGGATATCCTTGAAAGCTTTGCTTGCTTCTACCAGTGTTATTTTGTTCTTTCTCGCATACTCCTTTTCCATGCTTTCGCAGACGTTCCTGTCGAAATCTGCCTCATCAGCCAGGGTCGCTGACCAGTCCCAAAAAACAGCTTTTGCCATATTATCATTCCGAAATATACTTTCCTTGTTAGATTCTGTGTGAGATAAAAGGATTTAAAGTTTTTCGTGCAATTAGTAGGTAACATGAAACACGTTAACATAAAATCTTTTGACATTCCTGATGCATGGTACAAGAATTTGAGTGAGATATGGTATAATGGAGATATTTTTAAAGTCGGTTACGGTTCTGAAGAAACAGAAACTAAAAAATTAAATGTTACCATAGAAATTACAAATCCTGAAAACCCACCTTTAGTTCATGAAAAGGCTCCTTGTGATATGAAATACGTTAACGAATATGCATTAACCTATTTGTATACGGATTTTATTGAGGACGAAACTTACACTTATGGCAGCAGATTAAGAATGCCTTTTGATCAAGTAGAAACTGCAATGAATAGATTTGTTGAATCACTGTTCGATAGACAAGTAACATTACTCATAAGAAGACCAGAAGATATTAAAAAACAAATAAAAACAGATAGAAAAAAACAATTAGAAACTGATAAAAAACATGCTCCGCCTTGTTGGACAATTTCAGATTTAGAAATTATGAAAGAAAATGGCGAACTTAAATTGAATTCTACAGGATATTTTAGATCATGGGATGCATATGCCGGTCTCCCTGCTAATATTGCAGGCATACAAATTTTCAACGAATCCTTTGTCAAAGAACTGAATATGAAAGGAAGAGAATATGATAAAAAATGGGAGGATGTTTCAACTGGTAAAATGGTTTTCCATTCTAAAAATTGCCACATATATGAAAGACAATACAAACTTGTAGAGGAATTACTAAGTCATAAGACACAAAGTCATAGTGAAAGACTTGCAAACGTAAATAATAAAGAATGAAAAATTTACTTTTTTCTTAATCTTAAGATCAAACTTACTGCTATCAAAATTATACCAATAGACACAAGTCCTATCATCAGCCAGTCTGTTGGTGCTGTTGGAACGGTTTCCATAATAATTTCTTTCGCCGCGTCTGCTGCAGTTTCCTCAACAGCTTGAGCCATAGGCGTACCCAAAACTCTTGTTTTGTTAGTCATACCCTGATTGAAGATGTATTTCAAAGCTCCGGAGAACACGAAAAAGATTCCCAACGACAGCATGAGCACGAACTGAACAGGATATTTCGGCTTGACCAAGCTCTCGCCTTTGTTAGTGAGATTATAGTAAACCCACTTGTGTCCGGTCTTCTCCCTTCTTACCAGATTGGCCTTTTCCAGCTTGTTCAGATGTTCCAGGATGGTGGAAGGAGCCAGGCTCATCTCTTTGGAAAGTTCGGAGGGCATCTTTCTCCTTTTGCCAAGGCTCTTTAATATGTCAAGGCGCGTGTCTGCTGCCAGAGCCTTTAGCGTCTTCCTGTCTATCTCCATAGAATAAGTTTAAAATCTAAGATTTTATAAGCTTTCTTTTTGTTCGGTCACTGCCGAATCAACCTTTTCTAAAATTTCTTCGTCCTTCTCTATTGTGTTAACGGTCTTCTCCACTCCTTCAAAGAACTTTTTAACGTCCTCTGGATCCTCCAGACCAAAGTAATTGGCAAATTCCTTTGTCGGAACCAGGGCCTTTGTCCTGCTCTTTTTTATTGTGTTTATCAAACCCTTTTCTTTCAGAACCTTCACATACTCGTAGGTCCTGTTGCCTATCACCTTCACTATTTCCGACTGGGTTATGGGCTGCTTGTACGCAACCAAGGCCAGCACCCTCAGCAAGCCCCTTCCCAGGTCCTTGTACGGGGTAAGGCTTCTCACAGAATGCGCATACTCTGGCTTTACCCTTATCTGGAAGCCTTGGATTGTTTCAAGAATGTAGACGCCATGCGACGACAAGCCCATCTCTTTTTTTAATTCCTCGATAATATCCTTGACTTTCTCCTCGTCGCTCTTGAACATCTTCGAAAGGTCCTTTAGGGAAATCGGCTCATTGGACATGTACAGGGCTGCTTCGATTGATGACCTTAGCTTTTCTTCTCTCATTAAATCCCTAATTAATATTACCAGACAATTAAAATATGCTTTGCGTCACTCGGCCTTCTTCAGCTTCACGGTTATCTCTTTGAACATTTCGTTCTGCATCAAATCTATCTTGCCGTCCTGAGCCAAGTGCAGTAGCGGTATCAGCGTTTCAACTATCTCCTTTCTTGCCCATTTTTTCACAACCCTGGAGAACTCTATGTCGTCCACTTCTGTAAGAGCATGGTTTATGTCTGCCAGCAACCTGTTTATCCTTTCTGTTATGTCCTCCTCTGCTTGCGGCATGGCAAAGTTCACAGCCCTTTTCACCCTTCTCTTTCTATCAACTCTTCTTTCCTGTACGTCGTATGCCTTCTTCAGGGCGGATATCAGCTCGTCCAAGGAAACATTCCTTAAAGGCAGTCTCTTGATGGGCGGTTCCAATGGAGGCACCTGAGCGAGAACGCGGAGCATGTCGTCCGGTTCCTTTTCAGATTCAGGTATCAGGACCCTATCCTTTTTCTTTGTCAGCACGTCTGACTTCATCCTCAGCAATATCGAGGCTATCAGAATGAACCTTGCCGGAATCCTAAGGTCCATGCTTTCTATCCTCTTGAGATAATCGAGAAAAACGTTGGAAAGCCTTATTATGTCAACAGACCACGGGTCCATCCCCTCCTCAGCAATTATTTTTACTATTACGTCCTCCCAGCTGGGCTCGGAAACCATCAAATCGATGAGCTGTTGGTCAGTTAGCATCTAAATCCAATAAAAGCTTTATATTGTCCTCATATAAATTTATGTAGAGCATTATGAGGAAAAACGTTATTATAATGGGAGCAGCTGGCAGGGACTATCACAACTTCAACATGTTCTTCCGCGACAACAAGAACTACAAGGTCGTTGCCTTCACGCATGCCCAGATACCCTACATTGTCAACAGGTTCTATCCGAAGGTCCTGGCTGGCAAGCTTTACCCCAAAGGCATACCAATATTTCCCGAAAGCAAGCTGCAGAGCCTTATTGAAAAGTACAATGTTGACGAGGTCGTTTTTGCTTATTCTGACGTATCGCATCTGGAAGTGATGGAAAAGGCTTCACTTGTCCTAGCTAGCGGAGCTGATTTCAAGATAATGGGTCCCAAGTCCACAATGCTGAAATCAAAGAGGTTCGTGATATCTGTCTGCGCCTCTAGAACAGGAGCAGGCAAGGGTCCGGCTACGAGAAGGATATGCCATATCCTGAGATCAAAAGGCATAAACTATGTGATCATAAGGCATCCCATGCCTTACAAGGATTTGAGCAAGATGATTGTTCAGAGGTTCGCCTCTGTCGACGATTTGAAGATTCATGATCTGACAATAGAGGAGAGGGAAGAGTACGAGCTGCATGTTGAGGACGGGGACGTTGTCTATGCTGGCGTTGATTATGAAAAGATTTTAAGGCAGGCTGAGAAGGAGGCCAAGGTCATCATCTGGGAGGGCGGCAACAACGATTTGCCGTTCATCAAGCCTGACTTCCATATCGTGGTCGTGGATGCCAGAAGGCCTGGTCACGAGGTTTACTATTATCCTTCTGAAGCTAACTTGAGGATGGCTGATGTTGTCATAGTCAACAAGGTGGCGACTGCCAATCCAGTGGACATAGAAAAGGTGGTCAGGAACGTGGAAGCCATAAACAGCAAGGCCAAGATAATCAAAGCAGCGATGCCTATTTCTGTTGACAGGCCTGAGCTGGTCGAGAGAAGGAGGGTCCTGCTGATAGAGGACGGGCCCACGCTTACGCACGGCGGTCTTGACTTTGGTGCTGCGACCATAGCTGCAAAGAGCCTTGGCGCCTATGTCATCAACCCGAGGATGCAGGCTGTCGGCTCGATCAAGGACGCTTTCATAAAGTACCCTCACCTAGGAGCCGTGCTTCCTGCCATGGGATACTCCAGGAAGCAGCTGAGCGAGCTGGAACAGACCATCAACAATATAGACTGCGACACCGTGCTGATAGGGACGCCTGTTGATTTGAGGAACATTCTCAACATAAACAAGCCTTCTGTGCGTGTCCGCTACGAGATGAAAGAGATTACAAAACCTGACTTGGAAGATGTTTTGAAGAACGCTCTGAGAAAGGTTTAGTTCTACAAAGTTGAAAGCCTCGAGAGGGATACACTAAAAAGTTAGAAGCCCTTAATTTTATAATCTGATTTTACCTATAATTTTAGTATGGCAAGACAATATGGTTTTGGAATCAAGCCTATCAAAATTCAACCTATAGGACTTGGCTTTGAAAGAAAAGATAAAAAAAGAATTCCAAAAAAGATACTACGAAGAATGGTCTGGGAAAGGGATAAAGGTAGATGTAAGCTATGTGGAGTTAAAATTCGTGCTGGTGAAGATTGGGATTTAGCAAGAATAAAAGCAGGTTCTAAAGGAGGAGAATATACTTATGCTAATTGTTTTGTAGCTCATCATACTTGTAATACATCTCAAGGAAATCTGTCTCTAAAGCAAGCTAAACGCTCAATAGGAGTATCTAAAGGAAATAAGAAAAAATCAACTAAAAAGAAGAAAAGGTCAAAAAGTAAAAGCAATAATCTTTTGGGTTTCAAGCCAATAAAAATGAAGAAATTGAAACCCTTTAAACTTGGTTTATAGAGGTGAAAATGTGGGTATAAATGTCTGGAAAGAAATGAAAAAGAAGCCGAAGAAAGGCAGTATAATGCATGAAATAGAAAAAGTTGGAAAAAAGAAGAAGAAATAACCACTTTTAGTGGTCAAAAGACCTTATGCTTAAAAATAGGCTATTCTAAGCATAATAGTTCTTCATCCATAATCTAAGCAGGCATCTTTATTCCGACTAACCTAGATTCTCCGTTCTCCATCGACACGCCATATACGCAACCGGCAGCCTGTATGGTAGCCTCGTTATGAGAAATGACAATGAACTGGGAGCTGTCTGAATACTTGTTTATCAGGTCAATAGCCTTCTTCGAGTTGGGCTTGTCCAGGGCAGCGTCAATCTCGTCCAAGACATAGAACGGCGCAGGCCTGAACCTTTGTATGGCAAACAAAAACGCCAGAGCAGTCAGGGTTTTTTCGCCGCCAGACATCAGATCTATGTTCATTAATTTTTTACCTTTAGCGCTTCCTTCTATCAATAAACCGCTGTCCAGACCGCCTATCAATCTTAAATCAGCAGGCCCACTCATCAGGTCCTTGAAGACAATCTTGAACTCCTCCCTCAGCCTCTCCAAAGTTTTGTTGAAAGTCTCAATCCTCCTGCCCTCTATCTCTGCTATTATCTCAAGAATCTTGTTCCTCTCCTCTGTGAGCTTGTCAACCCTTTCCTTCAGCTGGTCATAGATATTCTTCTGCTGCTCGAACTCCTCAAGGGCCTTCATATTTATCAGGCCGAGCGCCTTTATCTGCAAAGTCGTGTCAAGTATCCTTCTTTCCAGGACAGATGGCGCAGCCTCAATCAGCTCGGTATTTTCGAAAGCAGAAAATTCTAATTTAATATTCTCAAGCTCGGCCTCAAGCCTTGCCTTGCTTATCCTCAAGCGGTTGATGTCCTCCTGCTGGCTCATCCTGTCCCTGAACATCTTCTTCTTCTTGCCCTCCAGGGAATCCAGCATGCCCTCCAACTCGTGCTTCCTCTTCTGCATGTTGACGAGTTCCTTGTCGCCCATCTTCTCCTCTGTGGTAAGATTGGCAAGCTTCTTGTCCATCACAGAAACTTCCATCTCCGTTTCCTCTATCTCTTTCTGCAGGTTAGCCATCTCCTCTTTGTATTTTTCAGTCTCATCCTTGCCGACAAGCATGTTCTTCTTGCGATAGAAACCTCCTATGATAGCTCCAGACCTTTCGACTAGGTCACCATCCAAAGTAACATAACGCGTCTTGCCTATTCCCAGGCTTCTGACAGTCTCTATCCTGTCAGCGACAAGGGTCTCGCCGAACACGAATGAGAAGGCATGGTAATAGCGCTGGTCGTATTCTATCAGATCCAGGGCAATGCCGATAACGCCCTTCTCACCCTTGAATTTTCTCAACTTGGAGCTGTCCCTTTCCCTTATCTTGTCCAACGGTAAGAAAGTGGCCCTACCTATCCTGTTTGCTTTCAAAAAGTTAACACACTTGACAGCAACGTCCTGATTAGAAACAATGATATCGTTAAGATGCGGGCCTGCAGTAACCTCGATGGCTGTCTGGTATTTGTTGGGAACAGTTATCAGGGAGGCGACTGTGCCGTAAACTCCGTCAAGCCCGAGCTTCATCACCTCTGTCACAGCTCTGCTTGACGAACCTTCCCTCTCCTTTTGCTTGAGCGCCTCCAGCCTGTTTATTACCTCCTCGATCCTTTTTATGCTGTGACGGGCCATGTCGGCTCTGTCCTTTCTCCTGCTAATGTCAGACCTGAGCTTCTCGACCTCCTTTATTATGGCAATGTCCTTGGTCCTGTCAAAAAGCCTCTTGTCTATCTGGTCCAGCTCCTTCTCGACGCCCTCAAGCTCCTTGTCAATGTTCTCGACATCCAGCTCAATGTCCTGCGTTTCCATCTTGCCTATCTTCTCGTTCAGCGTTTCCATCGCCTTCTCGGCAACGACCAGCTTATGTTTTGACAGCGAAGCCCTTGCCTTTTCCAGACTTTCGGTAAGCCTCTTATGTTTCTGTGCGTCTTTGGCCTCATTCTCCAGCCTGTCAATGGAAGACCTTTTCTCGTTAAGGACAATGTGCGACTCTTTCAGCCTGTCCTCGACAGTCATGAGCTCGTGCTGGGCCTTGTCTCTCTTCTGGTCGAACTCGCTTATGCCTGATATCTCGTCGATTATCTCCCTCCTTTCCATGGGGTTCATCTCGACTATCTCGGTGATGTCTCCCTGCAGAATTATGTTGTAGCCGTCAGACTGTATCCTGACAGGTCTGAGAACCTCCTGTATCTTCTCCCTTGTCACAGTTCTGCCGTTCAGCTTGTACATGGAGACTCCCTTCTTGTTGACCCTTCTTGATACGACAAGTCTGTCGTCGTCGAACGGAAACTCCCTTTTGGTATTGTCAAAATAAATAGAGACCTTTGCCAGCTCAGACGCCGGCCTTGTCGTCGTGCCGTGGAAGACCATCTCCATGAGACGGTCTGCCCTCAGGCTCTTGGCAGACTTTCTTCCCAGCACAAAGCAGATGGCATCGAGAACGTTGGATTTGCCCGAGCCGTTGGGCCCGCAGATAACTGAAAAGTTATTCGGAAAGGTAAGCAAAGTCTTTTTGGCAAAGGACTTGAACCCCTGTATCTCGAGCTTCTCTATTCTTGTCATAGTCTCACTAGAACTATTTTATAATTAACATTAAACTATGGATTAAATAAATATTTCTTTTGAAGAAAATCACAGCAAGTGCTTGGCCAGAGTGACCAACCTGGGCTTTCTCATCAGTATCTTTGCCAAAGTTGATAGCTTGGCGCCTCTTGAAAACTCTATTATGTCATTCGGGTTCAGGGCGTCAGCCAGATCGTTCAGGTCCTCGTCTGAAAGCTTCTCTACAACTTCCCTCAGCTTCTCGACATTCCTCATGAGATGACCTCTCTCGTCCCACCAAAGCTTGTTGAAGATTGAAAGAGCCTTTTCAGAAACATTGCCTCTTTTCAGGCATTCGCTGATAACATCAGCGGCAAGTATGCCTGATATCACAGCCTCCTTTATGCCGCCGCCGTGTATCGGGTTGACCTGATGGGCAGCCTCGCCGCAAACTAGGAAGCCGTCAGCAACCATGTTCTTCTCCATGCCGCCTACAGGAACGCAACCGCCATTGACCTCTATTATCGAGCCCTTCTTCAGCCCAGGGTGCTTTTCTATGAAATTGTTCAAGTAGAATTTTGCAGTCTTTTCTCCAGGAATTATACCAACGCCAACATTGGCCCTGTCCTTTCCTTTCGGGAATATCCACACATAGCCCCTAGGACTTATGTCATGACCAACATAGATGTGGATAAAGTCAGGATCAAAGTCTATGCCAGACATCTCATATTGCAAACAGGAATCAATCACGTCAGGATTTGACACTATGCCGAGCGCCTGCTTCCTCAAAGGAGATTCAGCACCTGTGGCGCACACTATAACTTTCGCCCTTTCCTCAAACTTGTCGCCGACAAACTCTCCCTTCACGCCGACGAATTTGCCATCTTCTTTTATCAATTCAGAAATAAAGCTGTCTGACTGTATCACAGCACCAGCCTTTACAGCCCTTTCTGCCAGCCACTTGTCAAACACCTTCCTCTCAAGAACAAAGCCACCATATTCAAGTAAAGCATCAACGCTCTTGCCGTTAGGAGCATAAATCCTAGAACCCTTGATTCTCTTGGCTATACATCTCTCTGGAATCTCTCCGACGTACTGCTTTATGGACTCGCTAAGACCTTCTCCGCAACGTTTTGGGGAGCCTATCTCCCTTCTTCTATCAAAAACTTTTACAGAGAAACCGTTCTCTGCCAGCTTCTTTGCGCAGCACGTACCTGCAGGGCCGGCGCCAATAATGATTACATCGTACATAGAATCATTTATTCTGCTTTCTCTCTTTGGAGTACTTCCACTGGGATTTTTTCAGCTTCCATCCTCTTTTTTTAGGCATCTTTTTCCACCTTTATTGCCTTTACAGGGCATACCTTTTCGCACACGCCACATAGCGTGCACAGGCTTTCATCATGAATTATGTGCTCTTTCAATTCCAAGGCTGCGAACGGGCAAACCGACACACATCCGCCGCATCTCAAGCATTTTTTGTTGTCTATAATCCAAGCCATTAAATCAACTTTTGAAACTTTTCAAAACTTGTAAAAGTTTTATGTTTGACAGAATATTTAAGCTTATGGAATCAGCCTTTCCTTTGTCCTTGGAAAGAGGCTGGCTTCTTTTATATTGGCTAGCTTCAAAAGCGTCATAGTAAGCCTTTCAAGCCCTATGGACCAGCCACCATGAGGAGGCATGCCGTACCTGAAAGCGTCAAGATAGAAGCTGAAATCCTCGGGATTAAGCCCTTTTTCTTTTATGTTCTTGACCAATTCATCATATCGATGCTCCCTTTGGGCACCACTGCTTATTTCCGTTCCGTTAAGCAGCAGATCAAAACCTTTGCTGTACTTTGGATCGTCCTCCTTCATGCAGTAAAATGGTTTAACGGAAGAAGGCCATTTTGTTACAAGAATAGGATTGAACAATTCGCACAACTTTTTCTCGGCCTCAGGTGTCAAATCTTCTCCCCAAGCGATACTAATACCTACTTTTTCCAATTCCTTGAGGGCATTATCATATGCAAGCCTTTTTATCGGAAACTTTAGGCCTTCTATCTTGAAATCTAAGAGTTTCAACGAATCTGCACAGTCCTTGTTAACATTATCTATTGCAAACTGCAAATAACCATCAAAATGCTTCAGAACATCCTCGTCGTTTCTGATAAAAGCCTCCTCCATGTCCATCTGAACCAGCTCATTCAGATGTCTCGGTGTGTCATGAGGCTCAGCCCTGAAGACCCTTGATATTATGTTCACCTTGTCAAAACCCGAAGCCAGAACCATTTGCTTGTACAACTGCGGACTCTGGTTGAGATAAGCCTCCTTACCAAAATAATCCACTGAAAACATTGTTGCTCCACCTTCAGCAGCTGCCTCGACTATTATAGGTGTGTTCAAATCTATGAAACCAAGCTTTCTGAAATAGTCTGAAAAGCTCCTTTTCAAAGAGTCTGAAATACAGAAAATAGCCGCCACTTCATGTTTTCTCAGGTCCAAGAACCTCACATTTAGTCTTGTAACAAGCTCGGCAGGCGTCTTTCTTGTCTCCATTTCTAGGGGCAACGGCTTTTCAGAAACATTGAGAACCCTTATCTCGGAAGGAACTATCTCCACTCCGTTCGGGGCCTCATTGCTGGCTTTGACCTTGCCTTTGACAGCAATGACATCCTCCCTGCCAAGGCTTTTGACCTTCTCTATAAGCTCTGCTGGAAGGTCCTTTTTCGCTATTATTTGCGTGAAGCCCTCGCGGTCAGCCAGTTTTATGAACTTTATCTTTCCCAAGTCCCTCAGTTCCCTGACCCAGCCCATCACTATCACTTCCTGACCGTCCAAACCCCCGCTCAGCTGCTTGGAGTAATGGGACCTTTGCCAGTCCCCTATGTTTTCGATCATAAAATCACAAGTTGAAGAATACCACCCATGTTATGAACCAGATGAACAGGTAGAGCCATCCTCCGTTGGACCAGAACCACTTGAACTTCTCTTCTACCTTGAAGGCTTTCTTGACAAGTCCTGCAACAAGCACGAAAGAGACTATGGCCAGTCCCAGGGACATGAACTCGTCGTTCAGCAAGTAGCTCATATAGCCTATAACAATACCTGCCAGCACATAGATAAGGTTTGATTTTGTCTTTGTTTTCATGTTTATCCTCCTTATTTATTTCTACTATACATCTTTTAATGTTTTTTGTTCCCTCTTATTCTTAAGGTTCTGCACAGTGGACCAGGAATGCCTCAGATATTCGGTGTATTTCTTCTCTTTCAGGGCCTTTTTCACAAAGTCTATGCTTCTCTGGTCATGAGGATAACCCACGCCAAAGTCAAAGCCCACCTTCTCCTTTATCTTATCAATATAATTGTCCCTGTCGACCTTTGCCAATATGGCAGCTGCTGAAACAACCGGGAACTTTAGGTCAGCATGGTTCTCGGCTATTATCTCCGTACGGTTCTTGGCCATTGCCAAGAGAATGTTTTTGAACTTGTCTGTCGAGACCTGCGGAGCGTCTATGTAAGCCTTGTCAGCCTTCATGGCCCTTATTATCTCGGCCATCTTCTGGGCCTCTATGACGTTTAGGTTAATCTCCTTCATCAGGCGGTCAATGTCCTTGGCAGTTACCTTCAGAACAATATAATCCTTGGCAATTGCCTTTATCTTTGGATAGAGCTCCTCTCTCTGCTTGCGCGAGAGCAGCTTGCTGTCCTTGACACCAAGAGCTTTCAGCTTATCAGAGTCCTTCTCGTCTATGACAACTCCGCCGATGAACATGGGCCCGATAACAGAGCCGCGCCCCGCCTCGTCAATGCCAAGAATGGTTGTCATAATAACACTTTGTAGTAACTTTATATAACTTTTAACATCTTATTATTAAAACAATAGCGGGGTAGGGCAGCCAGGAGTGCCCGTCGAGATGTTAAAACATCGCGGATGGCTCATAAGGATGTCTTGGGACACCCGAAGGTCGGAGGTTCAAATCCTTCCCCCGCTATCATTATTTTTCTATATCTTTCTATTTTTTTAGAATTAGAAAAGCCTATTCTTTTATGCCATTTCATTAGCTCTTTAATACCATTTAGCTGTATTCTTATATTTTCGTTATCTATCTTGTAAGCACCAAATCTGAATTTATTTCTTTCCATAATCTCTATGAACTGTTGTTGCATGGGAGATTTACAAATCTTCATCTCTAACCTTGGGTATTGAATGCCGTTGTTATTTACTATTGTCAAACACCCATCAGTATCAAAATACCCTTTTAAAACAAAGTTCTCTAATTTGTTTCCAAAGTAAATACTAGGTATTCTGGCTCGATTTCTTTTTGGAGACAGCGACATACCCAATCTTTCCGTCAAAAACTTTAAAACACCCTTGTTGAATAACAGCAAATCAAGAGTGTTTTCTCCTTTTCTGAACCTTTTCAGCGGTCTTAGGCCGAATAGATTCTCTACAAGATTTTCTATATAGGCCGCATACTTTGTTTCATCTTTAGAGTTCAAAGAAATTTTTATTCTATTTTGGATACTTATCTTGTTCTTAAATTTACATTTGTACACGCCTATAGAACCGTCCCCCAACATTATCCCAACAAATTCAGCAAGTTTCTTGTCACATAAGGTGGGTGTCTTCACCATGTAATACTGAATTTCTTTTGTTTTAATGTTATTTTACCAAGAAAAGTTGTAATAAATACCTTTATTTCTTGAAACCCAGAGTCTGAAAAATATTAATGTCGTCACCGACTTCCACATCGTCAGTAACACTGATTTCCTTCTTGGTGCCCTCGACCAGAACGATGGCCTTCTTGTCCTTCAGTTCAAGAACTTTGCCTTTTTGTAACAAACACATGGTTCTATTATTAGTTTTGCTCTCTTTTAAACCTATTATAATATTCAGAAGCGGTTTCAAACTCCTTCTGACTCAATACCATATGAATTTTATCTCTATGAAGAATTACCAAATCTCCAATTTTCAAGACACTCTCAGTTATTATTCCAGGGTAGCACTCTGAGTCTGTTATTATTTCTTTGCTGTCTATTCTTTCAACAACCCATTTGGAATCTTTCCTTTTAACTATTCTGCTTGGGTAAGCAGTGCACCATTCGACCAGCTTGTTTTTTGTGTACTTTTCCAACATACATATTGTTCTATTATGGACCAAGAAAAAATACTCAAAGAAACCGTATTCTTTGACACCTTCATATGCCATGGGAAAAAATCTCTCTAGAAAGCTCTCGTCAACTTCTCCTGTTTTAATAGATTCTTTTATTTTGATGATAGTGTTTTCGGAAGGAACATCAGGACTGAATATAGGCCTATCGTCACCTGCTCTCCTCAAACAGGAAATGGCCATCTTAAGAAATTTTATCTTCTCGTCACTATCCATACATTAATTAATCATGTTGAACCTAATAAATTTTATGAAGGTCATCATGAGCATCGGCAACCCCATAAAGTCTGACGACAACATAGGCAACATTGTTCTTGAAAAAATCGAAACCGATGCTCTCAAAATAAGGGCAGAAACGTCTCCTGAGAACTTTATAGATAGGATGAAGGGTTGTGATGAGATAATAATTCTTGATGCCCTTCAGTTCGGGGGAGATGTGGGTGAGGTGAAAGTTTTCGAACTATATGACGTTGAGGACAGGTTGCTGTCAACGCACAGCATACCGATTGAACTTTTGAAAAAGTTCTTTCCTAATTCTAAAATAAAGGTAATAGGGATTCAGCCAAAGAATCTTGACTTTGGAGAAGAAATAAGCAAAGGGCTTGAAGTTAAGATGGATGAAATCGTTAAAAAGGTCACTTTATTTTCAAAATAAAGAACGCGCCAATCAGAATCAAAATGGATCCTATAATTTGGAATTCTGATAAAATTTCTTCTAAAAATAAATAAGAGAAAAATAAAGAAATTGGTGGTGACAGTAAAAGCAAAGTAGAGGCCTTGGAAACGCTTATCATTTTTATCGAATAGTACCAGAAAAATACATAGAGGAACAGAAGAGATGTTGAAATTCCAATGTAAAAAATCTGTTCATACGTTAATAGCAACAACTGGTTGAAACTCCCTGTCAAAACCACAATGGAAAAAAGAACAACCGACGCAAAAAACATTCTGCAAAAAGAAACAACAAAGTTTGACTCCTTTTTTATCATCGCGCTTTTTGATATTATGTTTTCAATCGCAAAAAGAACAGTTGCAGCAATAACTAAAATATCCCCGACAGCAATGTCAAAAGTTATTGCACTAGAAGATAATAGGTATGTTCCCAGAATCATTACGAACATTGAATATATCTGTAGTCTTTTTAGTTTTTCCTTTAAAAAAGCAAAGGCAAGGACTGTGATGAACAAAGGCAGGAGCTTATGCAGAAAGGATGCTCTTCCTGCGGTTGTTAAACTCAACCCGTTGAAGAATGCTAGAAATCCTAAACCAGCAACAAAGCCTATAGAAATCAGAGTTTTCCAAGAGACTGTGTTTAATTTCTTAAAGCTTAGTTTGTTTCTATAAAATGAAATAAAAAAGAACCCGATTCCCACAAAAAATGTCCTTAACGCAGTGAACAGTGTCGGATCCAATGAAACAAGAAAGGATTTGTTAGCAACAAAAGCAATACCGCTAACTAAAGCAGTTATTATGGCAAACAATATTCCAAGCTTTTCCTTTTTCATTTTACCAGGTTTTTAAGTTTTTTCTTGTTTTGATCAGAAAACTCGAAATCGTTGCCGATTTCTATCGACTTGGGATTGGTCGGGCAGACGTCCTGGCACATGCCGCACACGACGCATATCCCAAGGTCAAAGTCTATCTTGCCCTTCTTGTAGAATTTCACAGCGCCCACAGGGCAGTACCTTTCGCACATCCTGCATCCAATGCACCTTTCCGAGTAATAATTGATCCTGCCCCTGAACCTCTTGAAAGGCTTCAGCTTTTCCTTAGGATACCTTCTTGTAAAAGGCCTCTTGAACAAGCTAAGCAGAGCCTCCTTTATGATGCTCATAGCACGCCCCTCATTATCAGTATGAAATCAACAAGCACGAAGAACATCACAAAAAAGTAGAAGCGGAAAGCCTGGTCTACCCTGAACCTAGAAGTTGTCGCCTGGGCCAGACCATACATGAAAAGGAAGAGAACGCTCATCGGCAGCAATATCATTATGTCCCTTCCGAAGAACAGCAGCGGCAGGAGGAAAACAAAAAACAGCCTCTTTACGGACATCGCCAAATTCATCAAAGCAAGGTTCTTCCCGCTGTACTCTGTCCTGCTCCCTCCCATTATCTCTGTCGGAGCCTCTGTTGTATCGAATGGGGTAACATGAACTTCTAACAATGATATCAGCACCAAGCAAACAGAGGTTATGGGAAGAGCCAACAACATCAAATTAGGCTGCAAGGCTATGAAAGAAATCACATTCGCATGCAGCATGAAGTTGAATATGGCTATGACAAGGGTTATCTCGTATACAATCATCAATATCATCTCTCTCATAGAACCGATTATTGAAAAGGGATTGTCTGATGAAAGTCCTGCCAAAACATAGAACGAACTGGCCAGTATCGTCAAGTAGAGTAAAAGGACGAAATCATAAGAGAAGCTTATTATTGAAAAAGGTATGAAGAGGAACAGGGCGTAGACTGACAGGAAATAGAGCAGAGGCGCATGCTTGTAGAACGGGTCGTTCTGCGTTTCCAGCGGCTTCTTGTCAAGCAGCTTCAGCAAGTCATAGAAGGGCTGGAGAACCGGCGGACCGATCCTGTTCTGGAACCTTGCGTTCAACTTTCTCAATAAACCCTCGTACAACAACGCGATAAACGGAACAAGTAAAAAGAAAACTATCTCGTACATGCATACTTCCTCCTGAACTCTGACTCACAATTCGATTCAACCTTGCCGTCCTTTGCCACAAGGACCCTTTCAAGGCAACTGAAGCAAGGATCGAGCGAGCCTATTATGACAGGTATGTCCCCTATCTCCCTTTCCAAAAGTATCTTCTCTGCAATCTTCAGATATGCGAAAGTGGGCGTTCTCATCTTGACCCTTTCTATCTTGCCGTCATTGAACTTCATGTAGTAGAACAGTTCTCCCCTCGGAGCCTCGACTCTTCCAGTGCCCTCACCGTCAGGCACGTTAGTGATCAAGAACTTTGGTATCTGCTTGCTCGGCAGCATGTCAAGTATCTGTCTTATTATCTTGTTGGACTCCAGAACTTCGGCTATCCTGACATAGGTCCTGTCAAAGGAGTCGCCATTGCTTGCAAGCACCTCTTTGAACTCGAACTTTTTGTATATGCCGTAAGGCGGGTCAAACTTTCTTATGTCGCACGAAACGCCGCTAGCCCTTGCGTTCGGACCGATAAGACAGTACCTCTTGGCATCCTTTTTGGTTATTATTCCGACATCCTTTAGCCTAGCCTTTATGACCTTGTCAGTCTTTATTTCCTTCAGGTAGTCCTGAATCCTCCTGTCAACGCTTTCTATTCTTTCAAGAATGAACTTCTTGCTGCCGTCCTCCAAGTCGTAGCGGACAGTCTTTATCTTGTTAAAGTTGTGGTGGACCCTTCCGCCCGTCAGCTTCTCGAAGATGTCAATTATCTTCTCCCTCTCCCTCCAGAAATACATGAACATGGTCTCGTAGCCTATCTCGTGGGCAATGACGCCCAACCAGAGAATGTGGCTATGCAGCCTTTCCAGCTCCATCATCAACGCCCTTATCAGTTTCACCTTTTCCTCTGGCTCATACTTGAGTATCCCTTCGACCGTTCTGCAATAAGCATTTTCATGGGCAGCAGAGCATATGCCGCAGATTCTCTGAGAAGTGTAGAGTGCAGAATCAGGGTTCTTGCCTTCCATAACCTTCTCTATGCCTTTGTGTGTGTAACCCATCCTTATGTTTACGTCCTTGATTATGTTGCCGTCTAGGCTAATCCTCAGGCACATTGGCTCTTTCAATGTAGGGTGCTGCGGACCTATGGGCAATGTATAGTCATGTGTTATCTCATGCATTCTTATCATCCTTAAGCATTGGCGGCTTTCCCTTCCAGTTGTCTGGCAGGAACAGTTTTAGATGAAGGTTGAGATTGCCCACAAATTCCACCCCGAAAAAATCATGTATCTCTCTCTCATAGTAATCAGCGCTGGGATATTCCTCGGTTATGCTCTCGACCTTTGTGTCATCCTTTGGAACCTTGAACGTTAGAGTTTCGACCTTACCTTTGCTGTCAAAATAATAGTTCAAGAGGAAGTCGCCTTCCTGCCTGCATACTATCGCAACCAGCCTAAGGCCTTTTTTTAGTTTTTCTCTTACCTTTATCATCCTTCACACCCAGCAGTTTTATTATCCCGTCTATTATCGCTTCAGGCCTCGGGGGGCAGCCTGGTATGTACATGTCAACAGGTATCACCTTGTCAACCGGCCCTGCGAAATTGTAGCACTCCTTGAAAGGGCCTCCGGTTATGGCGCAAGAGCCTATGGCGATGACCTTCTTGTCCCCAGCCATCTGATCATATATTGTTTTCAGTCTTTCCTTGCTCTGGTTGTTCACTATGCCGCTTACCAGCAAAATATCAGCATGCCTTGCGCTCTCCTTGAGCTGGCAGCCGAACCTCTCGATGTCGTACCTGGGAGTTATGAGAGCGAATATCTCCAGTGTGCAACCGTTGCAACCTCCTGCGTCAAAGTTGCTCACCCATGGAGACTTTATTATCCTCTTCATATGGCAACACCTGCTATAAGCAGCATTATCAATAATACAATGAAGACTAGAAATATTCTCTTCTTGTCAAAGAACTTGCCAAGGTCCTTTGGCACTATTATCTTCGCAGGGTCCCTTTCCCCTCCCATGTAGATGTCGATCTTGTTTTTCTTCTTCATGCCATCACCAGGTTAAGCAGCTCCACCTGCAGGTGGGGCAGTATCCCTAAAATAATACATGTGATCGCCAAAAGGCCGTTCACAACGGTTATCGGCTCCGGTATCCTCTTCTGCCTGCCCTCGCCCACCAGTAGGACGTAGACAATCTTGTAGTACATTATGAAAAGCAGAAGGGCGATGAAGATGCCCATGACAGTTATTATGGGCGTCAGAACAAAGCTGCCCACGAACAGGAACCATTCTGAAACAAACATATTGAAAGCTGGAAGGCCTGCAAGGGACAGGCAGGCTATCGTTGCAAAGATGTCGTTCGACCTGCTCTGGAAGTACGAGCCCTCCAGCTCGTGGATAAAGGTCTTCTTCCTACCGAATATCCAGAGGGTCAGGAAAAACAAAAGACCTGTGAAAGTGTAGTTGAATATCTGTATAACGCTCAGTATGCCTGCCTTGCCAAGCAGCATTGTCACAGACAGATCAAGGACAACGAACAGCACCTGTATGGTGTTGGAAATTATGAGATATTTTTTCAGCTTGTTCTCGAATATGCCGAATATGGAAAGCAGGGACATGAATACTAGACACGACAGGGCTATCATGTAAAAGGGGAAGGCTATCCCGGTCTGGAAAAGGTTCAGGAAAAACCACGACATAAGCACGGCTGAAAACATGTTGAGCGTGGCGAACTCGCCAAAGTCATAGTGCTTGTAGAAAAGGAACAACAAAAGCACGAACGCGGAAATGTACCAGTAGAAGAGCGAAGTTATTGAGAATATCATCAGCGAAATTATCAGAATAAAGTTCTTCTTCTCATAGAAGAACGAATGCACGGCGAACGAGAGCCCTAGTATGGATATAAGAGCAGCGAAAAAAACCTGCAGCATAAACTTATTTTGCTAGGGCCGCCTCTTATTATTAACTATCTTGCCAAAACAACACACTGTTTTGCTCAGATCCTATTTTTTATAAACTTGTACATCTCCCCGGACCAGAAAACCATGGACGAGAAAAGCACTATTGTCAATAGCTCCTTATAGCTCAGGGAGACGAACTGGAATATGCTCTGGAAAAACGGCGTGTATATCACCATAATCAAAAGAGCGACCGAGACTAAAAGTGATAAGACAACATACCTGTTGCTAAAGAACCCTATCTTGAAGACGGATTTCTTGAGAGACCGCATGTTAAGCACATTGAAAAGCTGGGTGAATACCATGACAGCAAAGGCTCCTGTTCGCGCCTTTTCCAGTCCTTGCGGCAGATATATGTTAAAAATAGACAAGGTGAAAACGACCATAATGCTTGTCATCAAAAGCAGAAACGGTATTATCTCCTTTGATAAAATACCTTCTTTTGCTTTTCGTGGCGCTTCTTCTAAAACATCTCCGTGTCCTGGTTCAAAAGCTAAAGCAGAAGCATTAGTGCCATCTGTAACCAAGTTAAGCCACAGTATCTGAGCAGGCAACAAAGGCAAAGGCAGACCAAGAAGCAATGTGCTTATAATAGTTATAGATTCTGCAAAATTGGTAGTGACAAGAAAAGCGCTTGTTTGGCGAGTATTTTTAAAAACAATCCTTCCTTCTTCTATTGCATTAACAATAGAAGCAAAATTATCATCAACAAGCACGATCTCGCTAGACTCCCTGGACACGTCTGTGCCAACTATCCCCATAGCAATGCCCACGTCAGCCTTCTTCAGCGCCGGAGCGTCGTTCACCCCGTCGCCAGTCATTGCAACAACATGACCTTGCTTCTGCAGAGTCTCGGCAATCCTCAACTTCATGTCTGGCGTCAGGCGGGCAAAAACAGAAACGTTTTTCACAGCGTCGTCAAATTCCTTTTCTGACATGTCTGACAGTTCCTGGCCTGTGAGGGCTTCCGGATGTCTGCTCTTTGTTTCTTTGTCAATAAGACCGACCTCTTTGGCAATCGCAACAGCAGTTCCCTTGTGATCTCCTGTTGTCATTACAACACGGATGCCGGCCTTCCTGGCTTTGACAATAGCTTCTCTTACTTCTGGTCTTGTGGGGTCTTTCATTCCAACCATACCAACGAAAACAAGCTTATTAACTAAGGTCTCTGACAAGCCGTTCATATGGGACGGCACCTCCCTGTAAGCCAAGGCAAGGACCCTCATTGACTGGTTTGTCAGACGCTCCATCTGGGACGAGATGTCTTTACGATGCTTTTGTGTTATCTTCTTGCACTTGCTGTTTTCAAGGATGCAGGTAGAATTGTTAAGAATGGCTTCAGGCGCGCCGACAACATATATCTCCTTTCTTTTGGATTTCTCCGGGAAAATCAGGAGGGACGCCTCACACCTCATGTCCTGGTTAAAGGGCAGCTCGTCTATCTCCTTGACATTCTCCAATATCTTTTCCTTTGTCAAACCTGCCTTTTCTGCCAAGACAGTAAGGGCAGCCTCTGTAGGGTCGCCGACAACCTCATACCTGTCGCCCTCTTTCAAAAGCTCGGCATCGCTGGATACAGCAGCAATCTCGAGCAGCTTTGTCAGGGAGGGATTGCTTGAGGGATGGATGATTTTCTCTTCCTGATAGAAGCTTCCAGACGGCACCCAGCCCTTTCCAGATACTGTAATCTCGGCATCACCTGGCAGAATAACCTTCTCCACATTCATCGTGTTCTCGGTGAGCGTCCCTGTCTTGTCTGTCATGATGACTGTCACCACGCCCAGCGTCTCTGTCGACGGCAGGGTCCTGATGATGGCGTTCCTCTTCGCCATCCTGTGCGCACCAATGGAAAGCACGATTATCAGCACTGCAGGCAATCCTTCAGGAATGCCTGAAACAAGCGAAGCCAAAGTAAATAGAAATATCTCCATGAACTCAAAGCCCCTGACAAAGAAGCCGACAAAGAATGTTATCGATGCACCGGCAGCTGCTATGATGCCCATCTGCTTTGCCAGCTTGTCGGTCTTTTCCTTGAAATGCCCCTTTACCCGTTTTATCTTTTCAATGTCCTGGGCTATCTTGCCGAACGCCGTGCTGATGCCTGTTGCAGTGACAACCGCCTTGGCTTGCCCCCTTGCCACGAAAGTGCCCATCCAGACCATGTTCTTGCGGTCGGCCAAGGCAGTCCTTTCGGGTAGAGCTTTGATGTCCTTTTCAACTGGCAGCGACTCTCCTGTCAGGGAAGCCTCCACTGTACTGAAAATTTTTTCTTCCACAAGCCTTGCGTCCGCAGGGACCTTGTCGCCCTCCTCCAACAGGATAATGTCGCCGGGCACCAGCTCCCTTGCGGCTATTTGCAGCAATTCTCCCCCTCTGTAGACCTTTGCGTGAGGCACAATCATCTTTTTCAATGCCTGGATTGATTGGTCAGCCCTGTACTCTTGCACAAATCCCACCACAGCGTTAATCAGGATAACGCCAGTGATTATGTAGACGTCGATTATGCTGTCTGAAAGAAAAGAGATGCCAGCAGCAATGATGAGAATGTAAATCAGAATACTATTGAACTGCTTGAGAAAAGTCAGAACAGGATTCCTTGCCTTTTTTTCAGGTATTTCATTGGCGCCGAATTTTCCTAGGCGGCTCTTTGCCTCTTTCCCCGAAAGCCCGTTTATGTTGGAAGACAGTCTCTCCATTGTTCTCTCAACAGTCTGCGAATGGGGCAGATTGCTGTTGTATTTTTTCTTTTTCATTTGTTATTAATAGACAATGCCCCATAAAATAGCTTTGCTTCCAGGCGACAGCTAAGCAACATGTCTCATCAAAATGCTGGCTACCACGAACAGAACATAGAGCAATATGAGCACAGAGCCCTCCCTTCTTGTCATGACCTTCCCTGTCTCTGCAAACACCAAGAATGTCACAAGGGAGACCACTATGAAGACAGAGCTGATGGCAAAGGAGGTGAAAGGTGCTTGAATCGGGCTTATGATAGAGACCAAGCCGAGCACAAGAGTGGAATTGAACGCCAAGCTTCCAAGAAGATCACCAAGGGCAACGCTGCTGTGACCACGCATCACGCAGCCCAGCTCAAAAGAGAGCTCAGGAAGGGAAGTTCCCGGAGAAACTATCAGCAGGCCTATGAGAACAAGGGGAAACGCCAATATTGTCGCTATTTCCGTTGCCACATGAACAACCACCCTGGCAGAGACCACCAGTAATATCAGGCTTAATACGAATATTGCCAAGTTGCGGTAAAGCCTTATCTTGACAAAGCTCTTTTTCTTGGCAGTCTTGAACTTCTTTCTCACCGTGAACAGCCTTACCACATAGAGGGCAAAAGCCGCAACCAAGATGATGCCGTCTGTCCTTGACAGCTCTTGGTCCAAAAACAGGATCAGGGGCAGGACAACAAGAAAGGCGATGATGAACAAAGTGCTTTTCTCCAGCTGGGATTCGAACTTTATTTTTTTACCGACAAACGCGACAAGCCCCATCACTAGGGCAATGTCTACAACAGCAGCGCCGAGAACATTGCCGAAAGAGAGCGACGAAATGCCGCCCAACGCGGACAGAATGCCCACAGAAATCTCTGGCAATGACGTGAGTATTCCTATCAGGAGAAAGCCTACCAGGAACTCCCTCAGATGATAGTACTGCTCAACCTTTATTATGCTCTTCACAACAAAGTGGCTGCTCATAATCAAGCCAGTGCAGCCTGCAATAAAAATAAGGAAATCAATAAACAGCATGAGAATAACTTATGAAAACCCAATTATAAAGTTTATTCGCATGGTTAAACTTTAAGTCCAGAAAATCAACAAAATAGTATGAAGAAATGGCATGCCATGAATTCTAACGACGTTTTCATGGACCTGAAGACTAACAAGAACGGCCTTGACAGCTCCGAGGCAAAGCTGAGAATAAACCAGTACGGCCCGAACCAGCTGGAAGGCAAAAAGGGAAAGAATGTCCTTGCCATTCTCGTTAACCAGTTCAAGAGCTTCCTGGTCATCCTGCTGCTTCTGGCTGTGGCCATATCAGTCTTCCTCGGCTTTTACTCTGACGAAAGCCACTTTGTGGATGCGGCGGTGATAGGCTCCATAATAGTTTTGAACTCCATCCTCGGCTTTTACCAGGAATTCAAGGCAGAAAAAACGCTGGAAGCCCTGAAAAGGATGGTGGTAAGGAAGGTCCATGTTATCAGGAACGGAGAGAATGTCCAAATAAAGACAGAAGAGCTTGTCCCTGGGGACATTGTTCTTCTGGAAGCAGGCAACAGGATACCAGCAGACTTGCGACTTTTCGAGACGCTTGACCTGAAGATAGACGAATCAGCGCTAACCGGCGAATCTGTTCCTGTAAGCAAAACTACCAAAACCCTCAAAAGCGCAGAACCATCCGAAAGGAACAACATGGCGTTCATGGGAACACTTGTTTCATATGGCAAGGGAAAAGGCATTGTTGTTTCTACAGGCATGTCCACAGAGATGGGCAACATAGCCCATATGGTCCAAGAGAGGGAAGAGGAGACTCCTCTGCAGAAAAAACTGCAGAAATTTGGAAAAACCATAGGTCTGGTCGTTTTTGCGATAACGCTTATAATTTTCATTCTAGGTATCATCAGGTCAGAAGACATTTTTAACATGTTCATGACAGCTATGAGTCTGGCCATATCTGCCGTGCCCGAGGGTTTGCCTGCAGTGATAACTCTGACTCTGGCAATAGGAACGCAGAGAATGTTGAAAAGGAATTCCATTGTAAAGAGGTTGGCAGCAGTGGAAGGATTAGGATCAACAACAGTCATATGCGCTGACAAGACGGGGACAATGACTACGAACGAGATGACTGTCAGAAAGGTTTGGGTCTCTGGAAAGACGATAGACGTTACAGGCGTTGGCTTTGAACCAAAAGGAGAGTTTCTCCTCGGCAAAGGGAAAGTGGACCCGCGCAAGGAAGGAGCCCTTGGCCTGCTACTTAGGATATCATATTTTTGCAACGATTCTGTGCTAAAGGAAAAGCCCAAATGGTATGTGATAGGCGACCCCACAGAAGGCGCGCTGAAAGTTCTCGCGATAAAAGGAGGCATAATTCAGGATTCATCTACCATTGATGAGATACCGTTCTCTTCTGAAAGAAAGAAGATGACCACCATACACAAAATAGGCAACGATGTTGTTGCCTATACCAAAGGCGCGCCTGAGACTATTCTAAACGACTGTGACAAGATGTACGTCAGCAGAAAATTGGGCAGCAATGACAGGGAAACCATACTGAAAACTGTCCGGAAGCTTTCCTCCCAAGGCCTTAGAGTGCTGGCCTTTGCCTACAAACCGTTGGACAAAAAGTATTCGCTAAAGTCTGTTGAAAAGAACATGACCTTTGTCGGCCTGGCCGCTATGATAGACCCTCCGAGAAAGGAGACCAAAGAAGCCATAAGGCTGTGTAAGCAGGCTGGCATAAGGACGATAATGATAACAGGCGACCATGAGCTGACAGCAAAGGCAATAGGCTCTGAAATCGGGCTCAACGGAAACGCGATAAGGGGCGAGGATCTGGACAAACTGACTGATGAGAAATTTAGGGAAGTGATCAATAATACTACAATATTCGCCAGAATATCGCCCCAGCACAAAATGAGGATAGTTGACACCCTGAGGTCGATGGGCCATGTTGTTGCAATGACTGGCGACGGGGTGAACGACGCGCCGGCGCTGAAGAAGGCTGACGTGGGCATTGCCATGGGCATAAAGGGAACAGACGTGGCAAAAGAGGCTGCTGACATGGTGCTGCTTGACGACAACTTCTCAACGATAGTGGCTGCTGTCGAGGAGGGAAGGGGAATCTATGACAACATAAAGAAGTTCGTAAAGTTCCTTCTATCCGCCAACTTTGACGAGCTGTTCATCGTAACTGCTGCAGTTCTGCTAAGCATAAAGGACCCTTCGACAGGCTTGATAGTGATACCTTTTACGGCTGTCCAGATTCTCTGGATAAACCTGATAACAGACGGCATGCCTGCCCTAGCGCTTGGCGTTGACCCGAAGGAGAAGGACATAATGAAAAGGCCTCCCAGAGACCCGAAAAAAGGCATTCTTAACGGAATCATATTGTTCATAATTGTCGCTGCAATATTGGATTTTACTACATCGTTCATTCTTTTCAACGACGTTCTGGCAACAACAGGAAACATAAACAAGGCAAGAACCATGCTCGTCACCCAGTCGATACTGTTCGAGTTCCTCTTCATCTTCAACTGCAGGTCTGAGACAAAGTCAGTGTTCAGGAAGAACCCGCTGGAAAACAAGAAGCTGTTGCTTGCGATAGCTGTATCTATTGTGCTGCAGCTGACAATGATATACACGCCGCTCAGGAGCATCCTAGGGTTTGTCGAACTGACAGCCATGGACTGGGTGCCTATATTATTGTTCTCCTCTGTAGGACTCTTGGTCTTGCCTGAAATTTTTATAAGAAAACATAAAAAATGATAAACATGAAAGACTTTGTCCTTAAGCTTACCAGAAAAGTTGTAGAGAACTTTGTGAAAACCGGCAAAAAGGTTGCTATTCCTAAGAAATATCCAGAAGAAATGAAAAAAAAGAGGGGTGTCTTTGTCACTCTGCACAAGAAAGGCATGCTCAGGGGCTGCATAGGGCTTCCCTATCCACAAAAACCTCTGATAGAAGGCCTTATCGACGCTGCCTGCTCAGCTTGCCAGGATCCAAGATTCAATCCATTGGAGGAAGATGAGCTAGAAGACATCAAAATAGATGTCTCTGTGCTGACAGAACCAGAACTGATTAAAACAAAACCAGAAAACTATTCAAAAGAGATAGAAATAGGCAAGCACGGCCTGATAATAAGGAGTGGTATGTTCAGCGGCCTGTTCCTGCCCCAGGTTCCAGTGGAACAGGGCTGGAAATTGGAAGAATACCTAGAAAACCTGTGCCACAAGGCTGGTCTACCTGGAAGGGCTTGGCAAGACCCTGAAGCAAGGCTCTTCAAATTCGAGACAGAGGCCTTCTCAGAGGGTATTTAAAACTTCCCAGTTCTACATCTGACGAAGATACTTTTAATAGGCAGGTTTTTAATAGAATTTATAGGTGAAACAATGGCCAAAAAACAAACAGGATGGGTCAAAGCAAGTGGTTGGCTTTTTGTACTAGGTATTTTGATTTCAGTTGTGGCGGGTTTGGTTCCTAGTATCGAACCGGCTATGGTAACGGGTGTTTTAGCAGTGATGGGTTTCGTCATCGGTTTACTCGGTGCATTGGGCGTTGGAAGCATTGACAAGACAGACGTCAACATGTTCCTTTTAGCTGTAGTCGCATTGATGGCAGCAGGAGGCGCAGGAACAGCTTTCGCAAACGTAATGTACATTGGAAGCTACATGATGGCGATAGTGAACTACATAGGTGTCTTAGTAGTACCAGCAGCAGTCTTAATTGCCTTGAAGGCATTATGGACTTCAGCATCGACAAAGTTCTAGTGACATCTTATCTTTTTTAGAAACACCCCCTCCTTTCTTTTTTTATTCAAAAAACAATGATTATTATGAGTTTTAGCAAGATTCTTAGGGAAGCTTTGAAGGGCAAGCTATCTGAAAACAAACTCAAGCTCCTGCCAGGAGGCTACCAGATAATAGGGGACATAATGATTGTCAAGCTGGACAGAATGCTTGTGAAGCAGAGAAAGCTGATAGGCAAAGCCATAATAAAGATATTTCCCAATGTCAGAACGATTTGCCTTTTCAAGAAGCTTGGACCAGTGACAAGGAAGCCTGACCTAGAAGTGATAGCAGGTTGCTGCTCAACTCTTACGCTTCACAAAGAACATGGCTGCCAGTTCCTGATCGATGTTTCCGCATCAATGTGGTCCAAGGGCAACAAGAACGAAAGAAAAAGGATGATAGAAATTGCTAAAACTGGAGAAACGATAGTTGACATGTTCGCAGGCATAGGCTATTTCTCCATATTCCTAGCAAAATACTCCCGACCCAAGAGATTATACGCCATAGATATCAACCCAAAGGCTGTGGAATTTTTGAGAAAGAATGCCTTTCTGAACAAGGTTGAGAGCAAAATAGAGATTCTGGAGGGAGACTGTAGGAAGCTATCCAAACTATTGGAGAACACGGCCGACAGGATTGTCATGGGCTACCTTTTTGATACGGAAAAGTTCCTGCCGCATGCTTTCAGGATTGCGAAGAAGAGATGCACGATACATTTCCACAGGAATGCAAAGAATCCTGACAAAATTATAGATAAACTAGAAAAAATAGCTGAAAAGAACAAGGTAAAGCTGAAAGTGTTGAGAACTGTTAATGTAAAATCATATTCTCCTGGCACATGTCACTATGTATTTGACCTAAGAATCACAAAATCTTGATATCAAGTCGATTCTTCGAGACCCTTGGCGAAAAGGGTAGCACATTCTGTCTACCTACTATCTTGTATCTGAAGTTGTACGTCTCAGCTTTCTCCTTTACCTTCTTCTCCAGTTCAGCAAAGCCTCTGGAAAAGCCATAAAGGTGTATTATGGTCCCCTTCTTGGAATGGAGAATAGCCACATCCAGGAACTCAACGGCTGTTTCAGGCAGGGGCATTATGATCCTATCGAAAATGCCGAGATTCCTAGACTTTCTCACGTCCCAGCACAGGTTCTTTACGTTGGTAAGCTTGTTTAAACGGACGTTCTTCACAGCATATTCTACTGCCTTGAGGTTCATCTCAACGCAGACTATCTTGTTATGAGGATACTTCTTGCCAATAGCAATGGCGAAGGGCGCCACGCCCGAGAACATTACCAGAATCTTCTCGCCGTTCTTGACAAGCTCAACAATCCTCTGCCTTTCCGTGCCTTCCCTGGGCGAAAAGTAGCTCTTTCTGGGATCGACCTTTATCAGGTAGTTGTTCTCCTTGTGGATGACTTCTGTTTCCTTCTTGCCTGTCACCAGTTTTGACGGATGAAGCCTGAATTCTCCCTGCCTTTTGTCTGTTTTCTGAAGAACCGAAAGAACAGCCTTGTGCCTTTCCATTATCTCCTTGGCAGCTTTCTTCGGGTTCTTGACGTCTGAACCTATTATTGCCACTGATTTCTCTCGGCTGCCGATAATCTCATAAGCTATTCGCATGTTTTATATATTTCTCTGGACCACATTAAAAATATGCTGTATCTGATAGGTCTTGGCCTTAATGACGAGAAGGACTTGTCGTTGAAAGCGGTTGAAATAGCCAAAAACTGCGACTGCTATGCAGAGCTGTACACCTCTGTATGGCAAGGTTCTTTAGCAGGCTTGGAAGAGATTTTAGGGAAGAAGGTTACTCTGCTGAAAAGGGAGAACATGGAGGAGAAATCGGATTTCATAATAGAGGAGGCCAAGGAAAAGGACGTTGCCGTCTTTGTACCAGGCGACCCTTTGTCAGCAACTACCCATATTAACCTTATCTATGATGCCAGAAGAAGGAAGATACCTTTTCAGATTATTCACAACGCTTCTATTGTTTCTGCTGTAGGCGAAACTGGCCTGCAGATATACAAGTTTGGCAAGACAGCGACCATACCCATGTCAGGAAAGCTGGAGAACGTCAAAAAGACAATAAAAGGCAACAAAAAGCTTGGTCTTCACACGCTGCTTCTTTTGGACATTGACAGGGAGATCAACATCAACATAACTGTGCCGGATGCTTTGAGAATGCTGAAGAAAGCCAGGCAAGTGAAAGAAACTGATTCTCTGGTAGTCTTCTCAAGGGCTGGGGGTGAATCCCAGCTGTACTATGACAGCGTCAGAAATCTTGTCAAAAAGGAGATAGCGCTGCCTGCTGTCATAATCATACCCGGCAAGCTGCACTTTAGCGAAAAGGACTTTTTGGAGCTGTTGAGATGAAAGAGATGCTTGAAGAGATCAAGGTCATGACAGAAAAGATAGAGCCTTTGGTCGAAAAGGTAGTGATTAAAGATGAAAAAGGTCAGGAGATGCTCACCAACATGAAGGCCTACATAGAGGATTCCAAGCACTTTCTTGAGAAAGGCAAGGAATTGAAGAGTTATGAGGCCATTGTCTGGGCATGGGCTATCCTTGAGATTTGTGAAGAATTGGACGTTTTTTCTATAGAACGATAGCTTTATATTCTTTGTGAAAGATATTACTGTTAGGTAGTAAATAATAGTGATAATATGGCTGAAGGTCAAGTTACTCCAGGAGAATATGCAATATTGAAAGGTTTGGGAGTGTTGGATAAAAAAATAGACAAAACAGAAAAATTCCCTACATATATTGCAAGAAATGATGACCAGATGGAAAACGAATTGAGACAAAAGGGTAGATTAAGGCCGGAGCCAAAAAAAGGTCCATGGGATGAACTCCACGAAGCTTTCAAGTTTCTATACAAAATCGACGAGAAAGGAGGTATAGTAGATGCTATTGTAGGACCTGATGGCCAACTACCAACTCTAATGGATATATATGGAAAGATGGACTTTCGTGGTGTAGCTTGGAACTATGGCCTAGGTTATGTCAACTCCTTCTTAAGTGGATGGAGTGACGGAGGAATAGAAGCTGATGCAGAAGTAAAAGGTATAGTTCATGATATAAAAATAAAATATCCCACAAGTGATGTTTTTGATGATGGTTCTATGCTGGAATATTATGAAAAAATAAGAATTCCTTTGGATAGAATGAAAAAGATGGTTCCTATAAAAGACGAGAACGGAAACAATACGGGTGGGTGGGAATACAAAACAGGTTCACCAATTTCCGAATTCGTATACAACGACAAAGGTCAGTTAATTGCTGCTGGAGGAAACTTTGGAGGCAACCTACCAGATAACTCTAATTTTTACGGAATTAATGGTAGAAATGGTGGTATTGGTATTCCTGTAGAAACAGGAAATATAGAATATATCATAAAGATGAAAAATAAACAGGAGGTTAAAAAAATGAGCAACAAAAAAACAAACGGACCAACATACATGGTTCTTAATGGACTTGAAAACGGCGGAGGAATTTCGATTCCTATGAAAGAAACAGAGGTAGCATCTCAAAGAATAACAGAGCAATTAATGAAACCGTCAGAAAGCGACTATCATATCAGAAATGTAATTAATAGTAGAGATAAACAGATTTCCTACCTGAAAGGCCAAGTAACAAGATACAAGAACAAACTGAAGAAGCAAAAACAGTAGTTAATTTATAAATATGCAGTTTTGTATATTCTTCATATGGCTTCAGTTGATCTGATAAACCTGCTGTTCAACGAGATACTGAAAATAGACCCGTCTATAATGTACAACTACACGACTTTGTCAGATCAAATCCTTTATTTATTCTTTATACCTCATGTTTTACTGTTCCTGTTTATTTACGCTTTCTCTTTCGGTATGGTAAAAAAGGTCGTAGGAGATAACAAGACCTTTAGCTATCTATTGGGTCTGGCGTCTTACATATATTTGGTATATGCCGGCTGGTACGGAAGGCTAGTAACACTCTTTTTGGGATGGTTGTACATTGCCCTAGGTCTGGCCCTGTTCCTGTTTTTCGTGAGCATAATATGGCATCCTTCGGCAACTTCGGCAGGAATGAAACTTGTCGGAGAGGCTGGGAAAGAACTGAGAAAGAAGGCGAGCAAGGGGAATCAGATAGAAGCATTGGAAGACGAATTGAAATTCATTAAAAAGAGAATGAAAGATTTAGACGGGCAGCGTTCATCCAACCCGGCAGCTGCTTACGAATATGAGAACTATAAGAGACAGGAAGAGGCTCTGAAAAGAGAGATCAAAAAATTAAGTTGATAAGATGGTATTCGACACTTTAATGCTCCAGTCAACAGAATTTCTAGTACCTTTCCTTTTTTCTTTGGCAGTCATATTTGGTATTTTGGAAGTAACAAGAATCTTTAGAAACAAGGCAGTAAACTTCATAGTATCTTTTGCTCTTTCTTTTTTTGCTCTGGCTTATCCCGGTTTCATGGCTTTCATGTGGGCTAACTTCGGGCTAGTCGCCATGTTCTTCATAGCCATGTTCTTTATGTTGTTTATTCTAAAGGTTTTTGGGATGGGTGGCAAAAGCAGCCAGGATTCTGTAATAATAAACGGTGCCATACTTTTTGTTCTATTATCTTTAAGCTACTTGTACGTAGATTCTTTCCCATCAGTCCCTATTATTGGAGAGGGACAGAATCTTATTCTTCTGATATCTGTAGTGCTTATCATATCGATATTCTGGGCAGCCTACAAAATGGGCTCTGGAAGCGGTCAAGAAAAACGATAGCTTTATATTCAAGTTCCAAGTAATATATTACTATAAGGTAGTAAATATGAAGCATAATAAAATCGCATCAGTTTTGATCGGAATGTTGCTGGCAGCAACGCCCGTTTTTGCCAATCCTATGGAGGATATGATAAAAGGCCTTAGGGCAGCAGGCTTCCAGCTGGTTTTGTTATGGTTATTGACGCTGGCAATAGTCTACGGCGTGCTTTCGCACCTGAATTTGCCAAAGTCTATATCGACAAGAGGAGTCATAGCAATTGTCTCTTCGTTCATGGTTTTGATTGCAGCAGCAGGAACTCAGGCAGCCAACTTTGTGAGCACCCTGACAACCTCTTCAATAGTGGTCGCATTTGGCTTGATGATAGCCATGATATTCCTGGAGATAACCGGGGCAAAGGTAGGAGACGTCCATATATTCGGCAAGTATCCAAAGTTTTTTGCAGGAGCAATAATAGTGCTTTTCATATTGATATTCATAGGAGCAGGAGGACTAGGGATACTGAACCTTCCTTCAATAGGATTTTCACTATCTGATCCCCTGTTAGCAATAGTTTTTTTCCTCATAATCATGGTGGCAAGTATTTGGATATTGGTTAAAGAAAGTAAATAAATTAAATAAAAAAATTAGGTGAAAAAAAATGACTAACTTGATAAACATGGTATGTCCGCCAGGAACAAGCTGCGCATTAATGGGTGGATTCGGTTTGCCAGAAATATTATTGTGGGTGTTGTCATTCGCAATAGTCTACACAGCTACGACAAAACTGAATTTCATGGGCAAAAAGCCAGCATTGCTAGCATCATTAGCAATCAGCTTTTTCGTCTTAATGGCAGCTCCAGCGGCTTTGATAACAGCAATAGCAGGCATGTCAACAGGTTTCCTTGCATTGATGACAGGCGCAATAGTAATAATTGCTCTGTTCGGTGCATTCAGACCTATGCAACTCAAATATAAAGCAAATAAAGATGGGAAAATGGTTTTAGACGAGCAAAATGACATGTTAGCACAACACTCAACAGCAGTATCTGTTGTGTTGCTGTTAGCAGCTGGTTTGATATTCTGGACATACGGCGGAGCACAGTTGATAGGAATAACATCTATTCCTTCGATAGGTGCTGTGCCATGGATATTGGTCATAATCGGTGCAGCAGTCTTGTGGATGCTTACAGGAAAAGATTAGAAGTAGCAAACCAAGGCTAGTGATTTCAGTGACCTTTTTTTTCTTTTTCTTTTATCTTATCAGCATAAGCTATATTTCTAAAAGAATCAGTCTCTATAAGAAGGCTGTTTCTCGCTCTTTACCTTGTCAATCAGTTCGGTCATGTTCTTGATGTTCTGTGACAATTCTGGTAGGAAATCCTTGAAAACCTTCTCTATGGAACCGATTCTTCCTTCGATGTGCTCGACAGAGCCGCCGAAATCATCTAACTTGGAGGTAAGGCCCGTATCCCTCTGCTTGATGGAAGTCTCTAGCTCCTTTATCCTCTTCCTTAGGTCATCTAGCTGGGATTGAAGCATCATGTCCCTTCTCTCATAATCAAGCAGCCTCTCCTCGAACTCTTGCCATTTCTCCTCGACAATGCCCTCGATAATCTCCTCGATGGTAATCTCGCCCATAGGGCTCTCTGCCTGTCTGACATCTGTCTGCTCAAAGGTAAAGGGCTGGGCAGCCTGCTGGGCAGGAATCTGTCTTGGCTCGTCCGGCGACACTAGTCTCTCAGGGGGATAGCCCAAAGGCATGGGATGCCGCTGGATATCCATTGACATGGGCTCTGGCATCTGTATTGCAGGCGGCGCCTGCATATGAGGCATCTCAGAGCTAACCTTCTCCTTTACAGCAATCCTCAAGGCTTTTTCAATAACATCGCCTGAAAAGCCCTGATTTTGTAAGTGGTTCCTTATCTCATTCTCAGAAAGACCTTGTGAGGCATAACTCAGAACAAGGTCGACAGGAACGTAAACCTTCTTTACTTCAGGATGCTTTTTCTTCGGCAGTAAAAACATTATCTCAAATCCCTAATAATCCTTCGGACGTCTTCCTTTGTTACAAAGTTTGTCTTTAATGGATTAAATAACTCTATCATGTTCTCCAATTCCCTCAATTCTGTCCTCTTGGCCATCTTTTCCATGTTCTTGTTCATCCTTAATAATTCATTGTCGAACCTCAATATATTGTTTTCAATTTCAGTCAATCTCTGGTCCAGGTCTTCGCTAAGGGCCCTCCTCTCCTCGTTTATTTTTAGCAAGGCATCCTGCAAGGTGGAGGTACGGCCTTCGATAAGGGACGACCTTTCCTCTAGGTCTCTCAACCTTCTGGTCGTCTCGTTAGCCCTTCTTACCAACTCGTTGAGAATAGCTTGGATATTTCTTTCTGCCATTATATCACATTATTATTTTAAAATCGCCATTTATATATAATTATTGAATTTTCATATTAAAGTTAGGTGTTATAGTGGTTTTTGAGACAGATGTGAAAGATGGAGTTCTAAGGATGAACTGCCTAGGTTCGATATTCGGCTTTACTGTCGAGGATTCTGACGTTGTCATGGCCCGCGTCATAGAGAAGCTGATAGAGGAGAAGAGGGTTGTGAGCGTTGTTCTTGCCGAGACCCGTGAATACGAGTATGATTATGACCAGACAAGGATGCTGAAGGAGATTGCCAATGTAGTGACAGTGGCTGTGAAGGAGAAGAAGCTGCTGTCTGTCAGAAACATCGCTGTGGGTGAATGCTCCAAATATCTGGCCCAGTGGTACGGCTGGATCAGGGACCTTGTCACCTTGCAGATGAGAGGCGACCCGATAGGAGCCTATGTTTCCCTGAACAGGGAGATACGCCATCTGAAAACAAAGATGGTTTCTGATGAATACGTCAACTGCATAAAGTACTATCTTGACAACTGTTTGATGCCTTTGAAAGACATGCTCGACGCAACAGAGCTCATAGACAAGGCAAAGCCCTACGTGTCAGGCTACCATATCGGCGACAGGTCACTTTACAGAAGGTTCTTCAAGCCCACCATAAGGCCGAACTTTATGTATACCAAATTCATGGCCCAGCCGCCACCTGGTGAAACTGTAGCAAGGTATAAGGTAGGAGATACGGACGTCGAGATTTTCAAGGTCCCTGGCAAGGTGCGTTACATCTACCACGCTGTCCCGCCAGAGTTCAAGCTGAACGAGGACGAGTACAACTTGTTGGATGCTGCCCGTAGAATTTTGGAGGAAAGAAGACCTAAAGAACTGGAGATGACCGGACAGCAGAGGATGAGGGAAATATTCCATACATTAAGTTTAGATCTATTAAGAGATTTGGCAGAGGAAGCTGGCAAGACTTTCGAGCCAGGCCAGTTGGAGAAGCTAGCCGAGATATTGACAAGGTACACGGCCGGTCTGGGTATTCTCGAAGTCTTGCTAAAGGACGACAAGATACAGGACATTTTCATCAACTCACCAATGGGAAACATCCCTGTTTATATTTATCACCAAGATTATGAGGAATGCGAAACCAACCTTGTCCCGACAAGAGAGGACGGAGACAGGTGGGCAACCCGTTTCAAGCTATTGTCTGGAAGGCCCTTAGACGAGGCCAATCCTGTTCTTGATTCAGAATTCGTTGTGCCTGGCGGAGTGGCCAGAGTCGCAGCCATTAATCCGAGACTGTCGCCTGACGGCTTGGGCTTTGCAATAAGAAGGCACAGATTCAAGCCATGGACTTTCCCTCTTTTCATGAAAGAGAAATACTTTGATTCGTTGTTCGGAGGCCTGCTATGGTTTATCGCATCCTACGGAAGGACCATACTTGTGGCAGGCACAAGAGGTGCCGGAAAGACCTCTTTATTGGGAAGCATGATGCTCCAGATTCTCCCATATTACAGGATTGTTACATCAGAAGATACGCTGGAACTTCCTGTTGAGCAACTGAGGGTTTTGGGCTATAACATAGAAAGGTTGAAATCAAGATCTGTCATCACAAGAGTGGAGTTGGAACTGCCGGCAGAGGAAGTGATAAGGACTTCTTTGAGATTAGGCGACTCTTGTCTGTTCATAGGCGAAATCCGTTCGACAGAGGCAAGAGCCTTGTTTGAGGCCATGAGAATCGGGGCTATGGCCAATGTTGTCGCCGGAACAGTTCACGGCGACTCTGCCTACGGAGTTTACGACAGAATCATCAACGACCTGGGAGTACCTCCTACCAGTTTCAAGGCAGTCGATTTCATTGTTGTTTGTAATAAACTGAAGACTTCTGACGGCCTGAGAACCTTCAGAAGAGTGACCGAGATAACAGAGGTGAGAAAGCACTGGAAGAAGTATCCGGACGACGAGGGCGGCTTTGTCAACCTCATGGAGTACGACTCGACAACTGACAAGCTGAAGGCTACTGACACGCTTCTGAACGGAGAGTCTGTCATTCTGAACCAGCTAGCTTCCAATGTTCCTGGATGGGCAGGAAGATGGGACTATGTCTGGGACAATATCAACCTGAGGGCAAAGATTCTGGAAACAATCCTCAGAATATCGGAAGAAATGGACAAGCCGGATCTACTGGAAGCAGAGACAACTGTAAAGGTCAACCAGATGTTCCACACACTTTCCGAGAAATCCAGGAAGGAACTGGGCCACATAGACTCCAAGAGAGTCTACGAGGAATGGCTTGAATGGTTTAAAGAATACGCAAGTGTCTAAATGTTCAAAAAGAAAAATAAAGTTGACAAGGCTCTTGAAAAAGCCAATATAGTAAAGAAGGAACAGCTAAAAAAAGCCCTGAAGACGACTGAGATACAAATGCCTGAAGAGAAGAAGTTTGTTCCGTATGCCACCGAATATATCAGCTTCATGCAAGAGATAAAGCAAAAGCCTGTAACGCTTTACGAAAAGGCGTGTTCTGTCGCTGAAAAAATATTTCCTGTGAAACCTGACGAGAAAGCGGAAGACAAGATAGACACTGCGTTGAAGGCGGCTTACATCAACGCAACGCCAAAGGGCGTTTTCTCTTTGACCGTCCTGATGACTGTACTCCTAATCATGATTGTCATGGTAGGAGTTATACTTGGATTAGGAATGGTTATCGGACTTGTAGGTCTAATACTATCAACTGTCGCCTTCTTCTATCTTTACAACTACCCAGAATCAGAAGCAAAGACAATGAGGATGAGGATGTCGTCCGACAGCGTGCTCGCCATCCTGTACATGATAATATACATGAGAGCATCCCCGAATCTGGAGGGTGCAATAAGATTCGCGTCACAGTACCTGGACGGTCCGTTGGCATGGGACCTAAGGAAGCTGCTGTGGGATATAGAGGTGGGAAAATACGCTTCTGCTGATTTTGCCCTGATAGACTACATAAACAGATGGAAGGACAAGAACAGGGAATTCTCCGAAGCCTTGAACCTCCTAAGAGGCTCCCTGGTAGAGGAGAAAAGAAGAGAGATGGTCTACGAAGAGACAATAAACGTCATACTCAACGGCACAAGGGAGAGAGCCAGGCACTATGCAGCAGACCTGAGAATGCCCATGATGCTGATATACGCGCTAGGCGTCCTGCTACCTGTGATGGGCCTTATTCTGTTCCCTGTGATAATGATATTCATATCAGACACAGTGAAACCGTCAATTGTATTCTTGGGCTATGACGTAATACTGCCTGCTGCCCTATATTTCATTGTCAGCTATCTGCTTTCGTCCAAGCCAACGACTTTCTCGCCGCCAGACATTTCAAAAGCCAAGAATGTCCCGTTGATGGGCAAGATGGCACTAGGAAAAAAGATGGTTCCTATACTGCCGATATCGATTGCAATAGCCGTACCCTTTATCATAGTGGGTTTCACGGGCATATCCAACCCAGTGGCTTACACCGCAGTCAACTATTCTTTGTTAATTATTCTCGGGATAGCTTTAGCGATAGCGTCATACGCCTTCCTGGACAGCTATCAGAAGATAAGGATAAGAAAGGACATAGAGAAGATAGAGGACGAGTTCTCAACAGCGCTTTTCCAACTAGGCAATTCGATATCAGGAGGTCTGCCGCTGGAGCTGGCAATTGAAAAGGCCAGAGCCAATCTGAAAGAGATGAGGATATCGGAATTCTTCGACATAATATCGCTTAACATGAAAAGGTTCGGCTACACCTTCGAGCAGGCCCTGTTCGACAAAGACGTGGGAGCCCTGTGGTTCTACCCCTCTAATCTCATACAGTCGATAATGCAGACGTTGATGCAGTCTGCCAAGAAGAGCGTCACATCAGCCGCCAATTCCATGATAATCATATCCAGGTACCTGAAGGATGTCCATGAGGTCAAGGAGGAGATAAACGAGATACTGGGAGAAACTATAACAAGCATGAAATTCTTGGCAATGTTCCTGGCACCAATGGTTTCTGGTGTAACTCTTACACTGGCAGTTGTCATACTGAGAATACTTGAGAACCTGGGAGGAACAATGGGCAACATCATGGCCTCTTCAGGCGGCATGAACAGCTATCAAACCGTTATGCTGGTGCCGTGGGCCATGGGAACCGGCGGAGAGCCCCTGATAACTCCGGCAATATTCCAACTGGTGGTTGGCTTGTACATGATAGAGACAGCTGTTCTTCTGTCAGTGTTCCTCAATGGTGTTAAATACGGAAACGATCCAGTAGGAATGAGGGAAGGCATGTGGATGATAGTTCTCTTCGGAATACTCATCTACATATTGAGCTGGTTCATAACCTATGCAATGTTCGGCACATCCATAGAAACTCTGCTCGCTGTTCCGACATAAATATAAGTAGACCCGACAATTTTTCTTATATGAAAGGTACTATGACAGTATATGTCATCGTTATCACTGTCTCCGTGATAATAATTCTTCTGATAGGCTCACAACTTTTAGACAAAGTGAAAGCAGCAGTCGATGAGGAAGACTTTGACGCTTTCAGACAGTTTGAGGTTCAGAGGCCTTACATCTTTGACATTAAAGACCTTATCGTGGATCCTAACGACGAAAAAGTTTGGGACTCCACAAAAGCGGCAGACTTCTATTCTGGCGCCGACTCTGATTTTTGCAAAGCGATAAAAGACGGCATAGGAAAGAGCATAAAGACAGGCAAGTCCCAGGAGATAGAGTACAAGGTAAAGCCTCCCAACGCGGCCTTCAAGATAGAGCAATTAAGAAACGCCCTGGCTTCCTGCACCCCAAGCGTCATAGGCGACGAGCTCTACGGCGGAACGACGAGAAAGATATGCGACTTCAAGCCCATTGACAATTACAACGAATACAGGGAAGACAGCCTGTCTCTAATAAATTATCAGCCGTACATACACAACTGCCATCTTCCTGCCGAGCTAGAGTACTCCAACATTGATGACGGCGAGGACGCGTTAAACTACTTATACAGCGGCAGGGGCAACTCCACAGAATACGGTTTCGAGAACGGAGGGACCGTGAGGATAGTCGTTTCTAACGCGAAGGTCATGGAAGATTATGACGGCACATGCTCCTACAATATCTATGTCTGCGGCCAGAACGCCATAGCAGCCTCCGAGGCAGAGACCGCTGTTGAAGTCTTCAAGAAGATAAGGCATCTGGACGATAGTAACCTCTACTATAGCGAAGCTATAGTCTGGAACGGTGAGCCGAAAGAACTGGAAGCGGATATAAAAATATGGGCTCTTTGTAGAGCTATTTTCAGCGATTTGATTCAGCAATTTTTATGTCCCGATGATGCAAGACCATCGGTACCTGCGGGTTATAATATATATGGATATAATCCTCATTATTATGAATTCGAATTTTCCAGTGCTGTTCCCAGTCCTAGGCTAGCGCTAATAGACGCTGTTGACGCTGGCATGTGGGAATGGAGCAAAATCCACTTGGAAGACAGAAACGCGATGCAATATTTTTTGGATGAATACTATCATAGCATACAAAATATATATTTCAGCTACTCACCTATAGGAAACGATGACATAGATGTTGACAACGGTCTATCTTTTGACTCTGGCTGCTGGAGAGATACTTACGAAACGGCTGATGTAGGAATAAGAACGCAGATTTTTGACAGCGCGGTAGAAAGCTTCTCTTATTCCCCATCTTTCAACCACAAATTCAAATTTGATAGTACAATAATTGGCGACAAGGTAAGGATGACGATGGGAATAAAGAAACTATTTATTACAAAAAAGCCTATGATATTCAAAACATTAACAGAAACAAAAGAAATTAACGTACTCGAAGAAGTGATTAACAAATACGGTCTTGATGAAGATTTTGGATCTAGAGTTATACTAATTATGGACCCCATAACGTTTTGTAGTATCAGTGAATAAAATGAAAGGATTCCAAAAAGAAATCATAATAGGCGTTATCCTCATAGTGCTGGCGTTTTTTGTAGCATTGCTCTTTCTTTCAGGCGTCTTGACATTTGACATGATGGGTCTGTCACCTGTCTGATATTTATACAGGGATTATAAAATAAATTTTATGAGAGGACTGTCCGCCCTTATTATAGCGATTATCTTTGCGGTTGTCTGGGTATTGCTAGTGATACTTTTTTTAAGACATGTCAATACTTTCGTAGAACCTGCCGGAAATTCTGAGAAAGGGTCAGAACAGAGGATAATACCAAATGACGGCTTTGACTACACCACTTACCTTCTAAGTGAGGATCCTGTCGACTTGGCTACTTACGACGAATGCGACAAGCTCAAGAACGCAATAAAGTACGCGATTATCAACGAAAGGCCTTATCTTGTGGACACAATAGCATACGGCAGCAACCTTGTAGACAAGGTGGACTTTCCGTTCATAGGTAACTGCCTAGACGAGGACCTTGTATTCGAGATAGGTGAGGGTCTTGAACAAGTCGTGTGCAGATTCAGGACTGCCACGCAGAATGAAAAAGTCGGCTTAGAATTCGGGGGCATATCGGACGCATCGATGCTCTATTTTGACAACTGTGTATACGCTTTCGACAACCACAACATACTTCCCTCATTATCGTCAAAGAATATAATGGGACCTGCTGTCGAGGAAACGAGCACAGACGCCAGCACGGTAAAGGTCATCTACTCGCCTGACCACATGTACATAGAAAACGGGGACTATTCGCATTACCCTTTTGTACCAACCAACTCACCTGTTGCAGGCCTTAATCGCTTGTATTTGATGAACAGTAGCGCCTTTGACATGGCTTACAACGGCGGTGGCTGGCTGAACATCTACGTGGGCAAGGCCGAGTCAGTCAACGGCGAATGTAGGTATAATGTGTATTTCTGCCCAAGGCCTGCCATAGCTAGTGACATGCAGAGCAGGACGCTTGACGTCTTCAACATATTCAGAAAGCTTGAGATATATCCTGTATACTTCCCCTATTACATAAGAGACCTTTCGGACGATGCCCTTGACATGTCCGGTTATTCTAATGAAGTTTACCATTGGAACTACTATGATGTCGATTTAGGCGATGAGGGGTATGATGTCGAGACTATAGTAAACGCCATAAAGGCTGGCCTTTATTTCAACGTTCACTCCAAGGGTTACGAGTTCGCCCATCCACACTGGGACATAGAAAAGGATGACAGTATATCAATTTACGAGCTGGCTAACAAGATAGCATTGCACATAGGCGTTAAAACAGGTTCAGGGGAAATATGCGCCCAAAAGGTGTATTTAGGCCTTCCGTACGGAGACAAGTACTGCACCACAACATCACTACTGCTTTTTGTGGACAGGGACGACCCTATCAAATCTTACAGGTTTACCAGCAATCCCCTTGGTGATAGCTTCACCCGTTTCGAGGGGAGCTTCGGTACAATACCATCTTCTGTTTACACCAGAAACATCAACACGAACAGTTATTTGAACGCTGTATTCGGGGCAGACGATGGTATGATTGCAATAGATATAGGAGTCAAAGAGGGCATGGGGGAGATATGCGTTGACGACCAGTGCACAGACACCTCGATGATAGTAAAGATAAACCCTGGTACAGAAGTAACCATAAGTGCAAAAGAAGACCCTGGTTACGAGTTCGCCTTTTTCGAAGGCTCTAGCACAACTTATGATTTAGATACGTTTGATAGGACGATAAACTACGGTGATTTTTTGAACGTCATATTTGTTCCTAATGACGGCGAGATAGGCGATTGCTGGTACCAGTCCTACAACGAAATGCTGAACGATGCTTCAGAATGGAAACGGACACGCTCGATAAGGTTCAACTGTGGCGGTGACAATGTGTGTAGTGGCACCCTGAGGATAAAAATGGCAATAAGGAAGGACACGGATGTTGATGGCGAGGACAAGAAAACATACGTCTCAAGTGTGGTTTCATTCTGCGATACTTAAATATATAAGAAAAATTAATTTTATAGCATGACAAGTCCTTGGGCCAGTTTCACTTTCCGTGTTCTACTTATGGTTATATTGGTGCTTCTATTATTTATTTTTGTATCGTATATCCAACAGCTGCTGGCTAGGGGTGAGACACAAATGAATCCTGAGAAAGAGTACGAGGAGCCTCCGGAAGTAGAGGAGACCTACCTGAGCATAGGCGAGGATGATGATCCTGAAACCATATTGTACAAGCTCTTTAGCGAATTTGACCCAGGCTTCCTGAATGAAAAGAGCGGAAACACGGCGCTGTACAATCCATTCATACTTTACCTCAAGGGAAAAACTTATAGCCCGATTGACGCCAACGCGCTCATAGGCAACATAGTAGATGGCATTAACGAGTTTAATGACTTGCACACATCTGCCCAGTTTGGCTTTAATCCTTCTATTGTCACATGTAACATCCACAGTTCGAGCAGCATAAACTATGACAGTGGCTGTTGGTCAAACACGCTCAGCACCTCGTCATATTGTAATATTTATGTTCATAGTAATACCAATATTTTTAGCGAAAGGATAAAGATAAGAGTATTGTTAACAAATCTGGGTCCTGTAATGGGTAAGAGTATACTAAAAATTACTATAACGATGTGTGATGGTTGATGGCATGGAAATAAGAACAGCATTTTCAGTTATATTAGGCATAATGATGGTGGCGACTGTGATTATCGCCATGATTGCCCTGATGGGAGGACTAATGACAGTCTCGGTAGAGGAGTGCGAGCCTGCAGACTATTCTGCAGGAGGATATAGTGGGAAAGCATGTGGCACTTCAACCAGTGGGCAGCTGAGATGCCGTACAGGAGACACGTGCGTTGATTATAACAATGCTAGATGCTGCGAAGAGAATTATTTACAGGAAATAAGGGATGGCCTATGTTGCAAGAGGGTAGAGGTTTGATTTTATGAAAGCATTCGTTCAAAAGTATATAGCGATATTAATCGCGCTTTTGTTATTCTTGAGTATAGTGGTTATATGGTTAGTTAACTTGAGACTGACAAGCGGACTTTTCGGAGACAAGACAACTGTAGTGATTATTGCAGGAGCTATAGCAATGCTTTTAGGCATAAAGGGGATACCATGATTAAAAACATACCTTTAACTGTGGTGGTATTGATTTTGGCGTTACTGGTTACCAGTTTATTCATTTCGATAGGTTATCGTGTCGCGACTGGCAAGAGCGCTAACGACGCTTGCAAATCTTTTGTAAGAGGAGAGTCAAAGGAGATATGGAACAGGGACGAGTTTAAGGTGTTCCATCCGGGCGATCTTGTTTGCGCCATAGTCGCCCCTTTTTAAGGTGTTCATATGGAAACAGCTATGGAAGAGGAAGCATATACAAAGGTAGTAATAATCATAGTAGGTATACTGGCAGTGGTATTGTTCGTAGCGCTTCTTGACATAATGACAGGCGGAACACTCTTCAGGTCTTTGATATGCTCTATGGTATGGTATCTTCCTCTAACAGGAACGAACCTCGTAGCATACCTTAACTGTGGCGCAGTTCCCCTATAATATTTAGTTAATTTTATATTATAGGAATCTAAATTCATGGTATGAAGGCGCTCACGCTGAACATAGTTCTCGTGCTAATAGGGATTGCTCTTTTGACGTTTTTGGCTGTGTCAGGTTTTTATGACCAAATAGTCAAAGCTGATATAGCTGCTTACATTACCTCGGGCTTCGAAGGCTGCGGCAGGGCAGGGCAGGAGTGCTGCAAAGGAGAGTGGTGCGTCGAGGGCCTTGACTGCTCAGGCGGCATTTGCATCGAGGAATTCGAAATAAATATCATAATACCAAAGGACTATCTGATATACAACACCACCGAAACTTTTTCTAGAAGCGAGATGGATGATTATTTTAAATACAAAGAAGGCTTGGGTTGGGAGGACTGCTCCAACGGAGTGGGCTGCACAGAATGCAGAAAGCAGTTCGACATCCAAAACGCGATAGATTGCGAGGAATGCGAACTTTGCGAGGACGGTCTTTGCAAAAAGTGTCTAAAGTGTCAGAGTGCGGAGACAGGCACTTACAACGATCTTTACGAGTGCTACGAGTGCAGTGGGTGTGATATCACTGATATCGAAGGCCTTGTAGGTATCCAGAACGATATGTCTGACTCATGCTCAGCATGCGCTAGCTGCGACATAGCTTACGAACCTTATATAAGTAGCGGCCTCTCGTGCGACAGCTGCTACCAGTGCGACCTTGAAAAGGTTTTGACACCTTCAGGAGAGTGCTACTCTTGCTGGGACTGCGGCTCAGAAGAGATGGTATGCGATTCTTGTTCATCTTCTGTCAACACTGTTTGCGAAAAAAAGCATGACTATGTGCTGTGCAGAAATGTAAAAAACTGCATTCTCTCCAAAAAGGGGGACATGTGCCAATTGGACGAGTTCCTTATACCAGATTTCCTGAGGCTACCCTGGCTCTATGACGATTCATACATATCCCAGATGACAAGCATCCTGAAGCAATGTGTGGAAGAGGATGTAAAAATAACTATTCCGGAATTATTGGAACGCAAGGTCTTTGAGTACGACAATTCTAAAATAAACTTTATCCAGGACGATTACACGCTGCCGTCAGACGGAACGCTGCTCAAGATATATTTCGAGGCAGACGACGAATCGTACGTCCCGCCGGCAAGGCTCTTGGACATGTTGACGTCGGATTACCAGTATGGCGGCGTTACAGGCGAGACAAAAGGATTGCTCTTCAACGACTGTGGCGTCAGAAAGACTGAGCCCATCTCGAAGCCTGATACTGTTAATGAGATAGTTTACAACAACGACCCAGTACTTTTCGAATCTTCTACAACACCGAAAATGCCTAATGGTGACATACCTGTTAGCGTAAAGACAGTCGTGACTGACATCTCGTGGAACGAGCAGAATGACAACGACGGTTCCTACAGCCTTTACCTATGTGGCCAAGAGGCCATAGCAACAGGGGAAGAAGATCCCATATTAAATGTCTATGACTTTTTCGCTTACTTTAACGAATCAGAGGCAGACAACTTTGCATCATACAGGGAATGGAGCATTCCGTACAATGATGCGATGGGCGCCTACCATGTCAACGTTACTGTAGTAAAGTACGTTCCGTTTGAGATGGACATAACAGGAAGAACAGCTGATATAGCCCATATAGCAAAGGCAGCGGTTGCAGGTATAAGGGATTATTTCGTATTCAACTCAGAAACCAACAGGACCATGAAATTCTTCTGCTTTTCCAGCGGAATTTATGATGACTTTGACGACTGCTATGGAAACATCTCTGTGGTCTTGAACGACAGGATGCCTTGGAAATTAAAGGGGCTGTACTCATCGGTAAACATAGCAGCCAGTCCTCCCAGCCGTAAATTCATATACTATAATGATGAAAGGAACCTCTATTCTGGTACCTTCGAGATTGAACTAGCTTTCTTCATGTACACTACGAACTTCACAGAAATAAACAAAACCATCTTCGTTTCGCCTGTTTTAATTATAGATGGAAGCTCCATACCAGGCTCAACGGTTCTGGATTTCACACCATGTGAGCAAAGAGAACTCCAGAACGGGTTTGTAGCCTATGGTTATCACAAAAACCTTGGAACTGTCTACGCGGTTGATTATGAATTATGGGGCACAGAGTACTACAAGGACCCAGAAGACATAAGACCGTCTCATATGAAAATATACGGAGTCAGCATGCTGTCAAAAACAGACTCTGACATAAGTTATCTGAACGAGGACCCGGACAACTGCATCGCGCTGTGCGCTTCTGGAGCTGAGATGCGGGGCAGGATAACTGAAGACGATACAACGTGCTTGAACGCAGCAGCCAGGTGCTCTTATGAGGAAGGTTTTCTAAGACTCTTGGACATGGTTGAACTCCAAGCGAACAGGGTCGTATATGAAAACATGCAGGAAGATGCTGAAGAGGTTGAAGACTTCATAGAAGAAATCAAGCAAAAGGTGCTCGCTGTTCCCGTGACCTATACCATAGGCGTCATGGACGGGGGCGGATCGATATGCGCAGACAGCCTTGACATAGACCAGTTCTGCGTAAGCGACAGCCTGACAAGAGATTTTGAGTACTGCCAAGGGATGCTTTTCACCGCCAATCCAGATGAGGACTATACCTTCATGAGGTTTAAGAACAGCACAAACGTCTATTACGGCATAAATCCAATGCTAAACTTTGCGCGGGAAGGGGAGTACATATACGCAGATTTCAATCCGACATTATACTACACACTGGCAGTTGCAGAGGGTTCAGGGAGTCTATGCATTACAGGTATCGACTTTCCTGTCTCGGGCTGCGGCTATGACGCATCAGGAACCGTGGTACCAGTACCAAAGGACATAATGGTGAGTCTCACAGCCACACCAGCACTAGGCTTTACATTCAATAACATAGGAACAGGCTACGAGGATATACCCCCTGTGACGGATAGAAGCACCGATTTCATGACCATGATGAGTGCAAGTCTATACGCGTACTTTGACCCAGAGTAAAGTTGAAATTTATATGTAAAAACAAGGAGATAAGAATATGGGATTAGGACCTGAAGCAAAATTAATACTGAAAATATTGTCCATTGTAATAGTCCTTGCTGTAATCATGTTGGTATTTCTTCCTTTATTCTTCGGTATCAACATAATAGGCTTGTTAACACAGACTCCTGACAACCTAGGAGACATTTTCCTAGCAAAGGATTTTGATGAAGCAGACATGTATGAGGGATACGAATTGATATATGACGGCATGGTGCTCCCAAAGGACGGTGGCGAGGACAGCATAAGCAATGAGTTGAGGTCTTACGAGGTTATTTCTGATTGCAGTGGCTGCACATCTTGCGGTACAAGGGACTTGGAAGGTATGCAGGCAGTAGGTTGTGATAGCTGTAGCGTGTGTAATGAGATAGACGAACCTGGGAGATTCGAAAATTGTTTAGGATGTCAAAGTGGAAGATGTATGTTCTGTGACGATGAGAACAAGTACGAGCTCTGTAAAGAAATAAAGTCGTGTATATTGGAGTACTATGGCGACAGCAACTATAAGGACGTTCACGGCTGCTTCCTGAGACAGATACCGCATAACGACGGCACGTCATTTAACATAGACGTCTTGAAGAGCGTTCTCGACACGTGCGTCGGTGAGCCTATAATGATCAACATGGGAAACGACTTTGTGAGAGAACTATGCTACTTTGACCCTAATTTCATAGCTTTCTACGATGTGAGCAGGCCCGAAGACTATTACATGAAGCATGAGATGAATGCTATATATGGTGCCGCAAATCCAAGCAGAATTCCATCAATCTACAGAAATATTCTTGAATCTGATGTCATCACACCGTTTTATATGGAAGACAACGAGGTACTAGACCGCTATAGAATTTACATTTCCTTTACAGGTACTCCAAACGGTGAATACAAAATATTAGGGGGCTATCTCGGTGCAAATTATGAGAAAGAATTTACTATGGTCACAACTGATTCGAATGGTCTATGGTACGGAGAACTAGGATTTCCAGAGGAATGGAGAAGTGATGTAGACGATGATGAAAGCAAAAACAAATTTAATTTCATATGGGTTAGACAATGGGACAGTTCCAGTGTAGCTACGAATCTGAACGGAGCAGTCTATCTCAACGACCCAGAATCAGGTTACATCTGGTCCCATGACCTAAGGTTTTCAAAGTGCAACTTCGAAACCAACCCCGAGCCCTATCTTGACCCTAGACCGTGGTGGGTATACGGCGACTTGACAGAATCGCCGTTAACTAAAAATCAAGGAAGCCAAGACTCTGCTATAAAGGTCTTCTATGATTCAAATATGCCTGGCGGAGGTAACAGCGACCTCAGAGGGAACATAAAGCTACAGATAGGAAGGCTGGACACTGACTTTCAAAGGAACTGTATGTTCGACATATACGTCTGCTCCCAAGATGCCCTTGCAGAGTATGAGGGAGAGAATATACTCAACATAAACGACTTTATGATAAACTTTGATCCATTGTATGTCAACAAGGTAATTGACGCCGGAAGCCATGAGATAATACTCTATAATTATTTCGAACTAGAGCTTGACAGGGGCTACACAGCTGATGAGATAAGGTCAGCATTGAAATCCGGTTTTAGGGTTTGGGAGCACACATTTTTCCCTTACGCAAGCTTCTACGGCTCTACTGCGTGGATAGACCGAGTCAACAACGATGGCATATACCAGGGAACATGGTTGGAAAGGATGCCAGACGTCAGTTATGATAACGATTGTTGGAGCACTAGCGTTCAGAACCTCATGACGCAAGACTCAAGGTTCATCGTAGGAGGCTGCGAGGGCGACATGTGTACCGGAAAGTTAAAGATAAGGATAGCTTTCAAGTACGAGGATCCGAAAGACAATTTAGGAATTAGACAATTCCTTTACCCGACTGTCACTTTCTGCAGCTCAGAGGAAGAGACACCGCCAGAACCTCCGCAGATGTACCCAGGTCTGGTTGGTACTTGTGAAGAAGTTTATGACTACCACATATCCACTCCAGGCAATCCGGATTACTGCCAATTCAGCTGGGGCAAAGCCTCTTGCAATGCAGTAACAGGCGATTGCTCATGCGCACCAGGGGCAACAAGGCAGACGCTGGGCTCGTTCTTCACATATCACAATACCGACTCTCCTCCTGGCAGCTGGCTTGCTCCTTTCTATGAAACAGACTTTAACGGCTATGGCTTTTTGATAGGCTGTGTTGAGACAACCAGCTCGATCATCGAAAGGCCTACAGGAGTATGCACATTGACTTATGACATAATATCCCAAAACATAAAATCTTGCGACGACCCGCCATCTCCACTATGCCAAGGCAGCGAAGCTAGTTCCCAATGTTTAGGAAGTCCAAGAGAGGTTTTCCAGAATTACAAGTGGGGCCCTGGAAGCAGTGGCTATAACGATCCAGTCTACGGCCATACCTACATGACAACTGCAGTTACTGGTTCAAATACAATATTGGGTACGTGCCAAGAGTACTGGAATGTTCCTCAATTCGGGGTTTATTCCTACGGCCGTCCCCCGACTCCGGTCCAAAAAACAGATTGCCGATGGAATTGGGGGTCGGCAGAATGCGATGAAGACACGCACGAGTGCTCGTGCCCCGAAGGCCCACCGACAGAAATTGTAAACGGTTACATATGGAATCCTGATGTAACAACCTCTTACCTAAAGCCAGGCTACGGCAGGCTCTACGCGTGCATAGGGTAGATCATACCGGTAGAGTCAGTCTAGGTGTTATGTATTCTCCCATCCATCCTGTTATCAAAGTTTGGATTTCGTCTAAGAAGAGAACAAAAATAACAAGTATCACCACTACAATAACTGTTACGTATACCCAAGTTTCCATGCCCTTCATGACAAGCACCTGTTATCTACGCAGTCAAAGCTGCCGCAATCGGTATCATCGATACAGCCGCAGAAGTTCGAGCCTCCGTTTATGCTGAGGCATATGCCGTTGCCCCGTTCGCGGCATTCTGACGTTGTTTTGCACTCGTTGGAAGTCTGTGAAGAAGTGGCACCAATAGGTGCTGCGCGCGCCTGGTTAGAAAATAGGAAGCCAGAAAAAACAGACATCACTAACAAGAGGACAAACACCATCATCATCAAAATAAAGACCAAGTCCATAATCTCTATTGTTTTTTTCCAATATATAAAACTTTAATAGCAAGCTTCGCTCTAAATAATTACATGGGTAAGGGTGCCAGTTTTGTAATGAATATAATTATAATCGTGTTTATTGTGGTAATCATGGCACTTATCTACTTTCAGATTGTCAACCCGACGGTAAAGGCCCAAGAACAAGTGGTTTCAGATATGGATATAATGTGGTACTGCCCTGATTGGCAAAAGAACGGATGCTCGATTGTTAGCGCCGAAAATATCAAGATAAAAGATACTGACGACGGCTATCTCTCTGATCTCTGCGCAGAAAGATACGGTACTGCTTGGAGCAAAGATGTCTATGAGCAGTGCAAGGAGTTATGCAAAGGATGCACGAGTGAATAGGTTATGATTATGAAAGGTGTTTCGTTAGCAGTAACAGCTGTCATACTGATGGTATTAGCAGCAGTAGTCCTTTTAGCATACATATACTTTATATCAGGCAGCAAAGGTCAGATAGACATACTGCAATACCAGTCAGCACTGAGAAGCTGTTGCGGTGACAGGACAAAATACAAATGCGATGGAATTACCATAAACTGCAAGGTTCCGTGGAGCGATGAGCCTATGTCTATTGATAAACTTGCTGAGAAAGCCGGTATAACATGGGATTCTACTGAATTTGACAGTTTTTGTTTCTGTCCAGAACCAGCAGGTGCTTGAATGGTAGCAATTACACAGGCAATAGAAACTGCAATAGCAGTTATAATATTCGTATTCCTAGTAATGCTTTTCTTCATGATATTCGGCAATTCTGAATGCGAAGGCATGTCTGACTCGACGGCAGCGCAGCTAGCTGACGCCGTAAACAAGGTCGTGCTGGAAGACGGCATCCAACCGTGGACAGGAGGAGGCGTTCCAGGCGACGATGACACTGACTACTACGAACCTGTTGCCATAAGGCTCTGCGAGGTAAACTCTATGAACGGGTTTGCAGCTCAGTTCATGGCGCAGCAGCCTACATACATGATTGTTTTTGAATCCTTTCCCGAAGGCACTGTTTCTTGGCACGAGACTCAACCCTGGAGCGGGGGCGCTGTCCAAGCAGTATTAGAGTATTCACAGATGAGATGGGGGCTTAAAGCATTGACTTTTGGCGGAAAGCTTACTGCGATATTGGTGAGAAGGGGTGGAGGGTTTGTCAAAAACGTTATAACAAAATACTCGTGGGCGCTTTTAGGCAGAAAACTCACCAGAGCTTTGGACTATGTTAGGAACAGTCGGATTGTCAAATGGTTCATGGTCAAGTTGGGCAGATCAAACACCCAGACAACTATCGCCGATACAGCAGACGACTTCCTCAACCCGAGATATATGACTAACAATAATTTGGGGTTGACCAGCGAATACAACAAATTCTTGTTGGTGTCTAAAAAAGGCAGAGACCATGCTCTGGTAGCTATGGGAGCAATAGAAGGAGTATTCGACTACAGTGCAAATGCTTTTGTCCCAATACCAAACAAAGCAGGAAAGTATATTGTCAATGAAGGCTTCAGAGACTTTATGATTAATTTTGTAGACAATATGGGTGAAGACGGCAAGGTTCTGGGTGATATGCTCCAGATACCATCAAGATTCCCAAAACTCGCTGAAAGACTAAGCAGTATCAAAGATCGTTTATGGCGCCCGCTCAAAGGAGCTGTAACAGACTGGTGGCACGATAGCAGCCTGAAAAGATACGTCTATGACGCACCGAGAGAACTCTACAGAAAGATAAGGGGAAAAACAGACGATGCAAAGAATGCGTTCAACAAAATATTCAACTATGGGAACGGCATGACCGATCCTAGGATAATATCCAAACAGGCAGGAGCTGCCAAAGAATACGCGATGAGGAACAGCGACAAGCTCATGAAGGAGGTAGTCGACAATTTTGACGACCCGAAGATAGCAGACTTTGTAAATGATCTGCAAAAGGTTACAGGAAAGGTCTACGAGAGCGGTGCCGACATAACTCAGACTGACATAATTTCGTACATAAACAAGTACAACAGATGGGAAAACATGCAGGACTTTGTAGAGTTCCTACCAAGGGAGCAGCTGGACCTGAGGAGTAATGCATACAAATGGATGGGGGGGGATATAAAGGACAGCGCTGAAAAATTGAAGAAAGGAGATATTTCATACGAGACTTTCATTGAAAGGTTTAAACCTTGGGACGATTTGGAGGGAAGACAAAGTGATTTGGTAAATGATTTCTCTAAAGGCTATACAAGGAATGGCCAAAAATTCACTATTGAAGTCGAACACGCTAAAGACGCATACGAGTACGCCAGATTAAGGGCAGCAGCAGAAGGGATATTTGACGCTGCAAATAGTGGTAGAACGAACTGGCTCGCAAACCAGGCTGACGAAATAGAAACCGCTCTAATAAGAGAGCAGTACAGACTGGACAAGTATGTTACAGACGATGTGAAAATAATAGACTATATAATGAAAAACTCCATATCAGATTCTTCCCTGGATAAATTCCCCTTAGTGACAAATACCCTCAGTTATGGATGGCAGAGATTAAAGAGGGGAGTGTATCTGGACCTTAACAGGATAGGCGGGATAGAGGGAGCCCCGTCATTAGCACCTTATAATTTAGTCCCAGGAGCCTACACGGCTGAGAGGGTGGTTGAAAAGGAGACTGAGATAAAAGAAGGCGGGTGCGCCAGCAATTCGATATGCAGGATAGTGAAAGGCCGTGCAGAGGGCCCGACAGAAACTGCCAGAGCATACTTACTTGATAGGAAGGTTCCAGAAGGTATAGAAGTAAAGCTTTGGAGGGAAAACCCAGACATTGGTGTTGTCGGATCAGACAGAACTGTCGCAGGCGTTAACACGATATTAATGAGCATATTTCCGCCTCAGGAGAATCCTAATTTCTATGTGGTAAGCCCGTGCTTTGCAATTGCCAAGGTCTGGAAAGAAGGAAGCGAAGGGCCTGTTTACGTAGAGATAGACAAGAGCAAGAAATGTGATGTCAGCGGTTGCAATCAGCTAACCACCGACAACGTCGACACACCAAACTATTGCTATGCTAGCGAGGAGTTTGTATGGGGGGAGAGTGACGAACCCAACCAGTGGAGCTATGTGGCCGCTTATTTTGGATGCGTATTCGCTTGCGAAGGCGGTACAATAGGTCTAGGAACGCCCGAGTGCATAAAGACTTGTAAATATAGCACTATAGGAGCATTGCTATTGCAAGCAACGGCTGCAACGCAGGAATATAGAAGCCCGAGCTGGGAAAGACAAGACACAGGCTGGGGCTATTGGAACTATCAAAAGGCAGAAGACGTATGCGACCTGATAGACATGGTATCCAGCATAGGCGGTGGAAAAAGTTTTACTAATGCTAAAGGCCTTGACAAGCTAAAAGCAGCAAAGGGGCTGGGAGAAAAGTGGGATATTTTCAAACAACTGGGCAAGGGCGACGTGGCAAAATTCGTCGGAGGGCAGTTCTTCAACCTTAACGACGTGTGCTACAGCCTGCTGCTTATGGGAGACACATCTTTGTCATGGCCTGTAAAGACACCGGCAGCCGAAGTTTGGAGAAAGGGAGCCATTCTAGGACAGGACTGCATGCAGCAGTCGGCAGGCAGTTGTGTATGGCTGAGAAAGTGCACCAACGCAGCAAATGATTGCCCAATAGGTTGGTATTGCGACATGGATGCGAACATTTGCAGAAAGGGTGATTAGATGAAGAGTATAACAGAGCATTTCTTGCTGTTCATAGTGGGCATATTCGTCATTGTTATAGTCATGACAACAATATTCGGAAAAGGAATAGCCTACAATTATCTAAGCTACCTGTCGACCATCGAGCCGAGAGGCCTCCAAGAGAACATAAGAAACGTGCTGACTGTAGCATCCTATTCGCCAGGAGAGTTTGAGGCAAGGATTCCGATAAACGTCAAGCACAGCATAACCATAACAGACAACCCGAAGACCATTGTCATTCTACCCGAATCGGAAAGCCAGCTGGCGCAGACAAATCCGCAGCCTTTCATGTCACAGTGCGACATGGTCAAGAGGTGCACAAAGGTCTGCAAGATGATAGGCGACAAATGCGCTGGGCGTGAGGATTGCTGCGGCCTGCTCAGCTGCAATACAAGAGGCCGCTGCGAGAGCACCTTTGGCATGTGCGGCAACCAGATTCTTGAAGATGGAGAAGAGTGCGAGCCTGCAGACCCGGAAGGAGAACCACCCTTTGATGGTATTGATAATAATTGTGAAAGCCAGTGCAGCGAGGACTGTAGTTGTCCTGATGAGTTAAAAACCACCCAGCCATGCACAAACAGTAACCAATGCTTCCATCAGATGGAATGCCTCACCTTCGTAAAGTTCTACGACGTGGGAGAGGTAATGATTATAAGAAAGTATTTTGAGGGAGACCAATGCAAGATAACCATCGAATGAAGGGGGCCTTCGCCCTTAGCGAGACTTTCATAAAAATACTGTCAACAGGAGTGTTGGCGATAATACTCCTGGCCATTTTTCTGTCGATAAACAATTATCACCTTATCTACGCGGAGAATGCAATCGACAGGGAGGCCCTTATTGTCGGCAACACTGTGCTGTCCAGCTGCATAGCGGAAGGCTACGACGAAGGAAAGCCTATAAAGGCCCTTTTGTCAGAGGAGAAGATAGTATACAAATATGATTCTGTAAGCGAATCAAACATAGACTGCTTGGAATATGAAAAGGGAATATACATAGAGATTTATGACGAGGATTCATTGTTGTACGGATTTGGAGACAGGCATGTGTGTAAAAGCCCGTCAAATACCATTTGTGAGGTGGACAGGGGCATGATGGTATTTCCCGCTGCGCTGAAAGGAGCAGCAATCGTGATACCTGTAACTGTGAACGTATATGTTGGTGATTAGATGAAAGGAATAGAGCTTTTGGCATCAATACTGGCGTTAATGATAATGATAGGTGTGGGTTCGCTTTTCGGAGGCATAATAATATCAGTCATAAACCTCTCCGAACAGCCCAGTCTCGGTCCTATACACTATGAGATGTTCATGTTTCCCGCATACCCGCCGGTAAAGTACGAGACCATGCTGCTCTCGTATCTGGAGACCACGGAGCCCTCTTCAGGCTTGCAGATAAAAAAGATACTGACCTACGCGGCCTATCAGAGGACCATTGACAGCATCTACATAGAAGGAGAGACCATAAGCAGAAGCGAGCTGGAGCAGGCGACCAGAGATGTTTTCGAGAAGTGGCTACCTGGAGGAGCGTACCTTATAGAGCTGAAGATAGGAAAAGAGAACCATGTCATAGCGAAGAACTCTGACGTCCTGGGAAAGCTGTCAAAAGAAGTGTTGAGAATAAGGAAAATATCTGTGCCGCTGTTCATTGATGAAGAGACTTACATTGCCAACTACCCCAAAAACAGCGAGCTGCCAATGAATATCATTCTTGATTTTTATGTCCAATAGAAAAGGCATGACCATACCTGTGCTGGGAACCGTTTTGATAGTGATAGCTGTAGTCATCACTTCATTCGGAGGTGTCTTTAGCCAGCAGTTCGCGGTAGAGAAGCTACAGAGTGGAGGGCTGACAATGTCGTTGCAAAACCACGAAGAGTTCTGGATAAAGGCCTTTGATCAGAGCGTGGAAATAATAGCCAAGAGGTCTGCCTTCGAGTTAGCAAGAACTGGAGGCTTCCAAAGCTCAGAACCTGCAACATGGTACAAAGACTATCCAACCATGGAAATACTCGAAAGCGAGCTGGAGAAGAAAATAAACAGGAATCTGCCGGTAGGCAATATAAACGCCAAGAGGAGCATAGAGTTCTACAACAGCATAATAGACGTCAGCGGCTATGACACGGACTGCCTTGTAAACTCAAAATCAGAATGCTTTATCGTTGACGGAGAAAAGTACTTTGCCATAAGTGACAAGTCAATAGAAGCAAAGATGTCACTTGACCCGCACACTTTCAGTTACAAGATAGGCTCCAACTACTTTAGGCTCATGAAAGCTGGAAGGATAATAATGGACGAGTACAACACCGAATTTGACAACGTGGCAGGCCTGCTGAACACGCTGAGAGCTGATTCAAGGTTTGACGGTCTACATCTGGAAACAGCCTTGGTGGACGGCCTGATAGAGTTCAGGATATCTGATAGGGAATGCGTAAGTAGCGGCAAGTACTTTTGCCTTGCCCCGACAAAACATGACGAATATGGAGCAGTACTCGGAGGCACTAGAGTTCCTTATGACTTTCTGATACTCAAGTTCAGGGTGGACAAAGAAAACCTGTACCACGACTAGTCCTTCTAAATCTAAAAAGTTTATATGAGAGATACATCATAATTCTATCATGGAACTCTCAATAAATGCTGTCATCATAATTATAATAGCAATGATAGTTCTTTTGGCAATAGGTTCTTTGTTCACTGGAGTATGGAGCCCCCAGAAACGAGGGATCCAAGTCGAGATGGCAAAGAACAACGCATGCCGCATGCTCTCATTATCCAACTGCGAAACAGAACTGGATAAGATAAAAATCAAGGACTTTGATGTGGACAATGATGGAGTTGTAGGAAATGATGATGACGACACACTTAAACTGCTCTGCTCTAGTTATTACGGCATGGATGACGAGAACGATTGCAAAACGAAGATATGCGATTGTGAGGAATGAGCCAAAAGCTTATATATCCGGTTTATCAATAAAATTAAAAGGTGAAAAACAGTGAAAGGTATCGAATTACCAATAAACATTTTAGTGATAGTTGCAGTGGCTGTTATCGTTTTACTAGGTCTGGTTGCTTTGTACTTTAGCGGCTTCATGGGCCCAGCAGGCGTCATGAATGCGCAGGCAACGAAACAGAAATATTGCGCATCCATAATGAACAATCCAATGGGTTGCCAAGGCGGTGTGTATACAAGCAGTATACAGATAAACGATTTTGATGCAGACAAAGACGGGGTCTTAGGAACTTCGGACGGCGGCACAAGTTGGCATGAAACCGATGCTGTATGGGACAGCCAGTTACCGGTTGATGTTTGCACAGCAGACGACAACGTTCAAGACAACCTGGCATCATTGCTGGCTTGCTACTTTGGAGCAACATCCGAAAGAAACGCCCTGCAAATATGTGGCTGCACGATATAGGAAAATAAGAGCCAAGACCTTTATGTCAGTTAAAACTGTGATAAAGTAAAGCCTTTTGAGTTTTTGACCCTTATTTTTATTCTTAATCACGTTCAACGGTTTACAACAAACCACTAATACAAAATCAAAGAGGTGAAAAAATGGCAGAAAACACAAAAAAAGAAGCAGAGAGCAACGTGGTCTTTGTCGGCAAAAAGCCGGCAATGAGCTATGTTCTTGCATGCGTAACACAGTTCAACGAGGGAAATACTGAGATAATGCTGAGAGCAAGAGGAAGGGCAATATCTCACGCAGTGGACGTAGCAGAGATAGTGAAAAACAAGTTTGTGACAGATACAGAGATCAAGAACGTCAAGATAGACACAGAGGAAGTCGAAACAGATAGCGGTGAGAAGCTGAACGTTTCCTCGATAGAGATTACGCTTGGCAAAAAGTGATTCAGTTTTCCAGGGGCTTTAGTTTTTTGCCCTTTGCAACCTTTCTTGGGTTATTTTTATATATGCGTTTCCTCAAATAGAAATTATGAAGGGTATTTCACTTCCGATAAATGTTCTGGTAATTGTCATTGTAGCAGTGATAGTTCTTTTGGGCGTGATGGCCCTGTTCATGGGAACTTGGTCTCCTTTCGGGACCTCAATGAGTGCGGAAGCTGCGAAATCAGCAGGATGCAGAAAAGTGATAAACAATTGTTATAAATCGGAGGAAGATCTTGATACTTATACCAAAACTATTTTGATATTCAATGGTCAAGATGGTCTGCCTAATTTTGACGTTGATGGTATTGATTATGTTGGTACTGGGGTGAATGGAGACAACATGTATAATTTATGTGTTAAATTTTATGGCGCAAAATGCAGAGATCTGTGCGGTTGCCAGTGATTGCTTTTTCTAATATATATTTAAATTGAGTTATCTATAACAATTGAATAAGGGCTGGTAGATCAGCGGTAGATCGCTTGCTTTGCAAGAAACTTAAATAGAACCCTGCATATCTATATGATATGCCGTTTAAAGACACAAGGGTTCTAAAGAAATACAAGCACGAATGGTACCTAAGAAAAAAGAAAGGCCTTCCGACAAGAACAAAACCAATTTTGTCCGATGCAGACAAAGCAAAAAGAAGGCTTGAAACCAAAAGGAGAACAAACGAGAAAGTTAGGGCAAGAAAAAGTAGCATTTTGAAAGAAAGGCTTGGTGACAAGTGTTACTTTTGCCTTTATGAAAAGAGGTTAACTTGCCATAGGAAAGATGGAAAGGCTCACAAACAATTTTGTAGCATGAGTTTAGGTGCATTCAAAAATGAGCTTGACAAGAACGCTGACAAGTATGTCAGAGTTTGCTTCAAATGCCACAAAGCAATCCATTGGTGTATGGATAAGCTCAAGCTAGATTGGCGTGAAATAGAAAGAAGGTTTCCAAAGTAGCAAGAGGCCATGGGTTCGAATCCCATCCAGTCCACTCTAATATCTAGAACGAGGTTCTTTTACAAGACCTATTTTTTCTGCCTTTTTAAGCAACTCTTGTTTTTTATTGTATTCTTGTCTTGTCTTGTCTTGGTTCTGCTTTTCCATTTCCTTTGCTTTTCCAACAGAAATTCTATAGCCTTCTATCACCTTTTCAGAATTTTCTATCAAATACTTCATTTCGTTTTCCCATTCTCTGCTTGATGAAAGCATCTCTACTTTTGGCAGGTCTCCTTTTATTTGATACCAAAGCCTAAGAACAGGTAATACGCCTTTTTTAATGCTTATTGAATTTCCCCCCATCATAGAATGGCCAGTTGAGTGTACTATATTAAATCCATAGAAATTCTTTATTTCCCTGTCAATTTCCGTGTTCCAAGCATGTTGTTCATATTTTATCCTTTCTCCTGCATCACTTACTTTGTCTACAAAATCAACAATGTTCCTATAGAATTTTTCCCTCTCATTAACAGTCTGTTCTAAACCGCCTAAAGACATTTCTTCCAGTTCCTTTTTTGAAACTGTCATAATAATTTATTATATGGAAAAGGATTTAAGTCTGAAAAATCGGTTTTAGAAATTTACCCTTAATAACAGGTTCAGTACATTCTGCGAAAGCCTGTCTTGGCCTTTCTTTCAATGCTTGTATTTGTATTTGGGTCTGCCAGTGTAGCCAAACCGTAACCATCGACATTCTCTTCAGGTATAGAATGGTCAACCCTTTTTGGAATATAGGGGCTTCCGGAAATATCTACAATACTCGAAACAAATATCTTTTTAATTTTTACTTCTTTCATAAAATCACGTATTAACTATTAATCAGTAACAAATATAAAGCTTACGCTAGGTTTGAAAAAATTGCTGATGCAGCATGACTAGCTCTAAAAATATTAAGGAGGTGATCCAGCCACACCTTCCAGTACGGCTACCTTGTTATGACTTAGCCCCACTCGCAAATCCTTGGCTCGAATTAGCTAAAACTAAGCCTCACCAAGAGTTCACTCGCATGGCTTGACAGGCAGTGTGTGCAAAGAGCAGGGACGCATTCAGCAAAAGATTATGACTTTCGCTTACTAGAGATTCCGGCTTCATGAGGGCGAGTTACAGCCCTCAATCTGAACTAGGGTTAGGTTTAGGCGATTGGCTTCACCTTTCGGTGTTGCAGCGCATTGTCCTAACCATTGTAGGCCGCGTGTAGCCGAAGGTATTCGGGCCATACGGACCAACCGTCGCCCACTCCTTCCTCTGGTTTATCACCAGCGGTCCTGCCATAGTACTCGCATTCTTTTGATCGTAAGATCTGAAAATGCGGTGGTAAATGGCAGTGTGGGTCTCGCTCGTTAACGGACTTAACCGCACGCCTCAAGGTACGAGCTGACGATGGCCATGCAACTCCTCTCAGCTTGTCTGGTAAGCCCTTTAAACTGACCTTCATTCTGCTGTCAACCTTCGTGAGATTTTCGGCGTTGAATCCAATTAAACCGCAGCCTCCACCTCTTGTGTGCTCTCCCGCCAATTCCCTTAAGTTTCAACCTTGCGGTCGTAGTCCCCAGGTGGCCCGTTTAACACCTACGCTCCGACACTGCAAGCTCCCGTAGAGCCTGCAACATCAAACGGGCATCGTTTACAGCTAGGACTACTGGGGTATCTAATCCCATTTGCTCCCCTAGCTTTCGTCCCTCACCGTCGGACTCGTTCCAGGTAGGCGCCTTCGCCACCGGTGGTCCTCCATGGATTAAAGGATTTAACCCCTACTCATGGAATACCCCTACCCTCTCCCGATCCCAAGTCCAGTAGTTTTCTCAGCATGCCTGTTAGTTAGCTAGCAGATTTCACCAAGAACTTACCGAACCGGCTACGGACGCTTTAGACCCAATAATCGCGGTCACCATTCGTGGCGCGGGTATTACCGCGGCGGCTGCCACCCGTCTTACCCACCACTTATTCGCCTTGCTTTTTAGGCAAAACAAAAGGCTATGCATTGCATAGCCACTCAGGGTTCCCTTCTCACCCGTTAAGGCATTGGAAAGTTTTCGCGCCTGCTGCGTCCCGTAGGACCTGCATTCATGTCTCAGAATGCATCTCGAGGCTTCCACTCTCATGGCCCCTACCCGTTATAGGTTTGTGAGTATCTTATACTCACAACTGCCATGATAGGCCGCAGTCCTATTCTTAGCCGCCGGAGCTTTGGTCGTCAAGGCATTCCAGCATTTGACAACTATAGGGTATTAGCCCCAGTTTCCCAGGATTATCCCCTTGCTAAGAGTAAGTTAACTACGTGTTACTGAGCAGTGCGGCGAGTCCAGATGACTCACACCTCGCATGGCTTAGTCGAACCCTGATAACAGTGACCTCTGGCAGGATCAACCAGAATTGCGGATCTTGCACTTTGATCGTTATCGTTTAATATTTATTTAGAGTCTGTCGTCATTACTACATCAGCCAAAAAAAGCTCTTGACCTCATCTTTAGCCACAAGCAAAAAAGGTTTTTCATCTTGACCTAATGGTACATCCAAACCGAACGCCGTCTCGTGGCATTTAAAAGTCTATTCAGTTGTAACTATAAATAATTACCTTAATCCTTTTAAAACTTATCTTTAAAGTTTTTTTCAGAATAAAATCATTTCTTTATAGTCTTCATGAACCTTTGCGGGTTTTTTGGTGATATTATGTACTTTTTTCCGTCCTTGGTCTTGATAAGAACAACATCCCTCATGTTGGTTATTATCACCCTGGTCCAGCCAAGGCTCGGAATGTAGTAAACTCCGCAATAGAAGCTGGCTCCCACTCGGAAGCCGAAAGGGAACATGGTCTTTTCAACGCTTTTGATATCGTCAAGCCTTATCTTGATGAACATGAACGGCGACCAGGATGTAAGCACACCACCCTTGATTCTATATTTGGTGTTGTAGAAGCTTCCTGTCACAATCAGGACCATCAAAAGCGTGCCAAGCATTATGGCGCCTACAAAATTCTGCCCTGCCTGCGACTCTAACCCGACATAATAGTAGACAAGAATGAAAATGAAAGCAGTGAACACTGTCAGAATTATGAACATCCTTCCTATCCAGTGGCTCTTGTAAGGATTATTGACGATATCTCTTTCCATTATATAATCATTGCTGCCGGATGTTAAATATCAGACTGATTTCACAAGCTGTCTTTTCGAAACAATGATGTCCTCTCTCATAACAGTCTTCCTCTTGGATACCTTGGCTATCTGGACAGCTCCCCTGAGCACGTCCATCGCAAACTTCTCTGTCATCCTTCTGATTTCCTTCTTGCCAATGTCTGATATCTTTATAGAGGGGTCTATCTTTTTCACCATTTTTTTGAAAGGAGCGATCGCAAGTTGTGGCACATAAATCACCTTTTTAGACGCTAATACTCTCATTCTGGAAGTCACTGCTTCTAAAAATCCAATAATAACTATTAAGACTCACAATTTAAAAGTCTTACGCTATGAGGCATTTGAAAAAGCAGCGATAGATTTAAATATCATTGATTCTCTTTTAAGATTAGTCAAGATTCGAGGTGAAAATTATGGCAGAAATGAAATTCGATGATGAAGAAGACGACGACAATTGGGAAGACGAGGACGACGAGTAAGAAGTGATGTTGTTTCTTTCAACACAGGACAAAAAAAAACTTTCCTTTTGATTTTTGTTTATTAAAAAATGAGGTGAAAAATATGGCAAAGAAGAAAGCAGCAAATAAAAAGAAGTAATTTGAACCTATCGATTTCTAACTTTAGTTTTTATTTTCGGGTGTCTGATGACACCCACCATAATTTTTATGCGTGATTCAAATGGATTACAACCCGAGAACTCGGTCTCTAGTTACAAGGTCGCTTGCCGAATACAGGATAAGAAAATGGTTCAAGACAAAAAAGAGGATTGAACCGTCGCCTGCCAAACTTCTTAGCCAGCTGACAAAGCCGGACGACGGCAGAAGCCTGAAGCTGTTATTGTGTACAGAAGAATGATATACGAATGGACCAGAAATAATTAAGTTGTTATAACAGTATGATTTTAAATATCCAAAATCCTCTTTTAAGATTATCCAATATTTTTGGTGAAAGCTATGGCAACAAAGAAGAAAAAAACAGCAAAGTCAAAGAAAAAGGCAAAGAAGAAAGGAAAGAAAAAGAAAAAGTAGGACTTTAATTTTTTATTTAGGGTGTCTGATGACACCCGGTATAATTTTCTATGAAAAAAAGGCCGCAGCCGGGATTTGAACCCGAACCAGGGGCTCCACAGGCCCATATGCTACCATTACACCACTGCAGCCATTGATAAAATTTCTTTGTCTTGAGAATATAAAAACTTGTTATTTCTTTGCACTGACAAACCAGTCCCACATCTTGGGCTTGCCTGCGAATATCACATGGTCGCTTATCCCCTTCTTCCACGGGTAGAGGACCTTGGATATCTTGATGTTCTTGAAGCCCGCGTTCTTGAGCCGCAGTCTGAGCTCGAAGTTGTAATAGAACTTCTGTCTGCAACCATCATCATCGTATATACCTTTCACAAAATCGTACTTTCTCCTCTCCAATATCCTATTGGTCTTTGCCAAAACTCTCTTTTCATCACTGCAGCTTTTGAACTGCTCGTCCATTATTAGAATTCCCTGGTACAGGATGGAGCCCATTGACGGAAAGATGCCAAAAAATATACCACCTTTCTTGATTGTGCTGTTTATGGACTTTAGTGATTTTCTGATGGACCTCAAATCAGGGAACAGGACCGAGTTGGCCGATATGACCACATCAAAACTTTCTCTGAATTCCTCAAGGTTTTTCATGTCACCTAGAACGAACTCTATGTTCTTTCTGGAGTTCTTCCTCTCAGCTATCCTCAGCATTTTGGGTGAAAAATCAATACCGTAAACCTTTTTGAAATCAGAAGCCAGGTAATCCAGTATCTCGCCCCTTCCACATCCTATGTCAGCCACCGTCTTTCTCCTCATATTCTTGATGCCTTTCAATTTCTTGAACAAAGGATTACTTACACCCTTCTGAAAAGGACTGACAACCTCTTCATGATAGTTCTTCGCTCTTCTGTCCCAATCACATCTGTTCATACTATAGAATAAGTTAAAACAATATTTATTGTTTGAAGATTTCATGTGTTCTTAAAATAAAAATGAATGCGAGGGGCCGGATTTGAACCGACGAAGGGACTAACCCACAAGGTTTCCCATGTGCTTCTGAGCATCGCATCCTAAGCTTCGCATCCTAAGATCTTGCGCCTTAGACCAGACTTGGCTACCCTCGCATGAAAATAACTTTCAGATTAGAATATTTAAAAGCATTATATTTCCAGGGTCTCAAGCTCTTCCTTGAGCCTTATGACCTCTTCCTCGAGCTTTGAGATGGCGCTGTCAGCGACAGTCTCCTCCTTCAAGGGACCAGTGATAAAGTTCTTTACGCCTCTCAGATTGACAAACTCCCTGCTGAAATCACTGGTAGAAGAAGCAAAGCTGTGCAGAGCCTTTTCCATCCTATCGTCAGAGTCAAAGTTCATCCTGTGTATCTCCTTCCTGACATTCAGCAAACCCTTGAGGTTGCCAATGGATTTTTTTATGTCCTGCAGACCATAGAGAATCTCCTTGTACCTGTCAATCCTGACAAAGACAGGAGCTATCCTAGGAGCCTCATCTATAACCTTCTGCAAATCAACCACCTCATGAGGCAATGCAGGTGCTCCCATAGGCTCGTAGAACGGCCTTGCAGAAACAGCTTTTTTTATTTCTTCTAGATTATCCATTTAACCACTAAGAATATTTTCTCTATTCGGTATTTATTGTTTATGTATGGTCCATCTCATCAGTTTTGCCATTACCAAAAATCATAAAAGGCGGTAAACCCAAAAGAAAATAATGGACCTTCATGAATACATGAGATCTACTGAGATAAACACCATATTCATTCTGGCAGTTTCCATGCTGAACCCAGTCCTTGCTCCTTATGTAAAAAGTATAGGATTCAGCGATTTGCAGCTAAGCCTTCTTTTCGCAGTCAATCCGCTGATATTGATATTCTATTCAACTTTCATAGGGCGTCTTTCAGACTATACAGGAAGAAGGAAAGCCATAATATTAGGAATAATGGGCGAGTCTGTAGCCATGCTCATCTACATCTTTAGCACGAGCATGCTGATGTTCGTCGTTGCAAGGGTGCTGGACGCCATAGCAGGAACCACTGTAGCCATAGTGTCTCTTGCTGCCATCGAAGACAGCATAAAGAAGAAAAGAGGCAAGTACACTGGAATAAGCTTTAGCCTCGAATATGTCGGAAAATTATTAGGACCTGTTGTGGGCGGTCTGTTGGCAGATGTACTATTCATCAAAGCGCCTTTCGTTACAGCACTTGTTGTGATTGCACTATTGCTCTTCTTGCTGCCAAAAGGAAATATAAGCAAAACAAAAGTAAAGAAAAAACTTGACTGGCTAGGAGGCATACGCCATTTTTTTTCCTTCAGGGAACTTAAAGGGATGGCAATAATAGGAATAGCCATGCATTCGGCCATACCAGCTTTTCTGGTTTTCCTACCACTCATGATCACAGAACAAATGAATCTAAGCTATGTCTTTGTCGGGTATGCCATATTTGTTTTAGAGTCGCCACACATACTCCAGTTCCTGTTTGGTAAGTGGGCTGATAGGAACGCGAAGAAGCTGATTCTGGCAGGAACATTGATATCAGGCATCTTGATGTCGCTGATGTCTCAGATCAATGTCTATACCGTGCTTCTCCTGGTTCTGTTCGTTAGAGGGATAGGCCTTAGCATGTGGAACATATCTGCATGGACGCTGATGTCAAACATAGGGGAAAAGAAAAGGATGGAAGGGGAAGTCATAGGATCTTACATGTCCATAGTCAAGATAGGATCTTTTTTCAGCTTTATCCTAAGCGGGCTGTTCGTCTATTTGTACGGCATAAGCAGCCTGTTCTTGGTGAATGGCTTAATAATAGTGTTGGGAGTGCTGCTTTCTTATCCGTTCTTAAAGAAATAATGCACCGACCGGGATTCGAACCCGGATCGCAAGCTTGGCAAGCTTGTATCCTAACCATTAGACTATCGGTGCTCAATTATCTTATAATTTTGACAAGTATTTATATAAATTAAGAGAGGCTTAGAACTATTATGGTCAAACTGGTTTCTTTTGGTCTTGGCGGCATTTTGATAAAAGAGGACAACGGCTGGGATATGATTAGGAAGAAGTACAAGATACCCAACCTATGGGAGAGCTATATGGACGGTGTTCTTACAAGGAACGAAGCAAAGGTTGGTGAATATATAATATGGAAGCTGCAAGGCGTCACCAAGAGCAAGCTGCAGAAAGATTTGAAGAATTTCAAACTGATGAAAGGAGCCAAGCAAACCATAACAGCTCTAAAGAAGAGAAAAATAACTCCTGTCATTATTTCTGACAATCCGGAGTTTCTGGTGAAAGCTGTTGCCAAGAAACTGGGAATAAAACAGATAGCCTATGACACTATATTATTCGACAAGAAAGGCTATGCCTACGACACGAAACCGATACACCCGTCTAAAAACAGAATGGTATCAAAGCTTAAAGCTTTGAAGGACTTTGCCAAAAAGAAAAAGATATTATTGAAAGAATGCGCCGTTGTTGGCAACGGCTCCAGCGACGTCACTATTTTCAATAAAGCAGGATTGTCGATAACATTCAACGCAAAAGATGTAAAGGTCAAGAAAATTGCGGATAAAAATGTAAGTAGCAACAATCTTAGAAAAGTTCTGGACTATATTCTATGAAATCATAAAGCGCCGACGGCAGGATTTGAACCTGCACGTCCTTGCGGACAGTAGTTTTCGAGACTACCGCACTACCAGATTATGCGACGTCGGCATAATAGAAAATTATTTGGAATAATATTTAAAACAAGATTTATTCAGAACTAGGCACGATTAAACTTTTCTATCGGAACGGAAAATACCTTTACCGTCAATGGCGGATCGGATACCTGCCTTTAGCAATATTATTATATGGAGAGCCTCCACAAGGTCGCAGTGCAATCCGCCAAAGCGGTTGGTGATGAGTTGGTTTTTTTGATGGTCATCCAAAGAGAATAGAAGAAGTCAGGAGTCATCCCAAATTAACATCTTGTGAAGATTCCGTAGACTACTGCAAACATGTGCTTTGACCAAAGATTTTTAATAAAGTTTTGCATAGTCTCGGTACATTGTTTATGTTAACTAATAATAATGTTTTGTATTATTCAAAACATATTCTGTAGAATATAGGTTTTATTGACTTGGAGTTCACTCATATAATTTAAGTTCTAATATTTCTATATTCTTATTATGGATAAGGGGAAAGTAAAGGATTTTCTAAAAGACTTGGCTACTGGTTTAATAGCAGAGAGGGGTGTCAAGGCAGGAATATTAGGTGGTTTGGTAAATGGATTCTTCTTCTTGTTAGTTTATTTGTTTGCTGGTGTAAAAGAACTTCCTATAGGCATTTTTTCTTTTTCAGTAGCATTCCTTTTCATTATAACACATATAATAGAAGCTGCTGTTTTCGGATTAGTTTTTAGCGTTTTCTATATTTTTATACCTGTTGAGAAAGGCTTTCACAAGGCTATTCTGCTCTCTCTTGTATTTTGGTTTTTGTTAAAGTTAATACCGTTCTTTTCTTTGTTAACAACAAACCCGTTAATAGCCATAGAAACAGTGATACGTTATATTTTTATGGGTGTTTTGGTTTACATATTCTGGAACATGATTAAAGAATAGAGTGCCCCCAGAGGGCTCTATGGAAATGGGTAAATCCCCTAAAGCCTTAAATTTTGGGTTTTCTATATTAAAGGTATGAATAAATCTATGTTTGACATTGGAATAGCGATGATAGTAATAGCAGCGATTAGTATTTTTGTTTATGTTGTATTTTTTTCAAATATCATTTCTCCACCTGTTCCAGAAATAATTGTAACAAATAGTGGTGGTTCTGCAATGTTGGCTGCTGAATGTGCAGATAAATCTTATCTCTATGATAATGCAGACATTGTCGTAATAGGTACTGTTAGTAAAGTCGAAACTAAACAGGAAAATCAGATTTATACATATTCAAGCATTCTTGTTGAAAGTTTTGAGAAAGGAGAGCTCAATTCTAATAAGTTAAAGATTAAAACACCTGGCGGATGTATAGGAACAACTTGTATGCAAGTAGAAGATCAACCAATTTTTCATGAAGACGAATTAGTCAGAATTTATTTGAAACAAGATGAAAATGAATTCTCAATAATTTGTGGTATAGCTGGAGTAGAAGAAGTTGGAAGAATTTAAATTAGCCCAGATAGTCAAATTGGAAGCAATGGCTCAAAGTCCTTGTTTAGCCATAAAGCAATTTTGATTAAATGATTTACATATTTTGCTATTTTGCCCTTTGTTATTTCCTCTAACTCACAAGACTTTACAAATTCCTTGATTTTTTTCTGATTGTTAGAAGATAATTTTTCAGTTCTTTTCAAAGAATTTTCTAGAACTCTATTGTAATTGTGAATATCCCTCATAATCTAGAATGAGAAACTAATCTTTTTATGTTTTATGGGATTTGACCTATTTGGTAATGCCCCCACAGGGATTTGAACCCTGATTGCGAGGTCGAGAACCTCGCGTCCTTAACCGGGTTAGACGATGGGGGCTTTGAATATAATTCAATGGTATGTTTTTTAAATGTTATAAAAGTTCTTTTTGACAACACTATGAATCTCTTCTATCAAGTCTGTGGGAAGCATGCTCTCTCCATATCTTTTGGCAGCCAGCTCCCCTGCCTTGCCGTTGACATAGGCAGCAGCGCAGGCAGACAAGAACTTGTCATTTCCCCTTGCAAGATAAGCCCCACATAACCCGGTCATTGTGTCGCCGAAACCCCCCTTTGTCATCAACGTCGAACCTGTCTTGTTCAGCATCACCTTGCTACCATCTGATATGACGTCCACATTGCCCTTGAGAATTATGACATTATTTATTTTTCCGGCTTCTGTCTTGACTGATTGAACCCTATGTTTCAGATTATTGGTAACACTAACTCCAGTAAGATTCCTAAACTCGTCGGCATGCGGCGTGAGAACGCAATTCTTTTCTCTCAAAAGGCTCGCCTTTCCAGCAACAGCCCTTATTGCATCAGCGTCGATAACCATGGGCAGGTCTATTTTCTCTATCAACTTGATGATGACAGCATTGGTCTCCTTCTTTCTCCACAGACCAGGACCTATCACAACAGCGGTCCCTCGAACCTCTTTAATCAAGGAAAGTATTTTCCTGACATGCCTCATTTCAAGTTTGTCTCCTTTCAAAGGCTCTGTTATTAGAGACGGAGAAAAAATAGCAGCAATGTCAGCAGACCTCTGCGGCGAGGCGATATAGACCAAATCGCAGCCAGCCCTGTACGCAGCCATGCCGACAAAGCAGGCAGAACCTGTGTGTCGCTCACAGCCTGCTATCACAACCAGCTTGCCGTACTGGCCCTTGTGCGACCACTTTTCTCGCCGCCCATATATTTTTTTCAGGAGATTCCTGCTAGTGTACATGCTTAATCTATCGTATTACCAGAAGATAAAAATTTGTGAGCCCGGGGAGATTTGAACTCTCATCACCAGGTCCGAAGCCTGGCGCTCTATCCAGGTTGAGCTACGGGCCCATCTAATTAAATAGTTTCCGAGAATGATTTAAAACGTTTGTGTCTAAGGGTAGACTCTATTAATGGTTCTCGGAAAAGGCAGCGTATCCATTATATGGTCTGCTCCACTGATCCACATCACCATCCGGTCTATGCCCATGCCGAAGCCAGAATGCGGAACGGTGCCATACTTTCTCAGATCAATGTACCATTCATAACTTTTAGTGTCCAGCCCGAACAGTTCCATCGACTCTAGTAACTCATTTAAATCGGATATTCTCTCGCTCCCGCCTATTATCTCGCCCGCCCTCGGAACCATCAGGTCCGATGCAAGGACAACGCTAGGGTCCTTGGGGTCAGGCTTCATGTAGAACGCCTTCTTCTTCCTCGGGTATGCCATGAGGAAGAAAGGCTTGTTGTCCAGCTTTTCTATCAGGTCTTTCAGGTCCTTGTCCGTGAGAACATCCTCGACATTCTTGCCAATCTTCTCAACAGCGTCCTTGTAGGTTATCCTTAGGAAAGGCCTTTTGATTTCCTCAAGCTCCTTGGTATCTCTACCCAATCCTTCCAACTCCTTCTTGCAGTTCTCAAGAACATGTTTCACAATGTAGACCACGAATTCCTCCTCAAACTCCAGCAGCTCCTCGTGACCCATCCATGCAGCCTCCATCTCCTGGTGCCAGAACTCTGTAAGATGCCTCCTGGTCCTTGACTTTTCAGCCCTGAAGCTTGGAGCAAGTGTGTAGATGTTCTCAAGGGTCTGTATCATGGCCTCGAAATAAAGCTGGCCAGACTGGGAAAGAAAAGCCTCATCACCAAAGTATTTCACCTCGAACAGTGTCGTCCCGCCCTCGCACGCGCAGCTGGTGAACAGCGGCGGCTGCACCTCGTAGAATCCTTTTTCCTTATAGAAAGCATGAACAGCCCTAATGACTTCGGCCCTTATCTTGAATATCTTTAGAAGCTTCTGCGACCTTATCCACAAGTGCCTGACATCCCTTGTGTACTCCTCGCTCAAGTCCTTTGTCAAAGGGAAAGTCTCTGCCAGACCAACTATCTTCAACTCCTTGGTCTGCAACTCATAGCCACCAGGCGCTCGGCCGTCCTCCTTGACAGTTCCTGTGACCTCTATCGAGGACTCCATGGTGGCTTCCTCTGCCTCCTTTATGCCCTTGCAGGCCAGCTGGATAACTCCGGTCGAGTCCCTGAGCAGTATGAAGACCAGCTTCTTCTGGTCTCTCTTCCTGTATATCCAGCCTCTGAGGGAAACTTCCTTGCCTGTCATCTCCCCTGAAAGGACCTTGTTGATATGTATGAAAGTCATGTAATCACTATTGTTGTTATAATCTTATAAATAATAGTTTAAGAATTTTCTATTTCTTGTTCAGAATCTCGGCAACTTCCTTGGCATCAGCCCTTCCCTGGGTCTTGGCAATGACCTTGCCTATCAGATATGAAAGCGCCTTCTTGTTACCACTTTTCAGTTCTTCAAAGGCCTTGTTCTCATCTTTCAGAACTTTCATCACAATCTTCTCCAAATCTCCACTGTCTACCTTGCAGTATTTCGAAAGTAGCGAATCAAGATTTTCAGGCTTGAGTATTATCTCCCTGAGTATGAGCTCCCCTCCACGGTCGCTGACCATGCAGGATTCAACAGCACCAAGCAGCTTGACAAACGTATCGCTGTCAAGCTTTGTTTCATCCAGCTCCAGGTTGTTGTAGAACAGGGTCTTCTTCAGTATAATCATCCATGTGGCAGTAAGCTTGGGGTCAACTTTCTTGATAACATCCTCATAGAAGCTGGCTAGTGCTAAATCAGAAGTTATCGAAGCTGCAAGCTCGTTGGATATGCCAAAGCCTTTGATATATTTTTCAAACTTCTGCTGCGGAAGCTCTGGAAGGGTTTTCCTGATTTCCTCTACATAATCCTTCCCTATCTGAACTCTTGAGAGGTTGGGCTCGAATATGTAACCATAATCATCCTCAAACTCCTTCTTCCTCATCTCCTTTGTCTTTCTCTTGGCATTGTCCCACATCAGCGTCTTTCTCTCCACAGTCTCGCCTTTCTTAACCATCCTCTCCTGCCTCTTGACCTCATATTCAATGGCCTTGCCTATATCCTCAAAGCTGGAGATGTTCTTTATCTCAACCCTTTCCCCGCCTTTCAAGGAAACATTAACATCAGTCCTCATGGACATCTCGCCCTTGACAAAAACCCCTAGATATTCAAGAATTGATGACAGCCTCTTCAAGAAGGTCCTCACCTCTTTTGAGGATGAAAAGTCAGGCTTTGTGACTATCTCGCACAGCGGGATGCCGGAACGGTTGTAATCGACAAGAACGTGGGTGGCAGTGGTGACATCGCCCCCGACATGATGCAGCTTGGCAGGGTCCTCCTCAAGATGTATCCTCTCTATGTTTATCGTCTTCTTATTGCCTTCAGCGTCTTGGGTCTCAAGCTTGCCGTTTCTAGCCAAAGGTATCTCGTACTGGGTTATCTGAAAGTTCTTTGCCATGTCCGGATAGAAGTAGGTCTTCCTGGAAAAGAAGAACTCTGGAAGCAGCTCAAAGTCAAGTGCCAAAGCAATCTTTATCCCAGCTTCAAGGGCAGCCTTGTTAAGCACAGGCTTGCTGCCAGGCATGCCAAGGCATATTGGGCAGCATCTTGTGTTGGGCTTCTCAGGCATGTCTCTTATGGAGCAGCCGCAGAATATCTTGGTCTTGGTGTTCAGCTGGACATGCGTCTCCAACCCTATCATCACTTCTACCATATTCACACCTTATGATACTTTATCTCTCCTCTCTCTTTCTCGTAAGCATGAGCAACGCTTATTATCTTCTTCTCCTGCAGATGGTCACCCATTATGTGCAGGCCAACCGGCAGGCCATCGACAAAGCCGCAAGGAATGGAAATGCAGGGCATGCCTGAAAGGTTTATCGGGACTGTGAGAACGTCTGCCTGGTATTCCTTCAAAGGATCAATATTGACCAGTTCCGAGAGCTTGGGCGGTAGCATGGGCATTGTCGGTGCAGCCAGCACATCAACCTTCTTGAAGACCTTCTTGAAATCCTGAATAACAAGGGTCCTCACCTTCATGGCCTTCAGGTAGAGCTCATCGCGGTAGCCAGCCATTCTAGAATAGGTACCAAGTATTATCCTCCTCTTGGCCTCTGTGCCAAAGTTGGCAGACCTTATGTCAGAAAAGTACTGGTTAAAGTTCCTGTCACCGATGTCAGAGCTGGCCCCGTACCTCATGCCGCAATACTTTGCCAGATTGGTAGAAGCCTCTGACATTGCTATTATGTAATAAGCAGCAAGAGCCTGCTTTGTAAGAGACATGGAGACCTCCTCATATTGGAAGCCTTTGCTTTCCAGGAGCTTTATCGCCTCCCAGACCCTCTTCTGGATATCCTCATCAACATTATCAAAATATTCCTTTGGAACCCCTATCTTCAGTTTCTTATCATCAATTTTCGTATAGCCCTGCTTTTCTATGGCAAGACTAGTCGAATCCTTTGGATCATGACCAGCAATCAAGCCAAGGCCTTTGGCACAGTCCATAACACTTCTAGCCATCACACCTATCTTGTCAAGCGAGCCTGCGTATTCTATCAAGCCATATCTGCTAACAAGGCCGTATGTAGGGGTTAACCCCACGACACCACAGAAAGAGGCAGGACATGATATCGAGCCGCCTGTTGACTCGGCTATTGTTATGTGCTTCGCGTCAAGGGCGGCTGTGATGCAACCGGAGCCACCGGAACTCCCGCCACAGCTTCTTTCAACATCCCAAGGGTTCTTGGGAACCTTGTAGGTGTTCTTGCAGAAAGTGCCGAAGCCGAACTCGTCCTGGCATGTCTTGCCTATGATAGAGCCTGCTTTCCTCAGTTTATCAACAACAGAAGCATCAAAGACAGGCTTGTAATTGGAAAGTATCCTGCTCCCAGAACCGGAAAGCATGCCCTTTGTACATATGCAGTCTTTCAAGGTAAAGACTCTGTCCTCACTACCTATGATGTCGGCTATTGCTGTGAAACAGCTCAATTTCTTGTCTATTCTCCTACATTCCTCTAAAATACCCATATCAAACAGCCCTCGGTCCTTTGAAAAAGCCTTCTTCATTCTGATCAGAGTTCCTGAGAGCGTCCTCCTGCGACAGGCATTCTTCTGACTCGTCCTCCCTGAAGACGTTCTTCACCTCAACAGGTTGGAAAGAAGGCTCAATGCCCTCTGTGTCAACATCCTTTATCGCAGAAAAGGCGTCTAGTATCTCGGAGATGTCCTTCGAGAATTTTTGGGTCTCATCATCTGTCAGGTTAAGCCTTGAAAGCTTGGCAACATGCCTTATGGTCTTTTCGTCAATCATGAAATCACGGAGCGGCTGGGACAAGACTCGAACTTGCAACCTCCTGATTAACAGTCAGGCATTCTACCTATTGAACTACCCAGCCATTTATGTTCACTACTAGAGTGTTTGTCGTAAACCCTAATTATTGTTAAGGTTTCGAGCGCCCATGGTAGGGATCGAACCTACGACCTTCTGCTTAACAGGCAGCTGCTCTACCGCTGAGCTACATGGGCATGGTATATCAAAATATCTTTCGAGTATTTATAAAAATTAACCGGTTGTTTTTCTGACATGTACGTCTTGTGACGTAAAGCTTAAATATTTGTTTACTCAAAGTAAAGAGTAACAAAGGTGAAAAAATGGAAGCGATAATGAAACAAACAAGACCAATAGATAAGACAGATTTAGGAGATTACGAAGCAAGATCAGTAGGTGGTCTTTGCGCAGACATACCTTCAGAATGCTACAGATGTCCTGGTATGGACTTTCCTAATTGTCCTAAAAATGATGGAAATAACATGAAACAATCAAGATATTAATTTTATTGTTTTTTCTAATTTATTCAAACAAATATTTCTCAGAATATATAACTTTATAAATCACTTTCCTTATAGATAAAATACTCAGAAAGGTAATTTATCTTCATGTTACCTCTGGCAAGGTAATGTGAGCGTGTAATAAACTACCGTAAGGTTCAATTTCTAAACATAGTTAATATGGAATGCTTAAAAACATTTCGTGTTCACAACATATATTTCCGAAAAAACATGTGCAAGGCACATACACTAGAAAAAACAAAATATAGAGGTGAAATTAATGGATACATTAATTCAATCTGCTTTTAACAGAGCTTTTAGTAGTGAAAAACCTACCGTCGCAGCACCAGGAGTACAGGGTAGAATCGATGGTATGAATGGCATAGATTGGGAGGCTAAGGTTTCGGAGGAATTCGACATCGAGATGCATAAGGCAAAGATAATGGTTGTCGGATGCGGAGGAGCTGGTAGCAATACCGTCTCGAGACTGACCGAAATGGGCGCTTCAGGCGCTGACATAATAGCCTTGAACACTGACGCAAAACACTTGTCAATAACAAAAGCTCATAAAAAACTGTTAATAGGAAAGGATACCACAAAAGGTCTCGGAGCAGGAGGCTATCCACAAGTAGGGGAAAAGTCTGCAGTAGAGCAGAGAACGCAGATCAAGCAAATGTTAGAGGGAGCCGACCTTGTTTTCGTCACAGCAGGTATGGGAGGCGGAACAGGCACAGGCGCAGCACCAGTCGTTGCTGAAATCGCAAAGAGCTTGGGAGCCATAGTAGTCGGTTCTGTAACAATGCCCTTCAGGATGGAGGGAACAAGAATACAAAAAGCCGAGGACGGTCTCTCAAAGCTAAGACAGGTAACAGACACAGTAGTTGTCATCGAAAACCAGAAATTGTTGGAATACGCCGGTTCAATGCCAATAGCACAAGCATTCTCACTGGCAGACGAGCTTATTTCAATGATGATAAAGGGAATAACAGAGACAATAACAGTGCCTTCGTTAGTTAACCTAGACTTTGCAGACGTCAGGACGATAATGAAGTGCGGCGGAGTGTCCGCTATCTGCGTAGGAGAGAGCGACTCGCAATCCAGAATAAAGGATGCAGTACTGAAAGCATTGAACCACCCGTTGTTGGAAGTGGACTACCAAGGCGCTTTGGGAGCATTGATACACGTGATTTGTGGTCCAGACTGCACACTTGCAGAGATAAACGAGGCAGGGGAGTTGATTTCAAAGAGACTGTCTTCGGAAGCACAGATAATCTGGGGAGCAAGAGTTTCGCCAGAGTATGCAGGAAAGGTTCAGGTCATCGCAATTGTAACAGGCGTAAAGTCGCCTTACATATTGGGACCTGTACAGAGAGGAGAAATGGCGAGGACTGCAGAAAGCGAATTAGGAATACCAGTCATCATGAGGTAATTCCTATGAGACCACACATGAAAGAGGTTAGAAAGGTAGAAATGGAGGACGCGCCTTTCTTCCTAATATTTTTTTCAAAGAACAATTAGGGAAAACACCCTCTTTCCTTTTTCTTTTTTTTAATTTTAAAAGCTGTAGCTCTATTTAAGCCGGAATGCACAAAATTTACTCTATGGACTTTTTCCCTCTGCTGCTGACAGTTCTTGCAGGATTCTCAACAACCCTTGGAGCGCTTATCGCCATTTCAATAAAGAAGGCAAAGTTCTGCTATCTCTGCGTTGCCTTTGGCTTCTCTGCCGGAGTAATGATATTCATATCATTCACAGAACTGCTTTCCCAAGGAATAAAAAGCACAGGCTTGACAACAGCCTTTCTAAGCTTTTTTGGTGGGATAATGGCAATATACCTAATAGATGTCCTGATACCTCACACATATGAGGCAGAGACATGCAACAAGAAGGGAAAGGTAAAGAGGACTGCCCTTTTTCTTGTATTAGGAATAGCCATACACAACTTCCCCGAGGGCATAGCGGTTCTTTTCTCATCAATGGCAGACGCTAGGTTAGGAATAATGATAGCTATTGCAATAGCTTTGCACAACATACCTGAGGGCATCGCTGTCTCGATGCCAATACTGTACGCCACAAAGAGCAAGAAGAAGGCATTCTTTTATTCGGCGCTGTCAGGCGCGGCAGAACCGTTTGGGGCTCTGATAAGCATGGTATTCCTAGGACAGTTTATAGATCAGTCCACCCTTGGCATAATTTTGTCTGCTGTTGCAGGCATAATGGTCTTCATAAGCTTTGACGAACTTCTGCCATACGTATACAAGCAGAAAGAAGGAAATAACCACCACATGTCAATGTTCGGTCTGTTTTTGGGAATGTTTGTCATGGCAGCGTCCATGCTGATTTTATAGGCAGTAAGATAGAATTAAATAATTTATGTTTTATCTATCTTAATATGAGCGCATACGTAATGATAAACACGGAACCAGGAAGTGAATTAAATGTCCAAAAAAAGTTAGGAGAAATAGAAAGTGTTAACGATGTTTACATAACATACGGAATCTATCACATTATAGCAACTGTTAATGGTAAAAATATGGAAGATATGAAAAAAATAAAAGAAGATATAAGACATATAGATGGAGTCAAACAAATACTCTACCTTCTTAAGAAAACTGAATAAAACAGTGTCTTAGAAATTCAGACTATTTTTTCTTTTGGTGTGAAATATCTAAACCACAGGAACCAGACAAGCCAAAGTGCTTCAGCATATTCTCCATTCAGAAACCCGTGAATGCCCTTGATTCCCAGAAGGCCAAGAAAGCCCATAAACCAGTTTTTTCTCATAATCATAATATCACTTTTAAAATCCTTTTTCACTGGAACTTTATATATGTGGGACTCTTCTCCTCTATGACATCCTTCAACTGATGCGTCTCGCCAAAGGACTCGTAATGAACATACTCTTTCATCTCCTGCTTCTTGGCATGAGGGGCTTCGTCTGCAGGGTAGCCCAAGGTTATGATTGCACAAGGTCTGACATACTCAGGGCATTGCAGTATCTTTGTTATTATTATCTCGGAAAAGGAACCAACCCAGCAAGTCCCAAGGCCCATAGAATGGGCAGTCAAAAGCAGGTTCTGTATTGCCGCTGCAACTGCCTGAACTCCGTACAACTTCAGACCCCTCTCTCCGTAGACAGCACCAGCAAGCCTGCAGTTCATACAGGCAACTATGAAGACGGGCGCTCCTAGCATCCATTTCTGGTTATAGCATCCCTCGGCAATGTCGTTCTTCAGAGACGGATTCCTCACAACAACAAACTCCCAAGGCTGGTAGTTGCCAGCAGACGGTGCATGTCTAGTAGACTCCAGAACTCTGTCAACAATCTTGTGAGGAACGTCCTTATCCTGGTATTTCCTTACAGATTTTCTCTCCCTTATTATGGTGGATAAAATCTCTGGAACGTCAATAATAGGTTCCACTGGCTCTTCCTTTATCTTGCTTCCCTTGCCGAATCTTGCTAAAGAATCAAAAGGCATAAAACTATTTAGATGGTCAAGTTAAAAAAGTTTTATATCATCATGTCCAATTGATTTATATGAAGTATTCTGTGCTTGCCAAGGTCTACGAAGAGTTAGAGCAGACTCCGGCAAAGCTGGAGAAAGCCGACATAGTTGCCGCTCTGCTGAAGGAAACATCCAGTGACCTGCTACCAGATGTAGTTCTGCTCCTAAACGGCAGGGTATTCCCTAGCTGGAGCGAAGAGGAGCTTGGAGTTGCCAATCAGCTGATGATAAGAGCAATAGAAAAAGCGTATGGAATCAGTAACACGGACGTCACAAAAATGTTCAACAAGACAGGCGACCTGGGCCTGACAGTCAAGGAATTGTCAAAAGAGAAAAAGCAGGCAACTTTGAGAAAGAAGACACTAACAATAGAAAAAGTCTTTGAAAACCTCCAGCTGTTATCAAAGCAAGAGGGCAAGAGGTCGCAGGAGAGGAAGCTGAACCTAATAGCAGAGCTGCTTTCACAGGCAGGACCCATAGAAGCAGTATATGTTGTCAGGACTGTTCTGGGCCAACTAAGAATAGGGGTCGCGGAAGGGATTGTCAGGAACTCGATAGCAAAGGCCTTTGACGTCTCTCCAAAGGATGTCGAGAACGCATGGTTCCTGAACCCGGACTATGGAGAGATAGCTCTTATAGCAAAGGAGAAAGGAGAGAAGGGGCTGAAGGGAGTCAAGATAAAGATTGGAAGACCGATAAAGGTGCAGCTGGCAGAGAAGGCACCGTCGCTTGAAGAGGCTCTGGAATCTTTTGATGAGCCTGCTCTTGAGTACAAGTACGACGGAGTAAGGATGCTGATACATAAGAAGGGAGACGATATACGAATATTCACAAGAAGGCTTGAGGACATAACCAAAGCCTTTCCAGATGTTGTTGACATCTGCAAAAAGAGCCTGAAGGCAAAGGACTGCATCGTCGATGGAGAGGGTCTAGCAATAGACAAAAAGGGAAAGCCAATGCCTTTCCAGATGTTATCGCAAAGAATCAAGAGAAAGTACGACGTTAGGAAGACGGCCAAGCAGATACCAATCGAGCTGAACCTGTTCGACATAATATACATGAACGGAAAAAGCTTTTTCGATACCACACTCAAGGAAAGAAGAATCATACTTACCAAGATAGTCAGGGAAATCCCAGGAAAGATACAACTTTCAAAGCAGCTGGTCACAAAAGACTTGAAAAAGGCCAAAAAGTTCTACAAGGATTCTCTTTCAAATGGACAGGAAGGCTTGATAGTAAAGAACCTTCAAGCCACATACCAACCGGGCAGGAGGGTTGCTGGAGGCTGGCTGAAGGTAAAGCCGACCCTAGAGTCGTTGGATCTGGTTATATCAGGTGCTGTATGGGGAACTGGAAAAAGAGCTGGCTGGCTGGGCTCGTATAATCTGGCATGCAGGGACCCCAATACAGGCGAGTTCCTGGAATGCGGCATGCTTGGATCAGGGCTGAAGGAGAAGAAGGTAGAAGAGGACGACGTGACCTTGGAAGAACTGACAGAACTACTAAAGCCGCACATAGAGTCTGAGAAAGGAAACGAAGTGAGGATAAGGCCGCAGTTTGTCATAGAAGTCGCTTACGAGGAGATACAAAAAAGCCCGACATATTCCTCAGGCTATGCGCTTAGGTTCCCAAGGCTTTTGAGAATCAGAATAGACAAGGGACCTGAGGAATCCGATGATTTGAACAGGCTGGAAAAGGTATTCATGATACAAAAAGGCAAAAGAAAGGCTTAAATCTTTATTTTTTTATCTATTCTTTATGAGTGAATTAATGCCACAAGATACGACGTTGTTTCAAATAACATTGAAAAACTATGCAAAAAACATGTTAGAAGGAGCACGAGATGCTTTTGTTATCTATGGTTCTGAAAACAAAAATAACCCATATAAGAGTTTCATTAATTTCTATAGAAGTTTAATCTGATACTAACTATTCCACTTTTTTTGGAATCTTCTTGCTTATATCAAAAATCTGCCATTTCTTATAGTTGATTTTGACTGCCAGTATCGGAGCGGCTTTGCAAGCATTGGCAGCCTCAACCATGATATTAAGCTGCTCAAGATTCTCCTTGGTATAGTAGACCTTTTTTCTGGACTTGCACTCTATGAACTGGGGTTTGCCGCCTTTTACTGCAACCAAGTCACAGATAGCTTCATGCCCCATGCCAGAACCGGCAACTCTGTGAACGATAAACCCCTCTTTAACGAGCTTTTCCAAGAGTTCTCTTTCTCTTCTGTATCCTTTGGAGCTTCTGGGCATAAAAATTAACTGGTTTTCGGCATTAATAAGTCTAAAGAAGATTAAAAGACCCAACTCGTCCAACATTGAGCCGCTGGGTCCAGAATAAGCCTCGATTAGAGGTAACCATTATATTAGAACATTCATTTAAAAGAATTCTGGTTATGGAAAAACCATATTGCAATAGAAGTTTTATATTTGCTGTCCGATTATTATCAAGAGATAAAAATGAAAATGGTTGTTTCGATCATTGCAATGTTCCTGGTAACGCAGCTTCTGGGCCTCTATATAGGCGTCCAGTACCTGGGCCTGATAGAGTACGGAGAGCTGCCGCCTGTTTTCGAGAACCCGGAAAGCTTCGGCAACCCCTTTATGCTCTTCATGTACATGATGGTGTCGACTGCCGGCATCCTATTGCTGATAAAGTTCTGGAAGCCATCGATAAGGGCGCTTGAAGCCTTTGTGGTTTTCTTCTCGTCATGGCTGGCATTTGACTTCCTACTTCCCATATCACTAGGTTATGTGTCGCTAGGCCTGCTTTTGGCAATAGTGTTAACTGTTTGGAAGGTTTTTAGGCCAACCATACTGAACCAGAATATCGCTGCTATCATATCCGGAGCCGGAGTAGGAGCAATTCTCGGCTCCTCGTTCGGCATAGCTCCGTCCATACTTTTCCTAGTGCTGCTCTGCACATACGACTTTATCGCGGTTTTTGTCACAAAGCACATGGTACTTATGGCCAAAGAACTGACCAAAAGACCGATGGCCTTCACCATAGCATCGCCGTACAAGTTCAAGAAGCCAACATATGTCGGCATAAAGGGCAAGAAGAAAATGTTCCACGTGTTCCAGTTAGGTGTGGGTGATATGGTAATACCCCTCATGTTCTCGGTTTCGCTTCTTAGATATTTCCCTGTGACAAGCTCCCTGATAACGATAGCCGGCTCCACAATAGCGCTGCTGTCGCTGATTCTTTTTATGAAGAAGAAGCCGATACCGTTGCCTGCAATGCCGTTCATTGCTGTTGGAACTCTTTCCGGCTTTCTGATATCGATGTTGTTAGTATAAGAAAAAGAAGGGTGGTCACACCCAAAAGAAATTTATCATTTCTTTGTTGAGAAAGAATCTTCAAATTTTAGAAGTCATCTGCTTCTTCTTTCATTGGTTTCATTTGCTTCTTTTTGGCCACATTACCGACCTCCTCGTTACATGACAGAGGAGCGCCGACTCTATTTAAACTTTAAATCGTTCTTAAACTTGACTTTTCACTGGGTGGTTATAAGAAAAAAGACAGTATGAGATCTATTCCCCTGGCAGCTATGAAAAGTCCCATCACCTTTGATATTATATCTATTGTTCCCTTTCCCAGAATCTTGCCTACGAGGTTGTACGCCCTTAAGAAAAGCCATATGACTAAAAGCGAAGCCAGCATCGCCATTGATGTTGCAAATATGCCTATGCTATTAGCAAAAAGTATCGCGCTTGTTATCACTCCAGGCCCTGTTGTTATCGGGGTTGCTATGATAACAGCTGCCACGTTATAGTTCCTTGCCTTTTCTTTCGATATCTTGAAGTTTAGTATCATCTCCAGACCAAGAATAAAAAGAACAATACCGCCGACAATGGTAAAACTCCTGAGCGATATGCTGAATGCGTCCAGTATAGAGTTTCCGCCAAGTATGAAAATGAATGCAAGGGTTCCTGCGACAATCACTGCCTTATTTATGCTCTTTATCTTATCCTTCTTGCTGAACTTTTTTGTCAGGTCAGCAAAAACTATGTAAGAAGAAAAGGGGTCCATGATTATAAAGAATATTATGAACGCCTGCAAAAAGTCGATGAACATAAATTATATTCAGCTTAAGCGTCTTATAACCTTTTCTAAGAACTACTCGTACTCACGCCAAACATGATTGCACTTGACGCACCTGTAGAACCTTGTCGGTGCCTCGTCTGCTGCCCTCATCTGCTGCATCCACCAGAAAGCTATCTTGTTGTCACACTTGGGACAGGCTGCATCAGTCTTTGGCAGAACGTCAATCTTGCTCTTCTTGTCCAGAACGATAATCTTGCTCTTTATCTTTTCAGAGGAAACTGTTATCTTGAACTTTTTCTCTTTAGGTGTCGTCTTCTTGCCACACTTTCTACAAACAAGAACGACTTTGCTCCCAGACTTTTTGGGAAGCATAAGACCGCCGCAATTACAGAATTCCATTTTTTATACCTCAAGCTTTTACCTTTTATTTCTATCTTGAGAAATATTTAAAGGTATCGCTAAGCCAGTCCTGTAAGATCTACAAAAATTATTTTCACCCATCCGAGAAGCGGGAACTTTAGAATTGCCCTACCGTAGATGTCTCTCTGGCTTATTATCCACGGATCAACATAGAGATTGTTGTCACCCTTTGTCCTTATGCCGTCAGCATTAATCTCGTTAACCCTGTGAATTATGGGATAAGGCCTGTCCTTTACACTGAAAACAATTATGTCGCCTACAGCAACCTCCTCCACATGCTGGACAATGATCATGTCGCCCTTGTAGAAGGTCGGTACCATGCTGTTGGAAAAGACCGCCACCACAGGCGTGTTTGTATTGAGAAGGTTGCCCAACCCAGTGTTCACCATGTATGCTATGGCAAAACCTAGGAACAAGTAGACGATGGTCCCGAACCACCCGTCTGTAAATTTGTCCCATTTCTTCTTGTACTTTTTCCAAGTTTTGAGTTTTGCCATTCTTTTCACCTAAAGCAAAAATATTTCCTGTCAGGTAAGGGTTCTGTATTAAACTCATGGTAGATGTTTCTTTTATAACTTTCGCACTATAAATTTTTCATTATAGAAGTTTTGCTTTGAAATTTATTATTTGTCCAAAGCTCTTTTGAATTCTTCTGCGAACTCGTCGCATTGCTCCTGAAGAGCTTTTGTGGACTTTAGCAAAAGCTTTTCTGGCTTGCTTCCCTTGACAATCAGCTTTGGCTTTTCTATGAAAGGATGTTCTCTCACAGCGGCTGCCTCGCCGCCCTCGTTCCAGACCTGTGTGGCTAAAAGATTGGTTATTGTCTCTGTCTCATCCTCAAACTCTAGCTTGAGCAAATCCTTTTCACTTTCAAGAACTTTAATATTCATACTATCAGTATCTACTTGGCAGTTATTTAAAGTTTTCCATTTCATCTGGGTTCAAAATAGGCTTCTTGAACTCTGTCCTGTTCTCTATCGTTATTCTCGGGCACGCAGTGTTGATGTAGCAGTCCAGATCCATTCCTAGAAGTTTGTCAGGCTTTACCTCGTTGAAGACAAGTATGTAAGCCTTCTTTCCTTCTGTTTCCAAATCCTTTTTTATTTTTTTTGCCAGCTCGAGATTCTTCTGACCAGGCTTTACAGAAACCAGTATGCCGAATCTTTTTGCGTCCATTGCCAAAGCTATGGCGACATATTTCTGCTTTTCGAACTTGCTCTTGTCAACTTCATAGATGTCATTTTTCTCTATGTCCAAAACAAAAACAGGCTTTTCTGTTTTCAGCGCCAATCCCAACGGATGGAATCTGCCAGAGCCTATGTAGAGAAAAGAGTCAACATTATTTTCGATTGATTTGGCAGCAGAGACATCGCAACCAAGTATCTGCCCGTCATAATATTTTCCCTTTCCAATTACAACCTTCTTTCCTGCCTTCTCCAAGAAATTCTTTGCAGGTTTCAAAGAATCCAGAAACTGGACTGCAGACACCAATCCTATCCTTTCTCCTTTTAGCTTCTCGATATTCTTTTCCAGGACTGGGAAAGTATCATACTCCTGCCTCATCTCCACATACTCGACAGGAATGTCAGAATCGATAAGCTTGGAATGGCCGTAGTGAATTATCTTGTCGCATCCCAGAGCTTTAGCCTCGTCTACGCACAGGTCGCAGGCTCCGTAACAGCTTTCGCAGTCTATCATCACGTCTCCCAATTCATCTGCTATTCCAAGAGCATTGTTCTTCAAACCGTCGGGTATCTGCAAAATTTTCATTGCTATCAATATTATCTATCAAGGCAGAAGTTTAAAAGAGTTTAGTCAGCCAAAGACTTTTGACAGTAAACCCACGTAGTTGAAAAACTCTAAATAGTTGAAAATTATGAAAACAAAGGGCGTCAGAATCATCAGCAACAAAAGTAAAAGTAGCACGAGAAGACCTCTTCTGCTTCCCTCTTGCCTGAAACCGAAAATCATTCCTGCAATCAAACCTCCTATGTGGGACACATAAGAGACATTGGAGCTTGCGCCTATGGTTATGGCAACGAAGAACTCTGCAAGATTATACAACGTATAGATAAGGGCCACAAGTATCAACGGGACAGGTATCAGATAAGGATAGAAGATGAACTCGAAAGGTTTCGCCAGCATGCCTGTACCTACCAAGCCGAAGATGGCTGCCGACGCGCCGATGGTAGGTATGACGGCAGAGCCGTAGCCTATTATTGTGCTGGTCAGAACTGCAAGATTCCCAACAATAGCTGAAATGAAGAAAATCATGAGAAACTTTTTCCTTCCAAGCTCCAGCTCGATGACTCTGCCGAAAAAGTACAGGGCAACCATGTTCAGGATAAGGTGTGACGCGTCACCATGCAGGAATATGGAAGTGAGGAACACCTCAACCTTGCCATCAAGCACGTTCTGAAGCGAGAAGCCGTATCTGCTGAATATCTCGTTGATGAAATTCTCTCCGTATGAAAAACCAAAGTATACTTGAAGAACGAATATGACAATGAAAAGAATAATGAAGAAATATGTCAGGTTCGGCTTCTCGTACTTCTTTTTCATAACAAGAATTTGATTATCTAACTTAAAAGTTTCGTGTTAGTAAAAACTAACCTTCAATCTCAGAGACCCACTGCCTGACCTTGTTTATGGCATCAATGTTCACTGACAAGGACTTTATTCCAGCTTTGATAAGAAACTCGACAGCGTCTCTTCTGTTGCTCGGCAGCTCCCCGCATATAGATGATTCAACATTGTATTCGTTGCACACTTCGATAACATGCTTGAAAAGGAACTTCATGCCAGGATGCATCTCGTCGAACAATTCTATCAAGCGTTCGTTGTTTCTGTCAATGCCTAGCGTAGTCTGCGTCAAGTCGTTCGAACCGAATGAGGCGAAAGCGATTCCTGCCCTGCAGAACTCTTCTATGTTCAATGCACAAGCAGGCGTCTCCACCATTATGCCAAAATTATCCGGAGCGCCGACCTCCCTGGCAATCTCCTTGGCCTTTCTCAACTCATTAACATTAATTATGAATGGTATCTCCCACACAACATTGTCCAAGCCCTTGTCGTGCAACATCTTCAAGGCTCTCAGTTCTGCTTTCAATATTTCCGGCTCATCCAGGCTTCTTCTAATGCCGTGCCAGCCAAGCATAGGATTGTCTTCGTGGGGCTCGTTCTCCCCGCCTTTCATGTTCCTGAACTCGTCTGTCCTTGCGTCAAGGGACCTAACCCAAACATGCTTTGGATAGAATGCCTGCGCAACCTTCTGAACATTCTCAAATATGATGTCAGTAAGCTCCTGGCTCCTTCCCTGCCTTACATATTCAATAGGATGCATGCCTGTCTTTGTGAGCATGTGTTCCAATCTCAGCAGACCCACACCGTCAGCATGCTTTGCCCTCTCAGCAGTCTCTGGGAATGCCAGATTGACTTTTACTTCTGTTTTGGTCTTTACATCAATAATCTCTTCCTTCGCTTCAGATTTTATCAGGACATCGCCTGCATAGACCTTGCCATTGGAAGCATCAACAGTTATTTTCATGCCTTCCTTCAGAACTTCTGTCGCCTTCTTTGTCCCGACGATGCACGGTATGCCAAGCTCTCTTGAGACAATGGCCGCGTGGCATGTCGAACCGCCAGAGTTGGTGACAATGGCAACGGATTTCTCCATCGCAGGAACATAATCAGGCGAAGTCATCTCAGTGACAAGAACATCGCCGTGCTGTATCTTGTCTATCTCGTCCATGTTCTTGATAATCCTGACAATGCCGGTAGCAACACCTGGCGAAGCGCCGTAGCCTTCCAGAATTGGCGTCCCCTCGACCTTTTCTGTTATCTTCTCCTCCAGAGTTGTGACAGCCCTTGTCTGGAGTATGTATACCTTCTTCCTCTCGAAAGCCCATTCAATGTCCTGAGGCCTGCCATAGTGCTGCTCAATTTTCTTGCAGTATGCGGCTAAAGCCAGAATCTCATAATCGCTAAGAAGCTGCGCGTTCCTCCTGTCAATGGCAACATCTTTCTTTATTGTAGCTTCTGTCATAGGGTCTCTTATCCTTTCCAAAGCCTTTTCCCCGATGTGCTTTTCAAGTATGTCTCCGTTCCCCTTGTCAACAACATACCTGTCAGGATCAACCTCGCCCTGCACCATTGTCTCTCCCAGTCCCCAGCATCCCTCTATGATGATGTGATTTGAGCCTTTCACAGGATTCGTTGGATCAATGGTGAAAGCGACACCAGCCTTTTCAGAATTGACCATCCTCTGGACTATCACACCGATGGACGAGTCCTGCGGCTGGTTGTTCTTGTACCTGTAATACATAACGCGGGAAGTATAAAGCGAAGCCCAGCACATCTTTATCTTGTCAATAACATCATTGTCCCCTCTCACGTTGAGGAAGGTCTCGTACTGGCCTGCGGATGACGCGTTCTCGATGTCCTCCATAACGCCAGAGCTCCTCACAGAAACAAAAGGCTTTTCCATGGGCCTTATCAGCGATATGTCTATCTCAGGAGCGCCGTACAGTTTTCTGTAGGCTGCCAGGACAGCTTTTCTTATCTCATCAGGCATCTCTGCCTCAATGATAAACTTCTTTATGATATCTGATGCTTTGGCCAGTAATCTCACATCAGCATAGTCTATCTTACCGACGATATCCTGGATTTTTCCTCTCAGCTCGTTGTGCTCCAAAAACTTGTTGTATGCTTCAACTGTAACGAAGAAGACGTCAGGAACCGGGAAATCGGCGTTTATCAGCTCTGCAAGGTTTGCGGACTTGCCGCCAATCTGTTTGACATCGTCCTTGCCCATATTCTTAGGTTCAAGTATGAACGGCATATGATGTATATGTTTGGCATCCTCTTAAATATTTTTATTGTTATTTGTGCAATTATACACATGAAAATACTGGAAGTTGACCTGCCCAAGAAGGTCGTCATAGGCAACGGAGCCTTGGGAAAGCTGGGAGACATCTGCAAGGAACTGGATTTGAAAGGCTCTGTAACAGTCTTTACAGACAAGTCAATCATGGATTTGTACGGCAAAGGCGTCTCAGAGCTCTTGGAAAGCTATGACTACAAAGTCAATATGAAGGTTCTTCCCAAGAAGATTGAGATGAGCCAGCTCATGCTGAACGGATGCGACTTTACCATAGGACTGGGCGGCGGCAGGTCGATAGACGCTGCCAAGATGGCAGCAAAGAAGAGCAATGTTCCTTTCATTTCTGTACCAACAGCCATATCGCACGACGGCATAGCCAGCGACCGGGCTGTCATTGATGTTTACAGCATCCCTGCTGTTAATCCAACAGCAGTTGTCATTGACATGGACGTTGTCATGAAATCGCCGTACAGACTCATAGCTTCTGGTTGTGGCGACGCCATGGCCAAGTTCACAGCAGTGGCTGACTGGGAACTGTCGCACATGAAAACAGGCGAGTACATATCAGAATATGCTGCTGCCATAAACAAGACTTCCGCTGAACTGATACTCAATTCTGCTGCTTCTATAAGGAACATGGAAAGGAAGGGTGTAAGAAATCTAGTAGAGGCTTTGGTATTCTCAGGCATATCCATGTCCATAGCTGGCTCAAGCAGGCCTGCCTCAGGCTCTGAGCACCTGTTCTCTCATGCATTGAAGGAGATATACCCGCAGAGAACAAGCCTTCACGGTGAGGAATGCGGTTTGGGCACAATCCTTTGCTCCTATTTGCACGAGATGGACTGGGAAAGAATTGTAAAGGCATTGAACGTGATAGGCTGCCCGACAAATGACGAAAAGATAAAAATACCCAAAGAAGTCATAATAAACGCACTATACAGGGCAAAAAGCTTAAGAAACGACAGATACACTATCTTAAACTACAAGGACGTGAACAAGATAAAGGCAAAGGAAGCCGCAAGGGCGACCGGCGTCATATAGAAAGCAATTTAAACATGCCCTTGTTAATAGTGTCTAGTGAGCCTATGGAAGAGTGGAGAAAATGGAAGCATATTACAAAGCTTGATCCTGACAAGAAAATAAACGATAAGATTATCGAGGACATCATAGAAACAGGCACGGATGCGATAATGATATCTGGGACACAGAACATCACCAAAGACAATGTCACAGACCTTCTTGCCATGCTCAAAGAGTACGACATACCAAAGGTTCTTGAACCGGCTTCGCCAAGAGGCATGGTCTACAAGAACATCGACTGGATGTTCGTGCCGTCTGTTTTCAACACATTCTACTCGCACTACATAAACGGCCTTCACAAGACATGGATCAAGGCGCACAAGGACCAAATAAACTGGGACATTGTAGTCCCAGAGGCCTACATAATCCTCAACCCCAAGTGCGCGGCAGCAAAGGTTTCCAAGGCATACGAGCTCACAAAGGAAGGGGCTGTTGCAACAGCCATCTGCGCAGAGAAATTCTTCAACTTCCCCATTATCTACATAGAGTACTCTGGGACTTATGGCGATCCGGAGATAGTAAAGGCAGTCAAAGATTCCCTGAAGAACGCTCACCTTCTCTACGGGGGTGGGATAAACACAAAAGAAAGGGCAGAGGAGATGTCCAATTGGGCAACCATTGTTGTCGGCAATACAATCTACGAGAACGGCACGCACTCCTTCATAGACACTGTTCGCGGTCGTCTGTTAAGGGAAATGTCTGATATACAGGGCAAGCTTGGAAAGCTCAAGAAGATGAGGAAGCAGCACAGGAACGAAAGGCCTTCTGAGGAAAAGGTTTTCAAGCCTGACATCAAAGTTCCTTCAATCAAGGAAAAGAAAGAAAAAGATTAGATGCTGTTGCAGTAGACACAGTCCTTTTTGCAAAGTATTGCCCATTTTTTGCTGATTCTCTTGCATTTTCTGCAGTCCATTATTAGCGTTCAGCAAGAAGAATAATAAAAACGGTTTACCACCGCCGGTGGTGAAAATCACCTTTTCTTGTATTCATCGAGCCATTTGGTAAAGTCCCTCTTCTCGACCTTCTTCATCGTTGACTCTAGGTCCTTCGGGGCTATGGCTCCGTAATGGTTCCTCATGACAGGCTTTACACTGTCTATGACTATGATGCCGCTCTTTTTCATAAAGGACCTTACCTTGTCGTCCATGTCTGCTATGACTATCTTCGGTCCATTTTTCTCCAGAATCCTGGCAGATATCTTCGATGGGCTATAGTCCTCTATCCAAACAACCTTGTTTGTGACCTCGAACTCTTTCACAGCGTTTGAAACAGCCTCCCTTGAGAAATCAGGGATTCTGACCACTGCGACCAGGCCCTCATCCTGTATCTCTATGACCTCCTCCTGCTTCCTTATCCTGTCCTCATAGACGCTTTTCAGCTTCTTCTGCTTTGAGAGCTCGAACTGGAACTGCTTTATCACAATCTCCATCTTTACAAGCTCCTTGTCCTTCATCAGCTTCCTCCTCACGCTCTCGTTCTTCTTTGTCTCCTCTTCCTGGTATATCTTCTTCTGCCTTTCAAGGGTCCTGACCTTTTCATCAAGCTTCTCGGCGTACAGCCTTGATATCTCGTACCTTCTTTCCAACTTCTTCAGCTTCTTCCTGTACTTTTTGGCCAGGTTCTTCCAGTCAAGGTTGACCTCCTTGAACTCGGTCTTCACCTCGATATCTTCCCCTGGCTTTATCATGTCAATCGCTTCTGCTATGTTCTTGGCCTTGCCGATGACTAACAGCTTCTTGGCATTGTCCTTGTGCTGGCCCAGGTTCATGGTGTTCAGGGCGCGGTTTATGCTGTTGAAGACGCCCTCGTACTGTTTGTAGGCGAACGAAGCTGCTGCGAGCGCGTCCCTTTCATGAGCGTCCTTGATGTCAATCCTGAGAACCCCGTGCTTTTCCTCGACTGTAAGGTCGTGGTCAGGGCTGTATATCTTGCAGTTGAAAGAGGCGGCTATCTTCTTTATGCTGGGAGACACCTTCTTCTTGTCCGTAGCGACTATGAGGGCGTTGCCGAAATTCATTATATCCTTGATTATGTTGTTCACAGAAAAATTCTTCCTGCTGCCTGTGTAGAGCAGGTTCTTGTCCAAATCATAAATAGCAAGACCTGAAGTGGTGCCCATGTCCACCCCGACTATCAAAGGCTTTGTCATGAAAATAATTATAAGTTTAAAGTGAAATATCTATCTATGCAAAATTCCAAAAAGTATGTCATATGCGGGGCGCCGTGCTCAGGCAAGTCCACCCTGATATCAGAACTCTCTAAAAGAGGCTTCAGAACTGTGGATGAGGCGGCCAGGATAATAATAAATCAAGGAATTAGTGAGGGTAAGACCGTTGAAGAAGTAAGGAGCAACCCGTTGGAGCACCAAAGAAAGGTGACAAAACTAAAGGTTGAACTCGAGGAAAGCCTTCCAGAAGACGAGATTTGCTTCCTCGATACTGGAATACCTGACAGCATAGCATACTACCGTCTGCACGGCCTTGACATCGGGGAGCTTCTCGAAATATGCAGGAAAGCCGCATACAAAAAAGTTTTCTTCCTAGAGCTGTTCGACTACAAGAGGGACTATGCTAGGTTAGAGAATAAGGAAACAGCAGAAAAACTGAGCGAACTAATAAAGAACGCATACAAAGAAATGGGCCACGAAATTGTGATTGTCCCCAGAATGCATGTGAAAGAAAGAGCGGATTTTATCCTATCAAACCTTTAGAATCATTTGTAATTCTTTTCAAGTATCTTTCTAATATCCTTCGCAATCTTCTTGCCTATGCCCTTCACCTTTCTCAGGTCCTCCTCGGAAGCGTTGAGCACAGCCTGAGGCGTTTTGAAATGCTTCAGCAAGGCCTTGGCCCTTACAATCGAGATGTCAGGAAGGCTTGATATGAAGTACTCCTGCTTTTCAGTCATGCTGGCAGGAACCTTCTTGTTCTTCAGCACATTATTCCTCTTTTCCAGCAGCTGCTCCCTCATGGCTATCCAGTAGACCATCCCTGCTGTGTCTGTGATGTCCCTTGTCCAGATGATAGGAATGCCCAGGTCTATCGCTATGGCGGAAAGGGCCCCTCGTATGGCATTGGGCTGCAGGGTGCCATAAAGGGTCTCAGTACCCTCTATTATGAGCAAAGGCTTTTCAAAGTTGTTCTTCATTGCATTGAGCTGCTGGAACATCCTCTTGTCAGTTATGCTCTTGACAAAATCCTTGACAGTCTTCCTCTCTATGCAGGTCCTGTCAGAGACCAGAAAGTCCGCGCAGAGCAGCATCTTCCTCTGGACCTCGCAGTCATACTGCTTGAAATATTCCAGAATGTCCCTTTCCCTAGAATCAACGAAAATCAGAACCCTGTTCATCAGTTATAATTAACCTGCCCGATTTCTTAAAATTAATCATTGACATAAAAAAGATTTAAATTGATTGACTGTAATTATTTGAAGATGGCAAGAGGAGTGAGGGACTTTTTCCAAAGTTTGTTTTCAAAGAACGGACATGACGAAGATTTGTATTGTCCTAATTTTAAAAATAAAGATTGTGCTTCTGTAGCAACATTTAAGGGAAGAGTGTCCGAATATTGTAAAAGTGGTAATTTTTCTATTTGTCCCTCTAAAAGAATGCGTTCTTCTTTAGAAACTAAGGTTTACAAGCGCGACTGATTTCAAATAAAGTCTGATATGGTCTTGGTACCGCCGTTTTTTCTCATTTCCTTCAGAGTCTCCTTCATCATACTCTCCTTTCTTTTGGCAGTCCAATAATATGCTTCGTCCCTGGTTCCTCTGGTTATGAGAAATATTACCTTGCCGACCTTGGTCCTACCGACCCTTCCCCTTCTCTGTATGGACCTTATCTCCGAAGGGACAGTGTCATAGAATATGGCAATGTCAGTAGTGGGTATGTGCAGACCCTCCTCAGCAACCGGCGAACCTATCAGGCAGTTGTAGTAGCCGTCGTTGAACTCGCGTATTACCTCTATCTGCTGCTTCTGTGAAAGGCCCCTTTCTCCTGACTGGCCTATCAAGATGGCAGGCGAGCACATCTCTCCAAGGATCTCGTGTATCTTGTAGATGTTGTCCCTGAAATGAGAGAAGATGATTATCCTCGTGTCCTTGTTGCTGTCAAGCTCCCTCTTAACGACTTCCTGTAGCTTCATTATCTTCGGATGCTCTTCTGACTCTTCTATTATCTTCACAGCCTTCATGAACTCGACGTCATTGAGTATGCCCTTGTCAGACTTTGTCTTCTTCAGCTTGACCTTCTCAAGATAGAGGCAGACAGCGCTGATGCTCTGCGTCTCCATCAGCTGCAGGGCGTGCCATATCTTTATCGACTCGACTATCAGCGATATCATGTAGAAATGAATGGGCTTCCTGTTGGTGGATATCTCCTTGCTCACCCTTCTCTGCGCTTCCAAAAGCTCCCCCTTTGTCCTGACATTGATGTTGTATCTCTTCAGCTTCTCGAGCCTCCTGTGCAGGGCCTTTTTCATATTCTCCTGCGCAGTCTTCAGGTTGTCAGGCAGATCCACTTTAATAATCTCTGTCTCTATCTCCTTGACATAGGGCTCAACATCCGGATCGCTCTCCGTCCTTATCTCGACAGAATCTATGAAAAGGTTCTTGCATATGATCCTTATCTTGATCTCGTTCGAACCTGGGGAAGCTGTGAGGCCCAGGATTCTGGGATATTGGGACTTTTCCATGTACACCTTTGCCACAAACGGATAGGCGTACTTTTTCACAGAACGGTGGCACTCGTCAACAACCAGCAAAGAGAACTTTGAGAAATCAAGCAGGCCGCTCTTTATGTCGTTCTGAACGGTTTGCGGCGTTGCACTGATGACCTTGCAGCCATCATACAAATCCTCCCTGTCCCTGGGCGATGTCTTGCCTGTAATCAGAACAATCTCCTCCTCTGGGATGTTCAGAAACTTTTGGAAAGACCTGAGGTGTTGCTCGCACAAGGGTCTTGTGGGAGCCATTATCAGAATCTTTGAGCCAGGGTTCTTCTCCATCCTGTGCGCTGCCAATAAAACAGCGATAGTGGTCTTGCCCATGCCTGTCGGTATGACGCACAGCGTGTTCTTCTTTGAGGCAGTCCCGAGAATAGCCTCCTGATAAGTCCTTGATTCAATGGTGTTGGGATTTATCAGAGGATGATCAATAAAAGACATAAAAAGTAATTGCGCTTCCAAAGTTTTTAATAGGTGGCCTTCTCTTTCAAGGCAACCGGCGATGCGCCTGCGTGCCAGCTCTGCCTCGGCCTTACCTGTATGCTGAACAACCTTTCAGAATTGTCGTCGAGAACAACAGCAGCGCCCTTCATTCTAGGCAGACTAGATATCGACTTCCTTATGTCGAAAAGCAGGTAGGTCTGCATCACCGCCGATAATGCATCCAAGTCAGGCTTGGCTGTTAATCTATGCGAGATGACCATGTCTGACTGTGATATGGCATCGCCATGAAGCTTGTTGGGCCTCTGGGTTATCAGCACCAGGCTGATGCCAGGCTGCCTTCCCTGCTTTATCAGCGTAAGCATGTCGTTAGTGGCAGCAGTCTTGCCGTCGTCCGGAATAAAGTTATGCACCTCATCTAGTATTATCCAAGTCATTGGTACTTTTTTGATGTCCTCGCCGCCTATCACTGCCAGCTCCTCCTGCCTTCTCGCCGAGACTCGTGCCTGGTATATCTCCCTTGATAATATACCGACCAAAAGGTTCCTCACGTTCCACTCCTGTAAAGAGACGTCGAGGATGGTTGTGACGCCTGGCTCCAGTATCTCCTCTATGGGAGTTGCCTTTTCCGAGAATATGCCCCATCCTCTAGCTGAGACGAATCTGTTCTCCAAAGCCATCTTCTCCTTGTCGTCAGACCTCTTGTCGTCCTCTATCTGGTCTATAATGTCGTTAATAGAATAGTCGCCTGAAAGCTTCTTCAGCGTCCTTTCCAACAAAATTCCCAAAGGCTCGAAGATGTCTATGTTGAAAGTAAGGGCCCAGTCTGCTGCCGAAAGATCAGATGGCTTTATCGAGAACACGCCGTCATAGGCAATGCCGGCCTTTTCATAGAAATCGACCAGGCCGAAAGGCACAATGTTCTTGACATTGAAGCCTTGGGGTTTCAGCCCCCATTTGTTCAGAAGCAACAGATCCTTGTCATTTGGGTTCTTCATTGACCAGAATATCCCCATAGTGTCTATCATCAGGCATGACAGGTTCAGCTTTACCTCGTCAGGCTGCTTCATTATCTCCTCTGCGATTATTGCAGCTGTGTAGCTGTTGTGAACTATTATGTCATTTGCAATAAAGTTATGCAACTCTGGAACAGATATGTCATACACCTCAAATTCTCCTTCTAGGACTTCAATAAGAACTATCTCATCCCAAAAAATATCAGATGTTGCCAATTGATGTAGCATTTCACTGTTGTCAACCTCAGCTATTTGCAAAAGTTTCTGTCTTGAGGGGGAATAATTTATGCTGCTTCTTAGCGCCTTTGGTGTAGTATATCCAAGATGTCTGCCACATTCTGCCCAATTTTCCGGCCTGTAAATATCCCAAATATCCTTCGGGACAGTATCCACGTTAGGATTCCTGTTTATATCATTAATCTCGTTCAGACATCTACTCTGCCTCTTTGTTTTCACGCTAAAAAACCCTATCTCCCGTATGAAGGTCTCTATGTTCCCAGATGATATCACTATCTCGAAAGAGACTATGACCTTGTTATTTATTTTGATATTTTTTTTCTTTATTTTTGACTGTATCCCGAACCTAAGTAGAAGATGTTGTACCTGTCTTATCATTTTTTTTGAAGATGAACAATATGATATCTCCCAAACATACCCATTTTTTGTCTTGTAACGATATATGCTTCCATCACAGCTGAAAAGCCTGTTTAGGAAAAGTGAAAGCTGAGATTTTTCCAATCTAAATATGATATCGGGTATGAACTTGTCCTTTGAGAGCCTTCCATAGACGCCAATCTCTTCCAGCCATTCTCTTAAGGAGCTCTTTTTCATAGGCGTATACGTTCCTTTAGCAAACCCCTGTCCATCAAACACGAGTTTCATTTTTTTTCTGTCGACTTCTCTTTTAGATTTCGAAACCCTGTAGCAACCGTCTTTGCTGTGTCTCTCAATCTTCAAGGTAGAATCGAAGATCTTTACAGATTCGAAGAAATCTTCACAGATATATTTGTCGTTGTTGCTGAACAAGACGAAACTGTTTGACAGGTGCCCCTCAGCAAGAAGGTAGGCCAAAAGCTTAATTTTATGTTCCTCGACCATCTGATTGCCGAAACATTCTATTTTTCTTGCCGCGGCTATCCTGCTGCCCACTGTAAGCTCTTTTGCGTCCTTCCATCCCTTTATTGTTAGTAGCGGATGTTCTGGAGTAAGTTTTATCTCCCTGCCGCTCCTCAGCTTAACATGTAACAACCTATCAACCTTTCTTTTGAAGAAACCGTCTCTGTAGGCAGGCGCCGTCTTGAGTCTTTTGTTAAGAGCAAATATGGAATCGTCTCTGTCTTCAAGGTCTTTTATGGGAACCATTAAACCGTCGTTTAGGGGTATGAGAGTGTTGCCTTCAAGGCACTTGCCTTGGCCTCTCTTGCCTGTCACAAGCACTATATGGGGTCTGAGAACATCCATGAGAACGGGATTGGTCAGATGATAGTCACTGCCCTTGCCCACGATGTGCTTCCCGAGAAAGATGCAGCCCCTTTTGCCATAGGTTTTCATGTCCTCAGGGTCCCTTCCGACGACTATCTCCTCGACTGCCATGAAAAGAATTTAGTGAATCTTATTTAAATAGAAATAATATATTATTCTCATGGCAAAGGCCAAGAAAAGAAAATACACAGCCGGAACGTTCTGGTTTTTAGCAATATTCATAGTATCAATCTTGGGAACATTTCTCCCTAATACGATGATATTATGGCTCATACTAGGCATAAGCGGAGCCATAGTGGCCTACGAGAACATCCAGAGAAAGGAGGAGACATCATTCCTCATAGCCATATCAAGCATACTCATAATAATAGTGATGTTCCTGCTCTTCCCCATGTTCAGCGGGGTGGACATGTCATTAATAGGTGACTTTCTGCTCAACCTGGGAGTGGCATTCGGAGTCGCAGGGTTTGTCGTATCTTTAGGCCTGATAACAAGGCTTGGATTAGAGAAATAGTCCTACAAGCGATACTGCAAAGGCTATAGCCCAGATTTTCTTGTTCCAGACAAGGATTTTCGAGCCGTCCAAAGGCGGTATGGGTATTAGGTTGAACATGGCCAGGAAGAACGATATTCTTGCTGTCAATGTAAGCAGCTGAAGAGGTATGAGGAAATTAACAGCCAGCATTGAGACGCCGATTATTATGTTTATCAGGGGCCCTATGAAGTTTATCATGCCTCTCTGGTTCCTGGTCACACGGGCTACCTTGAAGGCGAAATCCCCCTTGTAGGGGGAGGTGTAGACTGCCCCTGGGGCGACAAAGGCAAAGCCGCCCAGAAGTGACATCACCAGACCTAAAATTATGCCCCACTTCCACATCCTGTACTCGGCCGAGAAGCCATAGTGCTGGGCTAAAAACTTGTGAGCCATCTCGTGGGAGAAGAAGGCGAATATGACTATGAACAGGGTCGTAGGTATCATGCCTATGTCAAAGGAGCTGAATATCAACGTCAATGCCAGAACTGATATCGTCAGATCAATTGCTTCCTTTCTCGAGAACATATAGATTGTTTTTCCTCTGGATTATATAAAAATTATCAGTGGGCGAATATCTAAGTCCTTTTCTGATTCTTAACGTCATAATACAATCAATCGCCTAATTCTTTTTCTAAAACTTTTACAAGTTTAGAAACTATAGACAATATCGTAGCTTTGTTCCTTTTCCAATACTCCTTTTTCACAAAAAACCCTTTGTATGTGATGTTGTTTCTTAGTATTCTTGTCTGGTCTATAAATCGAACTTCGAATTCTGAAAATTCTTTATAATATTTCAAATAGCCGACCAAGATTTCATGGCTCAGCGTCTTATAGCCGCGAATAGCCATTAATGCGGTAATAGACTCTTTGACAACCTCGTAATAGCCTTCCACTAATAGGGACGTATATTTATCAGAATCAACGTGTTCAAGGTACTCTAATCGAAGTTTTACCATCTTCAAGATGGACCTTGCCATCTCCTTATCAGGTCTTACTTTTCTCACTTCTTCGGAATTCTCATCCCATTCTCTCATCAAAGCACCTTCAGGTATCCGTAGAGGACAACGCCGTTGATTATATTGTTCAGTAACTCCTTGCTCAGTTCAGATAAATCTTCTTCGAACAGCAGACTTATTTTTCTTTTCAGTTTGCCTTCAAAGCCTTTAAGGTCTATGTTTTCCCTCTTTGCCAGCAAAAACAGGTCTATGTCGCTTGTTTCCACATCCTCTCCCCTGGATGCAGACCCGAACAAAGCAACTGTTGCCGGCATAAAGCTTTTCTCTAAAAAATCTATCAGACCGGAATCGTAAATCCTCAAAACAATATCATTCCTTTTGTATACCTTAAACCTTTGGTCCTCCCGGTTGGCAGTAAAAGTTTGATAGATGTCCTTCTTCCCTTTTTTTACAAACCCCTCTTCTTCCAGTTTTTTAACGTGGTTTGAAACAGAAGGAAGCCCGATTTTTGCTAATCTCTCTATTTCCCTCAAGTGAAACTGTTTTGTAGGGCTGTCGAAAAACAGCTGTAAAATCTTATAGGTATTATAATTTCGTAGCATATGATATAATTTTATATCAACTGATATATAAACATATCAGATAGAATTTATTCATGTCAGAAGGATGCGGTCTCAAACCTCTTCCTTGCTACCCTGTAGGCCTGGGCCCTTGAGAGGTTCTCTGCCTCCATTATCTCGTTGACAAGGTCCTTGAGCTTGCCGTATATCTTCTTCCTCGGAGTGACGGTCTTTGGTTTGCTGGCAGGTTTTTTCTTCGTTGCTACCCCAAGGGCAACATTCTTGGTCCTTTTAACAGTCTTTTGAGATTTCTCATGGTGAGATATCTCATCCAAGAAGCCCCTTATCTTCTTAAGATCGTCCTTTGTTTCCTGCTTGAACTTGTGCCACAAATCTTCCATGCTAAAAGTTAGGCGAACCTGCCTTTAAACTTTTCTGTTGACATCGAAATTTTTTTCCAACAACAGCCCCATGGTTTCCTGTCCAACACGCAAGGTTTACGAAAAAATATGGAAAACCCAGCGAAAATATTCTCTGTCTTATCCAAATCTTTATAATAAAAAATATACAATAATGATAAGCAACGCAGGATTACACTGTTGATAATCATCGACGGAACCCTAGATTATCATGAACGACAAGAACGGAGTGAAAGGTAGAATTATCGCTACCCTTAGGGTTAACCCGGACGGCATGACGATTCTTGACATCTCGAAAAAAGTCGGGATGAGCAGGCATGCTGTGACAAAATACATCTATCAGCTTCTTGGCGAGAAAAAGATTTCTCAGAGGCAGATCGGTTCTGCCAAGGTATGCTATCTGGAGAAGGGTAAAAAATGAAGTCAACAGTAGGCAAGGTATCGGCGATAATGGTTCTGGTAGCCTTTATGCTGGCCTCGGCGCTTGTCTTGAACGTTGCCTTGGCCCAGAATGATATGTTTGAGGCAAATGTATCTGAAAATATAATAATTGATTCTTCTATAGACCAGATTGGAATTGATGCTTTACAGAATGTTACAACAGAAGCAGAGGACAGTGGAACTGTTTCTAAGGGTTCCGTCTTTGAAAATATTTCATTGGATGACTCTGTCAAAGTTGTGACATTGATTAATAATGAGACATTCTCCTTAGAGGATGAGACATCTCTTAGTGTTACAGAACCGACTTTCAATGTTGAACTCGATTATCCGCAGAGGATAACAAGAGGGGAACTGATAGACATACAGGCTGTTCTTACCAGCGATGCTTTTGCAAAGAACGTGTACCTGAAATGGTTACTGCCCATAGGCTTTGAGATAGTCGCAGGCAATGCCATAGAGACCTGCGGCGACTTGAACAACACACAATGCGCTTCAGAGATATCTGTAAGGACTAACAACACAAACATAGGCCTTGGCGAGATAAGGGTTGTGGTGGACTATGAAGAGTAGCACCAAAACCGGACAGAGCCAACTCCTGATTCCGCTAATCGTGATCATAACGTCGGCCATAGTCTTTGCCACCAATGTTACTATGAACATGACCAACAGTCCTACGGGTTATGCAATAGGAATTCCTGACCAGACATTCTCCTTCCCGATAGAAGTGTGGGCCAACACCTCGATTGGTTTTGAAGTGAAAGGCGACTCGATCAAAGCGACTCTGCTATTGGATAATGGCAGCGTTATTTCAGATGGGAAACTCAATTTCTATCTGAACGAGACGCCTTTGTATTCTGATTATACTGACAAGCATGGTAGGATTGATTTCCCGTTGCCGTTCAACGGAACCATCCGCGCAACTTATGCTGGCGGGGAGTACACGAATCCATCTGAAAATAATCTCGATTTGAGATTAGATTCATCTGAAATCGAGACACTTTCAGATGAAAGTATCAAAAATGAAAAAAGAGGATCTAACTGGATAGATTCATGCCAAGGTGATACCTGCTCAAGAAAAATATATGCAACTGATATAAATATCAAGAACGAGGAAGGTGAATACAGACCTTTCACAGAAGTCGTAAAAATGTCATGGAACGACGAATTACTGTCTTTCAATCTGTCTTGGTACGAGGGTTCTATCGAAATAAAGCCCTTCTTTGTCTATGACAATAAACACTACAATGTACAGCAGATAATGGAAATGCAGCCTGACATCAATATATCAGGCGAGCTTTTTGAAAGGGAATATAACTGGGAATACGGCCTAAACATATTGAACATATCACCCAAGATATCAGACAAGCTTGACAATGTAGGCTTTTACATAGCAGAAACAAGGGGAATCTCTATAGACGATATAGATAACTACAAGGACAAGCAGAAAATAAAGGACAAAATAAAGATTGGTTATCAAGACCTGATAGACAAGAACTATAGCTACGAGATTGTCAACAAGACCCATGTCCTTATAGGAAAGGTAAAGAACAAAAGCGAGCTTCTCCTTGACCCGGTCGTGGAAGTGGACGGCAGCACCGAGGACGTCGCAGACATATGGGCCGGAGACGCTGTGGCAAACCATGACGACCATGTGCAGATAAAATGGAGCATAGACTCGTTGTATTCGGTCGCAGCATCATTGGTCAATGTCACTCAATGCTTCTACATAGGAACTGTAAACGGCGCGGGTGTTGACAGTGATGTGAGATTCTGGAGAATAAACGACCAAACATGGACAGAGGCGAGCATAACCACAACAATATATAACGGCCAGTCTGCGCTGAACCAAACTGAAGGCACTTGGAACTCTACCTCAATAAGCACTTGGACATGTACCAATGTCACTAACGCTGTAATCAATGATTTCAACGCAGCAAACACCTATTCAACTATAAGGTTCGAAGACGTAGACAACGCTTGGGACGGCGGAATGTCGTCAGTCACCACAAGCAGCACTGGACTGGCATTTGGTGACTCTAACAATAACGTGCTTTTCGTGGCCAAGGAATTCGGCTCATATTATCCCTTCCTTATAGTGTTCTTCAACCCCAAAGAGCCGATCTTTTCAGAAGGTTCTGTCAACGGCACAGCCTTCGTGAACAAGGCAGTCAATCATACAATCAACATAGCTTATCCTGACGGTTACATCTTCTCATGGAACGGAACATCCGACTGTTCAGGTGGCTGGAGCAACTCATCCTGGGTAGATGCTTCAGAGGATTCCACAACTGCATGGAATGTATCCATACCTTCCTCAGGCTGCGCTGGGAAGGCTGTCGCCTGGAAGTTCTATGCCAACAACAGCGGAGGCTGGAACAATTCAAGCACCTATACATATGACGTCTACAAGTACGGAACATTGGAGCTTAGTTGGACCGACGGCTCTCAGATAAATGATACTTGTTCATCAGGCAGTCTGTGTGAATTCAGCCAATATGATATATTCAAAACGAATGCCACTGTTACTTGCAGCGGCGGGGCAGGAGCATTGTGCGGCTCTGTTTCAGTCGATATAAGGTACAATTCTTCCAGTGCATTCCCAGATGATGTCATTAATACGACAGCAGGGGCAACACCCTTCCATAACGACGAGCAAATGGACATAGAGAGGCTCTCGAACGGCACCAATTACATTGTCAACGGTGGACTCGAGTGGGGCAACACAAGCGGATGGTATATTGTTACAGGGCTTGTGACACCGACCATAAATTCCAATGCAAAGTACGACGGCAGCTATGGTATTGGCTACAATTCCACAACAGCAACCACAACCTCCACTGCAAGCATATTATACTGGAGCATAATACAAAACTCGAGCTCAGGCTTTAACCCGGTAAACGTCACGGAAGATCTGTATTTTACCATGTTTATTGGGGACCATATGTTTTTTGGCACCGCCGAGAACTATGTAGGCCTATATAGTGTAACTAATGTCATAATGGGCTTCGGCGATGGCACAGTAAAAACTGTATACACAACTAGAGGAAGTTGGTATCCTGGTTATGGCTGGCTTGGCGGCAATCCGTTGGGTTCTTGGAGAAGAATAACATCAAAGATAAGCAATTACACTTCTATCGGAAACAATGTAACCAACATAACCATAGAGCTAAGAAAGGGCGAAGACACTTTAGCAAGATACCGCCCAAGCATATTCTACGATTCAATCCAGCTTTTCCATTCGAACATAAATTTGCAGAATTATGCAGATTTTCTCATAAATGCTTCCTTTAATTCAACCACAGGCTACAACAAAGTAGAAAATCTCATTGATTACGCCTCAAGCTATCAGAATGCCATAGCAACCGCATCATCCTCACCAAGCTCCTCTAGTACTTGGTATGACTATGCTCTACCCAAATGGTCAATAGATGATAGGGTAAATGGGGATGCCGATGACTGTAGTAAGATTGACAATTGCTTAAGCGTCCCCTTCAAAAAATACTGGAGGAGCAACAATGAGGGCTCTGGCGCATGGCTGAACATAAATTTTGCGCAGGAAGTGACTCTTAAGAAAATAGTCCTGTGGGACGCTGGTTATGCCGCCAATGTTGGCGATCTACAAAACCCAAACGTGACATCAGGCCACATAAACTTCAGCGATAGCTCATCAGTAGAATTCGGGGCTTTGCCTGCAGACGGCTCAGAAGGCCTGGAGATAAGCTTCTCTGAAAGGAGCGTCACTTCGATAAATATTACAATAGACAGTTGCCAAGGCAACGCCTCGATTGCGGAAGTCGATGCATACGGCATACCAACAAATACCATTCCCTCCTATATGGTCAGCACGCCGGAAACGAACCAGACTACCTATATCAAGAGCGGCGTGGACAGCTTTTTTGAAATTTATGACTCTTCAGGATCAACTCTCCTGAAAAACAAGAGCTTTTCACAAATACACAGCGGGGACACCTATATTTTCACAGGTATACAAACATGTGGTTCAATGACAGACGACCAGACATGTTTACTGAACTGGACAATCAATGCAACAGCAGCAGGCATAAGGGCCCTTGACGTCAACGCTTCGTCAGCGTATGCTTCTGTTCTATCGAACAACACAACAACTGCCTATGTCAACATAACAGGCCTGTCAGCCAGCATATCCGACTTTACCGATGCTGACATCTATTCCAAGTTTACAACAGAGATATACGGCAGCTGCTCCAACACAGGCTCTGAGATCAGCGACGCATCCATTGTTATCCAGGACAATCGAACTGGCTCATTCACTGATTCTGCAACAACAGGAGACATCTACGTGAACACCACCAACTACACAATCGGCTCGCTGTCCGGGACGTCCTCAGACTATTACTTCACTGTTACTGGAAACTTGTCAGGCAATTATCTGTTCAGAATGAAATGTAACGCCACTAGTACTGCTGATGCATTTTCCAGCAGTAAGAACGTTACTGTGAACGCTTGGCTGAATGTTTCCTGGGTGAGTGGTTCAGAATTGAACTCGACATGCTCTTCAGGAAGCCCTTGCGAATTTAATCAATATTCGAACATCAATACCAATGCCACTGTCCAGTGTGTTGGTGGAGACTGTGGAACTGTTAATGGTTCAATCAGATATAACGAGTCAGGAGCAAGTCCTGATGATTTGATTAATACAATATATGGGGCAACGCCGTTCTT
>JAZDKZ010000007.1:0-130047 GCA_043802485.1 Candidatus Aenigmatarchaeota archaeon
AGGGCCCAGAGGATCATTACACTCTACTTGGTAGGAGACCGAATCGGAGGCTGAGTTGCCTGTTGAGAGCGAGTTGAACTCATGTCTCCATTCTCCTGAACCATCTACCTTTTCCAGGGCCATCTCTGTCAGGAAGCACCACTGTGTTTCTCCGGTGTTCCTGATGGTGTACGGTATTGTTATGGAATCGCTCCTTGCTTTCTTTCCAGATGGTGCTGTGTATGTAAGTTCAGCGTCTATGTCCACACAAGAACCCTGCTTGCACACTCCATCACCGCAGTTGGAATGGGACCACTTCAAAGTTGATGTTGACGAGCACTGGCCTGACGGATAAGCTGTTTCCTCAATGATGCTGTTGCCTGGTGTGCATCCACCCTGGGTTTGTGAGCAGCAACATAATCCTGACGAGCAGCCGTCCTGGCCGATGGATGTGCCGGAGCATGTAGTTTGGGATGACCCTCCGCCCGTGTCAAATGACGCTGTCTTGACCCTTATCTCATCGCCGGCATCGTTAAGATAATACATGAACCACTTGCCAGCATCCCTGTCAAGGAAGACTGTTACCTCTTTCATATTGCCAAAGTCATACGTCTCTACTGGAGAGCTTAGTTGGTCAAGAGATGACTTTAAAGCAGTCCTCACTTCAGTTGTGTGGGCTACGCGGTTCCTTATGAATAACGCAAGCTTGTCAGAGGAGAGCCATGAAGGCTCGCATGCTCCGTATTCGCTCGGTGTGAGTATCCCTTTTGTAATAGTTAGACCGTCCTTGCTTGAACCCGATGCGAGACCAAGGTCCCACCCAGCATTATAGCCTTTGGCAGTGTAGCAGACATACCACTTGTTGTTGGCTCTGAACGTTCCCAGTGGGAACAGCTCGTCTCCGTAGCCCCAGACAGAGCTGTCAGAGTGTGACAGCACATCTCCATAATCATTAAAGTTATACCCGTCGCTTGAGACAGCTAGACGGACATCGCTGTCAACCGACTCTGAGGTCGAGCTGCCGGCATCCATGGCGCCGTAATAGAGAACAACATCGCCGTTCTCAAGGGTAGCTCCTGCAGAGAAGATGCCTTCCTCCTCGTTGTTATGAGGAAGATAAGTGATGATTGGGTTGCCGCTGTACTTGGTGAAATGAATGCCGTCCGTGCTTGTTGCCACACCAAGCGCCCTGTGGCGCGGACCACCATCAGTTGAACGATCACCATCAGCGCCGATATAGTAGAGGAAGTACTTCCCGTCCTTTTTGACTACTGTGGTCGGCGATAACATTCCATCTAATCTAACATCCCATGAACCACCTGAACCCTCTGACAGGGCAACTCCCTTTTCTACCCAATCCGACTGTTTGGGAATTTCAATCTCCTCAGAGCCTCCTGATGTCCAGCCTGCACATTCTCCTGAAGCGAAGCTTTGCAACTTGCATTTTTCATCACAAGTTTCAGGTTCTATATATCCAGAACAGCAGCAGACACCTGATGAACACTCCCCATTATATATTTCTGTCCCTGTGCATGTTGGTTGCGTTCCTCCTCCTGTATAGGGTTGACCTACCACATAGTCATCTGGAATTTCCTCTGTTGAAACTACCCAGTTGTCAATATATTTTGTTACAGTATAGAGTTCATCTTCTCCAATGTATGACTTGCAAGTTATACCAGTGTAATAATTACCATTAGTTCTTTGAACTTGGTTGTTTTCATCTCTATATTTGAACTGTGCGGTATTACCAACGAAATCTATCCACAGTTCACCGTTTACCCATGCTTTGAAAACTCCATTTGAAGGGTGAATAGTCCTATAATGTTTGATTGTCAACCACTGACCTTTAGGCAATGATTTTTCACTTGTAACGCTTTCGCCTCCACTAGCAAACCATAGATGTGGCTGTCCGTTACGCATTATAATATACAGAGCCCCTGCATTACCTTTCAAGCCTGATACTGAATCAATTATATAATAATCGCTAAACATGTCCCAACCACCGTTAGATCCTGTTGATGTACGAACACCCAAATTGTAATCCAAAGGCAGATATATATCCTTGCGTTCCCAAATCTCAGTTAATTTGCCGTATCCCTGCTTTCCAAGATTTGAATTTTCATCCAGCCTCAACATAACTTGCGACCTGCCATTGGTGCTGCCGTCAGCTGGTGCTTCTGCTGTACATTTCAAGCATTGCCTTCCGTGAGCCTCAACAAGTTCAGGCATATAACCCCCGCCTTGTTGTGTTACCTGTCCAACTATAGTCCAATGAGGTGCACCGTAATGCTCTGTGTTACCGTTGTTCAATGGATAAGGGTCTGTGTTAACATATAATGGTTCTTCATCAAAATCATCTTCCCAAATAATTGATGAAGTGTCAAAGTCGCCACCACCTCCTCCACCAGTACCAAAAACGCATTCTCCAGAATAAGACGAACCTAATTGATTCTTACATGTCTGGTCGCATGATGCTGTTGTCGGGGTTTTGCATGAGCCGTCTGACTGACACTCATAACCGGATGGGCAGCCGCACTGGGAACATTTGTTGATTAATGTTCCCTGAGAGCAGTATCTCGGCTTTGTGGAGGAACACTGGCCAAATGAGGTTCCGTCAGAACATTCCTGCACAGCAGCAGGCTCTGTATAGCTGAACTTTATCCTGGCGCTTATCCAGTCCTCGTAGTAATCAATCCTGACAAGGTGATTACCTGCTGCAAGGTCTGCTGTGAAAGTATCCTCTGTGTAGGACCTCTTTATCCACTTGTCCAATTTCAATTGGCCGTCAATCCACACCCTGACCCCGTCATCACTGCCTAATGTGAAGGTGTAAGTTCCAGTAGTCGGGAAGTTGATGGTTCTTCCGGACCTGAAGCCCACATGGTCATAGTAATTTCCGAAAAGCGGCTCTATGCCCCAGTCGCTGTTGAACTGCAACCTTGACTCTGTTGTCTCTGCTATCTTGTCAGTAAAGGTGTCGTCGCACCAGACCCTGTTCCACCTGTCGTTTGGATAAGAAGGTTCTGAAGGGCACGTCTGTGCTTGCTGGCACTGTATCTCCGGTGAGGTTATGCAGTTCCATTGGTTGTATTCGCACATGCACCAGTCCACTTGCGAGCCGTCATGACAGGTGTAATATCTCATGTCACCATAGCTGCACAATTGTTCGCCTGAACAACAGCATATTCCTGAGGAACAGCCGTCCTGGCCGATGGATACGCCGGAGCATGTTGACGAGGTTGTAACATCATCGACCAAAGGATGTGGGTAAGGGTAAGGCGTATATGTGAATCCGTCCTGTCCTAATGTTGGTGCGCGAAGGAAATAATCCACGTTTAGCGTGATTGGATTGCTTCCAATCTCAGGATAATGCACGTCAAACAAATCTGCCGTGGAAGGCACAAGCGTGTTATCGTATATCCAGACGTCATGCACCTGATACTGTGGATTTGAGTCTGGATTATACTGCCTGAGCTGTATGAAACCATTATAATCCGTACTCGGATCGTTATTGGGAACGCCATAACCGTTGTTGATGTTGTTAAAGATTATCATACCTCCACAGCAATCCTGTATCCCAATGTCTATAACGCTATTACTGAGACTTCTATCAATTGTAATTATATTATTGTAAACTTCCATGAACTGACCTCCAACGGGACTAGGTCCAGTTTGATGATTGTGAAGCATACCATTAATCATAGTGTTATAACGAACTACTGCATGTGCTGCAGCACTTATGGTTACTGGAGAAAACCAGTTCACGAAATAGTTGTCCTCAACAACCCAAGTTTTGATTGTATACTGTCCAGCAAGGTCTGATACGTCATCCCATACTCCAGTTCTTGAGGCAATATTAAGGGCGTACCACGCTGTAAGTCCATCCCAACCTTTTGGAACTATATTTAAATATGCAGGATAATTCGTAAATTCACAATGGTCGATAACACCGCGGTTGTGGCCCCACACAGTAATGCCGAAGCCTGCCAAATTTCTCATATTAACATGGTCAAAACGGTATTCTGCTGTGCCACTGGTTATTTGTATTCCAGAAGTCATATCTGGTGTTGATGGCTTTGCTTCTCTTTCCCCGACCATTTTGATGCCTGTGAAACGTGTAAGGTAACTGGATGAGCCGGAATACTCGAACCAGAGCGAGCCATTGCCTGCGGTATGACTCCAAGTTAAAGTTGTGCTCCAGGCGGTAACATGTCCAGTAGTGTCACGTAATGCCGGCGCACCGTAAATGCTGACTCCTGCGGGAACGTTAACTTTACCAAGCGGCGGAGCAGAATCAAAAACATATGTTCCTGCTGGCAAGTAAACAGCATACCCGTCTTTTGCGTTGTTTACAGCCGCTTGTATTGCCGTGTTGCTTCCGCCTGTCGCATACAAAGCTCCTATATTCCGTGTGTTCACTCCGAACACGACCGTCTTTTCAATACCTTTTCCATATACATGCAGCTCGTATTCTCCGTTCTCCAAGTTCATAGTCATGCCTGGCGCGTATGCTTTATTGGAGGAATAGAGCCAGTTCACTCCGTCGTAGATGTTCCAGTTCACTGTTCCATCGCTTGATATCTGCAGGGGTATTGATGATGTGGTATAATACTTGTTTGTAGGTCCTGCTATGCTGATCGTCGTGGCTGTTGGTGATGAAGTTGTTCCTAAAGATTGTCCGTCATTAACCAGTGGATGCGGATAAGGATAAGGAGTGTATGTCCAACCATCCTGTGCTTGATTGGGTGCTCTTAGGAAGTAGTCAACATTAAGTGTAATTGGGTTAGAACCTTCCCTATTAGATCCAGTACCCGTCACACCGGTTTTAACTTCCACCATATCGCCTTCAGGTGTCATTATGTTGTCCCATATGTAACAGTCGTGGGTTTGGTATTTTGTGTCAAATTCGTCCGGAGTGCCCTGTCTTAGTATAACGAGACCTTCCCAATCACCACTTACATCAGTAGGAGAACTATAGCCTATTCCCTCATTGTCAAATACAATTGATGCACCAGCTTCGTTTTGTATAGCGAATTTATTATCAGATCTGGTAATGGTATTGCCATAAACTTCTTGCAATCTTGAGCCTAAGCCCGTAGCTGTGTTGTCATGATTGTTGACTGCTACATAAGTGTTCACCACTGTATTGTACCTGAAAACCTTGTGCGCTCCGTTGTTTGATGAGCATGCATCAAAATACCCCGAAAAATAATTGTCTTCTACAAAAACTGTTCTGTGGGTATATTTTCCTGCAATACTGCTTATATCATCTTCCCAACTATTAGCTCCACTAGTAACTATCGCATAATGTACACTATTTTCATCCCAACCGCCTATAAAATTATACGGATCATTTTCAAAAATATTATGGTCCACGACGCCCCTCGCTCTCTGAAACTGCACAGTTGCAGTACCGATTATATTGCGGAAGTAGCAGTGGTCGATGCGGTATTCTGAATTGTCATTAATGATTATGCCTTCTTGTGTGGCTCTTGTATTTGAAGGGTCTATGTCCCTATACCCAACCATCTTGATGCCGGAGAATCTAGTAATGTAGCTTGATGTACCAGAAAACTCGAACCAAGCCGTCCAATCCCCTGCATCATAATTCATAGTAAGAACAGTTTTCCAATCACCATCATAGGAGCCAAAGATGCTAATGCCGGCAGGGACTTTGACTGATGTCCAAGGAGATGCAGCATCAAAGGCATATGTTCCTGCAGGAATAACAACAGCATCGCCGGGATTGGCCTGGTTGACTGCCTGCTGTATGTCTGTATTGCTGCCGCTTGCAGCATATATTACATTATTATAAGAGCCAATATCCTGGTTGTAAGATGTTGATGTTCCTCCTGAGGTTGTGAGAGAGCCTGAAGAATCTGCCACACAATCCCACGAGCCGAATCCCAATTCATTGCATTCACTTTCACATTTATTCTCAGGTTCAATTCCAGTGTCATAGCAGCAACACAAACCAGAGGAGCAGCCGTCAGGGCCAATCGATTCCCCTATGGAGCATGTTGGTTGTGATGTTCCTGGTGTTGTTGGGTATGAGGTTGACGGCTGGCATTCTTCTATGTCCTCGTCGGTCAGTAGATAATATTTGGATGCTTCAAGGGCCTGGTTCTGCAATGACTGCCCGTTGCTGCTCCAATAGGCCCATACCTGGAAGCCAACTTTGTTTTCAACAAAAATATTTATCATTTCAGTTAGGAATCTGACCTGAAGCGCATCAGTAGACGTTTTTCCACCAGTACCATCCCCTGGTGCCATTGTATTATCTGTTTTCCATGCGAACGTCTCTCCGCTCCAGCACCTCTCCGCGCCAAACAGCTCGACTGCCGGCTTTACCCATTTGGTTTCGTACCAGTGGGCCTTGCCCTCAGGCGTAAGCCCCATATCCCAACTATTCTCGAATAAATATGGGTGGACTATGTCGAATATAACGTTAGGCTTGTTGGTTATTCCCAAAGACTGAAGCTCGTTATACCATTCATTGGCATCAACATAACTGAACTGTCCCATCGGGTATATTACCACCCTGTTAGGATCTATCTTATGGATTTCGTCTATAAGATAAGCGAATGCCTGCTGGAGTTTTGTGCGGTCGGTTATTGGTCCTACCGGACCATCCAATGCCCAAGTATCATATCCAACCCAAGTTTCTGATCCAGCGTCGTGGGCAGGCTCGCCGAATATTGCAAAGGCCGCTACCCTGTCGTCGTCCTTGTATTGCTGAGCCAATGCTTTCCAGTTGTTGACCCAAGCCCAGCTGCCTGCATAGTTTTTGCACGATAATCCATTATTTTGAAGAAGCAGTATGCCCTTGGCACCGTAAGAGCTTATGATTTCCAACACCTTTTTCATCTTTGCCTCGTCGTATATTGAACCTCCATATGTCTGTGCGCCTGGAGCGTCAGGAAAAAAGAATCCGAGCCTGACAGCATTGACATTGTATTTTTCAAATCTTGTTTGAATCCAGCTTTGGTCCCACACCTCTGGTTCGCCATCATTATAATATATCAGGTAATCGTCCCCGAGACCTGTCAGATAGAGGCTGCTGTCGCATTCCTCTGTAGTTGCTTCTGTAGGAGTCTGGGTTGATGCTCCCAATGACAGGTATTCGTCAACCAAACCTGCGGCAATCTTAGGGTCGTCCCATCCATTTCCGTCTGCATCTTCGTATCTGAAAATACCCCAATTTATTCGTCCTTCGTACCATCCCCATGCCTTTGGCCCGTCCTTGTCCATGTAAACATAGACGAATATGTTCCTCTTCTTGGTCTCCTCGCCGAATATCCTAAAGTAGTCGGCCTGCTGCTCTTCTGAAAATGTAAGTACGACATTGTTCCAATTAGTATAGCTCTCGGTGGGGCAGCCTGTCTCACTAATCTGTATTGGCTTACCCTTTGATGCTGGAATCAGTATTTCGTCCAAATCTGTTATCAACCTTTCTCTCATCTTTGGTAAATTATTATAGAATTCGTTTGAATTGTAATCTTCGAGGTAGATGTGCATATCCAGGACATCGACATTGTCTATGAATCTGCTAATCCAGTTCTTCCTGTCTTGTATGTAATAGCCTGCAGAGTCCTCGCCATAGTATTTCCACGAAAGGCCGACCGTCACCTTGTGCGTCGGGTCCTTCTGCTTTATGTACTGGAGGCCGTAGTTTAGAACCTCTATGAGATTGTTGCACTTGTCTTCTGGGAAATCAGGATCCATGCATGGCTCGTTGCATATGTCATAGCCCCATATGCCCTCGTGACCTATAAGATCATCAAGATTCTTGCTATCTATGTATGCTTTCATCTGTTCTTTGGAATGAAAATACGTCTGACTGTCATACTCACTTTCGTACATGGCGCCTCCGAGAGTGAACATTATTTGCATGCCGTTGTCCCTCGCTGTATTGGCCCTTTCAAGCATGTTGCCGGGAGACATTCTAACCCTGGTGACGCCTATGCTTTTGGCCAATGTCCAGAAGTCGGGTCTATATTCATCAAAATTTTTCCAGTTTATTCCAAAACCTTCTCCAGAGGAGGAAGAGCCACCTGATAAGCATTCGCCAGAACCAAACCCTCGGTCAACACACTCTTCGTTGCAACTCTGCATAGGTTCCACATAGCTGAACGATACTTGAGCATCACCGCCGTTCTCGTAGTAATCTATTCTAACATTGTGGTAGCCTTGTGATAGGTAAGCATCAAAGGTGTCAGTGGCATAGGACCTGTCAGACCACTTGTCCAGTTTCAATTGGCCGTCTATCCAAATCCTTACACCGTCATCACTGCCTACGGTAAAGGAGTATGTTCCTGTTGTTGGTAAATTCAAACTCCTGCCTGACATGAAGCCAATGTAATCGGAATAGCCTGTTATCAGTTGACTAGTACCCCAGTTATTGTCAAACTGTATTGATGATTCGTCTGGGTTATCAGCCAGTTTCTCATTAAAGTCATCATCGCACCACACCCTGTCCCATCTGTCTGCAGGGTATGAGGGCTCTGAAGGGCATATGTTTGTTATGATTCCAGAGCAACAGCATTGTCCTGAAGAGCAGCCGTCCTGGCCGATGGACGTTCCTGAGCATGAAGATTGTGTTCCTGTTGTTATCTGACTTTCTACAGCAATAGTTTGAGACCATATTTCACCAAGTCTGTTCAGGTTCCATGTTCCATGATCCCAAAGCTGTCCTGGCATATGGTTCCAAACACCATCAACCTCCGCATTGTTAAGCCAACTCGTTCCTACGCCATACGTCTCAGAGAACTCTTCTACGTCTCGTATAAAAGCTTCTATGTTCGGATTGTCAATATGTGTTCCTACCTCGTCCCAAACAACGATTTTTCCCTTGTCTAAAAGGGATTTAACTCCGCTATCATATAGATATTGGTTGTAAGCAATATTTTTAGCTTCCTCTCTCTTCTCTTGTGTTAAGGGGTTACCGTCATTCCAGTATGCCACATTGCCTTCTTCCCAGCTAGGCGGCACTGAATTCCAGAGTTCGTAGTAATAATGGAAAGAAAAGTAGAGTCTGGAACCGGACGGAACATTGAATCTGTGAGCATGTTCTGCAATTTCGTTCAAATCCCAAAACGGAACACTACTCACACTAAAGACAGCATTAGGTTTAACCTGTGAGATTTCAGCCATAAACCTGTTACAGAAGGTAATATATTTATCCCAAAAATCTGCGGTAGCATAGCTGTTTTCATTACTGCCCTTAACCTCGTTCATTATCTGAATAATATCTGGGTTCAAACCCTCCACGTAGGTGCCATCCCAGTATCCGCCAACAATAGCTCCTTTACTCCATTCGATATACGTGTCTTGCATACCGTTGGTGTTGTAAATCACTTCTGTTTGCTTTATCACATGTACATCCCAATCGGTGTCTAACTTAAAAGTCCATGGGTAATTCTGCATGTACACCAAACCGCCTAAACGATGAATTTCTTTGGCATAACGCTGTTTATGTTCTGTCTGGCTTAATCCGTTTTTTTGTATTGGGAGTGGATTCCCCCAGAGATCAGTGTAAACCCCGGTGTAAATTCCGTTAGCACCCAACCCCATAACGTGCTGTGCTATATCTTCAGGCATAAAAGTATTGATGCTGCCAGCGCCACCGCTACCAGCAATAAACTTCCATTCACTAGGTGAATTAACCAATTCAGAAGTTACAATTTCCCCTCCAAGAACTATGTCCATTATGTCCTGCGATTCTGAGGCAGTATACCAGTCCTTGCCTTCAGTATAATCATAATACCAGTCATAATACTCGCCTTCCAGTGCTCCCCAATGATGCCACTGCCTACCAGCCAATTCCTTCGAGTCCATATAATCAACCTGATTCTGCAACTGCGTTCTCCACGTTGTCGGGTAAGCTTCCTTTCCATACTCTTGTGGGTCGAATCCATACTCTCCAATTATAAGTGGTTTACCGAAAGTATCGACAAGTCTGGGAACAAAAGTATCTATCCAGTTGGACCAGCTGTCAAAATCATGTCTTTTTGTTATGTAGGAATGGTCCTCCCAAACAACGCCGTCGCGATTTACAGGTTGAACATTATTGTAGTAAAGAGCTAAACCAGAACCTGTTGTCGAAGGGGTTCTTGTAACGTAAGGCTTGTCTATTATAATTATGTTCTTTGCTCCTGTAGCGTGAATAGCGTCCACGACATTCTCCATCAACTCGCTATAAGTATGACCAAGGTGTCTGTTCATGCCCACATCGTCTATGTACTCTCCTGCTAGGGGCTCGTTCATAATGCTGAACAACACGTAGGGATTGTTCTTGTAGCGATTAGCCAATGCTACCCAGGCATTTATGAAAGCCTGCCTGCTTGAATCCATTTTCGAGACATCCGTGTCAAAGAAATCTATCACAGTCTGGGATGACAATGATGAATATGAGCCTTGCCATACCCAATATGGAACAGTGTAGCTTGCACCGGAAGAGAAACCTCCCATACCCAAAACAACGTACATATTATTCTGGCTAGCCCAATCAACGTATACGTCAAGCCAATTTTCAAGATATTCTGTATCAACAATATTTTTTGTTGGCATCACGTCTTTTAACAGTATGAGATGGACTTCAAAGTAGTTGGCCCCGTTAGCCTTCATGGTTTGAACATCAGTCTCAGTGAACCATGTCTGTTCTGGACTGTCTGCCCCATACGAATGATCCTGCTCATTTCTTCTTTCATTTCGATCCACCTGAGCTCCCTTAAGGTACACTACGTTTCCACTGGCGTCGCAGAGCTTTGTGTCGCAGACATGAAGCACTGCTGAAGAGGGGCCTGTTGACGAACCTCCTTCGTTTGAAGAAGTTGGTAACGATTCCAGCGATAAATACTCCTTAACCAAACCTGCAGCAAGCTTGGGCTTATTCATACCATTGACGACTTCCGGCCTGAACAGACCGAATCTTTCAGTTGACCACTGATTTTCAAACAAAACATAAATGTTGACGAATATGTTCCTTTTCTTGGTCTCCTCACCGAGGATTCTAAAGTAATCAGCCTGCTGTTGCTCAGTGAATGTCAGAATCCTTCCATCCCAAAGTTTGTAATCTTCGGTTGGTAAACCAGCTGCTATTTCAATGGGCTTTCCTTGGCTTGCTGGAATTAGGACTTGGTCAAGATTCTTTATTAGCCTTTCTCTAAAATTGTCCTCGCTACTTGAGAAGACTTCAATATTGAAATATGAGTAGCTGAGAACATCCACAACATCTATAAACCTATTGATCCAATCCTTCCTAAGCTCTATGTAATCGCCTTGAGGGTCTTCATAGTATGCACCAGCAGAATCCAGCTGTATTGTGACGGGATGTGTCGGGTCTATGCTTTTAATATATTGGGCGCCCCAACGAAGAACTTCTACAAGATTATCTGTAGCTGCATCATGATTGTTGAAGGGCTCATCACAGAGATCGTAGCCCCATACTCCAGGATGGTCCTTGTACTGAGCCAAATTATATCCGTCAATGTGCGCTTTCATCGCGGTTATGTTATCATACCACGAATTGCAATTATCAGGGGTGTGGCATGAGCCTAACCCAATTTTTATTTTGACTCCATGTTCTGCAGCTTGGTCAGCCCATTCTCTTCTAGGGGCTCCGTTGAGCCTGTCAGTACCCATATAATCTAAAAGTGTCCAAAGGTCAGGCTCGTAAGAGGATGATTCAGAATAATAATTCGCATAAACGCCAAAACCACCTTCACTACTATTTGTTCCAGTTTCATCTACACATTCCCCAGAAGTGTATCCCTGGTCGAAGCACTGCTTGTTACAACTCGAAGTATATGATGTGTAGCTGAATGAAAGCCTTGCGCTCCAACCGTTCTCATAGTAGTCAATCCTGATATCGTGGTAACCTGCTGTCATGTATGCGTTGAATGTGTCAGTTTTGTAGTTCCTGTCACCCCAACTGTCCAAATTTTTCTGGCCGTCGATCCAGACCCTTACACCATCATCACTGCCAACAGTAAAGGTGTAAGTTCCCGGCTGGAAGTATATCTTTCTGCCGGACCTAAGCCCGACTTCATCGTAGCTGGTTCCATCCACTAGGCCAAGACCCCAGTCATTGTCAAACCAGACGTTCGGTTCTGATGTAACAGCCAACGCATCTTTAAAGTCTTTGTCGCACCATATCCTGTCCCATATGTCAGTCGGATATGACGGCGCTGACGGACAGGTGCCTGTGGCGATATTTGTACAACAGCAAGTTCCTGACGAACAACCGTCCTGGCCTATGGATGTGCCTGAGCATGAAACTGTCGAAGTCTGGGTTGTTTGTGTAGTTGCTCTAATTGTAGTATCGCTTCCATCTTTTCGTATTGTGTATTGGTCGCCTCCCCACTTGACTGTAATAACACCGCTTCCCCAATCAGAAACAAGATAGGGGCTGTCAAACAACTTGTAGGAAAATGAATCACCGTCTATGGTATATTTTGTGGGCGACGTTATTGTCTCGCCAAAGGTATTCACATAGGTGACCCTGTCGCCTGAGGCCGAGACTGCATTATTCTTGATGTCTGCCTTGAACTCGCTGAAGGATTTGCCGTAATCGTCAGCATCCCTCATCTCAACGATTATCCTGCCATTTGATAACGGATTGCTGACTGCAACAAAAGTCTTGCCTTCTTGGACGAATGTCCAGCCACTCTCCGTGGCCTTTGTAACGCCAACATAGTTTATTTGCTCGTTTCTGGATGTTATCAGAACGTTCCTATATTGTACTGCATCGGTCTCGTCATAGAAGTATTCATCGAACTCGTCACCGCTGAATATAACCTTTCTCGGGGATGTATCAAAGCTGATATCCCAGATGTGCGACCTGGCTCCGGTATTCGTCGTGCTTTCCATCAATGAATCGCGATAATCACCTTGAGCTGTGGCCAAGACAGCGTGAGGTGTCACATAATAATAGGTGGGTGCTATGTCACGCCTTGACTCAAGTACAAAGGGTTGTTTGTTTCCATTGGCTATGTCCTTTACTATCTGTGGCACCTCGTAGGATGAATACCAAGCGAATATGTTTATGAAAGGCGTGCTTCCTCCATAATCAGCAGGCGTGTCAAAATAAACTTGGGAAATTCTGTAAACATAGTCAGCGCTCTGGTCAACAACATGAATTCCGTAATACCTGTAGAAGGGTCCACCACGTATACCATTAACATTAATTAAAGCATGCTCGGCAAGCAGCATGTCCAGCACAGCCTCTGCTTTTTTCCTTAGGGTCGGGCTGTCAGCAAAATCGTACAGGTTCCATAGAACTCTGAACTCTGAACCCATATAGGTCGGAGAGTTCAGCTCATAGTAATGTCCCTCTAGCCTGTCATCAAGGAAGTTAATCAACCATGCCTCGTTTTGACTATTGCTGCCACCTGTTATCATGTTTCCGAAATAACCTGCAGAAACTATCATGGCGTTATGATTCTCGGAATAACCAAAATTGGGGTCTTCTGTCATCGGGGTTCCAGCCCTGTTGGAAAGCACGTTCTTCATGTTGTTTTCAGCGGCTGCTGTCAGTTTGCCGGTTCCCTTGAACTGGAAATAGGCACGTATAATGAATGTGGTGACAAAATCCCAGTCATGGGAAGCACTGTTGGCTTCTCCCCAGGGATGAGGATATTTCTTATTGCTTGTTGTTCCATACTTGTCTGTTCCACGCACATCGGTTGTCTGCTCTAACCAATCGTTTGCCTCATCAACCCTGTGATTCAGATAAAGTCTTGCTGTTGCAGCCATGGTATTCCTTTCCCACCATTCCGATTCAGCAATAGAATTAGTATCCCAGTCAGCAATGTCCTGCAATATCCCGGAGGTCTGAACAGTAACGCTATCTCCAGCACACTCTCCAGAAGCAAAGTCCCTGTCATTGCAGGCCTGTTCGCACTGAGAAATTACCGCAGGCTCCTCATAACTGAAGGAAAGCCTTGCAATACCCGTGTTCTCGTAATAGTCAATCCTTATGTCGTGATAGCCCTGTTCAAGTTGAACTTCAACTGTTTTCTCTTCATAGTTTCCATTCTCCCAATTGTCCAATCTGACGATCCCGTCAATCCACATCTTAACTCCGTCATCCGAACCGACGGTGAAGGTATACATGCCTTCTTTTGGCAAATAGACCTGCCTGCCTGACCTTAGACCGACATTGTCCGAACCGGTACCGCCCAATGAACCCAGGCCCCAGTTGTCGTTGAACTCCAGGGTTGATTTTGAAGTTGCACCAAGTTTATTGTTGAAGCCCTTATCGCACCAAACCCTGTCCCAACTGCCTGTTGGATAGGACGGTTCGGAAGGGCATGCGCCTGTTGTTGTCTCTTTGCATGTACCGTCGGAAAGACAAGTATACCCAGAAAGGCATCCACACTGCTGGCAATTATTGATTAAGGTTCCGCTGCTGCAGTATTTTGGCTTAGTTGATGAGCATGAGTTGTAAGATGTTCCGTCGGAACATTTTTGTGGTTGTATGACATCAAATATTGCCTTGATGTCACCGCTTGCCTGAGCTGTAAATGTTACGGGATTGGATGATATAGACGGTGCTCCTCCACTGGGCTGGAATCTTTGGAAAGAGTAGCCAGAAGACGGTGTTGCACTTATTGTTACAGAAGAGCCTTGGTTAACAGTTATGGATGATAGTGATGTTGTGCACTGGCCATTAATACACATGGTTCCAGAGCCTTGCCCTACTCCGAATGAGTATGTAACCTGATTCGTGGCGAATATTGCCTTGATGTCACCGCTTGCCTGAGCTGTAAATGTTACGGGATTGGATGATATAGACGGTGCTCCTCCACTGGGCTGGAATCTTTGGAAAGAGTAGCCAGAAGACGGTGTTGCACTTATTGTTACAGAAGAACCCTTGCTGACTGTTATGGATGACGTGCCACTAGTACACTGACTATTGATGCACATGCTTCCTGAACCTTGTCCTACTCCAAAAGTGTAGGTTATTAAACCACCGCTACAGCCAGAGACACCACACGTACCTCCAGTAGGAACAGAACAATAACCAGGAACACCTACTGACCAACCTGAATGCGCATCACAGTAGATGTTGTAATAACAGGTGCTGCCTGTTTGGCAATATCCATTATCACATGTACCTGTTGTCACACAATTACAGTTTAAAGTTCCTGCAGTAGTATCTTCACGGTATCCGCATTTGTCATAGTAACAATAACCGTTATTGGTACCGCCTATGCACTGGACAGACGCAGGATTTGTGAGCGAGCAGTGGGCTCCGCACAGGCTTGCCTTGCAAGTGCATGCGCCAAAGCTGCAACTACTTCCTACACAGTCTCCTGGACAGTATGTCATGGTCCATCCAGCTTCTGTGCTGCACTTTCCCGGGCATTCTGAATCAGATGTACAGGAATCTGCCGCATCCGCTCGCCAAGTTTCTGAGAAGCTAAAAAGAAACAGAAAAAGGATTAAAACTATTAGGAAAGACTTTCTGCTAATCATGGCATATCACTTGGCAGAGTCATGGGTGGTGAGTCTGGAGGCATTTCCTCTGAATCAGTCATAACCATGCCGCACATGCAAATGTCCCTACACTGCTCCTCGTCTGCACTGTAATGGCACTTGCAGAGCATGTACAGGTTGTCCTGTGAAGTACCGCCCTTTTCCATGCACCCGTCTATGGCAATGCCCGGATCAAGAGAACCGTCCTTGTCAGCGTCAAAGTTGTCTATGACGACAAAATTAACGTCATTCCTGCAATTGCCCAGAAGGCGCTTGCAGCTGCTTGATTTTACAGCCTCCAGGCTTATGACACCAGAAATATTGAACCAACTACCGTAGAACAAGCCAACTACAGATAGGAGAACTATGGCAGCCACTACAACTATTACCAAAACGCTTATTGGGAGCTCGATACCTTTCATTAAAATCGTTACAAAAAACTAATGAAACTATTTTTTATAATAATAGTTTCAGAAAGCACCATATAAAACTAACGAATCACTTCTCGAGGAGAATTATGCTCTCCCTGACCTGGCCGACCTTGATAGTTCTTGCTCTTGTGCACCAGGAGTTCCTTGCGACCAACACTTCCCTTACAACAAAGCCTATCTTTTCGGCAAGCTCGGCAGTTATCCTGTCGCACTCGATGGCACGGTCAGGATAGCATCCCCCACCTATAACTATGGCCAGCTTTGCTCCATCCTTGCAGACTCTGTGTAACTCCCGGAGAACATCATTAATGTCGCTGAAATAGGCCTTGGCTGTCAAGGGAAAATCTTCACCCAGTTCTTTTCCCATCTTGTCAATATTCGAACCAATGTACGACCTAACCCTGCTTTCAGGAAAGTCAAAGAAAAGGCTGGTCTCTATGTTGTAGATTTTAGAATATTCTATCTTGTTCAAGTAAGGTGGAGAGGTTATGACAGCGTCAACTGTATTATCATCAATATCGAGCTTTCTCGAATCACCCAGATTGACTGTTGTTTCAACAGGATTTATCTCAGACCTTTTCAAGTCCTTGAACATCTTCTTTACCTTATATTTGAAGAACTTTTTCAGCGGAGGCTTGCCCCTCTTCTGTATCTTGACAACAGCGCCGTCTTTCATGGTCCAGCTAGACTTTATGGCAGAATCAACCAATGCTAACAGAAGAAAGTCTCTGGAGTATTCATCTTCAACCTCTAGAATCTTTTTCTTGTAGAACATGGTATCCTGGAGTGTGTATTTCGAGAAAACCTTCCTTATGTACTTGTCGTTCGGAATTCTGTCAGGCCTCTCAAACCTCCAAGATATCGCAGTGTCAATATCCTGCTTCAGCTTTTCCAAGTCGTAATCCCTTGTTTTTACTTTGGAGACAAAAACGAAAAACGGAGAAACGTCAAAACTGATAGATTTGATGCCTCTTTGCTTACAGGAGAGAGGAACCGTACCCGAACCGCAGAAAGGTTCTAACACTAGTGACTTGTTATTAAGGTTGAATTTGTCAATGAAAACATCAACCAACTGTTTGGAGAAGCCTTCCTTGAAATAGTACCAGTTATGTATCGGCTCAATCTTGTTAGGAATGTATGTCACGAGTTCCTTTAGCTCAAGCGCTTCGGTGAATTTTATCATAGAATCATAACTTTTTTTCCAAATAATAAACATGAGCTCTCTGTTTAAATCCTGTATCCTTTAGTAATGACGTTGATACTTCATTCAAAGCATAAGAAATGACAGCCTTATATCTAGTCTTTTTCCAAGACCTCAAAAAAGCTTTTGTTAGTTTTGTGGCAACCCCTTTATTACGATATTTCTTGACCACGTAAACCATCGCCAATTCTATCATCTTACCACTATTCAAAATTCCTTTTTTGAATACTATGTCGCCATAAAGATATCCCACTATTTCCATATTATCTTCTGCAATCCAAATTAGATTTTTGTCTCTATTGAAAATTTTTAAAAAATCTTTGGAAGTTTCTTTATCTTGTTTCAATTCTTTAGAAGCTATTTCTGAGAGCCCTGCCAAGAATTCTGCATCTTTTTTTCTAAATCTTCTGATTTTCATTTAAACCAGCTTCCCAAAGATTTTTGCTTATCCTCTGTTATGGTCTTGATGACCTTTTCTATCCTGTCCTGCGAAAAGTCATGCTCGTCGACCAGGAACTTTAGAATTTTTTCAGGCTCAGATTGTCTGAACTTGACATCAACGTCCTTGACAGGTGGGTTGAGGTAGAAATCATAAACGCTCTGGGCAGGGGTGTCATAGTCCCACTCTATCTTTTTGAGAACTTTCTCAAGAGTCTTCTCCTTCGCGACAAGCTTGAGCGCCTTCTTGGGACCAATGCCCTTTATCCCAGGATTATAATCGCTGCCGACAAGTATGCCCAATACGACCAACTGTTCTCTGGTTATCCCCAGCGCTTTCAGAACGCCTTTCAATTCTATGAGCTCTGGCTTCACTTCAATATAAGAGTTCCGTCCTGGTATCTTTCTCTTCCCTGTTATGGACAAATTCCTTATCAGCCTGGGTGAATTGAACAGAAGGCTGTCGCTGTCCTGGCTAGCAACAGAATAGACCAATTTCTTCTGACACATGTAAGCGCACTGGGCCTCTCCCTCAGAAGGAGCCTGAACAACAGGTATGCCCATGTATTCAAGCAGCCGCTTCGACTCATCAATCATCTCACTTGTAAGGCTTGATGTCATCTGAGCTGCCTTTTTCGCCTCCTCCAGGTTTCCCAACGCTAATGCCTCCTGCCACTTTTTGTAGGCCTCTTTCTTCCTCTCTTTCCTCTCTTCTATAGTCATGGTCTTTAGGTCAGGCTTCTCGCCGTCGAAAACCCATACAAGCCTGACATCGTTCTCCAATAGTTTGGCGGAACGGTAGAGTATGCCACTAAGATGGCTAGTAGTTCTTCCTTTAGAATCTTTCAAGGGAGTGCCGTCTCTCTGCCTTATTATGCTAAGGAACTGATGCAACCAAAGGAAAGCGTCAACAGCCAATGTCTTTCCCGATAGATGTTTTATATCAATCTCTTGCTTCGGCAGTATCTTGTAAATCTGAACTCCCATAAGATACAATAAGAAGTCTGAACATTATAAAATTATTCGACTTTTGCAGGCACTGATAGTAAACTATTTTTATAGGGCTCTGTAATATTCAATAGATGCAGAAAAAAAGCGAAAAAACAAAAATAAAGAAAAGGCTAAATTTCCAGGACCTGCTTTTCATGGCAATAGGCTCGACCATCGGTGCGGGCGTGTTCGTGCTCCTGCCCATAGGCATAAACATGGCAGGGTTTGGCATAATACTTTCTCTTGTTTTGGCAGCAGTAACCACCTTGATAGTGGCTGCCAACTACGGCGAGCTAGCAGCATCAATGCCCATCGAAGGCGGGGGCTACTCGTGGATAACAAGGGCTTTTGGAAAGGAGAGCAGCAGCTTTATAGTGGGCTGGCTGATATGGTTGGGCAACATGGGCTATGCAGCACTGTCAGCGATAGGCTTCTCCATATATGCGGGTCCTCTGTTCAACATGGCAAATCCATTGCCCCTTGCTCTGATTGCCATGGGCATCTTTATGATGTTCAACGTGGTTACCATGAAATCCTCAATAAATTTTGAGAAATTCTCGACAATAGCACTTCTTTTCATATTCCTAGTCATGTGGCTTTTCTGGGGGAGTGATTTTAATGTCGCCAACATACAAAGCTCAATCGCCCACACACAGTTCATACCCATCTTCACTTCAGCCTCTCTGCTATATGTCCTGTTCGTAGGTTTCGAGGCAGTTTCAACCATGTCAGGAGAGGCCAAAAGACCGTCACTTCTTCCCAAAGCCTTTGTGTATTGCGTCATGATAGTAACAGTTGTCTACATACTGACCTCTCTGGCTATCATGGGCTTTGTGCCCTACTCGTCGATAGAAACAGAAGGCGCCTTCCTTCTGAACATAAGCGGCTCAATGGCGCCGCTGGTGATATTTGCAGCAATGCTGGCGACCCTGACATCAACCAATGCCGGCCTGATAGCTGCCAGCAGGAACGTATATGCCATATCAAGGGACGGTATGATGCCCAGGATGTTCAGGAAGATAAGTCGCCAATTCAACACGCCGTTTGTCGGCGTCATAGCAAGCGGCCTAATATCAGGCATGTTTATAATGACCAATGCTGTGGAGTATGTAGCCTCCATAGCAGACTTTGGTTATCTTCTCTGCGTCTCAATGGTCTGCTCGAGCGTCATGTTCCTGAGACTTTCCGAACCAAAACTGAAAAGGCCCTACAAGGTCCCATTTTTTCCATACTCTTCTTTATTGGGCATAGTGCTCCCCCTGTTGCTTATCATATTCCTAGAAGAGACGGCAGTCAACACAGGACTAATATGGATATTCGTAGGCTTCTTCGTCTACAATTTCTACAGGCTTGTGAAGATCGAGACCCGTCTCAAAAGAACAAAGTTTTATAACACCCTTAGAAGATTCCTCTAGACATTCTGCCTTTTGTAAAAGTCCTGCTCAAGCTTCCTTCCGGTTTTCTTCTCCCACTCTGCTATGGGCAGGGAATATTTTTCCTGTATCTTGTCCCTGTACCACTGCGGGATAACGTTGAAGGCGCAGAATGGGACAATCTTGCCGTCAGGCTGCGCATAGTGGATGCAGCAGCGCTTGACGCGTTCGATGTCGTAATTATAAAGGTCCTGGAAGTGCATCATGCCCACGAACAACGACTTGTGGTGCAAGTCTCCCAGTGCACGATAGTCATGTTTAATCAAAGCGTTTACAAGTATCGATTTCAAGTCAAGATTCTTGGGCTGCTTGTCCTTGTCTATGAAGCTTCCCAACTTACCAAGAACCTTCATCGAGGTTATGGCCCTATTCTTGCCAGAGTTCATCTCCTCTGCCATCTCGTCCAAGTATTTCATAAGCCCGTCAACATCAACAAACCTTGGCAGAGGAACTATCTTGTCACCGTCCATGAAAAGATAAGTGGCCATGCCGCATGCTGGGTGTGCAGTTAACTCGTATCTCATCTTCTTGGTCAAGGCCTCCACGAAATGGGTTATCGCCGTGACCGTGGGAACTGGGTACCAGTCCTCTTTGGCAACAGCACCGTCTGTCTGCTCTTCAAGCCTCTTGATAACATCAGGTATGGTTATCCTGAACTTCTCCCTGTCAGCCTTGGTTATCCTGCCCACAAGGGAGACGGGCTGGTAGTTTATGCCGCGCACAACATCACTGTTCTTTATGCCGAACCTGAGGATGTTGCCGACATCATGATCATTAACAGTATTAATGACAGTGGGAACCAGAACAATGCCCATCCCGGCCTTTCTGGCGTTTTCCATCATTCTCGGAATTTCCTGATGATTCTTCGGATTGGTCTGCTGGGTGGTCCCGTCAAAGCTCAGATAAACAGTATTGACCCCTGCTTCCCTGACCTTCTTTGCCCATTCCACATCATGCTGCAGTTTGTGGGTCCCGTTGATGTTCAGCTGTATATGATCATAGCCCTCTTCCTTGGCAATCTTGATTATGTCTAACAGGTCCTCCCTTATCTCAGGATTGCCGCCTGTCAACTGGACAGCATTGCAAGGGACAGGTCTCTCCTTTCTCATGCTTCTCAGCATCTCCCTTATCTGGTCAAGCGTTGGCTCGTAGACATAGCCCATGGCCTTGGCGTAGAAGAAGCAGTAGAAGCACTGCAGGTCGCAGCGGTTGGTGACAACTATATTTCCTAAAGCAGTATGGGACTTGTGCATCTTGCATAGGCCGCAGTTCTGGGGGCAGGGCTTCATGCCCGCTATGTTAGGGTTCTCTATGCCTTTACCGTCATGAGCAAAACCAACAGCCTTCTTGTACATGTCATAGTCGCCCCAGTAGACGTCTTGGAACTCGCCGTGCTCCGGGCATTCCTTCTTTATCATCACTTTCCCGTCTTTCTCGAAGATAGTGGCTGATAGAATCTTCAGACATTCCGGACATACTGATTGCGTAGTTTTAATGACATTCAATAAATCAACTTTTGCAACTTTTGAAAAGTTATAAAAGTTTATAAATTCGAGATTATATAAAATTATCTACATGGTATACAACAAGTATGATTTTTTATCATTTGTCTTTTCGCCAACAACTGCGGCGATTCTTTCAACAATAGTGTTTTCTCTGTTCTCGCCGATAGGCCTTGGTAATACAGATATACTTTCAAGCATGTTGATAGGCGCAGCATTCTTGACTCTGGCACCTGTGTTTATCGTCTACTATTTTGAAAGGGACTTTGATATTGAAGATAGGAAAAGAAGGTCAAAACCATATCTGATAACAATAATGAGCTTTTTGGCGTGCTCTGTGATATTCTGGCTCCTTGATTCCAAGGCAATGTTCATGCTGTCGTTATCTTACCTTCTTGTCACTTCTGCGATAGCAGTCATAAACATGTTCTGGAAGATATCGGCCCACTCATCAGGCATGGCAGGACCTACCACGGCTCTTGTTTATGTCTTCGGCCCGAGCCTTGCACCTCTTTATTTGCTGACACTGATGATCGTATTGATAAGGCTAAAAGCCAAAGCACATGACATATTGCAGCTCGTAGCAGGAGTGTTGGTGGCCATTTTAATAACATTGGCTGTATACTTGACTTTGTGGTAACATGAAAACAAAAGACATTGAAAAAAGCATATACTCGACCTTCGCTGACATAGCAACAGCAATAGGCTATTCGGAAATACACGGCAGAGTAATAGGAGCCTTGCTTGTTTCTAACAAGAAGCTGTCACTTAACGGGCTTGCCAAAAAGACAGGCTATTCGCTGTCAACCGTTTCCCTCAGCCTCGATTTATTGGAATTCCTAGGCATGATAAAGAAGACCAAAAAGGCAGGGGACAGGAAGCTGTATATAGAGCTTCACGGCAACCTTTTGGAAGGCTTGAAAAAAGCGTTTTTGATGAGAATCCAGAAAAGCATAGACAACACATTGACAAAGTTCGGAGAGTACAAGGGAGAGCTGGAAAAAATAAATGACGGTGAGGAGCAGAAGAACGTGATGAAAGCTTTAAACATTCTGGAAGAAGAAGTTAAATCTGTGAACAAGTATGTGGGCTTGTTGCACAAGCTAAAGTGATTTTATGATGAAAATGGGCTTATGTGCTTCCTGCGGCAGTATAGCAACACAGAGCTGCCCATCATGCGGAGCAATAGTTTGCATAAAGTGCAGAGAAGAGTGCGGCTGCAAGCTTTGTCATGGTAAAAAGAAAGTTTAGTCTCATCTCATTTCTGATTGACTATAAATCCAATGAATCTTTGGTTGAGAGAATCTTGAGAATCTAAATAGATTGCAGAGCTTCTATCAACTGTGTTTTTATTTCGTCTTCAGCTGGGAAACCCAAAGCATTCTTGAATCTCTTCTGACCCATAGGTGTTATGAATCCTTTCGAGATTGAAATGAACTCGTTCTCTCCCTCTGGAGTCTTTGCTATTTTTCTAGCTACTTCCAAGAACTTGTTGTTTCCGAACTTGACTTCACGGGTCTCTTTTGTTTCGAATTCTACCATTTCTATTACCTCCTGTTTTCTAATCTAAATAGCTGTTGATATTATTTAAATGACTATGTTAGACTCATGTTGCAGAATCAGACTAGAGTATGGTGACAGAGCCTGCTTCTACCTCTGAAACACCATCAATTTCCTTTATCTTGCCCTCGAGGTCACCTGTCTCTCCGTCAGGAACAACCACAAGTATCTTTAGCTGCTTCAGACCAAAGGCAATAGGCTCTATCTTTGAATCTTGGAGCTTCATCTTCTCAGAAATCTTGTCTCTTAGCTTCTCCATGTCTACCTCAGAAGACTCTGGCATTACCTTTAGTTCTACAGCTACATTACCCATTATGGACCCTCAAAATTGCATATAGAGCACTTGTAGGGGTTTGACATCTTCTTGCACTTTTTGCACCTGATTATGGTGCCCTCACCGCAAGAAGGACACTTGAATTTTACAAACTCTTCCTGTCCCACGACATTCTCCCCACAACTCGAGCATATCAACTTCATTCAAATCACTTTATAGAATAACAGTTATTGATTAAATATATTTAAAGTTATTCTATTAGCATCCAAAGAAAATTCCGAACAAACTAGTTTTTCAGGGTTTTTACTAGGGTTTTCCTCAAGGCAACGCCCTTTAGCGAGCCTTTGGTAAAGTCTTCCTTGATGTTCACTAGATCGTCCGCCACAGCATGCTCCTCCATAACGTTCCTGAGCCATGACTCGAAATCGTTCCTGTCCTCCCTTAGGTGGAACTTTATGGACTTCATGGGCACCTTCCTGAAAGCTTCTTTTAGCTCCTTTGTAGTGTGCGCGACAAAACCCACGCTGCCTTCTTCTGTAGAAAACCAGAAAGCCTCGTTGTCTGCAACATTTTTTGACATTGAAATCATCCTTATATAATCTCTTATAAGATAACTTTAATATAAAGCTTACCATATATTTAATTTGTTTGAATTAAGAAAAAATTCATCTAAAATTTCGGGAATTTGAGATGAAAAGATGGTCCAATGAGAGTTCTTATTTTGGGATGGGAGTTCCCTCCTGCGAAGACAGGAGGTCTTGGTACGCATTGCTATGAACTGGTAAAAAACCTCGGAGAGAAGGGCATCAAGGTCCTTCTGTTCATCCCCAAAAGGACAAGCAATGTCAAGCACAACCTCAAGAACGTGGAGATAGTCGAGGTGGGCAGTTCTATCGTCTCTACCTATAACACCACAGCACCGGAAATCTTCGAAAAGGGCTATGGCTGGAACTTTTTCCAAGAAGTTGAGGCGTTCAACAGGAAATGCGTCGATTTGGCGATGAAAATGGACTTTGACGTCATACACTCGCATGACTGGATAAGCATTCCAGCCGGCATGGAGCTGAAAAGAAGGAAGGGAAAGCCCCTTGTGCTGACCATGCACTCGACAGAATACGACAGAACAGCCAACATATACCCTCTCCAGAAGATAGTGGACATTGAGAAGACGGGCTTGGATGAGGCGAACATGATAATAACAGTCAGCAGGCAGATGAAGGCCCAGCTGATAGACAGGTACCAGGCTGACAGCAACAAAATCAAGGTAATATACAACGGCATAGACTATAGAAAGTTCTTTGGGCTCACGAAGAAAGGCGACAAGAAGATTGTCCTCTTCCTTGGAAGGCTCACCAACCAGAAGGGGCCGTATTTCTTTTTGCATGCAGCTGCCAAGGTGCTGGAAAAAAGAAAGGACGTGCTGTTCGCAGTGTCTGGCCAAGGCGAGAAGATGACCGAGCTGATCAAGATGGCCATAAATATGAACATAATGGGCAACATGGTCTTCACTGGCTATCTGTCAGAAGAGGAGATACGCCATGCATATTCAATGGCCGATGTTTACGTGATGCCTTCTGTGGCAGAGCCTTTCGGCATAACAGCTTTGGAGGCGATAGCCTCAGGAACGCCTGTCATAGTCTCGAAGAATGCAGGAGTGGCAGAGAAGATATCACACTGCTTCAAGGTCGACTATTGGGACACACATGAAATGGCGAACAAGATAATAGGAATTCTTGACTATCCTGCACTAGGAAGCTGCATGAGGAGGAACTCCTACAGGGAATTGGATGGTTTCGGCTGGGACAAGGTGGCTGACCAGACAATAGCTGTTTACAGGGGAGTTTAATGACATCATTATGCTTCTACTTCCAGGTTCACCAACCATTAAGGCTGAACAGGTTCACTGTTTTCACAAAGAACACTCCTTATTTTGACGAGGCAAGAAACAAAAAGTACTTTGAAAGGATTGCCAGAAAGTGTTACTTGCCGACAAACAAGGTGCTTCTTGATCTGATTGACCAGTATGGCAAGGATTTCAAAGTAGCTTTCAGCCTAACAGGAGTTTTCGTGGAACAGTGCAAAAAGTTCGCTCCTGAAGTTTTGGATTCCTTTGTGGAACTGTCAAAGACAGGCTCTGCAGAATTCCTCAACGAGACTTATTATCATTCCTTGGCTGCTCTGTTCTCTGTGGAGGAGTTCAAGAAGCAGATTGAATTGCACAGGTCAATGGTAAAGGACACCTTCAACCAGAGCCCGTCGGTTTTCAGGAACACAGAGGCGATGTATTCGAACGAAATCGCAAAAACAATCGAAAATCTGGGATACAAGGGAATAATAACAGAAGGGCACGAGTCCATTCTCGGCTGGAGGTCCCCCAACTATCTCTACCAGCCAAAAGGCTGCTCCAAGATCGTAGCCCTGCTAAGGAACTACAAACTGAGCGACGACATTGGCTTCAGGTTCTCCGCCAAATGGTGGAAGGAGCATCCGTTGACAGCGGACAAGTACGCTTCGTGGCTGTCCTCGTGCGAGGGCAACTGCATCAACCTGTTCATAGACTATGAGACTTTCGGAGAGCACCAGTGGGAAGACACTGGCATCTTCGAGTTCCTGAAACACTTGCCCAATGAAGTGTCAAAGTACAAGCATCTTGATTTCAAAACACCGTCAGAAGTCGCCAAGTCATACAAGCATGTCGGTGAAATAGACGTTCCCTTCATCCTGTCGTGGGCTGACGTGCAAAGGGACACTTCAGCATGGCTGGAGAACGAGATGCAGAAGCTTGCCTTTGAGCAGATGTCCAAGCTGGAAGGCCTTGTCAAGAACGACCCAGAACTCCTGCACGTGTGGAGGCTGATGCAGACATCGGACCACTTCTACTACATGTGCACAAAGTGGTGGGCTGACGGCGACGTGCACAAATATTTCAATCCTTATGACTCTCCGTATGACGCTTTCATCAATTACATGAACATCCTTCAGGACATCAAGAGGAGAATAAAATGAGCGAAATGAAAGCAGACGTTGTCTTCGAGGCATCGTTCGAAGTGTGCAACAAGGTCGGCGGCATATACGCTGTACTAAAGTCAAAGGCATCCAGTATGGTGGACCACTACAATGAGGACTATTTCCTGATAGGCCCATGGTTCAAGGAGAAGGCTGTCCTAGAGACGATGAAGCGCAAGCCGCCAGTCTTCATGAAGAATGTGTTCGATGAATTGGAAAAAACCGGCTTGAAATGCTTCTACGGCAAGTGGCTGATACCCAGCAAGCCGAACGTTATACTGATCGATTATTTTGACATGATGAAAAACACGAGCCAGATAAAGGAAAGGTTGTGGAAGGATTACGGGGTTGACTCGTGGAACGCTGGATACGACTTTGACGAACCGGTTGTCTGGTCCACTGCAGTGGGAATGCTTCTCGAAAAATTAATTCCAAGGATCCAGGACAAAAAAGTGGTCTGCCAGTTCCATGAATGGCTGTCAGGAGCAGGTTTATTACATCTAAAGGGAAAGGCACCGACTGTTTTCACTACGCATGCAACAATCCTCGGCAGGTCGATAGCAGGCAGCGGCGAGGATTTGTACTCTGAGGTGAACAGCGGCAATGTAATTGAACCGAAAAGGTCTTACAAATACGGCATCCAAGCAAAGCATCTGCTGGAAAAGGCGTGCGCAGAGAACTGCGACGTCTTCACAACAGTTTCCGAGATAACCGGCAGGGAAGCCGAGTACATACTGGGCAAAAAACCTGACATCATACTGCCGAACGGCCTTGACACGTCAAAGTTCCCGACAATGGAGGAGCTGGCGCTCTCTCACAGAAAATACAGGAGGAAGATAAAGGACTTTCTCAACTCTTACTTTGGACCTTATTATGACACGAATCTTTTCGACTCCATGCTTTTCTTCACCTCGGGCAGGTACGAGTTCAGAAACAAGGGTTTTGATGTTTTCATAGACGCGCTGGGTGAGCTGAACAAGAAGATGAAAGACAACAATATGAAGAAGCAGGTGTTTGTATTTTTCTTCGTTCCCAGCTGGAACGCTGGAGCGAACATCGAAGTCCTAGAGAACATAAGGCTCTATGAGGACATGCAAGAGGAGATAAAGGACGAGCTGCCGTGGATAGAGGAGATGACAATCGAATCATTGGTAAGGGGCAAGCTGCCCAAGACGTCAAACATATTCAGAACGGATTTCCTGCAGGAGCTGAAAAGAAAGATGATGGCTTTCAAGCGCAAGGGACTGCCTCCTCTCTGCGTCTTCAACATCGATTGCAAAAACGATTCCATAGTTAATGCCTTCAAAAAGAACGGACTCTTGAACAAGAGAGATGATAGGGTGAAGGTAATATTCTACCCGTCATACTTGTCATCGACAGACAAGCTGATGGGTCTGAACTATGAGCAGGCTGTGCAGGGAATGCACCTCGGAGTTTTCCCGTCATACTACGAACCTTGGGGCTATACGCCGCTGGACGCGGCAGCCAACGGCGTGCTTGCTGTCACGTCAGACCTGGCAGGCTTTGGCATATTCATCAGGCCCCAGCTGAAGGACAAGGAAGGCATAATGCTGCTTGAAAGGAACGGCAAGACCAATGATGAGATAGTGGGGAACATGACAGAAATACTCTGGAAGGTCGTTACCATGAAGAGAAAGGACAGAATTCCAAAGAAAGCAGAGGCAAAGGACCTTGCCACTTTATCTGACTGGAAGATACTTGTCAAGAGGTATGTCAAGGCTCATGACATGGCCTTGGAGAAATTCAAACGGTAAAAACCTAACTAAATCTAAAGGATATTTAAGCGGGCTCAACAAAAAAATAGTTATGAAAGGCAGAACAGCATTCATTGTTTTGGGTTTAGTATTAGTTTTAATTGTTTTCGTTGCAGTCTTTTATCAGAATCCGACAGGAACCAACGAAGGCATAAAGAAATTTTCTTCTTACAGCGAGCTGCAGAACTTTCTAAAAGCAGGTTCAGAGTCATGGGAATACGGCTCTTTTGGAGCTCCAATGACAACTGGGGTAACAAGACAAGCTGTCTCGGAAACAGCCATGGGCACCAGCTCTGATTCTGCAAAGGCAGAGTCTGTGCCAGCCCCGACAGCCGGCGGCTCTGATTACTCTGAAACAAACATACAGGTGGCAGGGGTCGACGAGGCGGACATCATAAAGAACGATGGCAAGTACATCTATGTTGTCTCTGGGAGAAAGGTTGTTATTGTTGACGCCTATCCTGCTGAGCAAGCACAGATTATTTCTGAAATAGAGTTCAACGGCAGCGTGAACGAGATATTCATAAACGGCAATAAATTGGTGGTGTTCGGATGGGAGGACTATTACAGCGCAGGCATACCGGAAATCGGCATAGCGAGAAGGTACTCGCAAAATACCTTTGCCAAGGTGTATGACATTTCCGACAGAGCTAATCCGGAAATGAAAAGGAGCGTCTCTGCCGAGGGCAACTTTTATGATTCTAGGATGATCGGAGACTATGTCTACCTTGTCATCAACCAGCCAGTATACTATGGCGGGTCGGACCCGATACCGCTTCCTGTGATAAGCTCTGGCTCGTCAACGAAAAGGCTGGCAGCTTCTGACATCTACTATTTCGACTATCATGACAGTTCTTACATGTTCACAAACATCATCGCAATAAACACCCAGAACGACCAGGAGGCTTTTTCCAGCAAGACGTTCCTGATGGGCTACACGCAGAACATGTACGTCTCACAGAACAACATATACGTCGTCTACACCAAGAGGCTCAGCGAAGCTGATTATTATGACAGGATAATAGACGAGGCCATAATACCTAATGTTCCCTTTGAAATACAATTGAAGATAAGCGAGATAAGAAATTCCGACAAGGAAGATTATGAAAAGATGAATGATATCGGAGAAGTGATTCAGGATTATATCGAAACCTTGGGGCCTGAGGCAGGAGCAGCTTTCATGAAAAGAGTCGAGGAGAGGGTGCAGCAGGTCTACCAGGATATTGCCAAGGAACTCGAGAAGACCATCATTCATAAGATTTCGATTACTGGCGGCAGCATAGAATACGCGACCAACGGCGAAGTGCCAGGCTACACTCTGAACCAGTTCTCCATGGACGAATACAACGGCAACTTCAGGGTTGCAACAACAACGAACAACTGGAGGACAGACTCCCTGAATCACATGTATGTGCTTGACAGCAATCTCAACATAATAGGAAAGCTGGAAGACCTTGCAAGCGGCGAGAGAATCTATTCTGTCAGGTTCATTGGAGACAAGGCCTACATGGTTACTTTCAGGCAAATCGACCCGCTGTTTGTGATTGACTTGTCCAACCCAACAAATCCACAAGTGTTAGGATTTTTGAAGATACCTGGAGTGTCTGATTACCTGCACCCTTACGACGAGACACACATCATCGGAATAGGCAGGGATGCAACAGAACAAGGCATGATAACAGGAATGAAACTGTCCTTGTTCGACGTTAGCGACGTTTCCAATCCTACGGAAGTTTCAAAGTATATAATCGGCGAGAGGGGAACTTACTCGGAGGCTTTGAATGACCACAAGGCATTCCTGTTCAGCAGGGAGAAGAACCTTTTGGTCATACCTGTGAGGGTTTACGAAGAGAATTATAAAGAAGCCTTCCAAGGAGCATATGTGTTCAATGTTGACTTGACCAACGGTTTTGTTCTGAAGGGAACAGTGACCCATGTCAATGAGACAGCAAAGGAAGAGAAAGAATGGTATTATGAGTGGAACTCTGAAGTCAGGAGGTCATTGTACATTGATGATGTTTTGTACACTGTTTCAAATAAAATGGTAAAGGCGAATGACCTTATTGACATGAGTGAAATCAATAAAGTGGAACTTCCTGTAGAAGATGTGTACGGATATATCCGCGGTGGAGTAGGAATAGCTATGACAGATACATCAGAAGCTCCTATTGCTCAATAGCTTTTCAAATGACTCTGTCCATGTTTTTGGAAAATTGTAAGAAATACAAGATTGTTTCTACCTTTGTTAACAACCCTATGCCAAGAATTGAAAGGAACTGTTATCAGGTCGTCTTTTTTCACAGAAAATCTCTTCTTGTCTATCAGAATCTTCCCACTGCCCTTCAAGAAAATATAAACTTCCTCCGCATTGTGCTTGTGGCCTCGTGTCATCCTGAATTCCTTGTTGACCTTGCCTGATGGGATTGTATTAAGGGTAATCATCAGTTTTTTCAGGCCAGACTCTTTAGAAGGAACGTCCACAAGAATTTCATTTATCTGGTTACCGCAACCTCTGATGTCTTTGTAAATATTTTTGCCGTCTTTGACAGCTTCCCTTACCTTCATTGTCACTTTTTTTCCCTTGAACCTATTCAGATTCGTCTTCATAGCATTCCCATTACAAGCTCTTCCATCACATGCTCGATGTCATCGGCCTTGACAACGCCCGAGGCGACAAGAACGCCCTTGGCTCCTAGGTATATCGCCTTCTTGACATCCATCTTGGTCTTGACTCCTGCTCCACAGAGAATCTCTATGCCAGGATACAACTCCTTGACATCCTCGACAGATTTCTTTATTATGTCTGGCCTGGCAGTCGAGATAGAAACATCGCCACCTATAAGTTCGGGAGGCTCCAAGGCGATGAAATCCGGCTTGAACTTTGCCAGCTGCATCACCTCTCTATTGTCCTGCGCGCACACTATTGATGTCAGTTCATATTTCCTGCACAGCTCCACGCATTTCTTGATGTCCTCGTGCGGAATCCTCTTCTCAGAATGGTTTATCAGAGAGCCGACGCCGCCCAACTCTTTTACTTCTTTGGCCAACATGGCTCCTGTATGCGCTCCAGGCTCATATGGATCAATATGCTGTGCTATTGTCTGTGCTATTTTTGATATATTGTCTATCAACGGCGCAGGCGGAGCGATAAGAATCGTGACATCATATTTCTCAGAAAGGTTCTTGGCAGCTATGGCAAAATCCAAAGGCCTGTTGCCTAGAGCCTGGTCATATTCTTTAAGATTGACTATAAGTAAAGGTGTTTTCATAAATTATATATCTTTGAACCTTTTCTTAAGCTTTTTCTTTATCGACGGCAGTGTAGTGTACTCCATTGCTTCAGAATCAAGCCTGTGCGGTTCGAATGGTCCGTTGGCTCTCATGAAATCTGCAAGTTCATTAGCCTTCTCTCTGGTCCTGTCAAACGACTTGTCAGCAAGCATGTCCCTGGGTATACCAAGCATGCCGTCGGCTAGCTGGAAGCCCAAAGCCATAACCCTTGGCGGGCCGTCGAACCTTGTCGGCGTGGCATCCTCTACTGCAACAGGCATTAATGGGCCGTGATGACTACCTCTCATCCACCCTGCAACAAGCCATGGTTGGGCGAATGCCTCAAGAATCTCTCCAACTGCTGGCAAACCGTGCTGCGCCCTTACAATCATGACAGGATCGTCCTTTCCAACATATCTTCCTGCTATCAAGCTAAGACGGCTTGTGGAAGTAGAAGATGCGTAAAGCTTGTCATCATTCCTGTAAACATGCTTTATGACATACCTTCCAGGCTGGCCGATAAAGGCTAGTAAATCGTAAATCTCATCCGGGCACTTTAACTCAATCTTCTTGTTCTCTATGACATCATGAACCTCGAAAGTGAAGCCTGCGTGCAGCTCCGGATCAATGACAAGACCTACTGTGTTGAACGGGTCTGCGAACATTTTATACAACGGAATGTTCCATGCGCCTGGCTCTGTCTTGTCTGCCATGAAAATTATGACCGGCTCTGAAGGCCTTTCCTCGAACTCCAGCTCAGCGACTCCAGGACCCATGCCGTGCAGGTTTCCCGAGAAGGTGTCCTTTAGCAAATCCTGGCCTGCTCCGTACAGTTTCAACTCCTTGGCCTTTTCTGTGCATGTCTTGAAGACGTTCCAGGCCATGCCGTGTATATCGCTGTTGTCATTGCCGTGCTGGTGCGTCATTATCAGCTGCAAATCGTCACCGCATGCCGTAACATAGAAGTCCTTGATAAAACCCTTGTTCTTCTCCTCCTGTAGTATGTTTCTTGCCATCTGCAGAATTTCAGGGTGGCTTGAAGAATGGCCGACCCAACCACCTATGTCAGCTTTAATCACGCTTAGCGTAGTTCTCATACATTACATTTTGTAAAAAGTCCCATATAAAGGTTTTGTTGATTTAAAGTAATTCTTTTATTCTGGAAATATCAATATTCTATCTATGTCAGCCAACCAGGAGACAAGATTAAAGACAGAAAACTTTGATTGGGACAAGAAACAGGTTCTCAAGACTTTCAAAGCTGCTGCTAATCTGTTCGTAAAGGACGTTGGTGGAGAGGTCCAGCTATGGGCTGCTAGCAGGGATTGGTTCATGCACGAGTATGGAAGGGATACGTTCGTATCGCTGCCAGGCCTACTGCTCACACAAGGAAAGTTCAAGGAAGCGAAACAGGTATTCCAGAGGTTTGCAAAACTGCAGAAGAAAGGTCTAATACCCAACACCATACAGAACGGCGCTGCAGAATACAACTCTGCTGACGCTTCCATGTGGTTCATAAACGCGATGAGAAAGTATCTGGAATACACCAATGATTCCAAATTCGTCAAGGAAATGATGCCTGCAATGAAGAAAATTATGGAAGCTTATGGGAAAGGGACAGCTTACAAGAGATTCGGCAAGAGGCTTAACATCTGGATGGACGACGACGGCCTGATAGCAAGCCCTGCCCAGGCTACATGGATGGACGCTGACTGCTTTGGCAAGATTGACCCAATAACGCCGAGGAACGGCAAGGCTGTCGAGATAAACGTTCTCTGGTATGACAACCTAAAGTTTCTGTCAAAGTTTGACAACGACTATGTTTACCTTGCAGAGAATGTGAAGAAATCTTTCAACAAAAAGTTCTGGAACAGGTCAGAGAACGCGCTTCACGACGTAATAGGCGGCGACCTGCATGGCAGGGCCGTGCGGCCGAACATGATCTTCGCTGTCCGCAGCGACCTGCTGTCCAAGATGAGGCAGAAGCAGGTTGTCAAGAAAGTTGAGAGCGAGCTGCTCACGCCAGGAGGCTTGAGGACCCTGTCTCACAAGGATTCCCAGTACGTCGGAACCTATGACACCAGCATGCCTTCGGAGGAAAAGGACAATGCATACCATCAGGGAACTGTATGGCCCTGGCTGATTGGCGGTTACTGTGACGCCCTTGCTAAAGTCGGCAGGGAGAAGGAAATCAAAAAGGTCATTACGCCTCTTACAAGATTCTGTTTGGAAAGCCCTTACAAATCGCTGCCAGAAGTTTTCTCCGGTGATTCTCCTTATGAGCCTGGCGGAACAACCTCCCAGGCATGGAGTGTTGCAGAAGTTCTGAGAATTCTGGTTGAACATAAATTAATCGAATAAAGCACTACACAAACAACACAAATATATAGGGCATCACAATATTCTATATATGCCAAACATTTTCGATGAAATAAAATCAAAAGACGCTTACAAGATTCTGATCAACGGCAAGTGGGTCAACTCTTCCACCAAGAAGACCTCTGAGGTAATGAACCCTGCAGACGGCTCGGTGATTGCCAAGGTGCAGAGAGCGTCCAAGATAGACGCAGAAAAGGCGATAAAGGCTGCTTTCGAATCCAAGGCAAAAGCCAACATGCCAGCATTCCAAAGGTGCCAGATTTTGAACAAGATGGCAGACCTAATCGAAGAGCATTCAGAAGAGTTCCTGGACATTATCTGCAAAGAGTCTGGCAAGACCAAGAGCCTTGCGCAAGGAGAGGTTCATGCTTCAGTAGAAAGGCTGAGGATGGCCGGTGATGAGGCAACGTGCTTAAGGGGAGAAATAATACAAGGTGATGTTATTTCAAAGACAAAGGCAACAGCCATGGTTGTCAGGCAGCCTTTGGGAGTCATACTGGCAATAACGCCTTTCAACTATCCGCTGTTCACTGCTATTTCCAAAATTGCGCCTGCCATAGCTGCAGGAAACAGCCTGGTAGTAAAGCCTGCAAGCGCTGACCCGATATGCCTGCTGATGTTTGGCAGGATAATGCAAGAGGCTGGCATGCCTGACGGAACAGTCAACGTGATAACAGGCTCTGGCTCAGAGATTGGGGATTTCATGGTTTCTCATCCTGACATCAACATGATATCTTTCACAGGAAGCAGCGCTGCTGGAAAGCATCTGGCAGGCATTGCTGGCATGAAGAAGCTGCACCTGGAGTTGGGAGGCAAGGCGCCTGCCATTGTATTGGAGGACTGTGACCTTGACAAGGCTGTCAAAGAGTGCCTGGCAGGCTCGATAAAGTTCTCCGGGCAAAGATGCGACGCGATAAGCAGGGTTCTTGTTGTTGATTCTATAGCAGACCAGTTCGTCTCCAAGACCCTGGAGGAGATAAAGAAATGGAAGTTCGGCGACCCAAGGCAAGAGGACACTGTTGTCGGTCCCATGATAAGCGAGGGGGCTGCCAAGTTTGTGGAGGAACTGGTGAACGATGCAGTAAAGAAGGGAGCAAAACTTCTCTTTGGCGGGAAGAGGTTTGAGCATGGCTACTTTGAACCTACGGTTCTGGACAATGTCACAAAGGACATGAGAATCGCCTGGGAGGAGACCTTCGGCCCTGTCGTCACTATCATAAGAGTCAAGGACTATGAGGAAGCCATCAGCCTCTCAAATGAGTCGGAATACGGTCTAGACTCTTGCATATTCACACAAGACATTGACAAGGCCTTTGATGCTGGCCGGAGACTGGAATGCGGCTCTGTGCACATAAACGCTCATCCTACGCACGGTATCGGTCTGTTCACTTTCGGCGGTGACGAGAGCTCTGGCATAGGCAGGCAGGGCATCATGCACAGCGCAGAGGACATGACCAAGCCTCACACGATTGTGCTGCATCCGAAAGAATAGTTATTTTCTTTAAAAATCTTGTAGCATACGCAGCCTTTACTTATTTTAAAACCAGCGCCAATTATATTATATGGTGTTGTTCAGAGCCTATGACATACGGGGCGTCTACAAGAAGGACTTGGACGAGAAGATAATGCTGAAACTGGGCAAGGCGCTCGGAACCATTCTCAAAGGGAACAAGAACATAGCAGTAGGCTATGACACGAGGCTTTCTTCGAAAAGATTGTTCGACCAGTTCGCAAAAGGAATAATGTCAACAGGCTGCAATGTCATATCCTTGGGAATGGTCACCACCCCGATGCTAAACTTCTATGCTTGGAAAAACAAGACCTATGGAGCAATGATCAGCGCGTCCCACAACCCAAAGGATTGGAACGGCCTGAAGATCATCAGACCGTCTGGCGTAAGCTTCATCAACGAGATGGACGAGCTGAAGAAGACCTTCAAGTTCAACAAGTTCATTAGCGGCAGCGGCAAGATGACGAAAAAGAACGTCATTGAGGAATACTCAACCTTCATCAGGAGGAAGCTAGGCCGCATCAAGAAAAAGGTTGTCGTCGAATTTTTCGGCGGCGCCGGCGTTGCAACGCTTCCCATACTGAAACAACTAGGACTGGACGTGACAAGCCTGCACGACGTGCCTGACTGCAACTTCTTTGGTTTCGAGAGGCCTGACCCGCAAAAGCCAGGCAACCTGAAGATGATCAAAGAAACGGTCAAGGAAAAGGAAGCCGAATTTGGGGTGGCCTTTGACGGCGACGGAGACAGGGCCATATTCATAGACGACAAGGGCAATGAGCTTAACACGAGCATGGCAATGGCCGTATTCATAGACTATATACTAAGCAAGAAAAGAAGGGGTAAAATAATAATCACAAGGGATTCGGCCAGCGGCCTCAAGGAGCTGACAGAAAAGTTAGGTGGGAAGCTGATATGGGGCAAGATAGGGCACGGCTACATGGAAAGGAGGATATCCTTTGAAAATGCCCTTTTCGGCGGGGAGCAGAGCGGCCACCTGTCTTTTGGTGATTTTTACCCGTTCTCGGACGGCTTTCTGGCAGCAGCCTACATGGCCAAGATACTCTCGGAAAGCGGGGAGAAGCTATCCACTGTCACGAGCAAAAAGGAATTCTCGGGAATAAACCAGATAGGCAAGTTCTACATCGATGCCAAATCTAGGGAGAACATGGTCAAGGTGATAAAGAAGCTGAAGAAGAAATACCACAATGACCAGCAGGTCATGGGCGGGGTCAGGATAAAGCTGAGCAGGTCCGAGTGGGTGCTTATGCGGCCAAGCCAAGAAACCCCTGAAATAAACCTGTGCATAGAGGCGAAGACCAAGACAAAGCTGAACGAGCTTTTCCAAAAGTATTCGAAGGTTGTCAGAAAGTTTATCTGACAATCGCATAAGGTGTAATCTCTTCCAGAATTTCTTGCGGGCTCTTTTCTGGGTCATATTTTTTCTCTTTAAAAATCTTCTTCAACTTCTCGCCTATAACAGGGCTCCTCATAACAGTGTCAAGAAGCGTTGCCTCGTTCTTGTAGAGGTAATGACCAATTTCTCCATTCACCTTTATTTCTGTGTTTTGACCATTATCCCCAAGATATATTGGTACCTCTTCGGAAAGTCGTTCATCCTCAACAAAAACTTTCCACTTTGAACGACCCTTACTAACACTTACTTTATCAAAAGTCTGCTTCAAGTAGGACAAGATACCTTCTAAATCTCCGTCATTTAGCTTTACAGGAGGGAATAATGATTTGTCAAAAATATTATGTTTATACCTTATACCGTAGACAGTACCTTCTCCTGTTTGTTGACTAATAAACCTTATGTCGCAGACAATACTTTCTCCTGTCTGCTGACTATTTTTTTCCTTTTCAAAAATAGCAGACATACTTTGTGTTAGAATCTGAGAAATTTAAGTCTTATCCAATCTGCCTCGCCAGTTCTGCAATCTTTTCAGGATCTATGTGAGGGACTGTCTCGCCCATGAACTCAAGATAGCCCTCCCAGACCTTCAGCGCCTTGTTCATTGGAGCCCTTGGGAACACCCTGAACTGGTTGCAATAATCATCATCCTGAGCTGCCGAGAGGTTCACGATATTCATCTGGTCGCTTATCTCGCTCACTATGCTGACAGACCTCTGCAAGAATCTGGCCACAGCATCCGTCTCTTTCTCGCTCATCGTTACGAATGATGGGCTTTCAAGGTTGATTATGACAAGTTCCACCTTGCCAAAGACAGGCGACCATTCGACGTACAGAACAGTCTTCGACTCCTCATCAAAGTCAACGACCATGTCAATATTGTTCATAGCTTTGACCCAAGACTTCCAGTAAGCGCGGTTTGACCTTTCCATCGAAAGCTGGGTTCTTGCCAAAGGCATGTCCTCGCAGTGGAATTGACCATGGAAATGCTCCAGTGATGCGGCTGCCTTTGAGCCGAAATTATTATGAAGTGAAACATAACTTTTCTTGGTCAGCTTACCTATCTTTTTGACAAGGTTCAGGCTGTCGAGCCAGTTCTCCATTGTGAGGTCCTTTGGACGAATGATGTGCTGCTTGTAATTGTAAACGACGACACCGTGGATTTCGCCACTGGTGAACCAGTTAGAAAACGACATGGAATCGTTGAGAAAGTACTGCTTCTCAAGCCCTGTTTCAGGAGCGAACTTGGCGCACTTTTCCGGGTCGCAGAACATGCAATCGTCGGACAGAATCTTGGGCCTTAGGTCGGCTGTTATCTCCAGCTTCCTCATCTCCCTTCCAGGCGCGACCCTTGACTTTGAGAGAAACGCAGGGTTGTCCCTTATCTTTATGTCGAAAGATACCGGACCGCCAGTCGGGTCAAGAACATGGGACGTTATGTCCTTCTCCAGCGCTCCCAAATCAGTTGCTTGGACGTCCTTCAGATACGCGTCAAGTTCTTTTAGCATAACAATAATTTATTAACCTTTATTAATATCTTATTCTTACAGTCCCCATAGTTCAATGGATAGAATTGCTCCCTGCGGTTCCTTAGCAGAAAGGAGCAGATTTGGGTTCGAATCCCAATGGGGACATTAATATTTACAAATTTCATATTCTTTTTATGGCAATAAGGTCGCCGCTGGTCATCCTGTTCGAACTACTGGCAAGTTTGATATTGAATATAATCGAGAGCTTTGTGACCATATACACCAAGCTGATAGAGCTGTTCGTCACGCTGGGCTTTATTTCAGGCCTGAGCCCGCTGGGCTTTATAGTCGCCCTGTTCGTCGGGTCGCTGGTAGTTTATTTTGTGATAAAGTTCGTGTTCGGCTCTTCGAGAATGCTGGTGTTCATATTCCTGTTCTACTTTGCAATACTGGTGCTGTTATCGATATCAATGCTATTTGTTTAGTTCCCTTGAGACCTCGAGAAGTAGCTTTTCTGTCTTTGATGTGTCGTACTTGTGCTTTGTCACAAACTCAACCGAGGTAACGAAACCGTCCAGGGTGAAGCTTGGAGTCACCTCGATGTAGGCTTTGGACGACCTGGCAAAGCCTCTTAACTTCCTGTTCCTGTTCAAGAGCTTGCTGGCCTCCTTGTTCTTGCCGCTGAGCAACGCCACTATTCTGGCTATGCTCACCGAGAAGATGTAGAATCCCAGAACAAATATTACCACCAGGAACGATGCCCTCAGCGGTATCATGTTCGGGGCTTCGAACAAAGTTGACATTATGAGATACGAAGTGTACAGAAGGAAAGTGCCTAACAGGAAGAGGAACCCGACCTCTATGGGCATGTCCCTGAAATCTGCAGGCCTGAACCTTTTCTCGTTCTTGTCGTATTTCACCCACAAGTCCCTTGGCTTGAAGAACGACCTAAATAGGAACGAATGCCCGAAGGTGACCTCCTCTATCTTGACGCTTCCTTTTTTCTTCCTCTTCGTGCTGTCCACGAACCTTGCCAGGCACGCTGCCAGGAAGACTGCCGACAGTATGGCGAAGATTCCAGCTATCGCTGTCGAGAACGGATAGAAGATGAAGATGAATACGAAGGACGCTGCGAACAGGCCTGTCAAAAATCTTAGGGTTTTCATATACTTTATAGAGAATTTTTGGCTTATATTAGTTTGTGAAAGAGGAAGACAAACGAATATAAATTGGTATTATTTTATATAATATTTTATGAGTATTTTCAAGAAATTAAATAATTTTATTTGTAATACATCGACTCATATAATTGCAGTTTTTTATACTCTTTTATTTATTCCGTTAACTCTTCCTTGGTTCATTTTATTAAATTTAAGTTTTTTATCATCAATTCTAATATCATTTTTATTCATATCAGTTCACAGAATAATTGACTATTATTCTACATACATTTTTTCAAAGGAATTTGATAGGGATTTTCGTAAATATAAATTAGAAAAATATTATAGAGAGATGTCTCCACTTTTACCAAAACATCCTACTAAAAGAAGCATATTTTCTTATAAAAATATATTTTTAACTTTATTTGTTTTTGTAATTCTTTTTGGATTGCCTACATGGTGGTATCAATCGTATGATTATGGTACTACAATATGCTTTTCATTCTTGATGTCAATACCAATTATATATTTGAACAACACGCTGGTAACATACGACATAAGGAATTCTAAGAGAATCGCTAAAGAGGTTGAAAGTTGTAAAAGAAACGATAAAAAGAAAAAAATAATCCTTAAATCCTAATTTCTCCATATTCTCTTCCATGATAACGTTCGACGATTTCCAGAAAGTGGACATAAGGATTGGAAAAATCCTGTCAGTGGAGGACGCGGAAACAAGGAAGCCCATGTTCAAGATAAAACTAGATTTCGGAGAGCTGGGCATCAAGCAGACCATAGCAGGACTGAAAGATTTCTATGAAAAGGAAGAACTGGAAGGCAAGATGGTCGCAGCCGTGGTAAACTTGGAGCCAAGGAAGATGGGACCGGAAGTTTCAGAATGCATGATAATGGCCGCGGTCGTGGGCGACGACGAGAAAGTGACAGTCCTGAACCCGCAGAGCGACATAGACCCTGGCGCCAAGGTCTACTGATATATCTTCAGAACGTGGGCAAGCACGACGACAGCAAAGGCAAACCCAAGGGAAACAGCAATGTCCACCCAATGAGTAAGAACGTGACCCATGCTCCATTCTACAGACTCCCTGCCCAGGTACCATGCCACATTATCCAAAGCCAGGTACATCATGAACAAGGTGAACAGCACTAAAAACAGAAATATCTTTCTCAGCTGATTCAGCGAACCAAGCAGACCACCAAGCATGCCGAACACAGCACCTATGGCAGCCAGCATCACTACAGAAGCGAAAGGTATGCCGCTGATGCTGAAAGGTGATATCGAATTCTCGATGGAAGCTGAAAGCGATACGCCGTAGACAGTGGGAACAGACATGGCAACAATGCCTAAAGCAAGACCGCCTATAATGCCTACCAAGAAACCGTTCTTGGCTCCGTCCAGACTCTTAACCTTGAAGCCTGCGTAGATGCCAGCGACAAGCGCAGCTACCACCAGGGCCCATGAAAGCAACGGAGCGACAAGAAAGCCTATGAGAACTGACCAGACCATGTATATCAAAGAGCCGATGACAATCTTGTGGACATTCATCTTTTCTCATCCTTCTTGAACAGGTTCATAATATAGGTAAGAACTGTGACAAAGGCAGCGAATATCACGGCAACAATGATGTCAATCTCGTTATGAAACACATGGGAAAAGCTGTCCGTCCAGGTCCAGTTTGGAGTCTGGATGTTCCAGGCAGCGTTGTCCACGGCTCCCAAAAGTATGAAAAGGAAGAACATGACCGCAAACAGGAAACCCGGCTTCAGTATCCTTATCGTCCCGAGCAGTCCGCCCACAGAACCGAACAGCAGCCCTATCACCGCAAGCATGGTGGCTGAAAAAAGATACGAGGAAGGCGTTATCGAGCTTATCAGAGGAGCCAAATGCTCAGTTATGGATATGGAAATGGGTATGCCGAACACTTCCTTGACACTTGATGACACCAAACCAGTGGCAAGGCCTCCAGCCAAGCCTGCGATCAGGCCGTTGGCCATGCCATAAACAAGACTGGAGCCGTAGCCAGCGTAGACCCCAACAGAAAAGGCGGCTATTATGGCAGCATACGGTTCGAGTTCGGGCACAAAGTAGCCTATCAATATAACAGAGATGCTGAACAGCGCTGCTCCGTACACTATCTTGGCAGAATTAAGCTTTTGATCCATCCAGATTAACCTTTGGAATGATTTAAATATAAAATCAATATATTAGATTTAGTGAATTTATGGTTGATTTGTGGATAGAGTTCGTGAAAGCGCTTCTGATACTGCTTCCCGCCTTTGCGGCGAACGCCTTCCCGCCTCTTGCAAAAGGCAAAAGACCCATTGACTTTGGAAAAAAGCTGTTAGGCAACAGGATTTTCGGGGACGGCAAGACCATCGAAGGCTTCATCCTTGGAACAGCAGCAGGCTTCCTGGTCGGAGCAGTAGAAACCTTGCTGTATCCGAACCTTAACGCGTACGCGATGCAATATGGAGTCACGCTGCCATTGATGACGATGACAGTCGGCTTTCTGATTTCATTCGGGGCATTGATAGGAGACCTTGTAGGAAGCTTCTTCAAGAGAAGGTTCGGATTGGAGAGAGGAGCCAACGTTCCTTTCCTGGACCAATGGAACTTTATAGTGATGGCAGTGCTGTTCTCGATCTGGTTCACAGAGATAAGCATCTGGATGTTCGTCATAATGCTGTTAACAACCCTAATTGTTCATAGGGCAGCCAACATCATAGCGCACAGGCTGAAGATAAAGAGGGAGCCGTGGTAAAATGAGAGTTGATTGCCACTGCCACACCATCTACAGCAAGCATTTCTTATGGGGCTATGACTCCATAAGCAGGCCAAGGGATCTGGTAAAGGCTGCTGTAAAGAAGGGCCTTGACGGCATAGCTGTCACAGACCACGACAATATCAAGGGCAGCCTTGCCACCAAGAAGGTAGCAAGAAGCTTCAAGGGCTTCACAGTTTTAACTGGCTCTGAGATCAAGACAAAAGAAGGCGAGATACAGGGTCTTGGAATAACAAAAGACGTGCCAAAAGGCTTGAGCATTGAAGAGACTGTAGAAAGAATACATGACCTGGGCGGCATAGCAGTCGCTGTCCATCCCTACGGAAGCTACATCTTCAGGAAGGGCGTCGAGCTGGGAGCAGTAAAGGCCGACGCCATAGAGATATTCAACGCCTCCAACCTTTTCGAGTACTCGAACGTGAAAGCAAAGAACCTGGCCAGAAGATACAGGAAGCCTGTGACAGCAGGAAGCGACGCGCATAGCACAAGGGAAGTGGGCAACGCAGGCATAGTATTCGACGGCGACCCTCTGGAAGCCATAATGAAAAAGAGATTAAAGGTATTCGGCGAGAAGAACTCGATGGTCGACATGGCAAGGCTCATGTCAAAAAAGTTCATGCGCTCGACTGAATGGAGACTTTTAAGAAGAAGAGGCAAACATTTCTAGCACCCAACCCATGCTGTAGAAGCCTGCATAAGCAACCAATAAATGCAGGGCAATCTTGCCTATCAGGGTCGCCAAAAAGAATTTCTTGAAAGGATACCTCACGGTTCCAGAGAATATGCCTATTATGTCAAATGGTAACGGTGTAAACGCAAATATCATTATCATGAAAAAACCACCATATTTTTCAAAATGCTTCTCAAGATTTTTCATGTCCTTCTTCCACCTTCTTTCTATAATCTTCTCCCCTCCAAAACCAAGAGCATAGGACGTCATCTCGCCGATGGCAGAGCCAAGGCCTGCAAACAGACCCACGAGTACCGGGTTCAGAAATGAACTTGAGGCGAATATCACTGCGATTGAGGGCAGGGGAAATATTATGGAGGACGAGCCTATCATGCTGATTAGGAAAGCCCCGCCATAGCCGTACGCCTTCAGCAGCAAATAGAAGAACTCAAAGTTCATTTAAACACTGTTAAATTATATAAGACGAAACAAATATAGTTTATAGGTTAAGATGCTCTACATAAAGAGAAAGTATTTCGACGAACTTGGGAGAAGGATAGGAGAAACTGTGGGAAGGCTTCCTATAACGCCCAACCAGTGGACTATGTCCAGCCTTCTTATTGTGCTGTTAAGCTTCTATTTTCTGGTAACCCAGAACTTTATCGTGGCAGGCATAGTCTTCCTGATAGCAGCCTCAGTGGACATGATAGACGGCTCTGTGGCAAGGGCAAAGAGAAGGGTGACTGTCTTCGGCGCATACCTTGACACCATCATAGACAGGATAATAGAGTTCGTGATAATACTGGGCCTTTTGCTGATTCCATATCCGGACTTTATCATGCCAATGAACATCTGGCTCTTCGTGATGCTGTTCAGCTCTTTGATGGTGACTTACATCAAAGCGGCTGCAACAGAGAAAAGAATAGTGTTAGGTGGTATGAAGGGTGGAGGCCTGTTGGAGCATCCGGACAGAATGATTCTCATAGCAGCAACCATAATCGCGTCTCATTTCTCGTTCGAATACGCGTCCTACCTGATTGCCATAACCACAACGCTCATAATAATAACAGCTGTCCAGAGATTCCTCATAGCGATAAGAAGATAAATGACTAAAACAGATTTGATTCCATGAAACAGGCCATCGTAATCAGGACCGACTTGAAGATGGAAAAAGGCAAAATAGCAAGCCAGTGCGCCCACGCTTCTGTGTCGGCTTTCTTGGAGGCGGACAAGAAGAAGAGCGACGCATGGCTGAAGCAGGGCATGAAAAAGATTGTTCTGAAGGTGGAAAACGAGAAGGAACTGCTCAGCATGTGTAGGAAGGCCAAGGCAGAGAAGCTGCCGTGTGTGATAATAACCGACGCAGGCATGACCCAAATAGAACCTGGAACCCTGACAGCACTGGGTATAGGGCCTGATGCTGATGAGAAAATAGACAAGGTAACAAATAGACTCAAGCTTCTGTGATAAGATGAAAAAGAAAAGCAAATTCATGCTGAAACTAACGGAGAACTACCTCAATGCGGTCATGGTCCTTGTTCTGGCAGTTCTGGTCGTCCACTCGATAGTCTACAGGGACGCGTTAACAACAGTGCTGGCAGTCATATGGGTATTAACAATACCGTTCCTAGGAACCTTTGTGGACATGAAATCGAACAAGTGATTTAATGATAGAAGAATTCATCAATGACAACTTCCTGAATCCTTTGTGCCATTACTATACGACAGTTGGAACCCTGACATACGGCATCATCCTTATAACAGCTGTCTGGCTGACTTACAAGCTTCTCAGAAGGCTGAAGATAAAGATTGACAAGAGGTTCTTCATCGCCTTGCTGCCGTTCATAATCTACGGCGGCTGGACTCGAGCATTGCGGGACCACCTACTGGGAATTTATCAAAGCAAGCTCTTCTGCTCGCCGCCGATATACTTTTTCATATTCGCCATAACCCTAGGTTCGCTGCTTTTAGGCCTGCTATTGGAAAAGAAGCTCAAGATTCCGTACGAAAGGACAATGATGGCAATAGGCTCGCTGTTGCTAATCTACAACATAACACTGACGCAGATAAGCAACTTTGACGGCTTCTTCATCATAGTCGGCCTGGTGAGCTTGTGGACCTTGATATTCTTCGGCATAAGCCACTTCAAATCAAAGTGGCTGTCGAGTGTCAACGCAGGAATTCTCGTATCACACCTGCTGGACGCAAGCTCGACATACACCGCGTTGACATATTTCGGCTACTATGAGCAGCACGTGCTGCCGAGTTTCCTCATCGATATTTTCGGGGCTTGGGTGATGTTCCCGCTGAAAATCTCGGTGGTGTGGACAGTCCTTTACGTCATTGACCAGTCAAAAGAGGACAAGTTCTTCAAGAGGCTGATGAAGATAATAATATTGATTCTCGGCTTAGCTTTAGGCATAAGGGACTTTCTGACAGTCTCTATGTTAAGCTATTAAAACTTGCCCGAAAAGATATTATTGTGTGTAAATGGCAGACCTTGTAATAGACATTGTTAACAGCATCTTTGCCATAAGCGGCATATACTTCACAGTCCTATTCATAATGCTGTTCTTCTCGCACGAAAAAAAGCTTTTCAAAAGGCCTAAGATGAAAAAGTTCCCGTCAATAAGCATCATAGTTCCAGTCTTCAACGAAGAGTGTATAATAGAGAAAACGATAAGCAACGTCAAGGCGATGTCCTATCCAAGGGAGAAGGAAATAATAGTGGTGGATGACGGCTCGACCGACAAGACGTTTGAAATACTGAAAGGCATCAAAAGCATTAGGGTCTTCAGGAAGAAGAACGGCGGCAGAGCCAGCGCAGTGAACTTCGGCCTGAAAAGAGCAAAAGGAGAAATAATCGTCCGAATAGACGCGGATTCCTTCCCAGAGAAGAATGCTTTGATGAAAGCGATACCTCATTTCGAGGACAACGTTGCATCTGTGGCAACAACCGTGCTGATAAAGAGCCCAAAAGGCCTGCTGGAAAAGCTGCAGGACCTGGAATACATCATGATCGCCTGGTCAAGGAAGATTCTAGAGTATCTGGATGCCATATACGTCACGCCAGGAGCCATGAGCTTCTACAGGAGGGACGCGCTGCTGAAGGTCGGCGGCTTTGACGAGAAGAACCTCACAGAGGACATAGAGATAGCATGGAGGCTGCTGAAGCACAAGTACAGGATAAAGATGGCCCTTGACACTGTAGTATACACAAAGCCCCCGAACACCATGAGAAGGTGGTGGGACCAGAGGATAAGGTGGAACATAGGAGGCATGCAGACCTTCCTAAAGTACATAAACCTCTTTTTCAGCAAAAAGTTCAAGAACGTGGGCATGCTGCTGCTGCCCTTGTTCTCAATATCGTACGTGCTGAACCTGATAGGCTTCATGTTCACAGGCTATGTCTTCCTGAGAGGAGCAGAATATCTCGTAGGCGCCTACATATTTGGCTTCAACCCAATCAGGATATCGCTGGTGCTTATACCTGACATGTTCGTCTTCCTTGCTGTATTCTCTTTCATGCTTGCCCTGGTTTTCATAAAGATAAACTTCAGGACAATGAAAAGGATAGGCATACTGCCTGTGAAGCTGGCCAATTTCATGGTGTATCTTTTCATTTATATCCTTTTGTCGCCATTAAACCTTTTACACAGCACAATAAAATTTTTGACAGGAAAGTACAAGTGGTAAAATGAAGAACGTCTTTTTGAAAACAGCCATAATAACAGCAGCAGTCTTCATAATAGGGGTCTACTTCGGCTTCATCCTGGACAGCATGAGGGTTGACGAGGCCAAGAGCAGGCTCACTGAGATAGACAACCTATGGAACGACGTGAGGCTGATGCAGTCTTACATACAGCAATCATCCAACAGCTCAGAATACTGCGGCTTCCTGCTGGAAGAGAACCTGAAGATAGGGGACAAGATATACGCAGAAGGTATTCTGGTTGAGGAGTATGAAAATGTGAACCGGTTCGGCTCCCTATTTCTCTTGGAGAAGCAGCGATATGCTCTGCTGGACTTGCAGTTCTGGCTGAACAGCATAGAACTGAAGAAGGTATGCAACGGCAACTATTCTACCGTGATATATTTCTATTCCCAGTATGATAAAAGTCCAGAACAGAGGTTCCAGGACATGGTGCTGTGGGAGCTGAAGCAGCAATGCGGGCCCAAGATAATCTACATAACCTTCCCATCAGACATCGACATAACCACCATAGAGGTAGTCAAGAGCATTTATGGAATTGAAAAGGTGCCTTCTGTCCTGATAAACGAGGCAGTGCTTCTGGAAAGCCCTGTGACAATGGACCAATTGGAAGATTACATCAGCTGTTGACGCTCATAAGGACCAGAATCAGCTTGTCCACTGCCAAGTCAAGGTCAGTATAGTCCCTGTCTTCTTCTTGGAAGCTCTCTCCCTCTGCGGTTATGAGGTAGTTCTCTACAGAGACGGCCGTCCTGTTGGCTGTTGAAGGCCCTCTCAAGAGTATGACAGGCTCTATGGGGGTCGGTATGAGATCGTCTGTGGAGTTTATGGGCACAGACTTGAAGCACCTGACGTGCTTGTTTGGGTAGAATATCATGCAGGCACTGCCGTCTTTATCCTGGAAGGTGGTGACCTCTGTTCCAAGGAAACTCCTGTAGATTATAGAGAGCTTGTTGGTTATCTCAAAGCTCGACGCAAAATAGAACGAGTTCTCTGCGTCGTTTGGAAAGAACGCGATGTGTATCTTGTAGACATCTGGGTTCATCAAAATACTTATTATTGACCTTTCATCAGGATAGACTGGGACCTTGGCAGCCTCGTTCAGGTTGCCTCGGAAATTCCTCACGTCCCCTGCATAGAATTTCTGGTATGGCGTAAGGAAATCAATGGACCGCAATAGAAGAACGAACAATATGACTGCCGCAATAATTAAAGAGGCGATGATGTATTTTTTCATGCTATAACCTTTGGTTTTGAAGAAATAAAAAAGAAAAGGGAGTGGGGGTGAACCCCCCACAAATTTGTTCAGACTATTACGAATAGGCTGGTGAAGATACGCTTCCAGTTACTTCTATTGCTGCTTCAGCCTTCTGTGCGGCTGTTGCGCCTGGGAAGCCAGTCTGCACTATTCTTCCTGCCAAGTCTGTGTCTGCTGCTCTTGTACCGGCAATTACCAGTGCTGTGTATCCGGATGCGAATGCATCAGATATCACTTCCACTCTTCCAAAGTTGCTGCCTGGCCAGTCTGCACAGGTGTATGGGAATTTTCCTGCCGTTGCTAACTCTGATACTAGAGAGTTTATACAAGGCCCGCCCATCAAGACCAAGTCCTTTCCTGTCTTGTCTGATGCTGCGACCTCAGTGTCCAACTTGACAACGTCTGCCGTTATTGGCAAGACTGTCTCAGTTGTTACAGTTCCGCCTCCTGCTCCACCGGATGGGGCTGGAGATACTCCTACACCAACAATTGCCTGTGCCTGTGTTGATGGTATGGACAAAGACAGTGTACCTGGTGCTGTGGAATCATATGTTACATATGTTCCGAATGCATCCATGTATCTGTTCAATGTCGAACCACTAACTGTTGGGTTAGTTGTCACAGGTGCTGTGAAACTTGGTGCTGCTGCAAGGTCTACTCTGTTGTATGATACATCACCTGCCATTCTAACTGCAATTACACCTCTTTGCTGGTTCTGATCCAAACCTTCTGATATCAAAAGACCTGGTGTATCCCAAGCTGCTCCTGGTGCTGCTGCAGGAGTATTGTCTGTAGCTCTTACATAGATCCATGTTCCGTCTGCTACTCCAGTCACGTTGTATGTTGCATTTCCGACTACCTGAGCACCTTGTCCTGTACCTACAGTTATGTTAGGCACAACAGAAAGTGCTCCTGTTGGCAAGTTCAAGATATAGGTTGTTCCTGTTGTTAGACCTGACATGTTTACTGGATTTGTTATTGAAACCCAAGCTCCTTTGCTTGTCATCAATGTTGGGTACACGTCTGTTGCTGTACCAACTGAGTTGTTTGTAGCGCTTGTTCCCCAGAAGAACCTAGCATGTGTAGTGTTTACTACATCCAAGGCGTATGCCTGTCCGTCCAGATATAGTGTGGTGTCTCCACCCGTTACTGTCAATGTTGCTCCGCTAGCTACATCCTGAAGTGTTGTTGTTGCTGCTGCTGAGGTTTCTACTGACAATACTCTAATTATGTGTCCGAATGAGTTTTGCCCTGCACCTGCTAAGCTGTTCTGTCCTAGAACGACATATTCGTTCTCTGCTACAGTTGCACCTTCTACTACATGTAGTGCGTAACCACCTGCATCTTGCAGTGCTACGTTTGCTACACCGATTGCTGAGGACCTTACAAAGTTCTGTGTAAGTGTTTGTCCGTCTGACGTTGTGAGACTCAATGTTCCTGCTGTTCCAGAAGGTGTTATTGACACAGTCTCTCTGTCTGTGCTGCCTATTGCCGGTGTTATTCCACCGAAGAATATCTTGAATCCTCCGGTTGCTGGGTCAGTCAAGCTGTTTCCAGCGGTTACAAACTGCTCCAACGAAGGCGTCCATACTAACTGTATGTTATCCATTGTCAAAGATGTTGCGTCTGCTGTTCCTGTCATGACGACTCTCACGTCTGTCAAAGTCTGTCCATTTACTCTAACACCTGAATATGGTGTCGAGCTTGTCATGTCTGTGTCTGCAAGTTCCAGCTTGTCTGCTCCTAAGAACACGACTGCGCTGTCAATTGCTCCTGTCTTTGTTGTGGTGAAGATAGATGTTACACCCATAAGTGTTCCATCGTTCAAGGTCTTTGTTCCTCCAGACAATACTTGTACTGTCTGTGGTGCTGAAAGACCTCCACCCTCAATTGTCACTGTTGCGGCTGCAACAGCGTTAATTGTACCTACAGCTACTAGTGTTACCGTGTATGCGTTGCCGTCAACATCGTACGATGCTGGCTCTTCTGTGGTAACTGTCTGAGCATTCTTTCCTGACAACAATGTCAAAGAAATGCTGTTCGCTCCCACATATGTTGCTGCAGTTATTGTCCAATCCTTTCCAAGCATGGACATCTGGCTGTTCACCATGTTTGTGATACTTGATGAAGCTATAGCCTCTGATATCTGCTTTGTATAGGACATCAGGTATGTGTATACGTTGCTGCTACCTGTTATTTTCAGACCGAGCTCTGGTGCTGTTCCACCGTTCTTTGTATCATAGACAATCTGGCCGTTTGCTGCGGCGTTTGCGAATGTCAGATACTGTGCGTATGGAACTGAGACACTTGCCTGGTCTACATAGTTTCCACCTGCTAACAAGGTTGGCAGATCAGTTGCTGTTAGGACCTGCTTGGAGCTTGCAAGGTTGTCCCAAGTGACCAATGGGTTTGTTCCCGTGGCCATTGAGGTTCCGCCTGTTACTCCTACAGATACTCCCTCTACAGATACCTGAGATGTTGTCTTGGCGTTTGCAGCCATGTTTACGGCTACATTAATTCCAGCGGCAACGTCTGCAGTAGCTGCTCCTGCTCCGATTACGAACAGGGGGAAGCTAACTGTTGAATCTGCAACTCCTACCATGTCACTGATGCTGTCTAAACTTGTCACAGATGTTGCTAATGCCGGGGCGACTAATGTCATTCCTGCCATTAATGCTGAACCGGCTATAGCGGCTAATTTTTTGAATTGCATTTTTTATTACCTCTTTTATTTTATTTTTGTGCGGTGTATGCACATTTCTTGGCGCCAATTGTGCGCTTACGCGCCAAAAGGATGAAATCGATGTTGTATCGATATTTCTAGGCGCCTTATTTGTAAAAAGTAATGCGCAAAATTAGGATATATATATTCATAGAAACAGTTTCCAGCCATGCTTTGTATTGTTTCTGGGTACAATTTCAATCAAAAATAACTAATTTTATATTATCTAATTGTTTCTAAAGGTGTTTTATGGCTTCTTTTGAAAATCCTTGACTATATATACCTTGTTTGACCTGCCGATTCGTTCAAGTTTGACAAGTCCTCTTTCCTTCAAAGAACTCAGCACCTTTGACACTTTTGCCTTGGAATAGCCGCTGTCGCGCACAATAATTTTCTGATTGACACCGCTTCCGTGCTTCATTATGGTGTTGAAAATTGTTTTCTCGTCTTTTTTCAGGACAGGAATAATAAATTTTATTCCTTTGCCTTTTAGATAGAACTGATAGAAGAGAACGAAGCCAGAAAAAGTTATGACAACAATGACCAAAAGGTACTGCATGGGTAATCCTGCAATAACTTCGCCTGTACTATCGAAAGCAATGGAAACATCAAACCTTTCCCCGACATCCAGATCATTCTTCAGCCAGTTTATTATCAGCCTTCTCCCGTCAGATCCCTTCAGAGCGTCAGAAGGACTGTAGGAATTCTCTATCGGCTCTCTCAGTCCGGTTGCTTCTGGCAATTTTACCAAAACGGAAAGTGTGTTTACATCGTCGTCTAAAACGAAAGAGTCAGAAAAAAGAAGATAACCTTCCCTCTTCTTGACGTTCTCATCAGAACTGTACAAGACCTGTATGTCTGTCCTATTAGAAGCATCCATATCACATGTGACAACTGTTCCCAAGACCCTCTTAACAATCTTACAATCAGCCTTTGTCTCTATGCTTATGTTCGATGGGCTTCCAAGAGTGAAGGAAACATTCTGTTCAGGATTATTGACATATATTAAATTAATCTTGTAATTCACAGTATTGTTCTCCAGAATATCTGCGTCAACACTGTACTGAAATATCTGGCAGAACCCTGGCATTGAGAATAGAATAAAACCTAGCAATATTGTTAGCAATACCTTTTTCATGCGTATCATTTTCCTCTAACCAGAACCATGCCGCCGGTTCCAGCTGCTGCGAACTGGTGCATGACATGGGAAACCGTGTTAAGGATCGACTGGGCCTCTCCTGCATCTGTCTCGAACTTTTTGGGCTCAAGAACCTCAATCGCAGACGGGCCATACTCTATGACTATCTGGACCAGGTTGTCAAAATTGCTCGAAACAAGCTCTATCTCGCTGGTCATAGAATAACCTTTCTCAACGTTCTTTATCGGCTTTTCAACCTCTTTGGTCTCCCCGAACTCCTTCTTGCACATCTTCACCCTACTGTCATTATCCAAGCGGTCAAGAAGACCTTCCAAAGACTTTTTGGTAGTTTCCTCGCTAACAGCCAAAACCTCAAACATCATCCAGGCTCTTATGTTCCCTTCCTTGACCTTTGCATCTGCCTCTTCCTTTGTAATCATAAGAACTAATTTCATTTTCAAAGCTTTAAATTTATTTCCATAGCCTGCTAGGAACCCATTTCAAACCCCTGACAGGCATTTTCTCTCCGCATTTGGGGCATTTCAGGTCCTTTTTGAGCAAGAGCCTTTTTACGCCCATGATGCTTCTTTCAATGGCCAGTTCTCCGCATTCCGGGCAGTATGTGTTCTCCAGCTTGTGGCCATGAACGTTACCGACATAGACATATTTCAGGCCCTGTTCCTTGGCTACCTTGTAGGCCTTTTCCAAAGTTTCCACGGGTGTCCTAGGCAATTCTGTCATCTTGTGTGTTGGAAAGAACTGCAGAATATGAAAAGGCATCTCCTCCCCCAGATTGTCAACAATCCACTTGCACAGCTTTTTCAAATCCTCCATATTGTCGCCTATTTCCGGAACTAACAGGTCGGTTATTTCAGTGTAGACCTTGCTCTTCTTGTAGGCCAGCAAGGCATCGAATATGGGCTCGACTTTTGGTACTTGGGATAACTTGCTGTAAAAGTCCGGATTTGCAGAGCCCTTGAAATCCACGGTGGCGGCGTCAAGGTATCTTGATATCTTATTTATCGCTTTAGGAGAGGTGTAGCCGTTGGTCACAAACATGTTGTACAGGCCCTGCTCTGATGCTATTTTGGCTGTGTCATAAGCGAATTCATAGAATACAGTAGGCTCGACATAAGTGTAGGAGATGCCTTGCACTCCATTTTTCTTTGCCAGTTCCACGACTGCTTCTGGTGTATAGTCCTCGCCCGAGATATCAGCCTCCTGTGATATCTGCCAGTTGCAGCAAAAATCACAGCGAAAGTTACAGCCAACGCTGGATATGGACAAGGTCTTTGAACCGGGAGCAAACATGTACAAAGGCTTCTTTTCTATAGGATCCACAGCCACGGAATAGAGCTTTCCGTAGACAAGCGAATAGAGCTTTCCCTTTACGTTCTTTCTGACCCTGCAAAACCCGGTCTGGCCCTCGGGTATATTGCAATTTCTAGCGCACAAGCCACAGCTAACGGCATTTTCCAGCTTTTTGTAGAACAAGGCTTCCTTCATGATAGTTATTTAATTTTCAAAGCATTTTATACTTATTATGCCCTAGTAGCTTAATCTGGTGAAGCGTTCGCCTCGTATAAGTTCGGGAAAGCGAAAGATTGCAGGTTCAAATCCTGCCTAGGGCTCTTTACCACAGCAAGTGGTAAAAAAGCACAAGCACTGTAAATACATACTATTTACATGCACTTAGAAACTAAATACCTAAAAGAGCTTTCCAAAAATGAAAGGGATAAGATTTTTGTTAAAATTGGTATTAAGAAAAATAAATTGAAATGCATAAGAAAATTGCCGCCAAAGCAAAAACTAATAGAATCTGCCAAAATAGCACTTCAAATAGACCCTACCACAAATGAGGATTTCATTGAGTGGATAGCCGGATATGAATGGAGAGGAATTGTTCATAATTACTTTGATAATTTAGATGCTCTTCTTTCTTTTGCCAAAAAGGAGTTGCCTGTCATTAGAAAGAGTTTTGTATACAAAAACAATCCTAAAAAGATAGATATCCTTAGAATATTGCCATCAAAAATAGATATTCTGGATTTACATTGTGATATCAATGAGGATGAAATTCATATCTGGCAAAAAAATAATAGCCGCATCAGAAGCGTTAAATTAAGAAGAGAAATAGACAAAAAATCTTTCTTGTTGGCATGTCTCTCTACGCGGGAGAGGGAACAAAATCCAAAGGAAGGCATGATGTAGAAATAGTAAATTCCAACTTCTCTTTAATAAGAATATTTATTAAATTTCTTTCGGCACTGGGCATCAAAAAAGATGAAATAGGAGCTAGAGTGCATGTGCATGATAAAAAAGACGTAGAACATGCAACCCAGTTATGGATGGAAAATGTCGGATTGACTAGAAAACAATTTAAGAAACCTTTGATGAAGAAAAGAGGCCGCAAAGTGAACAAGAGGTGTTTTACCTTGGATTTACGCGTCTATAATTCCATGTTACAAAATCTATTATTATACTGGCTATCTGATTTGGAAAGAATAATAGACTATATTTAATCTCCCTCGGGGCTTTTTATTTCTATTGTCTCAATTATCATTATGGCCGAACTAAGAGGCTATAAAAAAATCATGAACTCAATAGAACATGATAGAATGAGAATGGCTGTAACTGGTGAATCATTTGATGATATTGTGAACGAGGGCATTTCTCCGGAAGACAGAAAATATTTGGATGATATAGATCGAAAAGTTGCTGCTGATCTCGGAAGAAAAAGAGGATATAACAAATAATAAGAAGATAGTATATTTCTCTTAGCAGAAAGCTATAAATTTGTCAACATAATAATTAAAAGAGTAAAGGGTGATGAAATGGAAGTTAGAATATACGAGATAGAAAAGAACGCTGTTTCAAAGGTGAAGAGTATACTGGAAAGTACGGACAAAAGTGACATAGAACTCAAATGTCAAAAGTGCGAAAAAACTGAAACTAAAACAATAGACGCTGGTAGACTTACATCAGATGAGAGCAACGAAAGGTTTGAGAAAGCCAATCCTTGTACATGTGGAGGACCAACAAAAATAGTTTCCAGTAAAATTTCTTATATAAATGAACTTGTTAGAAATGGGTATGGTTTACATGGTGCTCAGGCAATCGAAGTTGAAAAGGATTCATCATTCCTCTACATAAAAGCAGACGAAGATTTTTTCAGAAAGAATGAAAAATTGTTAATGATTGAGGGTGTAAAGAAAATGGAAGGAAATGAGATGGAAAAAATAAAAAACAAAATAGAGGAACTCGAAGAAAAGGCCTTAGAAGGCTTTGGAGGCATATTCGGATGATGGCTGTCTTCACGATTGGGGCTGACGAAAGAAGGGTGGCCCAGATGATGGAGATTGCCCAGGCATGGGGCTTTATTGGCAAGTATTCTGATTCCAAGAGGCTCTTGGACGACGTGATAAAGAAGAAGATTGCCTATGTCCTGGTAGTCGACCCAGAGGCAATAGAAGAAAACGTAAAAAAACAGCTCCAAACCATGAACGTCAAGATAGTCAACTTCAATGACAAGAAAAGGCTCGAAGGCCTTATAAGAGTCTGATTCTTAATTATTTTAGGCGCCGATAGTCTAGCCTGGTAGGACATAAGCTTCCCAATTATCCAAGGAAACAGCTTAGGACCCGGGTTCAAATCCCGGTCGGCGCACTATCATATTGATAAAAATTTCTGACATCCGATTATATAGCCCCAATAGCCATCAGGTTACGACAAAAGGCGAAAATTTTATCCGTCAGGCTTAAGGTTAGAGGCTGGATGTCGTGGCTGACATAGAGGTAGTACAGAACAACAATGGTCAAACCGATTAATTCTATGGCAGCACCTAAAGAAAATATGAACTTTTTCTTACTTACACCGTAATAAATCAAGTAGTAAATAGTTATGGCCTGCCATAAAAAGGCTACTATATATCCGATGGCGGATCTTGACAGCAGAAAACTGGAAAAGGCCGTGTTGGTCAAGATTGTAGCAAATAGCATTATAAGGTTGGCATAGTTCAAAGCAGATTTCTTAAAGTAAAGAAAGCAACCCACTGAGATAACTATACGATGCAGGCCCGCCCACATGTTCATTCCCACACCCGCACCAGCTGTTTTCGGAATAATAAAGCTGAACGAGGGTATGAAATAAAGGTCTGATATGAACATAGGAACAGTACTGGCTAGCATTATCAACCAGAACTTGTCCTTTGTCTTGTAAAAGGCGTAAGAGAAGGCTAGGAAGGCAATGGCATCGCCTGCCAAGTAGGCTTGAGTTGCCGGTGTACGTATCAACATGCTCCTAATGATTAGAATAAACGAGACTATCGCTACTGTGTAAACAAGCAGTCTGACCTTGTCCGCCATAGTAATATTTTTTTGTCCAGCTATTTATCTTTTCTAGAAATATGATGCTCACAAACCATGTTCAAACCCCGCCAGCCGCACCATTTTATTAAAGAAAAGTAAAGATTTAGTATGGCAGAGAAGACGTATCTGGTGTTCCATCCCACAAGGCTGGCATTCATCAAACTGTATATTTTATTCTTAATCTTCATTGTAACAGGAGCAGCGTTGCTGCTTTCCATGTTCGGATTGCTGCCGTTTGATGTGCCGCTTCCTGAGGAATATTCACTCTATGCAGCAGCGGTTTCTATTGTCATTGGGATTGTTTTGCTGATAGTAGCGGAAATAAAGCATAGAATCGACACCTACATAATGACCAATTACAGGATAATAGAAAGACGAGGAATAGTGAGCATAAAGGAGGACTCTGTGGAATGGAATAACATAGCCAACTACACTTTTACGCAGAGCTTCCTGGAGAAGCTGCTGAACATAGGAACCATCAGACTGTATTCTTCGGGCGGGGTAGAGCATGAAGCAGAGGTTTTAATCAAGAAAACGCCTCACATAAAGAAAATAAGATTTCTTTTGGACAAATTGATACAGAGAGGGTAATGTCTTATAAATATTCATGTTTTAATTAAATTAGCAAGGGCCCATGGTCTAGCGGTATGACGCCACCTTGACAGGGTGGAGGCCGAGAGTTCGAATCTCTCTGGGCCCACTCATAGTGTTTTGATGAAAATCTTTGCGGACTTGCATTTGCACAGCCATTACAGCAGAGCCACTTCCAACAGGATGAACATAGAGAACCTGGAGAGATACGGCAAACTGAAAGGATTAAATCTCATAGGCACAGGAGACTTTACCCATCCGCTCTGGCTGAAAGAGCTTAAGGGAATCCTAAAAGAAGTGGACGGCTTCTACAAGTACAAGGAAAGCAGCGTCTCTTTTGTTCTTCAGGCAGAGGTCGCCATTATCTACAGGCAGGATGAAAAGTCAAGAAGGGTGCATCTTGTCCTTCTTGCGCCAAGCTTTGGTGTTGTCGACCAGGTTAACGATTTTTTATCAAAATATGGAAAGCTAGCATCAGACGGCAGGCCCATTCTTACAAAGATAGACTGCGCGGAACTGACGGAAAGGCTGATGCAGATATCAAAGGATATTATGGTTATACCCGCACACTGTCTATTACCGAACACAAAAATTATTGCCAATCCAGAAGTCAAAAGCATAGAAGATGTTAAAAGGGGGGATTTTGTATATACGCACACGGGACTGAAGAGAAAAGTAACAAAGGTCTTTTCCCATAGGTATAGAGGAAAACTGCTCAAAATCACACCCTGGTATTTTTCTGTTGAAACCCCTTCAACACCTGAACACCCTTTCCTAGCTATAAAAACCAAAAAAAACTGCTCTTGGACCAGTGGAATTTGCAAACCGTCAGAAACTCATTTGAAAAGGTGTAATTCAGAGGAGCACAAAAAGTATCATCCCGAATGGATACAAGCTAAGAATCTAGAGATTGGGGATGTTTTGGTTTATCCAAGATTCAGAGAGAAAAACATAGATGTCGGCCATATAGCGTTTGGAGACAGAAAAATTGAATTAGATAGAGATTTCTGCAGGCTTGTTGGATATTACCTTGCGGAAGGCTACACTCAAGGCAATGAAGCGATAACATTTACGTTCAATAAAAAAGAGAAAGGCTATGTTTTTGATGTGTGTTTTCTAATGAGAAAAATATTCGGTTTGAAACCATCTAAAGGAAAAACAGAAAGTGATGCCATATTCTATTCCAAGGCCATAACTGAAAAATTTAAAGAGCTGTTTTATACTAGAAAGCCGTATAGGGCGTTTAACAAAAAATTGCCAGAGGACTTTATTTACCTGCCAGAAGAAAAGCAAGTCGAAATTCTCAAAGGCTGGTGGAGAGGCGACAAAGGAAGCACATCATCCAGATTATTGGCGAATCAAATGAAAATTGTCTGTTTAAGATTAGGCATAATACCATCCTTTACAATCGACACTGTGCAGTCCCATAAAGAAAGGGGCAAACATTTAATAGGGGATAGAGAAATCCGAGCAAAGCATGACAATTTCATACTTCACCGATTGAGCTTTTTTGAAGACAGACTCAACCTGCTGAAGGATCCCGCATTTAAAAAATGCGTATCAAAAACAAAGATGAGGCATGGGTGGCTGGATGGAAGGTTTATTTACATACCCATAAGAAAAATAGACATTGCTTTTTACGACGGCAATGTACTAAATTTAGAGGTCGAGAAAGATAATTCATACTTGACTGAATCTGCTGCTGTTCATAATTGCTGGACGCCGTGGTTCGCGCTTTTTGGCAGCAAGTCAGGCTTTGACAGGATAGAGGACTGCTTCAAGGACCAGACAAAGAACATATTCGCCTTGGAGACAGGCCTTTCAAGCGATCCGGCAATGAACTGGCGCCTGTCCGCCTTGGACAAATACACGCTGATAAGCAACAGCGACTCTCACAGTCCCTGGCCGTCAAGGATAGGTAGGGAGGCGAATGTCTTCAATGCTGAAATGACCTACAAGGACGTGTTAGATGTTCTGAAGAAGAAGGACCCTAAAAGATTCCTTTACACGATAGAGGTCGACCCGTCATGGGGTAAGTACCACTGGGACGGCCACAGGGCATGCAACGTCTGCATGAGCCCGAAGGAATCGCTAAAGCACAAGAACATTTGCCCTGTCTGTAAAAGGGAACTGACCATAGGCGTTGAGCACCGCGTCGAGGAATTAGCAGACAGGGAAGATGGCTTCAGGCCTGATGGAGCGATACCATTCAAGAAGATTATACCCCTTTCTGAATTGATAGCAACAGTGTACAACACCCAATCTTTCGCGAAAAAGGTGTGGGCAGAGTCATCCAAATTATTGAACGAGTTCGGCTCAGAGTTCAAGGTCCTTTTGGAGACGCCGGAGGAGAACCTGAGAATAGTGACGCATGAGAAGATTGCCAAGCTGATAATAAAGAACCGGAACGGCGATTTGAAAATACACCCTGGCTACGACGGCGAATACGGCAAGCTTATCCTCGAAGAAGAGGGCTACATCAAACAGCCACAAAAGAGACTGGACTCTTTCACAAAATAAAAAAGAAGTAGAGAAACCATAGCTTCTCCAAAAAAAGTCTATCTTCCAGAAACACTAACGCTAGCTGTTCTCTCAGCCATGTAACCGTATGTTGCGGTTACTGTGAGCTGATACGACTGCATTGTTGTCGGCGCGCTGTCAATTGTCAAATCACAGGACAGTGTTATGTCTCTTCCTGCTACCAGTTCCTGCTCGCCTTCGCAGCTTTCGAAACCGGAAAGACCAGATGCCTCTATGTCAATCTCAACTCTGTTGAGCTCTGTGTCTGCGTCCAATGACAAGTCAGGACTGCCGCTCGAATAGTCTATCGAACCAGCCTTGTATAGTGTCGATCCACCTACATTGCTAATCTTTATCTGTAGCGTGACAACGTCAGAATCCGATGCGATTATAATCGGGTCTGGAATGGCCTTTACGTACAAAGCGACAGGTCCTCCTGTTGAAGACAGGGCTGCGCTGTTAAGTGCCTTTTCAGACGCCCTTGCGGCATCAGCTTCTGCTTGTGAGTAAACCCAAACGTTTCCCGAAACAGTTGTTGAATAGTCATAGTAGACTCTACCTATGAAGATATCGTTCCTAATAGTTCCCTTTGATATCCCCGTCGGTGATGAGAGTGTATATGTAACGGTCTGCTCTCCTGCAGGTGTTCCCCTCACAGGGTCCTCAGGATTGAGAGCCTTTGTCAATGCAGTGTAAACGCTATCAGTTGTTCCCCTACCGCTCCAGTACAAACCGTCTGACAAGTCGTCCTTGACACCAGAACCTGTAAGGTATATTATCGCGTCATCCATGTCAACTGCTGCCCCGCCCAGGTTGCTCACCGTCATCATCACTCTTCCTGATGAAGTGGTGTAAACCTCGGTCGGATCCGCAGTAAACTCTGTTATGACTAGGCCGTTACCCCCAACAACCGTTGTCGTTGTCTGCAGCCAAGAAGACATGTCTCCTTGTATACATCCAGCTACAAGCATGGTGGATAAAACTGCCAATAAAATTGCTTTTCTCATTTGTTCACCTTTACTATGAAGAATTGTAAAGTTGATATTTATAATTTGTGGTAGAAGGCAACTATCTGCCCTGGACTGTCACGGAAGCGGTCCTTTCGGTGTAGTAGCCATAGTCTACGGTGACATCAAACTGGAACGACTGGAAGGTTGATACATCAGTAGTGACGTCTATATCACAGACTATTGTCATGTCCCTTCCTGCTACCAGTTCCTGGTCATCCAGACTCTGGCATTCTGAATCCAGAGTCAAACCAGACCCAACATCTATGCTCACATCCACCCTGTTTATTTCTTCCATGGTTAATGTGACATCACTACTGTCACTACCATAGGGTATGGCACCTGGCGAATATATCGTACCTGACGCGAGGTTGTTTATTTTTATAAAAACAGTGAACGTGTTGCTTCCCTCATATACTATCAGGGGTGTGGGAGAGACTGAAATGCTTAGACCAACAGGACCCTTGGTATAAGTGAATGAAGGCGTGTACAACTGCCTTCCTGCTGCCCTTGCGGCATCAGCCTCAGACTCGGAATACACCCAAACGTTCCCGTTTGCGCTAGTAGAATAATCATGATAGACTCTTGCTATGAAAATGTCGTTTCTTGTCTGTCCTGGGTCCAAATCAGGCGCAGTCAGAGTTTCTGAGTACCTGTAAGTAGACGGTGGGACACCTCTCACAACGTCCTCAGCCCTCATTTCCTTGTCAAGGGTCTCGAAATCGGCCACCGAACCAAACCAGTCAACAAAGTTCGAACCTGTGACATATATCTTTGAACCACCGTCAGCAACGGTTGTTCCTCCGCGGTTTTCAATTTCCATGACAAGCCTGACAGAACTGCCACTGAATATGGATGTTGGCTCTGCCGTGAAGCTGATAATCTCCAGCCCGCTGCCGCCTGTTAAAGAACTACCGCCCAGATTTCCCATGTCAATGTCTACACAACCGGCTACAAGAAGCACTGATAAAACTGATAGCAAAATTTTTGATTTCATCTTTTCACTCTAAAATAAGATTATCAAATTGGTATTTATAATTTGCAGTAAACACACTACATCATGTACTGCAACAACATTTGCCTTCATCTTGGCAATCAATTGCCATAAAATTGCAGGTTCCACCAGTACAATCTCCTGTATCGATACACCTACCTGTACTAAGTGTGAACATTTCAGAGCACAGTGTTCCTTCTTCAGTCCCAGTTTCTTCGCTAGAACCACCAGAAGTTTCAGTGACCAATCTGCTTGGTTTAACTTTTACAGTAACAGACTTGTCTATCATGTATGTGTATTCTGCGGTTATGTTCATGGTCTCTATGCTTATGGGCTGGCCTATATTGTCAGTTGTAAAGTAGCAGGTCTTCCTCGGCGCCTTGTTGTTTATGAAGTTCAACTTGTCGCCACTGGAGCCACCAGCGCATGATGTAATTCGCATGTTTCCGGCACCATTGACTTGTATGCTGTTGTCGTTGTTGTAGACTGTCAGGAAGCCATCCCCAACGTTGTAATAATCAATGTAAAAGCTGTATTCGCTAGTATCCGCTAAAAAGGGCTGCTTTTCAGGAAAGGTCAGCACTATGTTAAAGGGCGATTTCGAAGAGCTTTTCTGCACAGGAATGTTGTACAAAGTACCCTTTACCTGCCTCGACAAGTACTCGTCCTGGGACAGCACCACAATGTCATTATAGAGCGTTAAATCGCTCGTGAAAGTAGCACTTATCTTGATTTCACAGTCCTTCTCAAGGCGCGTATAACCTGTTTCCCATTCCCATCTCCAACTATCAGACTGATTAGGCTTCAGAGTACCGATATTTCTGACTGAAGCAGTTCTCTCAGAACCTTCATCAGTTATAAAAACGCAAGTGTCATAAGCCTTCACACTCAAACCCCTTATTTCAAAAGCATTGTTGTTTGTCACATCAATTATCAGATTCAATGTTCTGTATGGAACGACCTCGGTAGGTATTGTTTGAACATTAAAGTCAAGATACTGGACTTGGCTTAGACTCTGACCGCTGGGAAGCGACGGCAACGGCAGGTCAAATGGCATGCCAGCGCACATAGAAGTAAACAACAATAGCAACAGCAAAGCATAGAGATACTTCATAAAGAATAATTAGAGCCTATTAAAATAAGTTTATGCTGTCAACGGGTTGACATTCACGCTAACTTCCTTCAACACCTCGTACACATAACTGTGGAAATAGGCGTTCAAAAAGTACGTCTGCTCTATGTCCACTTTGTCCTCTCCTGGAACCATCAAGGAGCACTTTATTTTGTATGTCTTCTTCCCGACAAGCGGAATTGAATCAATGTTAGTATAATAACCAGCATAACCAGACGGCCCCATAGCTGCGCAATCACTTTCAATCACATCAAACCCACCAGGAATTCCGAGAAAAAGCTCTCCCTGAGCAACCTCATCAAAAAGACCACTGCCTTTGTTCTGAACTGTGATATAGACAGGCAGGATGCTTCCTGTCCTAATTGGCAAGGCAGCGCCCAGCTCCATGTATATCTTGATAGGTCCTCTGCCAACAGTCAGTGTCGGGATGAAGGTCGTGAACTCTCCTGCCTGCTGCAGCTGTGTGTACCTTTCACTGCTAATCACATTCACCTCTATCTCAGACTCTGAAAAATAGCTATAGCTGACTTTGAACCTAACCGGACAAGCTGTCTTTATGTAGGCGATATCCTGACTTATAGGGGTCTTGAAGGTCCATTCGACGAATTCTACCTGGCCCGGAACAAAGGGATCAACGAATGTTCTACTTTTCAAACCTGTTATCGGGTCTCCGCACAGACCAGCGTCCAGAACACGGTAACTGACATCATAAACAGGGTCATCTTCCTCGTAATTGACTATATTGAACGACAAAGAAAATTGGTCTCCTGCAATTATGGGCGGTGCTGGGAGGACGTTAATATTCTCGACGCTTATCACATCCTCGGGCATCTCCTTCACTTCTTCCTTTTGCCCAAAGATGTTAAAGCCTGGCAGTCCCGTGCAACCCGAGACTAGCAAAACCAGAACCAAAAGCGCGATTATTTTTCTCATCTTATCATTCCTTTTTTGTTAGATTAAACCCTTATGTCCCAAAGGGGGCAATAGCAACCTGTATATTGACGTTCTTAGTGTCCATGTATTCGTACGAGGCCACGCCTGTTATCAGCCTTGTTATTATGCTTTGATCATCAAAACCGTCGAGGTTAGGCTTTATTAAAAAGACCACGGTCCTGTATTCACCAGGACCTATCTGAGGTATTCTATTATCAATATCAGAAAAGTAAGTACATGTTATTTCACCGCTACCAAATGTATCACCTTCTGTACAACCACTAAATGTAGACGCTTCTATTTCTATTGGTTGTTCATCATTGAGTATCTGTGGAACGTATATTTTCAAATCATCTACAAAAGTTATGTTTCCCCTGCCTTCGTTCTTGAGAGAAACTCTTATCAAAGTCTCTTCACCATCCCTTATGGGCTGGCGCTGGCAGTATATGGTAGCCTTGACAGGACCGCCCGTGTACTCTGAAATCAGTTCCTCTAGCTTTATCTCCCTCGCCTGAAGCAATCTATAATATTCATTCAAAGGTATGACATCAATCGGTATCGAGACATTGACATTGTAATTATAATTGTAAGACGCCCTGACCTTCACAGTTTCACCGGAATGAGCGTATACAGCTCCAGGTGAACACGATGATGTAGGAGTGTCACAGTTCTCTGCATCAACAGGACAACAATAGCCAAGTTCTCCCCAACCATCTCTGCTGAATTTGAACGTAGCGAATTTTATCTCAGTCGGATATATTACTCTGCCCCAATAACAAGAATCAGTTGATTCCACAGGACTACCAGAATCACTACTACAGGTAATCGGTTCCAAAGACCCTACGGATGTTTCAGGTTCAACGTTTGAAGCAGTCGTTCTTTTCCAGAAGGCCTCAATGTCAAGATTGATATAGTCAGCATTAAATTCACCACTATTTTCAAGCTCAATATTACCAATCAAGGTCTCCTGATTAGGATCTAAAAGAGCGGAAAACAGCTCAAACCTACTTACCTCTATAGATCTCTTCGAACCTGTGGTTTTACTCACAGACGCCTGCTTGTCCTGCTGCTGCTTTGCTATAGCTGCCTGAGGGTTTGTTATCATCAGCCAAGCGTCTGCCATTCCTGTCTGGGCCTGGAAGAGCATATCATCCAAAGGCACAAAAATACTTTCAGTAGCGCTCTGCACCTGAGGCCACCAGTAACCGAATATAGCCTGGCCGACGACTCCTGTATACGTGGTTGAGAAGATGAAAAGCGCTATCATTATCGTCATCACTCCCATGGCAGGCCTTGCCTCTGGACCAGCGCTTATCCCGACAAGCAGAGAAAGGGCGAAAATAAGATAAAACACAATATGAATCATGTCACCTAGATTTCCCCCGCCGGAGACAAAGAACCACATTGAAAGCATCATGCAAACCAAGAAAAAACCTCTGTCGAAAACTTTGAAAGCCCCGGAGTCTGTCATGCTCTTGTATTTCCCTACGACAACTGTAATTTTACTTTCATCCTTATCCCCCTCAACCTGTATGGGGAATGTGATGAAGAACGCGGCCCCCATCCAGCCCAGCGCACTGGCAATATTGTTCCCGCTTAATCCCATGCCGCCAAAAGTGAGGAAAAACAGATATGCCAGATATGCACCAAAGCCCAACTTGGCCCATGCCTCTATAGCCTTGGCAGGCTGTGTGGTCTTGTAGCGTCCTGGCAGAGCAGTGAAATAGAAGAAGAACGCGATCACCAGGGAGATTAAACGATTGAATGCGAAAGTTTGTGCTATTATAAGGATGTATGCGGTTATCTTGAAGGCAGATTTTGGTACTAGCAACCAGCCTCTTCCGGATACATCTCCTCCTTCTTTTATCGAACCTATGATGTCGTTTTGACTGGGGAATATGATATAGGCCGGGAAACAGAAAATAAACGCCATCCCTATCAAGGGGAACGAGGGCAAACCAAAAAGCGGCGTGCCGACCATGAAGAATACGCCTATCAGAATAGAGATAAAAATCTCATACAGCCTGGCATGGGCTCTTTTGCCAAAGTTTTCATGAAGAGGTGTGGTATCTTCTGGTGTTTCTTGCTTAGTACCTGCTTTATAGTATTCTATTTCCTGACCACTTTGAGTCCTTGTCAATGCATGTCCTCTGACCTTGTTTTTCCAGTGTTTCATGCTCTTATTGGCTCTTATCAAAGCGACCCTGTCCCCACTTGCTCTAGCAGCATCAATATCAAACTGAATTTTTTTCATTTGTTCATTTGCTCTATGTAGAATTCCGCCTTGTCTAGCCTTTCTAACAGCGGTGTTGAAATCCATGCCATTAGCTCTGTACTCATAGAACCTTTGACTCATATACTGGTGCATTTCCGAGCCTTTAGCAGCCATTCTCTCGATGTGGGTAAGCATCTTTTGATATTTTTCCCTGCCTTCAAGCTTTTCTAGACTCTTATCTCCTTTAAGCCATCTCTTGCCTTTTGTTGCTCTTCTCTTTGCCCAGTCCTTTACACCCATAAAATCATTCTCTCTTTCTCTATAGATATTTCAGAAGCCGTAGATAAAACTTTTGGTGTCTAATCGTCTAGAGTCTCTTCAAGCTCTTCTTCTCCTAACTGCTCTTCTTGGTCTTCTTCAAGCTGCTCTGCTTCAACATCACCGATAGCATTCTCCAGCTCCTTCTCGTCTTCCTTCTCGAACTGCTCATATTCCTTGTTCAACTCGGCTGTTGCTGCTTCAATATCTCTTTCTTCCTCTCTTTTGAACTGCTCTTCCTCCTCTTTTGTCAGTTCATTTCCCCTTCCATAATCTTCATAGCCAGCTTCCTTAGCAGCATTTTTTAAAAAATTACCACTTTGCTCCAAAACGTCTTTTCTTTTTGTTCTCAGATCCGACATATATTTTATATAAGAACTTTCTTCTTTTGTTAGAATTTTATTGTCTCCTTTTTTTCTTAAAAAAATACGCCTTTCTATAGGAAATTTTTGCTTTGTACCTGGACCGTAATTGAATTCTTTTCCAAAAAGTTCAAATGTCACATGAACTTGATTTACATTATCAGGACTACGAATTACAAAACAAGCTTCTGACGGTTTATCATAAAAAGACTGTGTTTGACTACCCCATCCCAATTGTCTTCCTTTACTGTCAAAAATTATATCTGTTAATTCTTTCCTTGTTTTAGGGTGTTCATAGCCATATTTATCAGCTAAATAGCATGCAAGTTCGAAACAGTTATCATCTGTTTGATAGTAACGTTTTATTTGTTTTTCAAAAACAACATGTCCTTGATTTTTTAATTCTTTACCTATTTGTTCTGCATTCTCTTTCCTTTTAGAAAATTCGTTCCCTCTGCCATAACCTTCATAATCGGCCTCTTTGGCTTGTCTATCGAAGAATTTTTTAACAAAATCAAAAGTATTGCCTTTTTTATTATTCTCTGTTTTTTTGCGTCTTGGAAAGGAACCACTCTTATCTTTCAAAAGCGAACCCAAAGGAATAAACTTATCTTCAGCTTCCCTTTCCTTCATTGTCTTTTCTACAAGTCTCCTGAAATCTGGAAAATCTGAACTTAAAGAGGTTTTAGTATCTGAAAAATCTGAACCAGCAAAACCCCTTGGTATTACGAAAGACTTGTCCATAATCTTTAGAAAGGTCCTCAACTCATCTTCGCTCAAGGTTTTCAGATAAGAAGACTGTATAGATTCGTGTCTTTCAAACATAATGTTATTCAACTTTTCAAGTTTTCTAGGCTCAAAACTTCTTATAAGGTCTTCTCGGCTTTCTTCTTTATTTTTTCTAAACCTATTAAACAATCCCATGGTTTAGATTTGTTAAAGTCAGCATATAAATTATCCAAAGAACAAAACAACCTGGGCAGACGTGATGTTATACGTCGTGTCAACCTCTGTCGACAAATCCAGCTTATTGGTGCCTACTTTCAGAGTGTCAATGGCAAAGTCAGTATACACGGGCGTCCAGCCAGAATATATCTCCACTCCATTTATCATGACATTAATATTGCCCTTGCCATCTCTAGTACCGAATATGAGCAGCCTTGCCCTGCTCAGGCTCTCTGCCTCATGCTCGGTCACTTCAAAGTCAAAGGACTGGGTCTTCTTGCTCTCATAATTGACAGAAACATCCATGTCCAGTATGTAGACGGTCGGCGCCCACATCTTCCAGCCGGAGCTCTCGGCAACAACCTTGATGTTATTGTTGCTCTCAATGATAGAACCATCAAGACTTATCGTCTTCTCCCCTATGCCAGGCGCTCCCTTGTAGACCTGCTCGTCGTTCACATAGACGAACAGGTTACCGTAATAGTTGGAGTTCCATATCTTCATCTTCAGAACGCCCTCTGTGACATCCCCGGCATTGTCGACATCAAAATCCTTCATCTGCTCTAGATGTGAGAACAATCCGTTGTTGACCTCGCCGCCAAAAGACAGTATATCCTCATGCCCGACATTGTAGGAGACAGTAAAGTCCATGCCCAACATCTCTGTCCTGCTTGATTGGGATATGCCTGTACTTCCGGCTGCAAAAAAGTCGAAACCACCACCGAAGGCCAGCAGCAGCACTATGAGTCCCAACACTGCTGCTACCAGAACAGGAATAAAGTCAGGCATAAATGTATTTAAAATATCTAAGAATAAAAATATACCTTATGCTCTCTTCCATGGACTTGAAGCACAATATGGTCAAAGTCACGCCGCAGAACAGGAACGACCTTTTCATACTCAACGAACTGATAACGCCGGACAGTCTTGTCACTGCCCGCTCTCCAAGGAGCATCAAGGTGAGGAGGGGCGACAGGATGGAACGGGCAAAGACTGGTAGAAAAGAAGTCCTGATGAAGGTTGTCGTGGAAAAGACCGAAATAAAGGAGCACCTGAGGCTCACAGGCAAGATTCTTGAAGCGCCGGACATTGTTGACAAGGGATATCACACCATTGACGTCGAGCCGGGTAAATTGCTGACGATTGAGAAGGAGTGGAGGTCCTGGGAGATAGACAGATTGAAAGCTGCCGAGATAAAGTCAGAACCTGTTCTTGTCTGCGTTCTGGATGACGAAGAGGCTGATTTCTATTTCCTGAAGGAAAGATACAAGCACCTGCTCAGCATGAGATCTGAAGTTTCTGGCAAGGCATTCGACACCAGGAATGCTGAAAACAAGAGAAAGGAATACTATGAGAACCTGATAAAGAAGCTAAAGGTAAAATCATCCAATGTGAAGAAGATAATAATAGCAGGCCCTGGCTTCACCAAAGAGGACCTGCAGAACGTTATCAAGGCAAAGGAAAAAAACATGCTGGAAAAGATAATGGTAAAACCAACTTACCAGACAGGTAAATTAGGTCTCCAGGAGCTGCTCCGCCAGGGCTTGCTGGAGAAACTGGGCAAGATGAGCAGGGTTGAGGAAGAGTCCAAGGCTGTTGAGGCCATAATCGAGGGCATTGGCAAAGGCAAGACCATACAGGGGATTGACGTAAAGGATGCTATTGAAGCAGGCAAGGTCAGCATGCTCCTTGTCTCTGACAACAAGATAAGGGACTATGAGGAACTGCTGAACCTAGCAGACGAGATGAAGGCAAAGATAATGATAATTTCTTCCAACCATCCGGCAGGAGAAAGATTGCTGGATCTGGGCGGAATAGCCGCTTTATTGTCCTAGTCAACGACAGGATAGACATAGTTGGTGAAGCACAATGCTACCAGAGCAGTGCCGAATTTTTTCTCCGGCACAAAGCTTCTTGATATCACTTTGATGTCCCTCAAATCATACTTGTCGTCAAAGCCGTTGGTATAGAGCTCTTTCAGGCTTGCCCTTAGACTTTGCACAGCAAAGTCTTCAGTGTCATGCCCGTTGTATTCACATACAAGACCGCCGTACTTTTCACCAGTCGTCCTGTCATACAGCCAGCCGAAGATGATTCCCACTGTAGCTGTCTGGCCCTTTTCTGCGTTGGCGCAGGCCATTATCGTCTCCATCACAGAGCCGTGCACGAAATCAGCTGGTCTGGGCACCTCTTGGGCGATGGCAGGAAGTATGGAAGAATAGGTCATTATGTTGAAGCTCTCTATGCCAGCATCCTTCAAGGCAAGATGATAAGAGCCTGCATGGACAGTTATGTCGCTCTGGCCGACGCCAGTTGTTATGAAAAAGTCCTTTGGAACTCTGTTGCCTATCTTTATCTGCTTTACAGCGAGCTGGCTTTGGAGGAAGTTTTTTATCATATTATCACACGATTGTCTTAGAAAAAGTATCTATGAAAACAATTCTGCTATTTTTAATTTGGTACTCCGCTTTTAATTTTTATTAAAATAGATAATCTGCCCAAGTTTATAAAAATATCACTGAGTGGACCGGAGGGGACTCGAACCCCTAACCTCTTATGGCCCTGAAGGGTTTCCATTTTGGTTTAGATTGCCAAGGAAGCGATCTTCCAGTTGATCTACCGGCCCTGTTATTTAGAATAAAACTTTCCTAAATTTATAAATGAGTGGGCCGGGCAGGACTCGAACCTGCGATATTCACCGTGTAAGGGTGACGTATGCCATTGTTCCAAGGGCTCAACCCTAAGAAACAATCATAGCCGCTAGACCACCGGCCCTTGCTTATTTAATTAATTCAAATCAATTTAAAAGTTTACTGTAGGGCTTAAAGAAAAGAAATACTAGCCGGAAATTTAAATCCTTTTAACTTATACAAAAAGAAAGAAAAAAGTGGATGTGGGCGAGGGGAGATTCGAATTCGGTAGCTCTCATCCACAAGAGCTTCTCCCGACCTCCAGTTTCTACAGAACACAGCCAACAAAAAGGACTGACGTCCTCTTATAAGACTGGCGCTCTGCCAGGCTAAGCTACCCGCCCGTTAAGGATTTATTTTGTCTTCAGCAATTTAAAAATATGTTTAATGTAAGGCAACAAGTCAAAATGTTCCTTGAAAAGAGCGACTATGTGATTTGTGAGTACAGGGGATGCTTTGACATAGCCGCGCAGAAAAACGTATTATTGTTGCTGAAAATTCTATTGAACGTGGACTCGTTCCAGCAGGAGCAGGCCAGAAACCTGAAGATAATCTCGAACAATCTTGACGCGCATCCCATGCTGATAGGGGTTCAGACAACCAGGGAGAAGCTAAAGCATGGCATAGTGTACGAAAGGTATGACTTGCCGACATTATCATTAAAGACGTTCGAGGACTTGATATGCAGTTCAATCTATCCAAGAATATACAGGGACCGCGGAGGCCTGTATGTTGAGATAGATTCTGACGTGCTAAAGGACTCCAGAAAAAGGAAAGGTTTGACACAAAGAGAATTGGCAGAGGCTGTAGGCATAAACAAAAAAGCGATATATGAGCACGAGAAGAAGCAGCTGAGGATGATGCTTGACATTGCCGAGAAGCTGGAAAGGATACTCGACAACAGGATTATAACAAAGACCGAGGTCTTCAAGAAATATGAGGAACACGGCAAGCCTGAAGGCACCTTGGAGAAAATGGTTGGCAATAATCTGGAAAAACTGGGCTTCAAGACAGACTATGTCAAGCAGGCGCCGTTCGATGTCTTTGCCAGAGAAAGGGCGCTGGTCATATCCAACATCGAGATCAACAAAAGGAAGATGATAAAGAACGCCGCAGACCTCAGGGACTTTATCAAGGTGGTGAAAAAACCTGCTGTTATGATAACCGACAAGACTGAAGAAGAGGAGATACACGGAATCCCTGTTATCGACAAAGCAGAACTGGAAAGCATGGAAAAGAAAGACCTGATAAAGAAGGCGAAAAAAGCGATTTAATAGTATAGAAGACCAATTATTATTGATTCTATGGTAGTAGAATGGATAAAAAACCTTACAATAACCTTTGTGACCACTGTTCTCGTAATCGCGCTGAGCATAGTCTACTTTGGCTTGTTGTTATGGGTAGTGAAAATAGCAAGCGAGGCGTTTTTCGGACCAGGCTTGGATGCCAACTGGGCAGTTTTTGCAGCTGCAATAATGTCAGCAGCCACTGTCATAGCAGGCGCCTTGGAAAAGAAGCCTTCTAAGAAATAGGCTTTCCTTTTTTTTAATTTTATTAACTACATAATGGATAATGATTATTATGGCTCTGTCTGAAATCCTAACACCAATAAACATGTTGGAATCTGTGTTAGTGATAGTTTCAGCATACTTGATAGTCAAATTCTTTGAGAAAAACCTCATCAACCCCATGGCAAAAAGGGGAGAGAAGAGAAGCGTCGTAATACCGCTGAAGAGGGTAATATCGATAATAGTATACCTGATAGCGTTTGTCCTGATTCTGATAATTTTCAATATTGACGTCACTGCTGCTTTAACAGGTTTGGGTGTGGGGGCCATAATCTTAGGCTTCGGCCTGCAGGACATAGTCTCCAACTGGGTCTCTGGAATAATAATAACAGCAGAGAGGATATACAAGATAGACGACGTCATCAAAATCGGCGACATCACAGGCACTGTCAGGGACATAAGCCTCAGGTCGACCAAATTGACCACCTATGACAAGAACGACGTGATAATACCCAACTCCCAGATAATAAAGGAGAAGGTGGTGAACCTCACCGGAGGCAGCAGCGAGTCTGTTTCTTCCATAACGTTCATGATAGACTACACATCTGACACGGACAAGGCAAAGAAGGTCATGGAAAAGGCCCTGAGAAAGGACGAAAACGTCGTTTTCGATGAGAAAAGAAAGAGGGAAATAAGGTTCATAGTGAGGAGCAAGGAGTGGACAACAGAAGTAGAGGCGCTTTTCTGGATAAACGTGCCAAGAAGCGAGGAGTTCATAAAATCAAGGCTGACGCAGGCAATCAAAAAGGAGTTCGAAAGGGAGAACATAATACCTACAATACCGGCTTTCTTGAGAAAGGGCTACATACACGCCAGGAAAAGGCCCAAAAGATAGCATTAAAGGGGGTTATAGACGTACTAATTCTTAAGGTGTTTAATTGGGAATGATAAAAGAATTCATGGATTTCGTGAAAAAACAAAACATCGTATCAGTTGCGCTGGGTTTAATAATCGGTTTTGCAGCCAAGACATTGATAGACGCTTTGGTAGCAGACATTATAAGTCCTTTATACACGCCGTATATGGGATTAGACGCTGAAGCGGCGGTAACAGTGGGCTTGTCAACGTTCAAGATAGGCCATTTCATAGAAGCATTGGTCAGTTTTCTAGTGATTATGTTGGTAGCATTCTTAGTCGCAAAGAGTATGAAGAATAAGTTATAAACGCGCATACTCTTTTTTTCTTTATTTTAATTAGCTTTAAATAATTTAGAGATATACTTACATACACATATTTTTGTAATAAAAACGAGGTGGTAAAAAATGAGTAACGGACAAATGCAAATGGGAGGACAGCCTATTCTGGTTTTGCCTGAGGGCACATTTAGAACATTGGGCAAGGGAGCCCAATACACTAACATATCAGCGGCAAAGGCAGTGGCAGACGCTGTTAGGACAACCCTGGGTCCAAAAGGCATGGACAAGATGCTTGTGGACAACATGGGAGACATTGTAATAACGAACGATGGAGTCACAATTCTTGAGGAAATGCAGCTAGAGCATCCAGCAGCTAAGATGCTTGTGGAAGTCGCCAAGACGCAGAACGAAGAAGTGGGCGACGGAACGACTACAGCAGCTGTTTTAGCAGGCGAGTTGCTGAAAAGGGCAGAAGAACTCTTGGAACAGAACATACACCCGACTGTCATAACAAAGGGTTACAAGCTGGCAAGGGAAAAGGCACTGGTAATTCTTGAAAAAATTTCAGAAAAGGTCACTACAGATGATATCGACGTTCTCAAAAAGATAGCAATAACATCAATGACAGGCAAGAGCTCTGAAAGGGCCTCAGATCAATTGGCAAAGCTGATAGTAGACGCAGTCAGAACTGTCATGGAAACAGTGGATAATAAAATAGAGATAAACAAGGATAATATCAAGCTGGAAAAGAAGGGGGGTGGCTCATCCGAAGATACAGAACTGATCAGAGGCGTCATAATAGACAAAGAAGTCGTGCACCCAGGAATGCCAAAACGTGTCAAGTATGCAAAAATCGCTCTGATGGACGCGTCGCTTGAGATAGAGAAGACGGAGACAGACGCGCAGATACAGATAACATCGCCCAACCAGCTGCAGGATTTTCTTGACCAGGAAGAGAATATACTAAAGAATATGGTAGAGAAGGTAGTATCGTCTGACTGCAACGTTTTGTTCTGCCAGAAAGGCATAGACGACGTTGCGCAGCACTTCCTTGCAAAAAAGGGCATACTGACAGCAAGAAGGGTGAAAAAGTCCGACATGGAAAAGCTTGCAAGAGCGACAGGCGCAAAGATAGTGTCAAACATCTCTGACCTTTCTGTCAACGACCTTGGCAACGCAGGCCTTGTGGAAGAGAGGAAGATTGCAGGCGAGCAGATGATTTTCGTCAGAGAGTGTAAGAATCCAAAGTCTGTTTCAATCCTGATAAGAGGCGGCACAGAACATGTCGTTGACGAGGTGGAAAGGGCAATGGAGGACGCGCTCGGAGCTGTGGTTTCTGCTTTGGAAGTCGGCAAGGTTGTGGCAGGCGGAGGCGCTCCAGAAGAGGCAGTCGCAAAAGGCCTGAAAGAGTTTGCTCAGAGCTTCTCTGGAAGGGAGCAGTTGGCTATACTGGCCTTTGCAGACGCGATGGAGATAATACCAAGGACCCTGGCAGAGAACGCAGGCCTTGACCCGATAGACATTCTGGTCGAACTGAGGTCTGCCCATGAGAAAGGCAAGACCACGGCCGGAGTCAACGTGTACACCGGCAAGATTGTCGACATGAAGGAGCTCGGTGTCATCGAGCCTTTGAAGATAAAGACGCAGGCGATAAAGTCTGCGGCAGAAGCAGCTGAGATGATCCTTAGAATCGACGACATAATCTCTGCAGGCAAGCTTGACAAGGGCGGAATGCCGTCAATGCCTCCAGGCATGCCTGGAATGGGCGGAGGATACTAGTCCCCCGTTTCTTTTCATTTTTTTCTTAAACATTTATATATCGGTTCATTAAAACTATCTTTATGCCAGACGAACGTTCTGACGAATCTTACGAAATCATACCAGTCACTCCATTGAAGAGGATGGAGAAGAGATTGGATGCGATTGAGAGTTCTAGCGCTGTTCCGCAGCTGCAATCGCTGATTAACCAGATAATAGAGCTCATAAGGAGCAACCAGAAGATTGTTAACGATGTTATTCAAGCAAACGTCGAATTAAGGAACGCACTTTCCAAGATGCCTTCAAAGATTGACGAGATGACAAGCACGATGAAAAGCTTCATCTCTTTGATAGAGACTGCTGGCAAGGAAGAGATGTCGACTCCAGGCCCTGAGCTGATGAGGCCTGTGACAGATGAACTAAAGAAGATGGTTGACCAGAACCAGAAGATACTTGAGACCAACCAGTCCATGATAGACAAGCTAGATATTCTGGGCAGAAAGGCGAGGAGAGGAACGCCTGTCTCAGAGTTGCTGTCGTCCTACCCGAGCGTCAGGATGAAAAGGGACAGACAATGACAGTCTAATGATAACAGAAGAATTATATACTGGAAATACCAAACACATTTATATAAGGAAGTCGAAGAATAAAGAGGTGAAAAAATGAAGGGAGTAAGCGCAGTAATTGCAGTTATTTTGATTTTAATGATAGTTGTTGCTATGGCTGCATTGGCTTATACCTGGTTCACATCAATGACTACAGACCTCATGACAAGCACGGGCCAGAGCATAAATAAAACAACAACACAGATGGCAAAGGGCTTTTCCATATCATCTGCTGGCTGCAACGCCGGTGCTCTGCAGTTTGCCATAGTAAACACTGGTACAGGTGTGTTGCAGGCTGATCAGGTCGAAGCGTCTTTGGACGGCTTGGATGCTAGCACAAGCAACCCAGGCGGAACAATACCAGAAGGTGGTTCCCAGGTTTACACGGGCGGTTCTTGTGTCGGCGGTGAGACTCTGAGAGTAGTCATAGAATCTGGTTTAGCAATGACAAAAACTGTAGAGTAAATGACCTAGCAACAAGAGACTAGACTTTTTTTATTATTTTTATAATTTTATTTCTTTTTTATTCAATCTATATATTCTGGGGAATGAATTTATCTATAATGAAGGGCCAGGCAGAGGTAATAGTCTTCATTCTTCTGTTTCTAATAGGCATAAGCCTTTTCGCGTCAGCTACAATATGGGGCAGGAAGATTTTCGAGGATAACATGGACTTCACAAAGCTGGAGGCCGCTGAAAAGATTATGATTGACATTGACAATGGAGTGTCCAACGTAATAAAGTTCGGAGGCATTAAGGAAATAGCGTATCCTCTAGACGGGACCGTAGAGATAGTAGACACTAAAACCATAGAAATCAGGACGCCACTGAAAATAGAAATACAGGAAGAATGGATAAACATCTCTGAAGGGAATTCCTATATCAGGGAAAAGAAGGACGGCGACGACCTTGTTCTACAACTAATCTATCCTGACGGCGACTACATAGTAGAATTCTTCACTGACGGTTCAAGCCTTGACAGTCCCAACTACATAAAGCTGGAAAAGAACGAGACGTTCACCAATCCGACGTCTAGGATTAAAATAAAAATAACCTTTATGTAATTATCTCTTATGAAAGGTCAGTATCTGACGCTAGAGTACGTCATATTCTTCGTTATCGGCTTAATACTAATCGTCTCAGTCTATCACATATTCTCTGACCTTAATCTAGAATACGAGAAGCATACCACAGAGTACCAGCTCAGAATGACAGGCCATATGATAATGGGGACGGTAATAAGGGTGTTTGAGACATCGGAGCACACCAACACCAAGATAAGCTACGACCTGAAGATACCTGAAAGGCTTTCAAACTGCATATATTCCGTGACCCTTGCCGGCGGTCGTCTGAGACTTGACTGCGTAGAAGGCATAGACCTCGGGGTTGATTTAACATCGTACAACTTTAATATTGAAATAAAAAATAATATAATATACAGCAGCAATGGCTTGATTCATGTAGCTGCTGAAAACGGAGAGATTGATTTAGAATGAGTGTCAAACTTAGAAGGCCTGTGAAGAGAGTAAACCTTTACAAAGTCTTCACAAAAGCTGTCATCGGCTACAAGGAATTGGAAAGTCAGAGAAGAAATGAAAGGTCTGGAATTCCCCAAGGTTACATTCCCTACCCATTTCCGGCACCGAGCCTCAAAGTAGAGAAAATGGAAGTGGAAAAGCTTGAAGAAAAGGAAAAGAAATCCTCTATACTAGAAATGGGGTCCACTATAAGGATGAGGGAACCTGAAATGGACCTAAAGTCTATAAACATCGTTTACACTCTGATACCTTCAAACGACAAGACGCCGTTCGCAAGCGCCAACATAAAGTGGAGCAGAAGGGAATCAGGCCTTGTATATTATCTCATCGAGCCTGTTCTTTCCGACGAAGAGAAGAAGCTGCTAAACAACATAAAACTGGCATTGGTAGAGAAGCTTGACGTGGACTTTAAGACCCTGAGAAAGGATGATGCAAAGTCCTTCCTGGCGAAAAAGTTTGAGGACACGATAAACCTTATGGCAGCTGAGCTGCCATATCAAAAGAGACAGGCTCTTTTCTATTATGTGCAGAGGGATTTTGTCGGGATGGACAAGATAGAGCCGATGATGCAGGACCCGAACATAGAGGACATATCATGCGACGGTGTCGGCATACCTATTTACATATTCCACAGGAACCCGCTGATAGGAAGCATAAGGACGAACGTGGTCTTTGAGGACTGGGATGAACTGGACACGTTCGTGAGCAAGATGGCGCAAAGATGCGGCAAAAACATTTCGATCGCAACCCCCATGATAGGAGGCAGCCTGCCAGACGGTTCTAGAGTTCAAGCCACGCTTGGAACAGACATAGCAAGAAGGGGAAGCAACTTTACGATAAGGAAGTTCACAAAGAAGCCCCTGACACCAGTCAACCTGATAAATTTCAAGTCAATGGACCCCAAAATCGCGGCCTACCTCTGGTTGGCGATAGAATATGGAAGGTCTGTTCTTGTAAGCGGCGGAGTGGCAACAGGAAAGACAACCATACTCAACGCCATGTCCTTGTTCATAAAACCTGAATTGAAGATAGTGTCGATAGAAGACACTGCGGAACTTGTACTGCCGCACCCTCACTGGGTGCCTGGCGTTGCAAGAACAGCGATAACAGAGGTTGCAGGCAAGAAAATCGGAGAAGTGGACCTGTTCGACCTGCTGCGAGAGTCGATGAGGCAGAGACCAGACTACCTCATAGTAGGAGAAGTCAGAGGAAGGGAAGCATACGTATTGTTCCAGCAGATAGCAACAGGCCACCCAAGCATGTCCACCATACACGCGGACTCCATGGAAAGGCTGGTAGACAGGCTGACAACGCCGCCAATCAACCTTCCGGCTTCTCTGATAGAAACATTGGACATAGTAGTGTTCATTGTTAAGATGAAATACGGCCAGACCTATGTAAGAAGGATAAAGAGCATATACGAGGTTCTAGGCTTTGACAGGGAGAAGAACGTACCCTTAGTAAACGAGGTCTATAGTTGGGACCCTCTCAGCGACACGTACAAAAAAGTCAACAAATCAAACGTGATAGAGAAAATAAGCCTGCAGTTCGGCATAGCAAAGAGCTCCCTTGATATGGAGATAGCGAACAGGACCAAGATAATGCAGTGGATGGTCGAGAACAAGGTGGATGACTACATAGATGTGGCAAAGATAATCAAGCTCTACTACACGAGAAAGCAGGACCTACTAGACGAGATCGGATGATAAGATGGACCTATGGCAGACACTCAAGCAGCTATCCTTCAAGTTCTTTGGAAGAAGTCTAGAACCCTTTATCAATTATTTTGACAGCATAAAGCCTGACCTGATAAGAGCAAACATCGGCCTGAGCCTCCAGGAATACGTATACATAATGTTCTTTGTGATACTTGCCACATTCATTGTGGAGTTCCCGTTCATAGTCATAATAACATCGCTTCTGCTCCGTGACGCAATAAATGCTTTCCTGCTATCATTCACACTTACTGTGGTCATACTGATAGTCCAGTTCTTTATTTTCTATACTTATCCCAGCATGGTTGCTGGAAGGAGAAAAAAGAACATAGACTCGTCTCTGTCTTTTGCGACAACGTACATGGCGACTGTGGCCGCGTCAGGTGCCCCTCCCATCACAATGTTCAAGGTGATGGCAGAATTCAAGGACTATGGCGAGATATCACAGGAAATGGGCAAGATATACAGGGATGTTGAAGCTTTCGGGATGGAGCTTGTAGAGGCAATAAGGAAAACGGCAAGCAGGACGCCTTCTGAGGAGCTGAAAGAATTGTTGTGGGGCCTGGAGACAACACTGTCAAGCGGAGGGAACGTCGGAGACTTTCTGCACGAGAAATCAAGACTCTTCATAGCAGAGTACAGAAGAAGGCTGGAAAAGTATTCAAATACACTGTCGATGCTAATAGAAGTTTATCTTACTGTTGTGCTCATCGGTTCCATTTTTTTCATAATCATGACAGCGCTCATGTCAATCATAGGAGGAAGTTCGGGCACGTTCATGATGTTTTTGCAGTTCGCAGTAATTTTCCTAGTGCTGCCATTCGTTTCAATAGGGTTCATTTTATTGGTTAAGACGATATCGCCTTAAGCGTGAGAAAGATGAAAAAGAAAAGCGACAAAAAGTTCGATGTCAAGGAAATCGTGTCAAACATAAAGCCGACGCAGATACCGTTCATAGTGGCCGGCTTTATCATACTTCTAGGGCTGGCTTTCTACCAGAACGTCGGTGTGATGTGGAACCTGATTGTGCTGGGCATAATAATCGCAGTGGCGCCCTACGCTCTCATAACCTATTTCGAGTATGCAAAGATCAAAGCGATAGAAGACCAGCTGCCAATATTCCTGCTAGACCTAGCCGAATCGCAAAAGGTCGGCCTAACTCTGCACGAGTCCCTGAAGCAGGCATCCAAAGTGGACTATGGCAAGCTGTCGCCCGAGATAAAGAAGGTCTACCACCAGCTTTCGTGGGGCATAAGGGTGCAGGACGTGTTCGAAAACTTTTCAAAGAGGATGAAAAAATCAAAGCTGATATCAAGAGTAGTGAGCATAATCAACGAGACGTATATTTCTGGGGGCGACATCGGAAGGACAATGGAATCCACTGCCTCTGACATAACAGCCATAAACGAGGCTGAGAAGGAAAGAAGGTCGGTGACATCACAGCACACTTTCATCATGTACGCGATATACTTCATCTTCATAGGGATAGTCGTGGGCCTATCCCAAACGCTAATACCTCTCCTCAGCATCGGAGCTGAAGGGCAGGCGGCAGGAGGCATTGGAGGCATATTCTCTTTCGAGGACCCATGCATACAGTGCGAGGGCTCCAACGATATACTCTGCATAAACTGCCCTATCTTCTCTGTAGTATGCCAGATGCTGGACCTTGAGTCTGGAGGAACTTGCTACTACAATGCCCTGTTCGTTCTGATGGCAGTGGTCCAGGGCATATTCTCGGGCCTGGTCGCAGGACAGATAGGGGAAGGCTCTGTATCAGCCGGCTTGAAGCACAGCCTGATAATGACAATATGCGGCTTCAGTGCTTTGGTGATACTGCTGAAATTCGGGTTTATGTGATGTTATGAAAGGCCAAATGAGAATCGAGTTCATTGCAGGGATATTGATATTCGTCATAATAATAGTCTTCATTGTCAACCAGACCAACATAACTTTCTCAAACCTCCTGACCGATTCTAGGGCAGACATACTGAAAGCAAAGGCTTTGAACTCGATAACAATACTCACGGAGGACGTAGGAAACGATAGGATCGGTCTGGCAACAGCGCCGCTGGAACTTTCGATGGTAAAGATAAACAATCTTGATGCAAACTGCCAACTGCTGGAAGACTTTGAACTGGGATCATACAGGCTAAAGATTTACAATTCCACAAGCATGATACTTTTCTGTGGCTACGAAATGTCATCGCCGCCAAGGTCGATAGAAACCAGGTACGTAAAAATAGGGAACGATTATGGAAACGTAACATTGGAGTTGTGGTAAATGAAAGGCTTTGTATACCTGCTGGAGATAGCCGTGACGTCCATACTCATAGTGGTGATACTAAGCACGTTCTTCGGGATAAGAGTGAAGCAGAACTGGGACACCTCTGACTTGATAGGCGTAGGCAACAACATAATAAACTACCTAGACAAGGACGAAAGCTTCTTCCTGAAAGTTCTTGAAAAGAATTTCACCTACATCGAAAGCACAAAGCCTGCCAACATAGGCTACGGTGTTAAGGTAAGGGGCTCCCCAAAAACAGAGATAATCGTTGGATGCACGCAGTCTCCTCTCTACCAATACACAGAAAGCATTCTTACTCCCGCATATGTCAACAACAGGTTCATCACATTCATTATGGAGGATTATGACATAAGGAATGACATACCAAACCATCTTGACGCCATTGTCCTTATCAACTTTACAAACTATACGATAGAGAAGGATAAGATACTGAAATATCTTGACGAGGGCGGTGTTGTCATCGGGATAAATGCAACCAATGTAAACAACAACGCTGATTTCAACGAAATATTCGGTCTATCATCTCCGGGATTCCCGAGCGGTGCGAACACATTCGTTCCATATAATCCTTCAAAAGAGGATGTGGAAAAGTACTTTATGGGAATAGGCTTCGATGTTACGGATGAATGGTACATATGGGAAGAGCGATGGACAGTCACATATGGTTCAAATTACATAAATGTATCAAAGGGTGGCGAGGAAAGAAACTTCCTGAATAAAGGAGAAACGTTTGACTTGAACGGCCACACGTTCAAGGTGAACAGAATAGGTTCTGGAGAAGCCAACATCCAAGCTACCAGAACAGGATTCATCTTTGAAGATTTTTCTGATTTAAATGATGTGCAGGGCAATAAGATAGTGGGACCTGGAAGCGCAGCATCAATGGCGTCCAACGGGAAGGCGATATGGATATCTGACTTTCCCTGGAGCGACGAGTACAGAACCCTGGTAAAGTCTGCCATAATCTCGAGAAACGACGAGTGGACTGCCAGAGGAGTTTACACGACAAGGGAAACCACGACAGTTTCATCGTTCTTTTCCCTTTGCTGCGACATGACCGAGGTCTCGGAACTAGAGTTAACATTGTGGTATGTGGTATGAAATTCTGTTTCGTATGTGGGAAGAAGACTAACGAGCTTGTAGACGGGTACTGTGAAGACTGCTACAATGACAAGTTTAGCCTGCTGAAAGTGCCGAAGGAATTGACTGTCAAGATGTGCACCAGGTGCAACATGATAAAGCACAGGAACAGGTGGATGGATATAAAGGTAGAGGACGTCCTGAGAGACAAGATAGAAGTTCTTGGTAGGGCGGTGGACCTGAAGATAGATATTGATGACAATATAACGATAAAGGCTAAAGGCTTTCTAAAGGATTGCAAGAAATCAAAAAAGGAAAGCTATGACATAAGGCTGAAAATAAACAAGATAGTATGCCCCACATGCTCCAGAGCCTCTGGAGGGTACTATGAGGCAATAATACAGTTGAGAGGAAAAACAGAAGAAGCCATGGATTTCCTGGTCGACCAGGCTGTCAAGGAACAGAAAAACTACAGAGCAGAACAGAAAGGCAGATGTTTCGACGTGTACATCATGGACAAGCACTTTGCCAACAGCGTAGCAAACGCGATGATAAAGAGATTCAAGGCCAGAATCAAGAAGAGTTTCAGGATTGTCACGAAAAAAGAAGGGAAAGATATTTATAGGAGCGTAATTGTAGTAAGGATTTAGTGTTTGAATGGAAGAGGAAGTAATAAGAGTAAGAACGCCTAGGGAAGGGGAAGTACTGGGAATAGTTCTGGCTCTTTTAGGTGGCGGCAGGATGGAAGTCAGCTGCAACGACGGCCTGACAAGAATCTGCAGGATACCGGGGCGCATGAGGAGAAGAATGTGGATAAAGCCAGGCTATCTTGTCCTTGTGCAACCGTGGGTGGTCCAGGCAGATGAGAGAGCCGACGTGATATGGAAGTACTCCAAGGCGCAGTCCGAATGGCTGCAAAAGAAAGGCTTTCTGAAGAAGATATCGCTTGACAGCGTCTGATTTTTTAATAATCAATTCTAAATAACTTTGTGGTCATTTGCCCAAAAAAATCTACGATTATCCTGAAGAGGACAAGCTGGAAATTCTGATTCTGACGAATTCCCCCTGCACCCCGTCCGATATTCTGAAGCTGAGAAAAATACCGGTAAAACCGGACACGCTGGAGACTATAAAGAAAAGGATGGACGCCCTTTGCAGCAAGGGATTAGCAAAGAAGCGGACAATCTCAAAGGCCAACGTCTACTGGCACATTAGCATAGAGGAGTACAAGAAAAAGGTCCTCTCGGAAGCGATAAACAAACTGATAAAGGCCAGAAGCAAGTGATCATGTCTTTGCCTGCTGAAGGAAGCCGTAGACTTTGGAGTGCTTCGAGCCCCTTAATATCATGCTGACCGCTTCCCTTGCTACGCCAATCTGCTCATACTTTCCTATTATGGATATGGTCTTGCCGTAGACAGAGACTGAGCAGCCGCTGAAGCGTTCTATCATTCTCCTGGCCTTGCCATTGGTTCCGATCATCCTAGACCTTATCAGCTTTATCTTGTTGTCCCTCATGCCTGAAAGCTCTACAATATCAAGAGCCTCGTCCTCGTCGAACAGCCTAAAGGCCTTCTTGGGAGAAAACCCCCTGGCAATAGCCTTTGTTACAGTCTTTGCCTGGAAAAGGTTCAGACCCTCGCCGTTGATTTCAACAAGGTTGCCATCAAAACTGAACTTTACGTCATACTCCTTCTCTATCGCCTCCCTGGCAGGCTTGTCCTTGATGACACGTATCCTGTCCATGGGAACCAGCAAGGTCTCTAAAATTTTTATCACCAATTAAACTTTTTCTTTCACACCTATTAAAATGTTGATATTAACGCAAAAACTAATTTATACTAGAGACGAGTATATCTATTAGAAAACAAAACTTGGCTTCTAGAGTCGGAAAAACTTTAAAAGTAACAACTCCAAAATAAATTGAATCAAGTGATAAGATGGAAGGAAAGACGGTAGGCGCTGACGAGCTCTCAAAGAATCTCAAAGAGATATCTGTTGCAGAATTCTTCGAAAAGAACAGGCACCTGCTGGGCTATGAGAACACCACTAAATCCATGCTCACCGTGATAAAGGAGCTGGTGGACAACTCCATCGACGCATGCGAGGAGGCCAGGATACTTCCTGACATAAAGGTTTCTGTCAAACCGACAGAAGAAAACAAGTACCGAATAGAAGTAGAGGACAACGGACCTGGCATAGTTGAGGAGAAGCTGCACCTGGCATTCGGCAAGCTGCTGTACGGCAGCAAGTTCCACAGGTTGAGGCAGGCAAGGGGAACGCAGGGCATCGGGGTCTCAGGAGCCATATTATATTCGCAACTCACGACAGGAAGGACGACCAAACTGATTTCAAGCACAGGAAAGGACATCATAGAGCTGGACATGACCATCGACGTCGTGAGAAACCAGCCTCACATCATTTCTTCCAAGAAGACGAAGAACCCTGACAAGTGGCACGGCATAAAGATAGAACTGGAGATCGAGGGAAGGTACATTGAAAAGGGCCAGTCCATTCCAGAGTACCTGAAGCAGACAGCCATAATGAACCCTTATGCTAAAATAGTCTATGACGGACCGAACGGCAAGACTGTATTCTCAAGAGCAACGCAAGAGATGCCCAAGCTGCCGAAGGAGATAAAGCCGCACCCATACGGGGTGGAGCTGGGCATCCTGAGAAGGATGGCAAGGACATCAAAAGACAAGAACATGAAGACTTTCTTGAGAAAGAACTTTTCAAGAATAGGCAGCTCTTCCGCCGACCAGATACTGAAGCTGGCAAAGATAGACGAGAAGATAAAGCCTTCAGAACTCAGACACCAAGACATCGTCGGCCTGCACAAGTCCATGCAGAAGGTAAAGCTAATTGCTCCCTCAACCGACTGCCTATCGCAGCTGGGAGAGAACCTGATAGAGAAAGGCCTGAAGAAGGAAATACAGGCAGAGCACTTTGTGTCAATAACAAGGTCTCCCACAGTCTACCAGGGAAGACCCTTTGCAGTAGAGGTCGGCCTGGCCTATGGCGGCGATCTCAATGCAAAGAACTCTGCAGAGCTGCTCAGGTTTGCCAACAAGGTCCCACTCATGTACCACCAGGGCGACTGCGCAATATCAGATGCTGTGAAAAGCCTTGACTGGAGAAGGTACGGTCTACAGCAGTCATCCGGCTCGATGCCCAACGGCCCTATGATAATTCTAGTTCATTTCGCATCAGTCTGGGTGCCCTTCACATCAGAAGGCAAGCAGGCAATAGCAAGCTATCCGGAAATAATAAAGGAGATCAAACTGGCCCTGCAGGATGCAGGAAGGAAGCTGAAGACATTCATCTCTAAAAAGAGAAGAAACAAAGAGATTGCGATGAGGCAGAACCTCTTCGAAAAGTACATACCAGAGGTTGCGGAGAGCCTGGAAAAGCTGTCAGGAGAGAAGAAGGAGAAGATAATAAAGGGTCTGGAAAAGATTCTAAAGAATGAGGATGAAAATGGTGAAAAAAAGAAAAGCTGATGAACAGCTCGTAAAGCTGGGTAAGGATATTGTAAAGGATATCGACCAGAAGAAGAACCCGTCGTTGGAGATACCTGTGAGGTCGTTGTCTAATACTATCTTCGACCAGAAGAGTAGGATACTGACCTTGGGGAACAGTACTTCAAAGAGATATTTCTTTAATGTTGCTCACATCAAAAAGTTCGTGCAGACCATAGAGGCTGCTGCAACTGCCAAGGAACTGGTGGAAGTTCAAAAGCACCTCAGCCTGAGAGAAGTCTACTACAGGATAAAGAGGACCCTGCCTGGTTCCAACATAGACCTTGTCGAGCATCAGGACGAGTCCAACAAGGCGATAGAGGACCTGGAGCTGATAACTTCCTTGTCAAGGGAGCAGATGCACATCAACGCCAACAAGATGGGCTCTGTTGCAGGCAATGTCATAGTAAAGGACAAGGGAGACCTCGTGAACTGGGCAAAGCTGGGCAGCGGCGGATGGTCTATACCTTCCAATGTGGAGGAGATAGAGTTCAAGAAGGTTGACGCCAAGTTCGTGATATACATGGAAAAGGCGGCCGAATGGGAGAGGCTGCATGAAGATAAGGTTTGGCAGAAGCTGAACTGCATAATAATGTCATCCCAGGGCCAGTCGACAAGAGGCGTGAGAAGGCTGCTGCAGAGATTGAACCTGGAGCACAAGCTGCCCGTCTATGTGCTGACCGACTTTGACCCGTGGGGATTCTACATCTACTCTGTCCTCAAGTTCGGGTCTATATCTTTGGCTCACATATCGGACAGGCTGACCATACCCAATGCAAGGTTCCTCGGTCTGACAGGAGAGGACATAAAAAACTTTGGCCTGGAGAAGCACATCATAAAGTTCAAGGACGTTGACGCCAAGAGGCTGAAGGACATGGGCAAGTACGACTGGTTCAAGGACCACAAGGCATGGCAGAAACAGTTCCAACTCATGAAGAACATGAACGGCAAGGTGGAACTGGCAGCGCTGTCGTCAAAGGGCATATCGTTCATATCAGACGTCTACATCCCGAAGAAAATCAAGAACAATGAATGGATAAATTAGAATTTTTTTCTGAGAAAATTTTAGACATAATTTTATATATCAAAAAATGTTATTCTTAATTACGAATAATAAAAATTATTCGTGATATTTTTCAAAAAATTGAGGTGTAAAAAATGGCAGCAAAGAAGAAAGCAAAGAAAACAACAAAGAAAAAGAAGAGATAGTGTTTCGTGATTTTTGACCCGATGCAAAGATGACGGTCCTTGACTTGTTTTTAACTTCCTTTTTTCTCGTCTTGATTTTTACTCTTGTTCTTCGCTTGGTAAACAACATTAAAAAGCTTAAATATTATTATTTCTTTATCAGTTGTATGGGACAGTAGCTCAGCCTGGGAGAGCGCACGGCTGAAGACCGTGATGTCGCGTGTTCAAATCACGCCTGTCCCACTTTTTTCTTTTTCAAGGCAGCCTTGACCAAACCGTCGAACATAGGAGAGGGCTTTGTGGGTCTTGACTTGAACTCTGGATGGGACTGTGTGGCAACAAAAAAGGGATGGTTCTCCAATTCCAGAAACTCCATGAGAATCCCATTAGGAGATATCCCGGAAAAAACAAGACCATTCTTCTCAAGAGCCTCGATATAGTCAGGGTTGACCTCGTACCTGTGCCTGTGCCTCTCGAAGATATTCTCGCTGCCGTAAAGGCTTTTCACTATTGTTCCTTCCTTTAGAAGAGCTGGATAAGAACCGAGACGCATGGTACCGCCGTACCGAGAGTCCTTTATTATGCTGGCCTGCTCTGGTATAAAGTCTATGACAGGATATTCCGTATCAGGGTTGAACTCTGTAGAATCGGCACCATTCAGATTGCAGATGTTCCTGGCAAATTCAATAACAGCAAGCTGCATGCCTAGGCACAGACCAAGGAAGGGTATCTTTTTCTCCCTTGCGTATTTTATCGAAAGTATCTTGCCCTCGATTCCAGACTTGCCGAAACCGCCCGGAACTATCAGACAGTCAACATCGTCAAGAAACGAAAGTCTTTGAGAACTGTCCTCGAACTCTTTGGAGTCTATCCATAGAATATCAGACTTTACATTGTTGTTGAAGCAGGCGTGCTTGACAGCCTCTATGACAGAGATGTAAGAATCCTGCAGGTTAAAGTCGCCTATGTCAAAGTACTTGCCGACAATGCCTACTTTCAGTTTCTTTTCAAGGCCCTTGACTTTTCTGACAAACTCTCTCCATTCAGTCATGTCATTCTTCCTTGCTTTCAGACCAAGCTTTTCCAGCATCCTGTCTCCCATGTTCTGCTCCTCAAGAACCAGCGGCACCTCATAAATGCAATCAACATCATGGTTAGATATTACGTCCTCCTTCTTTACATTGCAGAACATGGCTATCTTCTCTTTCCTGACATTGTCTACTCTGACCTCTGACCTGCCTATGATAAAGTCAGGTTGTATGCCAATCTCTAGCAGCTGCCTTGTAGACGTCTGGACCGGCTTGGTTTTCTGCTCGCCGACATTCCTCAGTATCGGCAGGTAGCTGACGTGGACAAAAAGAACATTGTCCCCATCTAGTTTCATCTGCCTTGCGGCCTCAAAATAGATTATGTTCTGATACTCGCCCACTGTCCCGCCTATCTCGACAAGAACGACATTAACCTTGGTGTCGTCAGCCACTTTCCTTATCCTCCTCTTCACCTCATCCGTAACATGGGGTATCATCTCGACTGTCTTCCCCAGGTACTCGCCCTTCCTCTCCCTCTTTATTACCATTTCGTATATCTGGCCTGTTGTTATGTTCTGGCATTTGGGTATGTTGACGTCAAGGAACCTCTCATAGTTGCCCAGGTCCTGATCAATCTCACCGCCGTCTTCGGTAACCCACACCTCTCCGTGCTCTGTCGGCCTCAGCGTTCCGGCATCAACATTGAGATACGGATCTATCTTGATGGCTGTGACGGAAAAGCCTCTTGACTGGAGAAGCTTTCCCATAGAAGCTGTCGTGATGCCTTTGCCCAGACCGGAAAGAACGCCGCCAATCACAAAGATGAAACTACTGGGCATAATATATTATGTAATCAGAAAAACTTAAAGGTATTTAAATTTAAGATGTGAAATATTTTTGATTATATGGGATTGAAGGAATTCAACTCACTCGTATTGGACGAAAATTACAAGCCTAACATAGAAAACAGTACAACGTACAGATTAGAGGAATTAGATTCTCTGACGTTGGATGAGAAACACAAACCCGACATAGAAGGCAGTACAACGGATGGTCTGAAAGAAATAGCTCTTTTAGGGTATAATGACAAGTGGATATACGTATACAAACTGGATAATTTCATCGATGTTTTCTCTGATATTTTCCAATGCCGTTTCAGCGATTACGATCCAAGACCAGATAGCATGATGCATGAAAAGTACAAAAAAATGGAGCGCGGCAGCGACTTGCAGTTTAGGATGCTGTTCAAAGAAGGAAAGCACAGGATAAACTGCCTTGAAATGGGCTTGTTGCCCGAATATGTCGAGATAAAAGACGAAAAGCGTAGAGTGAACATAGCCGGCTGGCCTGTTAAGAGAAAGATGTACAGCGGTTCGCTCAACAAAAGAGAACCAGAAGAAATAGATTTGTTAACTTTAATCTCGAATTATCTGGGTGCTGTAAACCAGAAAGAAGTTCTAGAGAGGCTAGATAAGCACATGAAAGAAGAGTGGCAAAAGCTTCATGGAAACAAAAAACCGATCTACAGGGTATAGACTTTTTAACATACTTGACCAATTATCTATTATGTTTCTTCGTATAGTGCCGGTAAGCATTATACCACAAAGGGTTCTGGACATGGTACAAAGCGAGATTGAAACCGTCCTCAGGATAAAGTGCAGGATAATGCCAAAGCTGGCCATACCAGAGGATTCTTTCAACAGGTGGAGGAAGCAGCACAACGCCGGAACTATCCTAACCAAGCTATCTAGCGAGTCAGCAGTAAAGTTCATAGACAAGAGCATACCGACTGTGATGTTGATAGACTCTGACCTTTACTATGAAGGGCTGAACTTTGTCTTCAGCCTTGAGAACCCGACCATCAGCTGCTTTATCGTTTCGATAGCAAGGATGAGACCAGAGTTCTACGATGAAAAGCCTGATATTAACTTGCTGGCCGAACGAGCCACGAAGGAGGTCATCCATGAGATAGGGCATCACCTAGGATTGAGGCACTGCACCAACATGGAATGCGTGATGTGCTTCTCGCCTTCGGTGGGCGACATCGACGCAAAGCAAAAGTATTTTTGCGAGAGCTGCAAGATTAGCCTGATGACAATGGGAGTGAGATTGTGATACCAATTTTAAATAGTGTAAAAATATAGTGATTATATGCCCAAGAAAACAGTCAAAGCAGAACTGCAGGACAACAGAGCTGTGATATGGAACAGGGACGATGCCAACCGTCTATTCAATGAAGGCTGGTATGGCGAACTGTTCGATGACCGCTTGGAGCTTTCTCTTGTCGAAGCAACCTTCCTTCTAGATAAGGATAAGATCGATATCAAGAAGGACGGGAAGAAGGTCATGCTCAAGAGCATATACAAGCATGCCCAGAAGATAGACCCTAGATTTGTCATACGCTACACTGTCTACAAGGACATGAGGGAAAGGGGCCTGCCTGTGAGGACAGGCTTCAAGTTCGGCTGCGATTTTCGAGTATACGAGAGGGGCGTCGCTCCTGTGAAGAAGGGGCCGAAAGCGCCGCACGAGCACACGAAATGGATAGTGTTCTGCGTGCCAGAGGATTACGCATGCTCCTTCCAGGAGCTGTCAAGAGCTGTTCGGCTTGCCCATAACATAAGGTCCAGCATGCTCTGGGCCATAGTCGACAACGAGAATGATGTTACCTATTACAACATCAATTACCTTAGCCCGTGATCATGATGAAAGTAAAAGATATAATGTCAACCGACATAGCGTACGTTTCTCCGGAGGACAACGTGTCAAGCGTCATCTCCCTGATAGAGAAGAACTGCTTCAGAGAGATATTGGTCTTGGAGGACAACAAACTGAAGGGAATCGTCTACTCCAAGGAAATAGCAAACAAGGGTATAAACGACCCGTCGAGGATAAAAGTCAGGACGATAATGGGCCACATGCCAGCAACATTGAAAGCAGACCATGAAGCCGACGAGGCAGCAAAACTTATTCTGAGAACAGGCCTCAGGGCATTGCCTGTGCTAGAGAACCAAAAGGTAGTGGGCGTGGTGTCCATGCACGATATCGTGGATATGGCAGCAAAGGGAAAGGCTTTCAGGCAGACAAAGGCAGAGGCAGTAATGTCAACTGCAGTGATAGTCGGCGAAGAGGATGATATGGGGACTGTAAGGCTCCTGATGAGAGAAAAGAACATATCAAGGATACCTGTTGTTGACGGGAAGAAGAAGCTTTCAGGCGTTGTAACGATATTCGATCTGCTAAAGGCAGTGAAGCCAAAGGAAAGGATGACCTTCTATTCGATGGCAGCAGAAAAGGTGACTGTTATGGGTATTCCTCTGTCTGTTGTTATGAACAAGCATCCGACAACAGTTGAAAAGAAAAATCCTCTGAACGATGCTGTCAGTCTCATGAGAAAGTATGAAACAGACGGCGTGATTGTCGTTGAGGACAATGTTCCAATAGGCGTTGTGACAGAAAAGGACCTTTTGGAATTCTATGTTTCAGGCTTGAAGCAGAAAGGCATGAACTACCAGATAAGCGGCCTTGTGGACGAGGATGATTTCGTCGTGAACACGGTGGACAGGATGATAAGAGACAGCTTGCAAAAACTGTCCAAGATGGTGAGGGCAGAGTTCTTCTTCCTGCACGTCAAGCGATACGACAAGGGTGGCAGGATAAAGTACTCGATAAGAACAAGGCTGAGGGCAGAAAAAGGCTTCTATGTATCAAAGGCGTATTCGTGGGACCTAAGATCGGCTGTGGACGAGGCGATGGACAAGCTGGATAAAATAGTGATAAAGAACAAGAAAACCAAGAGAGACAGATTAAAAGAAATGTTAAGGTTTAAGAAGTTGCTAAGATAAGATATAGAAAGGTGAATTCTATTCAAGTTATCTGCGATCGTTGCAAAAAGTCAGTCAAGGAAGTCGGAAGGCTTACGAACGTCAAGTGGAAGGGCGTGAACCAGAAGATTTGCAAGTTCTGCAGAAGGAAGCTAAAGATTAGAGTAAGATGATTACATCCAGTCTTCTTCCCATTCTTCCATTCTGTCTTCATCAATGACAGGCGTTTTTCTTCTTTTGATTATGTGCTCTCCGTACTTTTCTCTCAGCTTTAGACCCACAATCAGACCGAATGCGAGTCCAAAAAGGTGAGCAGCATTTGCAACACCTGACGGAGCGAAAAACCCGATTATATCACCAATGGCCCAAAGGACAACAGCAACAGCCATAGGCATAGGAATATATGAAACGTATACAGTCATTCTTGATCTCAAAACACCAAGTGCTCCCAGAACACCAAATATTGCTCCCGAAGCTCCTATTGATGCAGCATAGAAAGGAATAGTTCCCAGTCCGGCTATTACTCCTGAGACAAAGTATAGAATTAGGAATTTCTTTCCGCCTATCACCTTCTCAAGCACCGAACCGAACAGACCTAGCGCAAACATGTTGTAGAAAAGGTGCTCAAAACCTCCGTGAAGGAACATACTTGTTATTAATGTCCATGGTCTTGCGAAAACGTCAGCAGAGACAAGAGCATATTCATCTGTTATTGATGGGTAAGCAAGCTGGAAGATGAAGACGATTACACAAATCGCTACCAGTTGAAAGGCAAACCATCTGTATTTCATAAAAATTATTCTATTTTATTAGAAATGAACTTTTCCAGATCATCTATTTTAACCCTTTGCTGCTCTGTGGTGTCCCTGTCCCTGACTGTAACGGTGCTGTCATCCATAGTGTCATAGTCGATGGTGACGCAGAACGGCGTTCCTATCTCGTCTGCCCTGGCATATCTCCTGCCTATCGAGCCAGACGGATCGAAGAAAACGTCGAAACTCTTCTTTAACATTTCAGAAACTTCCCTTGACTTTTCCTGCAAGCCGTCCTTCTTCACCAACGGGAATACACAAACAGTGTAAGGAGCTATCCTTGCAGGGAACTTGAACCAGTCCCATCCTCTTTCCTTATCCTCTACAAAACAATTCAAAAGTATTCCATAAATTGTTCTCTCAAGACCAAAACTCGGCTCTATAACATGCGGTAGAACCTTCTCATTGTCGTCCATTATGGTCATGTCCTTTCCCGAGCTTTGTGAATGGTTCTTCAAATCATAATCAGTCCTGTAAGCATTACCAACAGTCTCCTTCCAGCCAATGTCAAGCTTTATCTCCAAGTCAAAGTTGCCTTTCGAATAATGCGGGGTTTCCTCCGGCGTCATGTGCCTGTGTCTCAATGCTTCGAAAGGTATTCCCAATTTCTGGTAGAATATCATCTGCTTTGCCATAAAGTAAGCCATCCACTTGTTCGGAACGATTCCTTTGTCTACAGCTTCAGCGGCCGTCATCTCTTCTATGTCACCTTTTTTCTTCTGCGCTTCCTGTGTCATCATCCTCAGCTTTTCTTTAGAAACTTTACCAAATTTGGAACAGTCGTTCATTTTTTTTGGATTGATGAACATCTCTATCTCCATCTGGTTAAACTCTCTAACGCGAATAATCCACTGCCTGGGTGATATCTCGTTCCTGTAAGAAGTTCCCATCTGGGCAATGCCAAAAGGCAGCTTGGATCTGGCAGACCTAGCAATGAAGCTGAAATTAGTAAATATTCCCTGCGCTGTCTCCGGCCTTAGGTAAGCAATGTTGCCTTCCACCGGGCCGACGGTTGTCTTGAGCATTAGGTTGAATACTTTGGCATCATCCAGCTCTCCCTTGCACTTGGGGCATCTGACATTGTTCTCCTTGATGACCTTTGTCAATTCTTCCGTAATCATGCCCTCGACGAACTTTCCTGTCTTTTCCTCTATAAGGGTGTCCGTCCTGAACATGCCCTTGCATTTTTTACATTGCGTCAGAGGATCAACAAAACTGTCCAGATGTCCCGATGCCCTGAACACAGACTCTGGAGCTATTGTTGTGGACTTTATCTCAATTATGTCGTCCTGCTTCAGGAAGAACTCTCTCCAGAAATTTTCTATCTTCGTCTTCAGCTTGAAACCAAGATGACCGAAATCGTAGAATCCTGAAAGGCCTCCGTATATCTCTGCCGACGGATAGATGAATCCTCGCATCTTTGCTATCTGCTCTATCTTTTCTATGTTGGCCATACAAATCATTAGTTATTTTGATTTATATCTATATTTAGAAAAAGTATTTATTATTCTTCCATGAACAGCCTGATGCCTATACAGTCGCTAGAAAGGGGCGGCGTCATGTAAGCAGCATATACCTTGCTATCCTTGTCGAAAGAATAGCCTCTGACGATAGCGGCCCTGTCGTGCTGATCCCTGTTTATTCCCAACCAGTGCATGTTCCCGTTATTCCTCTGCGGCAGGGAATTAAGAATCCTCAAAGGGCCTTGAAAGTCATACTCTCTCTTGTTGTCAACTTTCCTCACTTCAGGATTAGTCATAAGAAAGCTGCCGTCAAGATATTCAGCCTTCCATTCGAAAGGGAACGACAGGGCGATTCGCCTGAATTTGTCATCTAAATTCCTAAAAGCCATGTAATCCTCTCTAAGCGTCGGCAGTCTTATCTTGGTTCCGTTATTACTCAATTTCTTTGTTAACAGTTGGGCTTCGGCATAGTTGAGACATGTGACAGCAAACCCGTCGAAATACCTTAATTTATCCGGCGCTATCCTGCCATCAAGTCCGTCCACCTTTAGGAACTTATCAAAATCCAGCGGCTCAAGCTTTGAAATTGTCTTTTCAATCTTGCTCTTCCTGAAGAACATGATAATAGTAATCATGACAGAAGCATCTAGATTATTTCCTACTTGGGGTGGTCAAAAGGGAAATAACTGAAAAGGCAATCACTATCAAACCGAAAGTTACAAAGCCCCAAGTAAGGTCCCCTACCTGGGAAACCAAACCGAAAACAGCTATCAGGCCTATGGCCAATCCCTCTGACAGGAAGGACTTTATCGACATTATAGTGGCTCTCTGGTGCGTCCTGATCTCTCTCTGAAGCTTGGCATCGGAGAAAACCAGACCAACAGAAGTGAAGAAGAATGCCAGAATGAAGAAAGGCATGAGCAGTAGTGTCTTGAAAGAAACTGATATGATAAGGAAGATTCCTGAAAGCGATGACAGGATGTAGATGAAGTCGACATTATCAAAGCGCTTCTTGAACTTGTAGGCAAACCTGCTGCCTATAGCATCGACAGCTATTATTGTCACGGCAGCAACACCGAAGAAGGAGACAGGTATATCCAGCCAGCTGAAATAAAGCTGCTCATACTCGTTAAGGGTTCCTATGAAAGAAAACACAACAACAGAATAGAACACCATCCTCATCAAAGTTCTGTTGTTTAAGGATGCCTTCACTGCTCTCTTTATCAGTTGGAAATATTTCAGCTCCTCGCTAGGCGTCTTCTTTGCCCTTATCTCCCTGAACGAAAGCACAGGCACTATCGCAGCCAGCATCATCAATGAAGAAAGTATCAGCACCAGATCAAAGCTGTAGGAAGCAATGAAACCTCCTAAAAGTACAGAAGTTCCTATAGCCAAGTTAGAATAAAACCTTGCCCGACCAATAACCTTTTCGTATGAGCCGGTCTTTCTGAATATCCTGAGGTTGTCGAAAAGTAGGGCCTCTTGAGTACCTGAATAAAACGCACTGCCCAAGCCCCAGCAAACAAAGCCTAAAGCGAACATAACGAAATTGTTGGCAAAAATCCAGATGCCGAAACCAACAGCCTTTGATATCAAACCTAGGATGAGCATATACTTCCTGTTCCATTTGTCCGCAAGCGCTCCGGACGGAACCTCGAAAACAAGGGTGAAACCGCTCCATATAGCAAGCAGCATGGATATGTCCATCAGGGTCAGGCCTGCCATCTTGAAAAGCAGGACATAGACTGCATAGATGAAGGCAAACTCCTTGAGAAACCTGTAAGCATAATAGTTCCTGATAAATTTCTTGTATTTGGGCATATAGCTAGAAGTTGGAATTTCTGGCTTAAATCAATATCATAGTGGTAAAACATTAAATAAAATATAGACGAATATCTATTATGAGCCTTTTTGTCAATCCTTCAGTTCTAGAGCAAACATTCCTGCCAAAGCTTCTTCCCTTTAGGGAGGGGCAGCACAAGTACCTGGCAGAGTGCATCAAGCCCTTGTTCGAGAGGAGGAGCGGCAGCAACCTGATGATATCAGGCCCTTCTGGCATAGGCAAGACTGCTTGTACAAAATACATACTAAGGGAACTACTGGAAGAGACGGACAACATAATGCCGATATACATCAACTGCTGGAAGCGTGATACAAGTCCAAAAATAATAAACGAGATAGCCAAGAAGATGGACATCAAGCTCATCGAAAAGACTTCATCAGACGAAATATTCGACAGGATAATAGAAAAGCTCAGCAAGTATGATGGCGTGGTGTTCGCCTTCGACGAGCTGGACAAGGTAAAGGACTTTGACTTTCTCTACAGGATACTGGAAGACGTCCCCTACAAGACCATGTTCCTGATAACCAACATAAAAGACATTGTCACAAAGATGGACAGCCGACTGCTCTCGAGGATGCTCCTGGAGAAAGTTGAGTTCAAACCGTACAACTTTGAGGAGACACGCCAGATACTGTTTGAAAGGCAGAAGTACGCCTTCTCTCCAGATTCTTGGGACTATGACGCTTCTGAAATTATAATGAGAAAGGCCTACGAGGCAAAGGATATCAGGACAGGACTGTTCCTGATGAAGACCGCCGGCGAGCTGGCTAACAAAGAGAACGCACCCAAGATAGTCATGAAACATGTTGACAAGGCGATGGAGAAGATTGACGACGTCGGCAAGTCCAAGCTCGGCAACTTTATCTAGTCTTCAAAATTCAAGCTTAAATCTTTAATGTTTCTATTATTTAACAGCGTGTTGTTATGGCACTAAAAGTTGACAAAAAATTTTCTTATTTGACTGACTTGACAGACCATAATGAGGAATTAGGTTTCTATAAAAAACTAACTTCTAAAATAGGTGGTATTTTCAAGAAAAAAACAAGAGATACTAGTTACCGAAAACACGTTTCTGATATAATTTCCAGCCCACCAAGACTTTACATATTATGGCGAATATGTGAAGGTAGTAAATCTGTCGGTGAAATAAAAAAGAGTATCCCTGAATCTGAGAGTTTAATAAGTAAAAGGTATTTCAAAAAACTAGAAGACGATGGATTAATAACTTTAGATGAAAATGGTTATGCCCCGACAGAAATGGGACAGAAGGTAAACAAGGTACTTAGAAACATATCTGAAGCTTCAGATAAGGTCAAGTTCTGAAAACAATTTAAATTTTAAATGTCAATTAATATCGGTTCTAATGAGTTGCTATCCTGCATACATAGAGGCACCTGATGGTTATACCAAGCCTGTAGAAATCTGCACAAACCAGAATCTCCCCAAAAAAATCAAGGGTAGAACCGATGGTTATCGGATTGAAATAAGTAAAGATCTCGACGATTTGTACGGCCTTGGAATTTCTGACCCAGAAACTTATGTCCTTATACACGAATGCTTCCACATAATACACCCTAAAAAAAACGAGTATGAAATCAGGATTTTATCGGACATCGAATATGAAATACAGACGGGTGAAAGGGTAGACACGACATGCTATTTCAAGCATGAAGGTTCAAGCTCTTATTCCAATTTTTTGAAAGAAATAAAAAAGTCAGGGCGCTTTGATTGATTTTAAATATTTTCTGCTCTAATTAGTATTAAGGCGATTTGATGGACTGGGATTCACTCCAATTTATTTAGAAGTTTTGTCTAGTTCTAAGAATATTAATAAAGATAAGGAGAGTTATCTATATTTTAAGAGTGATTAAATGGCTGAAAGAATAGACCCCTGGGGCTCGGTCCTGATAGAGGACTACAGCAAGATCATAGAGAACTATGGTATGGAGAGCTTTGACGAGAAGATTCTCAAAAAGCTGCCAAAACCCAACAGGCTCATGAGAAGGTTTGTGGTGTTCGGTCACCAGAATCTGGAGAGAATTGTTGACGCCATAGTCAACAAGAAGGAGTTTGCCATACTCACGGGTATAATGCCCTCTTCTGAAAAGCTGCACTTAGGCAACAAGATGGTGATAGAGATGGTAAAGTACTTCCAGGAACATGGAGGCAAGGCCTTTGTTCTGGTAGCTGACCTCGAATCCCTAGCAACCAGAGACATATCTTTGGAAGATGCTGAGAAAAGGGCTCTGAGCTTCCACATCCCTGCTTACATAGCATTGGGGCTGGATCCGAAGAAGACGGTGTTCTACTTCCAATCAAAGAACAAAAGAGTGAGGGACATGTCTGTAGAGTTGTCACCAAGGCTTACGATAAACGAGTACAGAGCTTTGTACGGAGAGCCTAGCGCGCCGAAGATAATCTCTTCACTGACGCAGATATCGGACATTCTCTTTCCACAGTTTGACAAGGTCAAACCGGTAGTCGTACCGGTCGGTCCTGACCAGTCACCACACCTTAGGGCGACCAGGGACGTGGTAAGAAGATACAAGAAGGTAAATTTCATACCGCCTTCAGCAACATATCACAAGTTCACACCCAGCCTTGATGGCAGCATGAAAATGAGCAAGAGCAATCCCAAGAGCTTCATATCAATACCAGAGGACCCGAGCAAAGTGGGGAAGAAGCTGATGAGCGCAAAGACAGGCGGCTGTGAGACTATCGAGGAACAAAAAAAGAAGGGTGGTAAGCCTGATGAGTGCATAGTCTTTGAGATGTTCAAACAGCACCTGATAGAGGATGACAACGAACTGAATGATATTTACAAAAGCTGCAAAGGCGGCAAGATAATGTGCGGCGAATGCAAGAAGAAGGCGGCAGACCTTATGAAAAAATTCATGGAGGACTTTATACAGAAATTCGACAAGGCGAAGAAGAACGTTGACAAACTGAACATACTGAAATTCGAGTGTGAATAAAATGTACAAGCTTACAGAAGAGGGAAAGGACTATCTGAAGAACGGCCTGCCTGAAAAGCAGCTGCTGAATTTCATAGGCAATGAAAAGCCTATGCAGGATGTCGTAAATTTTTCCAATTCCAAAATAGCCATAGGCTGGGCAAGGAAGAGCGGCTGGATAAATATCGAGAACGGAATGGTTTCCCTGACAGATTCTGGAAAAAGGGCAAAGAACGACAAGAGCAAAACCGAAGCCGCCTTGGAGATAGTCGACAAAAAAGGAGAGGACGAACAGGAAATTATCAAGATTCTTCTGAGCAGAAATTTGATAGTCGAGACAAAGCAAGTTGTGGTGAAGCATATCAAGAAAAAAAGGTGCTCATTCTTCAAGAAGCTTTTCAAGAAGAAGGAAAAGAAAGAGGAAGCAAAAGAAGAGGTAAAAGAGATTGCCCAGCTGACACCGGACATGCTAAAAACCGGCACATGGAAGAACGCCAACTTTAGAAGGTACGACGTCAATGCACCAGCGCCAAAGTTGTACGGCGGCAAGAAGCAACCTTGCGTTCAATTCCTGGAGGACATAAGAGAGAAATTAATAGGTATGGGTTTTCAGGAGATGCAAGGGCCCATGGTAGAGACCTTGTTCTGGAACTCTGACGCTCTGTTCATGCCGCAGGACCATCCTGCCAGAGGCATCCATGACGTATTCTACTTGAAGAATCCGTCTACTGGAGATTTGCCAGACGAGAATTTAGTTGCTAAAGTAAAGGCTACTCATGAGGGCGGCTGGATAACAGACAGCACCGGCTGGGGAGGGACATGGAACAAGGAAGACGCTAGAAAACTTATACTGAGGTCACAGACAACAGCCGTATCCGCCAGAACCCTTTTTGAAGTGGGCGACAAGCCAGGAAAATACTTCACAATAGACAGGAACTTTAGACCTGATGCTATAGATGTGCATCATTTGATGGAATTCGCCCACTGCGAAGGCATAGTGGTAGGTGAGAACCTAACTTTCAGCCATCTGTTAGGATTCTTGAAAGAGATTGCAGAGACAGTGGGGGTCGAACACGTCAAATACAAACCAGGATTCTTCCCGTTCACCGAGCCCTCTGTAGAGCTGTTCGGCAAAGTTGAAGGCAAGTGGCTCGAGCTGGGCGGGGCCGGTATGTTCAGACCAGAAGTGCTAAAGCCGCTGGGCATCAACAACTCACAAGTTTTGGCATGGGGCCTTGGCATCGCAAGGCTGGCTATGATCAAGCTGGGCATCAATGATATTAGGATGCTCTATTCAGACGATTTGGAATTCTTAAGGAACGTTCCGATGGTGAGATGATATGGTTGTAATAGAGATAAGCAAAAACGACTTGTTGAACCTGGTCGGCAAGGACTTGCCGGACGAGGAGTTAGAAGAATTGTTATTCTTGATAAAGCTGGAGCCCGAGTTCGACGGGGACACCATCAAATGCGAGATGCATGCTGACAGGCCGGACATGTTCTCTGTCGAGGGAGTGGCAAGGGAATTGAAAGGTTTCCTCGGCCTTGAGACAGGAATAAAAAAGTACGACATAACTGATTCCAAAATAGTTGTCAGTCTGAAGGACCCGCAGGTCAGGCCATACATAGCATGCGCTGTTGTCAAGGATATTATACTATCGGATGAACTGGTAAAGAGCCTCATGCAGATACAGGAGAAGCTGCACGACACCCTGGGCAGGGGAAGGGAGAAGGTAGCCATAGGCGTTCATGATTTCGAGAAGGTTGTTCCGCCGCTAAAGTACATGGACGTAGAGAACGAGACCTTCATACCGTTGGGCGGAACGCAGGAGATGGACGTGGACCAGATACTGACGCAGCATCCAAAGGGCATAGGCTATGCTCATCTTGTAGGGAAGATGCGGCCCATGCTTTATGACAAGGAAGGCGTGATAAGCTTCCCGCCGATAATCAACTCGGAAAGGACCAGAGTGACAGTCGCGACAAGCAGCCTTTTCATAGACGTTACAGGAACCGACGAGAAGGCAGTGAACGAGGCTATGAACATAATGGTCTGCAACATTGTTGAAAGAGGCGGGAAGATAGAAACGGTCAATATCGGAAGGAAGAGGACACCTGACCTGGCGCCCAGAGATTTTATGGCAGAGGTCGAGAACATTGACAAAGTATTGGGCCTGGGCCTGTCAGAAAAGGACATTGCAGAAATACTGGAAAGGATGAGATACAGCATCACCAATCAGAGAGGCGGGAAGATGAAGATAGCGATACCTCCCTACAGGACATCCATACTGCACCTGGTCGACATAATAGAGGACGTTGCCATAGGCTACGGCTACAACAACATCCATCCCATACTTCCAAAATTGCCCTCAATCGGAAACCAGAGCGTCTTGACAAAGTTGACTTCAAAGACAAGAGACCTGATGATAGGGCTGGGCTTCCAAGAGATACTGAACTTTGTCCTGACCAACAAGGAGAACAACTTTAACAGGATGCTGACTAACGGCGAAGCTGCGGAGATTGCCAACCCCTTATCTAGCGAGTATACGATATGCAGGACTTGGCTTTCACCCTCGTTGATCAAGAACCTTTCATCAAACATGCACAGGGAATACCCACAGAGGCTTTTCGAGATAGGCAACTGCGTGCTTCTGGATGAGACGCAGGAAACCAAGGTAAGGATTGTCAAAAAGCTGTGCGGCGTTGTGTCTCATGATGCCGCCAATCTGACAGAGATGAAGTCTGTAGTTGATTCAATCGTGAATTATCTCGGTTATGATTATCAGATAAGAGAATCCCAGCACCCGAGCTTTATTGACTCAAGAGTAGGGGAAATAGTGATGGATGACAAACCAATAGGCTTCTTCGGCGAAATATGCCCGCAGGTATTGGAGAACTGGAAGCTGGAAAAGCCTGTGATAGCTTTCGAGATAGAACTAGTCTAACCAAAAGAAGAGCCTTTCCCACCAAGCCCTTTTCTCGATCTTTCTCCACGGCTCGCCGATTATCTTAAGGGCTAGCTTCTGGAACTCGACAGACGACTTGCTCTTGGGCTTGTGATGAACTACAGGAATCTTCCTTGCAATGGATTTCGGAACTGAGATATCCTCCGGGATAAGGGATATTATGGGAACCTCCAGCATAGAGCGTATCTCGTCAATGGACATCTCGTGTTTCAAGCCGCGCACTCGGTTTACCACAACTCCCATAATTTTCTTGCCGTTCCTCTGGGCAACCCTTATGGTCTTCAAGGCATCAGTAACAGCAGGCAGGTCCGGATTAGTAACTATCAGCAGTTCGTCCGCAACGTTCATGGCAGCCATTGCCTCCTTTCCCAAGCCGGCGGCAGAATCGACTATTATTATGTCGGTGCTGTTCAATAGGCCTGACATAGCCTCCTCCATCCTGTCCAGATCAACCCCTTCCAAAGATTCTATGGACAGGGAAGCTGGTATCACCTTCAGGCCAGAATGATGATTGTATATAGCAGACTCTATGGGCATGTCGTTCCTAAGGGCGTCATGCAGCGTTACAGGATAGAAAGGTATGCCCAAATGAAGGCTCAGGTTGGGTGTTGTGAGATTGCCGTCTATTATGACAACGTTCTTACCGTGCTTTGTCAGAGCTGAGCCCAAATTCGACACAACGGTCGTCTTGCCGACGCCGCCCTTGCCGGATATGACAGATATTATTTTAGACATGTTATAGAGTTTATTTTGATTATTGCAGATAAAAAGTTTGCTATTTAAGATTTTGAAAACAATTAATTATTATGGCACTAGGAGACATATTGGGTTTGTTCTTACTTTCGCAGGAGGCGAGGCAGCTATCGTCTGCTTTCGGAGTGATGAGCATAATCTTCGGGCTGGTGATTCTATGGAAGCCGAACATCATATCATACCTGATAGCATTGTATCTGATACTGACAGGTCTGATGGCAATCGCTGGCGGTATGATATAGAAATAAAACGCTTCCGACGGGATTTGAACCCGCGACCCCTTGATTTCTTCATCTTGAATCAGATCTTCTAAGTTATTTAGAAGTCAAGTGCTCTATCCAAACTGAGCTACGGAAGCATATTGATTTAATTTATTTATACAATTTAAATATATACTGATTAGAAAGGTTGAAATATGGCAGACATAGAGGAAAAGTGGCAGAAAAGGTGGCAGGAAGCCAAGCTCTTCGAGGCAAAGGAAGGCAAGGAGAAGAAGTACTATGTTCTCGAGATGTTCCCATATCCTTCAGGAATTACAGGGCATATGGGGCATGTGAGGAACTATATGATAGGGGACAGCTTCACCAGGTTCATGAGGATGATGGGCTACAACGTCCTTTACCCGATGGGTTGGGACGCGTTCGGTCTTCCGACAGAGAACGCCGCCATAAAGAAAGGCGTGCATCCTGTAGAGAGCATGGCAGAAAACATAAAAAACTTTAAAGAGCAGCTGAACCAGCTGTCGATAAGCTACGACTGGTCAAGGGAATTGACTACATGCGATCCTGAATATTACAAGTGGAACCAGTGGCTATTCCTGAAGCTCTTGGAAAAGGGATTGACCTACAAGAGCTTTGCTTTGGGCAACTGGTGCCCGGCCTGCAAGACTGTCTTAGCTAATGAAGATGTCAAGGAAGGCAGATGCGACAGGTGCGAAACAGAGGTCACGCAGAAAGAGATCAACCAGTGGTTCTTCAAGATTACGGATTATGCTGACAGGCTTTTGGATGACCTAGACAAGATTGACTGGTCAGAAAGGTTGAAGGCTATACAGAGAAACTGGATAGGCAAGAGCCATGGCATCAATTATATTTTCAAAATTAAAGACAGCGAAAAGGAGATAAAGACCTTTACCACCAGACCCGACACTTTTTTCGGCATAACCTTCATGGTAATCGCCCCTGAACATCCGATGGTCAACGAATTGATGGAAGAGGCTGAAAACAGAAAGGAAATCAAAAAGTTCGTGAAAGAGGCAAAGAAGCTTTCAGAATTGGAAAGAACCATACTCACAAAGGAGAAGAAGGGTATTTTCACAGGCAAGTATGTCATCAATCCTGTGACAAAAAAAGAGATACCCATATGGCTTGCAAACTATGTTGTAGGAACCTACGGGACAGGGGTTGTGATAGGCGTTCCCACCCAGGACCAGAGAGACTTTGAGTTCGCCAAAAAATATGGCATACCCTTGAAGCTTGTGATAAATCCTCCGGGCAAGGAGCTGAAGGAAAAAGAAATGCAGGAAGCTTACACAGAAGAGGGTGTCATGATAAACTCAGACAAGTTCGACGGCATGAAAAGTTCTGAAGCCATGAAAGCGATAGCCGACTTTCTGGTTGAGAAGGGCCATGCAGAAAGGACTATCAACTATAAGATAAGGGACTGGTGCATATCAAGGCAGAGATATTGGGGAACGCCGATACCGGTTGTATATTGTGATAAATGCGGAATCGTTCCTGTCCCTGAAAAGGACCTGCCTGTGGAGCTTCCCCTGGATGTGGAGTTCGGCAAGGAGGGCGCCCCACCGCTGGCAACGAATGAAGGTTTTGTGAACACCAAGTGCCCCAAGTGCGGTGGACCTGGCAAAAGGGAGACCGACACAATGACCACTTTCGTTGATTCTTCTTGGTACTATCTGCGCTATACTTCTCCTAAATATGACAAGGCTATGTTTGACAAGGAAAAAGTTAACTACTGGATGCCTGTTGACCAGTACATCGGAGGGTCCGAGCATGCTGTAGGCCATCTGATGTATTCTAGGTTCATAACAAAGTTCCTGAAGGACATTGGCTATCTTAACTTTGACGAGCCTTTCATGAAGCTGATGAACCAGGGAATGGTCAACAAGAACGGAGTGAAGATGAGCAAGTCAAAGGGCAACGTTGTCGACCCAAGGGACGTTATCAAGGAGCACGGCGTTGACACTCTGAGAACGTACATGCTTTTCATGGCCCATCCGACAAAGGAAGTGGAATGGTCTGACAAGGAAATTGGAGGGGTCGGCAAGTTCCTGGAAAGGGTGATAAGGATGAGAGCGTCTATGAAAAAGGAAAAGAACAAATACATAGAAAGCGTGACCCAGAGAAAAATAGAGTCTGTGACAAATTCGATAAAGAAGCTTGAGCCTAATGTCGCCATCATAGAACTGATGGACTTTGCCAACAAGCTTTCAAAGCATCCTTCTTTGGAGTGTTATAAGATATTTTTGAAGATGCTCACGCCTTTTGCGCCTCATACCACAGAGGAGATATGGGAAAAACTCGAAGAAAAGGAAATGATATCTGTGCAAAAATGGCCAGAGCCTGACGAGTCCAAGATAAATCTGAAAGAGGAAGCAGGCGAGGAACTTATAAGCCAGATTATAAAAGACGTGGGGGAGATTCAGAAACTATCCAAAATAGCTTCCCCGAAGAAAATAACTATATTTGTCTCGCCTTCCTGGAAAAGCGATGTCTATGACAATGTGCTTCAGGAAAAGGACCTGAAAGAATTCATCAAGGATTTCAAGGGCAAGGAGAAGGAAGTTGCTGACTATTACAAAAAGCTGGTAAAGAAAAGACCTACAGAAGAAAAGTTCCTGAAAGGACATGAGATAAAGCATCTGGAAAATAACAGGGATATTCTGGAAAAAGAATTCGGCTGCGAGATAGAGATTGTTCCAGCAGAGAAAGAAAAGCATCCCAAGGCGAAGATAGCAGAACCTGAGAAACCCGGTTTATTGGTTGACTAATCTTCTATAGTCATTGAAAACTTTTTCTACAGTTCTTTTCGTGACATAGGGTCTGTGGTTCCTAAAGCCGCCGCCGAAGCATTTGGGTATGTGCATCAACTCATGTATTATTGTCTTGGTCTTCTCGTCATTGTCCAGCTTGTCAAAGTTCTCGGAGATGAACTCGATGGCATAGAAAGCCTTGGTCTGCATGGCCTTTTGCATTATCTTTGAAAGGCCCTGTATCCTGGCAAGTATCCTCTTGCTCTTCGATCCCCTGCTCCTTATGCACACGACCCTGTCGGCCCTGACGTGGCACATTTCCAATCTTTCGACAACGTCGTCCATTATTTCCTGTATGTCATCGGCTATCTCGTACTTCATAATTATCTATGATTGCCCGGATTATTAATTGCTTTCACCTTGCGTGGTGAGATAGAACAATAAGCATTGTTGGACATTTCATTTTATGAACAAATCAGTCAAGGTGTTCTTCATAATTCTCGCCATAGCCTTTGTTACCACCAATTATATGGAGCAATATAAGGAGCAGCGCGTCACCGACATCATAGACGGGGACACGATAAAGATCGGCTACAACTCGATAAGGCTCATAGGCATCGATGCTCCTGAAACGAATGAACAATGCTACGAAGAAGCGAAGGAAATGTTGGAAGATTTGGTGAAGCATGAACTTGTAAGGCTTGAGAAAGATACCAAAGACAAAGACGATTACGGAAGATTGTTGAGGTATGTCTATGTTAACGACATACTTGTCAATAAAGAGATGGTTAGATTGGGTTTGGCAAAGTTCAATGAGATGCAACCTAACACAAAATATTCTGAAATTATTTTGGAAGCTGAGAACAACGCGAAGAATGCTGGAAGATGTTTGTGGGAATAATTAATCCATCATTCATCTTCTTCATTCTTGCCCCAAAAATCATCGGCTTCCTTTTCCATTTTATAAAGCCTAGTATAATAGTCAGGGAACTCGTTCAGGTGCGCAAGAGCAATCTTGCCTGTCATCAAAGAATCGTCGTCTGTCACATTGGTGTTAGAATCAACCAACCCATGCTCCAATTCGACATCCATGCCCATTCTTAATTGCTCGACATCGAACTTGGTCCAGTCAATGCCCAGCATCTCTCCGATTTTTTTGGCCTCTTCAGCAGTAAATTTTTCTCTCATACTAGAAATATGGAAGCAGAACTTAAATAGCGTGCGCCTTGTTCCAGAATTCCTCGAACTTGTCCTTGTAATCTGTCTTGCAGTTCAGGAACCATATGCCCTTCTCGTTCTCGTCCATGGTCATGCCGTGCTTCTCATCAACAACTATCAGGTAAGGCAGAGCCCTTCCCAACCGCATCTCTATGTTTATCTTCCTAAGCTTCTCTATCATGGGCGGGAACATCTCCGACGCTATCACTCGTATCTTGACTCCCCTTTCCACAGCACGCTTGATCGCCTCTAGCAGAACAATGTCTTCAAAGAACTTTTTGGTGGTAATCAGTATCTCATTAGTGGCAACATCAAAAAGAAAAGCAGCCCTTCTTTCAAACCCTTCATCATACTGCTCGTAGGCCTTCTCTCCCTGCCATATGATCTTGCCCCTGATGTCAATGAATTCGTCATAGGTTTTTTCTATCTTTGAAAACAACTCTCTTAATCTTATGTAATCCTTTGAAACATAGCTCATTATCCTTGGGAAAGGGTTTGTTGACATTGTCAGCCAGAAGACCTTGTTCTTGTCCTGACCGGATTCGACCAGCCCCTTTTTTTCCAGAGAATAAAGGTACTTGTAGGCGTTGGTTACAGACATGCCTGCCTCGATTGCTATGGTGTTGGCAGTGGCCTTTACCAACTCCCTGTTGGCAAGCTTCAGCATGGATCGAACAATCCTTATCTCCAGATCATCGAATTGCTTGCTGTCTTTGAGCATGGAACAGAACTCGTTTGTTTCCATGTTTTATAATTGAGGTTATAAATATATAAATAACTTCTTGCAATTAATGGCATGAAAGACAATGATTTCGCAATAGTAAGCTATTCTGCAAAGGTTAAGGAAACCAACCAACAGGTAGACAAAGCTGACAAGGTGCCTATGATAGTGAAGACAGGTTACCTGTTAAAGGGACTGGAAGAGCCTTTGAAAGCCATGAATGTCGGTGACAAGAAGACAGTCGAGATAGCCCCTGAGAACGCGTTCGGCAAGAGGGACTTTAATCTTATCAAGCTGATTTCTATAGCAGAGTTCAGAAAGCACGACACCAAGCCCACGCCCGGCATGTTCGTCGAGGCTGACAGGATGAGGGGCAAGGTGCTCTCTGTCTCTGGAGGAAGGGTAAAGGTGGACTTTAACCATCCGTTGGCAGGCAAGACCATAGTATACGATTTGGAAATAAACGAGAAGCTTGAGAAAAGCGAGGATAAGATGATGGCGCTGTTCCAGATGTACACACAGATTGACAGAAGCAAGATGAGCGTTGTCATCAATGACAAGCAGGTGGACATCGACGTGCCGCCCATGGTCAACCCGATAGTCAAGAAAAGGATATCAAACGACATAATCGACCTTCTGGGCTTTGATAAGGTGAGATACATCGAGACATACGAGAAGCCTAAAGAAACGAAACAGGCCTGATTCTAAGCTTTAACCCAATGGTTTTCTTTTACTTTTTTCATTTCTATTGGTAAAGCATTTTTACTGACCGTTTTATAGTGTTCGCAGATTTTTCTGCACACATTGTCATCTATTTCTTCACCAGAAACGTTCCCAAGGCTTTTAATCACATCGCTATAAGGACAGACCGCACCTTCTCCACCTGTCAACAAAAAATCATATTGCGTATTAATAGCCTGTATCAGGCCTTGACCTTTCTTAGTTCTCAATAACTCGGAGATAGCGGTATTATATTCAAGAGGAGGATATGGGCAATAGATAATTTTTTTTTCTTCCTTCCTTATCACTCTCTTCAGTTCAAGTTCTTCTATTAAAGGCATAGAACAAGTTGCACCGAAAGCTATTTAAATTATATTTTGGGTTATAACAGCATCAATCAATTATAAAAATTTAACATGCCAATCATATTACAAGGGTTTTACTAATGGCTTTTAGGAACATCAACGGAAGGGAAAAGATTTCTGATACTGACGAGGACTTGAGGAAATTATTGGAGACTAGAAAGGCTGTCATCAAGGTTGTTGGAGTGGGCGGAGCAGGGAACAACACGCTTTCCAGGATGATGCAGGTCGGAATCGTCGGAGCAGAGATAATAGCAGCCAACACTGATGCCCAGGATTTGCTTTATACTGATGCTGATGAAAAGATTCTTCTCGGCAAGGATTTGACAAGAGGCCTTGGAGCAGGAGCCGACCCCAAAGTTGGGGGCGAGGCTGCAAGGGAGAGCAGGGAAATGATCAAAGAGTCCTTGCAAGGAGCTGACATGGCGTTCATCACATGCGGCCTTGGCGGCGGAACCGGAACAGGCGCATCACCTGTCATTGCAGAGATTGCCAAGAAATTAGGCTTACTGACCGTGGGCGTTGTCACGCTTCCATTCACGATGGAAGGTAAATGCAGGATGGAGAACGCGAGATTCGGCTTGGAAGAGCTGGAGAAGAATGTTGATACTTTAATTGTTATACCCAATGACAAATTGTTGGAAGTTGTTCCTGATGTTTCTATCATTACTGCCTTTAAAATCTGCGACGAGATTCTGGTGAACGCTGTGAAAGGCGTGACAGAGCTGGTGACAAAGCCTGGTTTAGTAAACCTGGACTTTGCAGACATAAAGGCTGTGATGTCAACCGGCGGCCTGGCCATGATCGGTCTGGGCGAATCAAACACAGAGAACAGGGCGGTCGAGGCAGTTGAGAAAGCCCTTAACAATCCATTGTTGGACGTGGACATAGAGGGAGCATGCGGAGCTTTGGTCAATGTGTCTGGCGGAACCGATGTTACGATAAGAGAGTGCCAGGAGATTGTCGAGGCCATATCATCAAAGATATCCAACGATGCCAAGATCATCTGGGGAGCTCAGATAGAAAAGGAATTGGGTGACATGGTCAGAACCCTGATAATCGTGACAGGCGTGAAGCCGAACCAAATATACGGGACAGGTGATTTCTTCTCGTCAGAAAAGCAGCAGCAAATAGAAAAGATACTGGGCATAGAGTTCCTGTAAAAACAAAAGCATTTAAATAATGTTCTTTACATAGTTTTATTCTAGGTGCTTTGATGGAAAATTCTGAACAGCAAAAAACTGAAGAAAAGCCTAAACATGAAAAGGTCCGCAAGCCAAAGGGGCCTGGCATAGGCTCAAGGATAAAGGGCAAGATAGCCAGCTACAAGAGGGTAATTGACATCGCGAGAAAACCTGAGAAGGACGAATTCATCAGCTCGGCAAAGATAACCGGTGCTGGCATAATTTTGCTGGGTTCGATAGGCTTTTTAATATTCCTACTATATTTCTTAGTTAGGGCTTTGTGATAATGATGATTTATACTGTAAGAACAACGGTCGGAAGGGAGAACGCTGTCATCGAGACGCTTGTCAGCAAGACAAGAAGCAGCTCTCTCAACATAAAGACCGTGTTCCATCCAGGGGAGCTGAAGGGCTATGTTTTCGTGGAAGGGGACGAGGAAGCCATAGACGAAGTGGTGAAAGCAGTGCCCCATGTGAAGGGCATAATCAAAAAGGAAGTAAAGATAGACGACATTAAAAAGTTCCTGGAGACAAAGAAGTTAGAGATAAAGATCAACAGAGGGGACGTCATCGAGGTCACAAGCGGTCCTTTCAAGAACGAAAAGGGCAAGGTGACCAGGGTCGACGAGGCAAAGGAAGAGGTTACGATAGAGCTTTTGGAAGCCGCCATACCCATACCTATTACCGTTCCTATCGAGTCTGTCAGGGTGACAGAAGCCATAGAAAAGGCATGATGATTATGACAACAATAAAAGCAGTGGTTCAGGCAGGCAAGGCCAGCGCAGGCCCGCCGCTAGGGCCGAGCCTTGCAACAGCAAAGCTCAACACGAACGAGGTCATTACAGCGATAAACGAAAAGACCAAGGACATGGAAGGGTTGCAGGTCCCTGTGACAATAGAGGTCAATTCTCCCACAGACTACAAGATATCTGTTGGAACGCCTTCGATAACAGCATTGGTAAGAAAGGAGCTGAAGGTCAAGAAGCTGGCAAAGGCGCCTTTCAACGTCTACGAGAAAGAGGAAGTCAAGGAGGAGTTCAAGGAAAGCCTGACTTTTGACCAGGTCGTAAAGGTGGCAAAGGTAAAGATGGAGAGCATGAAGACAGATGACCTGAAGAATGCTGTGAAGCAGACTGTCGCTTTCTGCGTAAGCGCTGGCGTCTATGTCGAGGACAAAAAACCCAAGGATATTTTAGTAGAAATTGACGAAGGCAAGTGGGACGAGAAGATTGTTTAAGGCTTAAATCTTTTTCTGTCACATAATACTTATGAATTTATCCAAATTGTTTTTCCTGGTGACAGCATTCACGCTGTTCCTGACAGTTGTGCAGCTGTTCGGCTACTGGGTTCTTGAATTACTGATTATCATGCTCATAATCGACTTTCTCACGCTGACAGCAAGCGTGCAATTGGGCAGCAGAAACCACCCAAAAGGCAACCCGAACGGCAAGGACGTTGCCACAAAGCTGGACGCCATAGACAAGAGGTGCACAGAAATCTTCGACAAGGTGAACAATTCTACGCTGGAGACAAAGCTTCAGAAGCATGGAGAGGACATTACATATATCCTTGACAAGATGGCCAGAAAGACCATGGATCTGGAGGAGAAGATAATAAAGTTCGGCAACGGCATGGTTGACTCAATGGCAGGCCTGAAGGAAAAGGTTAATGACATTGAAACCAAGAAAGATGGAGATTCTTTCTCCCTAGGCGAGCTGGTCTATGTCAAGGATGAAGAAGATTCTTAAAGCTTTTCTTCCAATTAGTGTTATGAAGTATTTTTGGGCTGCCTTTGGGCTGGTGATAGCAGTTTGCATAGCTCAGCTGCTCACCCACATGAGCCTTGAGCTCACAATAGTGCTTTTTTCAATAGATTTCATGATTCTGGGGGCAGAACTGCTGAAGAACAGGGCCAACAAGTCGCTAGTAATAATCAAATTGGAAGGCATAGAGATGGCCTTTAATGACGCTGCAAGCAGCTTGGTTTCCCCTTCTTTGAAGGCAAAGGGCCAGGAAATCATAGAATGGCTGAACAAATTCTAGTTTTTTGTACGCCAGAAGCCTTGTTCCTATCTATAGATGACAAAATTCCCAAAGTGTCGACCTATTGTCGAAGACTGTAGAACTTTTTTCGACTATCAACCCTTGACAGCATCATGCCTTCGTCTTCCATCTGCTTCAGGTACTCGTTGCACCTTGTTCTCGACAGTTTGATCAGTTGACTCAACTGGGAAGGCGTGATCTCATTGTACTTTTGCAGTATCATCTTGATAGCCTCCTTGGTCTTGACGGCTATGGTCCTCTGCTGCAGCTTTATACCTGTCGAAGAAATGGTGTCATCAATATTGAGTACTTTGGCCTCTATTCTGTCGATTTTCTGGCCTAAATTCTTCAGTCTCTCAATCTCTAAAGCCATCTGCGCGTAACGCATGTCGAGAAGCTTGACGATTTTCCTCAGATTTTCCTCTTCGTCATTCTTCGACCTAAAAACAGATTTGAACATGATATATATTCTTTCATTTCCCGATATATAAAATTTCTCGACAATTGATTTTTTCTCGTATTGTCGATTTTCTGACGGTTTCCTTCTCTTGTCGCCTATAATACCATCGACAGAAAGATTTGTATTACAAAATCTTGGCCAAACGTATTGTACAATACTGTATATGTGATAGTCGATGGTTAAAAAGGACCCTATAAAATCTATAATTGAAGCCTTGAGGATGAATCCTGAAGGCTTGACGCTTCTTTCTCTGGCAAGTGTGACAGGGCTGCATCGACACACATGTACAAAATACATCAATGAATTGTTGAAAGCAGATGTTGTCTACCAGCGAGATGTCGGTGTGGCAAAGCTTTGCTACCTAAAAAAGAAAGTCGAGAATAACGCAGAAGAGGACAGGCTGGTGGCAAGCCTCAAAAAGAAGAGAAGGGGGAAAACCCAGCTAAAGCTCATGGTTGCTGTCGTTATCCTGACTTTCCTGCTGAGCGAGACAGCAATCATAGCCTACGCAAACAACACCATCCTAAACATGACGAACACGTCGAACATAAACACAAGCCCCATGACAAGCACATCGAATGTGTCGGATCTTACAGCCTTTTTCAATGAGACATCTGACCTGAATGAGACCGGAAATATTACTGTCGAACCGCCGTCAGTTCCGAACCTAACGGATTCTGTCGGAACTGTCGATTATACTAACTATAGCTCAGAAAGCCAAAATAACGGCGAAAATACCACTTTTAACGCAACTTTTTTGACGGAAAACGTCACCATTTCTAACCAAACAGACGACATGAACACAACTGAGAACCAAACGAATGCGACCGATTTAGGCGCTTCGAACGCGTCTGACAACCAAAACCAAACAATTGACATCGAAAACCTGCTCAATGGGACATCCATAGGAACTGTCGACCCGACATTTGATGTTCAGTTGGTGTATCCCCAGAGGATAACCAGAGGCGAACTGATTGGGATAAGGGCCGAAGCCTCAACAGACACGTTTGCCAAGAACGTATACCTGAAATGGTTGCTGCCTAAGGGCTTTGAGATAGTCTCTGGCAATGCCATAGAGGCATGTGATGACATGAACGCCAGTTCCTGCATATCAGAGATAGAGGTTAGGACTGATTTGACTGACATTGGCCTGAATGACATAAGAGTTGTGATGGAATATGAAAAGTAGTGCCAAAACAGGACAGAGCCAGCTGCTGATACCTCTGCTGGTCATAATAACCTCTGCAGTGGTATTCGCTACCAACGTGACCATGAACTGGACCAACCAGACGCCTATAACAGGCTATTACATGGGAATTCCCAATTCTTCTTCGCAGGAATTCTCGTTCACGATAGAGGTATGGGCTAACACTTCTATTTCTCTTTCTAAGGAGGGCGACCTCATAAAATCCGTGCTTCTGATGGACAACGGCTCTGCTGTTCCTGGCCAAAAAATCGATTTCTTCCTGAACAACAGTCCTATTTATTCTGACACAACTGACAAGAACGGTCTGATTGATTTTCCCTTACCTTTCAACGGAACTGCCAGGGCTGTTTTCTCTGGTGGAAATTATCTGAACCCATCCGAAAACGAGATGGTTTTTGGTGGAAAGGCTGAATCTGTTGTAAAAAGGACTGATTCTTTTGTTCTCGAGGTTTTGGAGGTAGAGCAGGGCGAGATAAAGATAGGAGAACCTGTCAAATGGATTAGAGAATTCAAACTAACTAACCCGAAAGACAAAGACTCATTGGCAGAGCTTATCTTGGATATCCCTGACGAGGCCTTCAACATAACAGTTTCTGAGAAGGGTTCGAAGAAGCTGGTGAACATAGCCAAGAAAATCATTAAAGAGAATCTCAAAGCAGGTGAGAGTAGGGAGTATTTGCTTGAATATTATACAGATTCTCCTGTACTGAACGAGAATCTGATAAGCAGATACAGAAAACTAATCAATGTCAGCTCACCCATCCACTACAGCAACGTTCCGGCTTATACTGACATCGAAGAGTCTCCTATAGATTCGATAAGGCTCTACTGGATTAGCGACGGGCAGAGAATAGACGTCACAGGAGATCCTTTGTACAATGTCAGCTTTGTCGATTCAGACGGGGACGGCCTGATAGACAGGCTGGAATGGAATGTTCCGCATCTTTCCGAACAGCTGTTCGAAGTATCAATCACTGTTTTGAATCCATATACATATCTTAAAGATGGAGATAACTGGATAGTAGCCTTTGAAACTGTTGGAACTGCGAACCTGACGATTAACTCCACCAACGCAGGCTGGATAGAATTTCTTACCGACAATCTGGAAACCTTTGACGAGATGAGTTTCCTAGATATAAGATGCGGAGACGCATCTTTGAAGGATTCGCTCCAATTAATTGATTTTTATGGCAATGTCTACAACTACTCTGATTTGTCAGATAACAATTCAATAGAGATAGAACATCTATTCATCCAGAATTATTCATGTGATGAAACAGGTTATATCACAAACAACATGATAAGATCTGGTTATGCCACTCTCCAATTTACTTTTGGTGATCAGACAGCTTTTGCATACGACCCTGCAGTTGTCTGCAACTGGTCTACAGATACTGTGAACTGGGCTGACCAACAGGGTGGTGGTGGTTCTGCATGGGGAGTTGCGAACACCACTTGGAATGTGGGCACTAACTGTAGCCAAGCTGGTGGTCCTTCTACAGGATGCTATATTGCTAATATATCGATAAACATGTACGGTGCTTCGGCAAGCCCTGCTTCTGGTGGATTGGGTTTTGTAATATTCAGCAACAATTCGACGCAGTTCTTTCCCATGGCAATAGATAAGACTGGTGCATATACATATGGTCCTGTAGATTCCTGTGGAGCCAGTAACAATCTCACTGGGTCAGGATGGCCGAGTGGTCCACCAAACGCAACTCCAAATACATGCAACCTGAGTTCTACTAGCCGGTTTAATGTAACAAGGTACACGGTCAATTGGTATATACCAGGTAAAGGTTCGATATCGATACCTACAATTAAATATCAATGGTGCTGGGAAGACGCGTTTCCAAAACTGGACAATCCTGTTGTAAACGGTAGTCAATCTAGTCATAGCTCTGGATGGGGAAGCACATTCAATTTTTCAGTAGCGTTGTGGGAACCTCAGAGACAAGAGACGAATGTGAGTCTATGGTATACACAGACCGCTGGAACCGGCTGGATGTTCGCGGGTTCAAGGAATATGACAAACCCGTCGAACCAAACACCTGGCAACATGACCAACTTAACAATGAAGTTCCTCTGTACTGGTGGAACAATAACAGATGAATATTCAAATGATTTAGGCGTTTTAGGCGCAGGCAAATACTACAAGTTCAATGCAACGGATTCAACCTCTAACAAGAATGATACTTACAATACATATGGCAACATATATTTCATACCTACAAAAGACAATGTAACCGTCACCAACCTTACGCCAACAGCTGACGTGACAATAAACAGAACCGATACAACAAGTTTTGTTGTCAGGGTCTATGATAGCGAAAATCAGAGTTATGACGCAGGACAATCAGGAAAGATATGGATATCTACTTATACATACAACCAGAACACAAGCTTCCTGACAAGCACTAATGATACGGGTCATTTGGTACAGAGCTTTTCTAATGCTGTTTGGTGTGAAGGTGCAGAGACGAATCAATACTACCTTGGGGTGCATCATTGGGGTGGTGGAACAGAAAGTGACTCTTGTGTTAAAAACAACCTGACAGAAAAATCAAACTTTACTTTGATGGGTAGTTTATATAACACCTTGAATGAGCCAGACGGAACATCAAACTTTACTCAAGACGACACGATAGATTTCACAGTCAGTGTATTAGACGATTGTGGTGAAGATAGAAAAATAGATTCTACGGTAAACATAACAATGTCGCATGACGGAACCGAATATTGGTGCATTGCATCTGCTGCTGGTGAATGTTCCATAGACACTGATATAACGTTTCCAACCGGCTGGTACAATGTCACTGTCGTATCTAATAAAACATACCATAATAACGGGTATTCATTGGACCAAGACCTATTCTATCTAGATCCTTACAGAGGCTTCTTCAATGAAACTGTTGACCCGAGCTCTGCTTATTACAGCTACAACAACTGGAACTTTTCCGTCAACGCGACGTCAGGCAACACGGACCAGATGAACATAACGCTTTACCTCAGGCCTGCAACAGGAGGCTATTCAAAATGTACATCATGCCTTAACCAGACGACAATAGAGTGCGTCAACTGCTTCAATCAGACTTATTACTGGTACAGAAACTTTACCTCGGAAGAAACAGGCACATGGTACTACCAGTTCAGAATGTACAACCACTCAACTGGCTACCTAGAGACGCAGACGACCGAAAAGTCTTTCTACGTCGACCCTGTCCCGGAAATAAAGATATTCCTGGAGGACGTGACGCAGACCCCCCCATCAGCACAGTGGGGAGGCACTCCTTTCACCTTCAATGTCACCGTGAACACCACAGGGGTGAACAATGCTACCGTGTTCCTGTGGGTTGGGAACAGTTCTGGCGGCCCATGGACATTGATAGGACAGGAAAATTATACCATACCTGGCAGTACATGGCAGACCCTGAACTTTACAAATTATTTCGGCTGCGGTGACATTGGAACCAAATGGTTCTTCTTCAACACGACTAACTACAATATGTCAGTAAACTCGACAACACCGCAGAGCTTCACGATAACAAAGGACACCATATATCTGGATTATAGTGTTGGTTATAACACAACCGCCAACAGGGCAGGATCGCAGACAGACCTTCTTGTCTTCCGAGCCACAAACGCCAACGGAACCTACATGTCCAATTTCCCAATAAAGTATTACGTCACATCCGCCAACACGTCCCAGACCTACTATTCTGACGAGAGTTTTGTCAACGGAACTAACAGCACAGGTCATGCCAACTTCTATTTCGACCCGACCTGCCTGGAAGATTACGATGGTGCTCCTAAATTCCGAGTCGGAGAGCAGCAATGGAGGGCCCAGCTGAACGACTCAGAGCTGAGCTGCTATTACCAAAACACTAGCTCTGATTATATTTACAGGAACCTTTCAGTTAAAGGAAATATATTAATAACAATAACCAACCCGGACGGCACGGCTAACGTTACTCAATTAAGTCCAATAACCTTCCTTGGTTACAGCTACGACGACTGTGACGACGCATTGAAACTCAATGTCACACCAGGCTATGAGGAGATAAAGTACTATGCGAACAACAGCACAACGTACGGCTTCGACTGTGGCCAGTCCACAATAATAGGTGCCAACGCATACCAGTGCAACTGGCAGACCAATATAAACACACCAACGCAGGCGTACAACGGCTCAATGTTTGTCAACAGAACCAACTATTACCTAAACCAGACGCTGGAAGATGCTGGCAGGGGTTGGCTCTTCTACGTGATACCGTTCAGGGAGTTCAGCGGCAAGTCTGTATCACCTATGTCGGATCTTTGGGACCATGAAAACTGGAACTTTTCCGTCAACGCGACATCAGGAGACTATAACAACGAGACCATCGTATTGCAGCTGAAGAAAGGTTCAGAGGCATGGCAGAATTGTGAGGACGTTCTGGCAGAATGCTCCAACATGACAGCAACCAACTGTACGCACTGCGTCAACCAGACTTATTTCTGGCACGCCAACTTTACCGAAAGCGACGCAGGAACATGGTTCTACAAGTTCCAGATGAACAACAGCGACACGTTGGAAGTAGATTATGAAACTTCAGGAACCGACAGCTTCAACGTTCTGCTGACCGACGTCAAAATATTCCTGGAGAACGTGACAAAATACCCGTCTTCAGGAAGCTGGGGCGGAGGCAACTTCACCTTCAATGTCACCGTTAACACCACAGGAATTAACAACGCGACTGTCTTCCTTTGGATTAGCAACAGTTCTGACGGGCCTTGGACGCTGTTGGGACAGAAGAACTACACCATAGGAGGCAGCGCTTGGCAGACCCTGAACTTTAGCAAAAGGTTCGACTGCTCTGATATAGGGACCAAGTATTTCTTCTTCAACACCACGAACTACAACGGCTCCAAGAATCTCACCACCTCCCAAAGCTTCACAATAACAAAGGACGACGTGATAATAGAGTACATATCAGGAAACAACACGACAGCCAACAGAAAAGACGGACAGGAAGACGACCTTTCTGTCAGATTCAAGGACGGCAACAACACTCTGCTCGAAGGTCTCAATGTAACATATTACATAGAGACCAACAGCTATGTCTATGACAGCGGAAACAGCATTCTCGTGGACTCTGATGGTTTCGCGAACTACTCTTTCAACCCGACGTGTACTGACCCAAGGTATGATGTAGGTCATCAGAACTGGAAGGTTGCTGTTGCTCCTAACGAGTACACGTGCTATCAGGTCAACGACACTGACAGCGCAGGTTTCGCTCTGAACCTGACAGTGATGGGCGATTTCAACATATCATTCCTCTGGCCGCAGACTGACAACAAAACGATTGGCGACCAGGTTAGGTTTGAGGCCTCCATATGGGACGACTGCCAGGTAGAGCTTGGTACTACAACTGTCAGGTACAATGCAACCAATGCCCTGTTCAACGACGAGTGCTCTGTCGTGACCAGCCCTGTTACAGGTTATTATGCTTGCGCTGAAACCCCAGGAGGTTGGTCTTCAACAGGAGCAAGGGAAGGCTGGTACAACGCCACTATCAACGCGACGAAGAGCTTCTACTATTCAAACATAACTACAAAATCCGAACAGGGTATCGGACATTTCTATTTAAAATTGGACCCTGTATTGTCTAGTCAAACTGTCACGCCTTCTTCAGGCGGCTGGGCAAACGACAGGAACTTTTCTGTCAATGTGACAGACGATCTGGCTGACAATGTTACTGTCAAACTGTGGCATAGAAGTCCTGGAGGGACTGGAAGTTTGTGGGAGCAGATAAACGGTGCCAAGTGGTGCACTGATTGTAATAACACTAACGTTAATTGGACTGATATAGAGTACAACTGTTCTTTCGTAGGCACAGTTGATTACAAATTCAATGCAACCGACGAGGAAAGCAACGCCCACGAAATATCAGCTTCCTTTACAATAGCAAATGACAATGTTTCTGTAACTAATCAGACACCAATAGGCAGCGCTATGATAAACAGGACTAGCACTACTTACTTTATTGTCGAGCTGTATGACACCGAGAACGCTTCATATCCTTTGGACGCAGAAGGAAAGATATGGCTGACGACTTCCGACGTCGCAACGTGGGAAAGCGATGTAGACGCACCCACCAGATACTCTAACATGTCGGGCCAGATAAACAGGTCAATGGGACCTATCCAGTGGGGATGCGAGGAGACCTATGTCCTTGGCAACCACTATTGGAAGGGAGGCTCGTATGGTTCCAACTGCCCGCCAGGTTTGAAAGACAATGTTACTGGCAACGTTCTGTTTACCTTGATGGGAACATTGTCAAACACATTACAACAACCCCTGGGAACGCAAAACTTTACCGTCGGCTCTGACATACATCTCAACGGAACGGTATTGCAGGACGGTTCGTGCGGCGCTGCTACAGGAGCCAGTGTTGACTATAACATCACCAACGGAACACATGCCTTTACTTGCAGCGCCCTGCACCAAGGAAACGGCATTTTCAACTGCAGCTGGAACAGCGCAGGCAAATCGACCGGCTGGTACAATGTCACCATGATATCGTATGACAGCAACTTCCACAACGGCACTGCCTCTCAGACCAATGCCTTCTACCTGAGAAGCCCCATACTGCTGGAGGATTTGGACATTGACCCGGACGGCGGTGGTAGCTATGGTTACTCACCGTTCAACTTCTCAGTAAACGTTACTGCTTCTGATGACGAGAACGTAACGGTTTACTTGTATTTGTATAACTCGACGCACAGCTGGCTTGATAATCAGAGCTACTGTACAAACTGCGACAACACCTACTTTGAGTTCTCGAAGAGCTATGACTGCGCCAACATCGATTCATGGCAGTACAAGTTCAACGCGACTTCAGACACAGGAGCATCAAACAATTCGTTATCACCGGCAGGCTTTTCTGTTACAGCTGACACTATCTCCATTGTCTACGGCTCTGGCAACGAGTCCAACGTCAACAGGAGCGACTCGATGTCAAACTATGAGACTAGCTTCATTGTAAGAGTACTGGACACGGTCAAGAACCAGTATGTGACTGACGTTCCTCTTGGAAATGTCCACGCATATGCAAAGATAAACAGTACAACCTGGATGGAACTGGCAGGATCTTTGGGAACTGTCGGCAACAACTCGACCCATTACAATACCACCTTTAATCCTAACTGTTCATTTGCTGCTGGAAAGAGGGAGTGGAAGTTCAATGTTTCCAGCGCTACCTGTTATGCCAATGCAGAATCAAGCAGCTACAATGTGACTGTTCATGGCAACCTTAGTGCCTATTATCTGTCGCCGACAGGCGGAGCGATATATGACCTGGGTGACAGCGTATCGCTGTCAGGCAACCTGTCCGACGAGTGTTCAAATGACATCAGCGGATCCAACGTCCAGTTCCAGCTGGACTCTGATTCCAGCACATATTACTGCGACTCACCGGGAAACCTGACAGGCAACGTATACTCTTGCAACTGGGACTCGACCGGAAATGACGTGAGCCTCTACAATGTTACGATGATATCCTGGAACAACTCATACAACAATGGCACGGACTTTGAGCAGGATGCGTTCGAGATAAGGTCCATACCAGACCTGAACGGGGCTGACGTCAACCCCAGGGCTGACGGATGGGTGAAGAACTTTAACTTCACCGTCAATGTCACGGATAATCTGGGAGATAATGTCACTGTATATTTGTGGGAGTCTGATGACGGAAGCGAGCCATGGACTCAGATTGGTTCCTTACAACAATGTGAGAACTGTTCTAACAAGACGCTGTGGTGGATAAAGAACTACACATGCTCGGACAAAGCCAATGGTGTGTCATTCAAGTTCAATGCAACCGACACGGAGAGCAACAGCTACGAGACGTCCCTGGGAGCTGGCGACTATGTGGGGGACAGCAGGACGTTCAACATAGAGATGAACAACATTGGCATAGAATACATTTCAGGTAATGAGACCAACGCCAGCACGACTGATCCCACATTATTCGTTGTAAGAGTATATGATATCGATAACTCTTCGAGTTATCTGATGAATCCATCAGCAACAATAGCCTTCAACGTTACCAAGCAGGGCTTCGGCAGTAGCTTCTACACGGTAGGCGGGAACAGCACCAACTCGACCGGTTACGTCCACTACTACTTCCTGCCTGACCAGACCTTCGCCTCGGTGAAGCAGAACTGGACGGCCTTCACCTCAACCAGCGAGGGATGCTACAAGATTAACACGTCAGGTTATTACAATGTGACAACCCAGACGCACGTTCCTTTAATAGAGAACGAGACAGTTGACATTATAACAGGCGGATGGGGAGACCAGAGAACGTTCAACGTCTCTGTCTATGATGCGAACGACACGGCCAATGTAAGCATGTGGAAAGCCTCGAACATTGTAGGTCCTTGGAATCTTGTCCACTCTGATAATTACACTGATATAGGAAACTGGGAGAATTTCAGCTTCCTGATAAATTACACGTGCGGCGACAAAGGAACATGGTATTACAAGTTCAATGTAAGCGACAGCCTGAACAACACTAATACCACGGCAGAGTCCCTGCAAAGGAACTATACTATAAACAAGGACGCTGTCATATTCGAAGATTTCTATGGAAACAACTCAATAGCTAACAGGAGTGCTAACCAGACTGATATGTTATATTTAAGATTGAGAGACGGCAACGGCACATACCTTTCGAACTTTAACGGGACATTCTACGTTACTTTGGACCAATCGACAGGCAGCTGGCCTAGCACAGGTGTTGAAAACTTTAGCAACAGCAGCGGTTATGTCCACTATTACTTCAACCCGGGTTGTTCACCAAAGAATCTGGTAGGAGACCAGCTTTGGAAAGTTGAGGTCGGCGACTCTTGTTATGAGACAAATAGCACTAATACTTCAGGTGTATATCTGAACCTGTCTGTGATGGGAAGCATAAATCTTACATTCAACAGGCCGAATGGTCTCCAAAACTTTACTCAGGAAGATTCAATACTATTCCAAGGTTTTACGTATGACGACTGTGACAACTCTTTAGTGCCCAACGTGACCTTCTATGCCAACAATTCCACAACATATAGCGCAGAATGTAGCGACGTTCAGAAGATTGGTGAGAACGTATTTGAGTGCAGCTGGCAGACCACCATAGAGACGACCAGAGGATGGTACAACACAACGATGCAGGCGAACAAATCCTATCATTACAATAACTTTAGTGTAAATTACGGGAGTCCTGGTCTGTTCTATCTGAAACCTGTTTATAAAATAGAAAACGTTTCAGGAACGCCTACAACGCAAGGCTGGGGTTATCTTAACTGGAACTTTACCACAAAGGTTTCTTCAGGCGACCCAGATACAAGCTATCCTGTGCTGTTATACATGAACAAGGGATCTCCTGAGTTTACCCTGTCATGCAGCGGTTCTGTATGCCTTAACCAGACGCCAGTAGATTGCATCTATCCAGATTGCGTTAACCAGACGGTCTTCTGGCTTAGGAACTTTACATACGACGACCAGGGAACATGGTTCTTCAAGTTCGAACTGGACGGAGAGGAGACTTCTGGAAACGACATCGTGTCTGTGGTCAAGGACAGCATAAACATAACACATAATCTAGGGAACAATGAAATAGTCAACAGAAGTGGATACCAATCACAAATGTTTATTGTTTATGTTAACGACACTGTAAGAAACCAGTCAGCAACCAATCCATATACCACAGTATACTTCAATGTCACGAATAACAGCATCAATTACAAAACATACGGTTCCAATTCCACGAACGGAACTGGTTATTCTAACGTGAGCTTCAACCCAGACTGCACCTATTCGAACGGCACACAGAATTGGTTTGGATATGTCTATGGAGATTCCAACTACAACAACGCTAATTCAAGCATATTCAACATATCAATATACGGAGATTTGGAACCAAAGAACGTTAACACATACAATTCGACTGGAATAACAGACATATTCTTCACAGGGGACACTGTGAACATCACAGGTTATGTCGAGGACGATTGTGATAACCCGATATCAAACGAAACCGGAATAAATGTTACCTTTGAAATCTACAAGAACTCTACGTACCCGCCTCAGGCAGATACTTTTTGTTTTGATGTGACATACTTCGGCAACGGCGTCTACAACTGTCTATGGAACTCTCAGGCATTCGAGAACGGGACTTATATAATAAGGATGAACGCAAGCAACGTGAGCTTCCATAACAACGGGACGCACACAAAATGGGGAGCGTTCGGAATGGAAGTGCCGCCAAACACGCCGCCTGTCGTAGAAAACGCGAGCGTCACACCAGACCCTGGAGGCTGGGGTTCTGTATTCAACTTCAGCGTGGACGTGACAGACGAGGACCCGTTACAGAACGTTACCGTGTTTTTCTGGGAATCGCCTGACGGAGTCGCATGGAGCTTGATAGACAATCAGACTTGCGCCGACGAATGCACAGAAGCCAGCTCGACAACAATGTACTTTATCAAAAATGATTACAGCTGCCAGGAACAAGGCACAAGATACTTCAAATTCAACGCAAGCGACAACTCCAGCACAGCAAACAAAGATTCTCTAGATGATGGTCCTTATGATTTTAATGTAACTAAGGATAACATACAGTTCTTAAGTGTGGTAGGGAATGAGGGAACCGTTAATAGGAGCGGGAACCAGAACGTATTCCTTGCGATTATGATTAACGATACGACAAGAGGCGTCTTAGTAACCTCGAACGTGACCGCTGGAAGATTCTGGGTAACTTATGATGAAAACGCATGGGATGTAGGAAGCGCCAACAGAACGACAAATTCCTCAAGCTATATGAACTACACTTTCAATCCTAACTGCACTCCAAGGTACAATGTAAGCAACTCTCAGAAATGGATGGCCGGCGTTTTGAACGATACCTGCTATGTCGACACCAACAGCTCCAACTATTCCTTGACAATAAAAGGCGACCTATCTAACTCGATCATAGGACCTGCAGGCGAAGTGGCGTACGACCCCAACAACATAACCCTGTTAGGCAACATAACGAGCGACTGCAACGACGACTCTATAATAGACGCGAACGTCACTTTCAAGCTCTCTCATGAAGCGTTTACCTACTATGCTTATCCGAATCCTGCAAACAACAACATAACATTCTACAATGCCACCCACAACGTTACAGGAACGCCCGGCGGGAATTATTCAATAACCATAAACTCTTCCAGAAGCCTTTACAACCCACACAACACGACAACTTCAAATGCTTTCCATCACGAGGTGGACCCGTTGCTCACGAACGAGTATGTCTCTGCTGAAACCGCAGCCTGGGGAACAACATTCGATTTCTACACAGCAGTCACTGACGATGATGATACAGCTAATCTCACTCTGTGGATAAGATGCACTGGAGGCAACACGACAAACAACCCAGATTTCATTTGTAGCCCTGCGTCTAATTTTACAGCAAAGGGTTCTCCAACATCACAAACATGCGAAGACTGCAACAACCAGCAGAAGAGCGCAAGCTGGATCAGCAACATACCCGGTCATATAGGTAACTACGAGTGGTTCTTCAACGTGTCAGACCTTTACGGAGGTTCCAACAACACAACAGTGAAAACTTTCAATGTCACGAGGAGAAATGTTTATTTCAATATAATTCAAGGTAACAATTCCAATGTAAGTAGAATAGGCACAAACAAAACGTTGCTTCAAGTAAAGTTAGTAGACGCGTTCGATGACGGAGAGATTGGCGGCGTACAAGTTAAATTCTATGTAACACTTGACGGTTCTGTATGGGATTCCTCAGTCCTAAATACAACAGATATTACCACCGGTTATGGTGATTACTACTTTAATCCTGGCTGTCCATCTCCATTTTATAAAACAGGCAGGCAGTGGTGGAGAGTCGCCTTTGACCAGACTAATGCTTACACCACAGGTAGTTCTGCTAACTATACTGTAAATATAAACTCGACCCTTAACGGCACTGTAATATATCCAACAGGACAGACGGTGTTCTCGATAGGCGATAACATACATATAATAGGAGAACTGAGAGACGAGTGCGAATACATAACCAATGCCGGCAGTGTTGTTTTCAGGTCAGGTGGATGGTCATGCAGCCCAGAACCTGCAAACAATGTAGGAAATGGTACGTACAACTGTTCTTTAGATACGGGGTCTCTAGGAGTTGGTATATACAACATAACAATGAACTCTAGCAAATCATATTATTATGATGATTATACTGTAGAACAAAATGCCTTTGAAATAAGAAAATACCCAGAGCTATCAAATGAAAGTATAACACCCGATACTGAAGGTTGGGGATTCAACTATACGATAAATCTTTCTGTGCATGACACGGACACTGGAGACAACGTAAATATAAGTCTGTGGAAGAGTGTTGGTGGTGGCGAGTGGACTTATGTAGCATCACAAATTTGTTCAAGCGGACTTTGTACAAACCCGACATCATTTAACTTTTATCCTCAGTTCAATTGTAATGACTACACAAATGGACCTGATATCAACTTCAAGTTCAATGCCAGCGATGATTACGGATTAAGTGATGAAACGTCTAATTTTTCCGCAACGTTCCAGAAAGACAATGTAACATTCACAATTATTCAAGGCGGAGGAATAATAAACAGAGAAACCGAGACAAGGACGTTTACAGTCATTGTGAACGATAGCGATAGAAACAACGAATCCGTAAACAATTCTCAAGAAGTTGTAGACGGTAATTTCTGGTTCAGTTATAATTCTGCACCAACTTATGATGAGGGCCACAGCGTTCAGACAAATACCACGGGCCACATGAGTCATGGCTTTGATCCAAACTGTACTTATGAGGTCGGGACAGAATATTGGTATGTTGGGATAAGTGGCAATGGTTGTTACGCGGATACTGCTACAGGTCAAACCGCAAACACCTATGTTTTGAGAGGACAGCTCAAGTCCAGCCTTTATGAACCGATGCAATACGACATCTTCAACGTCACGGACAACGTGACTTTGAAATGGAACGTCTATTCTGACTGCAGCAACGAGGGCAACATAACAAGCGTGAGCAACACGGTAGAATTGAACAACTATGGCAACGAGTCCAGCTGCGCGTCGCCGCAGGAAGGCGCCTTGTCAGGAAACTACAACTGCACCTGGGACTCGACAGGAGAGCCTGAAGGCAACTGGACAGTTAACATAAGCGCAAGTAATTCTGACTATTACAGCAACTTTACCAGCTATTCAAATTGGCTCTACCTAGACAACCTCAATGCCACAGGCACAGACCCAACGGTTAATCCGTCAAGCGGTGGTTGGGGAACAACCTATACCTACAACATAACAGTCAACGACTCTGAGAACGACACTGCGTCCTGTATGCTCTATACCAACACCAACGGTACCTGGGTCTACAAGGGAATAGACACAATAACAACACCTGACAACTGCTCTATTTCAGTAAATAACTTCAACTGCCAGGACCAGGGAACTGGAAGCTACTACTTCATAATCAACGACACTTACAACGTCATAAACACCTCAGAAACCCTTGGGACCACAAGCGGCCCTAACATAGGAAAGGACACTGTAACTGTCACGCAGATTTCAGAAGGTGGCTATCCTAACTATTATGTTAACAGGAGCAGTGACCAGACAACAACAATGGTGCTGTTGGTCAACGACACTATAAAGAACGAGCAGCCCAACAACACTAATGTAACGGTCTGGGTTACTACTGACGGCAGCGTCTGGGATTCCGGTAACGTTGTCAATACGAACAACACTGGTTATGCGTCTTACATCTTTAATCCGAACTGCAGCGCACCCTTCTATGATGTAGGCAACCAAACATGGATAGCTGGAACCAGCGATTACTGCTACGAAGACACGAACACGACATCAAACTTCAGCATGAAGATATACGGAGATATTTTATCAACAGTGATAGAACCTATAGGAAGCCAGACCTTCCTGCGCGGCAGCAACGTAACTATAAGAACGAACACAACAGACGATTGCCAGACACCGATAAACATAAAAACAATAAACATGACATCAATACAAGGCGCCAGCGAATATGGCTGCTCGTCCATTGAGAACGAGACTGACACAGGCTTCTATAACTGCACCTTCAACACCAGCTCGCCTTTCCTCATGCCGGCAAGATACTACAAGATAAGGGTCAACACCACAAAAGATGATCATAACTACGGGGACATGAACGAGACGGACGCCTTCTTCATAGAGACAGAGCCCGTGATACAGAACGAGAGCGTCAGTCCGGAAGAGTCTGGATGGGGTTCCACATACACCTTCACTGTTAATTTCACTGACGAGGACCTTGACACTAACACAGTCACAGTATGGTTCAGAAAGTGTACTGACGAGACCTGCACTGCACACAGCCCCGACTGGTCAGGAGCAAACTCCATAAGTAACAGCTCAGTGTCAGGAATCAATGTCTCAGTATCTTTCAACAAGGATTGGATATGTGATGACATAGGATATTGGCAGTACAAGTTCAACGCGAGTGATTCCAGAGGTTATACTGATGAAACATCTATTCATCAGTTTAATCTGACCAGAGACGATATAGTAATAGAGCATTTCTACGGAAACAACACTACTTTCAATAGGAGCATATCAGAATCACGAATCTTAAGTGTAAGGATATGGGATATAAACAGAGGCATATATATTGGGTCACCACCAGTACAGGCGAGCGGAAAGTTCTGGGTGACCAATAATACTTTAAACAATTTCATCGAAGTTTTCTCCACAGTCGGCTCAGACACAAGTTATATGAATAGAACGTGGTCTCCCGACTGCACCTTTGAAATAGGACCGCAGAAATGGAAAGTTAACATAACGAATGACGGTTGTTATCAGGATAATACAAGCCAGGACTTCAAAATAAACATTACAACCTATCCGCTGGTCGCGAATATAATACAGCCAAAAAATAATGTAACCTTCCTGAAAAGGATAGACAATATATTAATTAAAGGTAATGTAACAGATGACTGTTCCGCCACTTTAGGAAAGGGTGTCATTAATGCAACAGTAACATTCACAGCCGAAAAAATAAATGATGGGTTTTACAGATCAACACCAACATTGTGCAGCGTGTATAACGAAAGTGATGGAGAATATAATTGCACCATACTGAATACAACGCATGCAGGAGTAGACTGGAACTATGGAACTTACAACATTACTATGAATGCCACTAAAAACTATTACAACAACTCAATTACGAAAAAAGAACAGGATTCATTCATACTTGCAAGCAAACCTGAGCTTAAGACTATAACTGTTTCATCGACCCAGGGTGGTTCGACCGGTGGTTGGGGAGAAAAATGGACCTACTCTATTGAATTGAGGGATAATGATACCAACGCAGTGAATGTTAGCTTATGGGCGTTCAACCTGAGCGGAACCAACTCATGGGCGATGCTCAATTCAACCGTGTGTGATGGAAGCGGGTCAAATCCTATTTGCCCAAACCCAACATCAAGCTTCCAGACAATCACATTCAGCGGCCATAACTTTACTTGCTCTAATCTAGAAAGTCTATATACAAGGGGAATAGAGTTTAAGTTCAATGCTTCAGACATTCTCAACTATACCAACCAAAGCTCCAACAGCACTTTCAACTTAGAGAGGGACAACGTCTTTGTCGAGCATATTTCTGGTACTGAAAACAATGTAAACAGGGAAGGTGACAGCACAACGCAACTTGTGCTTCAGGTCCAAGATATCGACAGGAATTATGCTAATGTTGGGAGCGGTGTTAATACAAAGATGTTCGTCACATACAACCAAAGCCAATGGGATACTGGAGAAAATAAAACAACTGATAGCAATGGTTATATAAACTACAGCTTTAACGCAACATGCAGTTATGAAACAGGGCCGCAGTGGTGGAGGGGTGGAACATATGAGGATTCCTGTTACAAGCCCACCAACAGTTCTAACTGGACTGTCTATGTCTGGGGCCAATTAAAGAACAACATACAATTACCAACATATGGTTCGAATTATTTCACCGGAAATCCAGTAACATTAAGGTTCAACACAACATCCGACTGTCCATCAGAAAATTTGATAGCAAACTCAACATATGCATCAATAGAAACTAGTTTAAGTGGAAGCACGTGGTTCAATTGCACAGACCTCAACAACGAATATGACGGCTGGTATAATTGCACATGGACCGACACTTTACAAACGCCAGGGGCATGGGACATAAGACTGAACTCAAGCAAATCGTCAGCGTATTATAGTTCGAATAGCACTGTCTACACTGACTGGTTTAGTTTGGTAAACTCGCCACCAAACTACAGCGGTCAGAGTGTTACTCCGTCAAGCGGAGGTTGGGGAACTTCATTCAATTATAGTGTAAATGTTACTGATGTAGATTCAGACAATATGAACTGTACGTTATTCATATACACGAACGGTGCATGGACTAACAGAGGCATTACATCACTTTCTCCGCCATATCCAAAAACGTGTTCATTTGTTGTTGACAATTTGACTTGTAATGATATAGGAACGAACAACTGGTTCAAATGGGAATTGTCAGACGAAGTGAACACTAATAACACGACGAACACGACAGGTCCTAATGTAACTGCAAACTCTATAGAACTTATTCATCTGTTTGGTGATGGAGAAATTGTGAATAGAACTTATGGTAATTTGGATTTGAAAGTCTTTGCTAATGATACTGTAAGAAACAGTGGTATTGGTACAAATGGTACACCGAACGTCACCGTTTACTATAACATCACTGTAAATGGAACTGATTATATAAACGAAGGCTCTGTATCAACTGTCAATGGCAACGCAACACTAAACTTTGCTCCGACATGTAGTGATTATGATGTTGGTTTACAAGACTGGTTTTCCTATGTGTTAGGAGACGGCTGTTATGCGGACCAGAACTCTTCTGTACTTAATTTGACAGTTTATGGTAGTGTAGTTCCATTGATTACAGCTCCGAGTGGTGAAAAGTATCTAAGGGGTGAAAATGATACATTGTTAAGGGGTAATCTTACAAATGATTGTGATCAGGCATTTAGCAATGCAACTGTAAACTTCACTGCTATACATCAAAACAGTTCTACAGAATACATATGCTCATCAACTAACAACGAAGATAATGGTAATTACAATTGTACTATTCTAAACACTACCCACAACAGTTGGTCAGCTGGTTACTACAATGTAAAGTTCAATATTACTGCTGATTATCACAACTACAATACAACCACGCAGACATACCTTGCCGATGCCAGAGGCTTCCTTTTGGAGACCAAGCCATTGCTTACTGCTCCGTCAGTATCATCAAGCGGCAACGGAGGATGGGGTGAGACATGGAGGTTCAGCGTCAATGTCACTGACCAG